>JBFGKE010000009.1:0-96398 GCA_041576815.1 Polyangiales bacterium
TGCGTGAGCGCCACCCACGCGCCGCTCAACGCCAAGAGCACCTCGACGGTCGGAAACAGATGAATGCCGAAGAGATCGCTCAGGAACCAAAGCGACTTGGACTTCTCCTGCATGATCGCGTAGCGCCAATCGGTGTGATGGAGCCCGGGCCAGCTTCGCGCCCAGTTGTAGGTCAGCCGGACGGCCCACCAGGTGACCAGGAAGAGCACCGCCCCCGCACGAACGGGGTGAATCCCTTCCTCCGCGTGAAACGCCCAGTAAAACACGATCGCGATCGGTGCGACCGACCAGTAGGCGTCGTATGTGCTCGAGCACCGGAGCCCACGCGAAAACGCGAAGATCACGAATGTCGCTGCCACGTCGGCAATCGCAACGCGCCAGAACGAATTCAGCTCCTCTGGAACGAAGGCGATCGTGACCCACGCGACGGCGAAGGCCGAGAGGTATGCGGCGACGATCCAAGCAAACGAGGCTTGGCGGCTCCAGCGCGGTGCAGTCACCCGACTCGGCTCAGCCGTTCAGATTCTCGTTCGCGAAGTCCCAGTTGACCAGCGAATCGAGGTACACCTTGATGTAGTCGGGGCGCGCGTTCCGGTAGTCGATGTAATACGCGTGCTCCCAGACGTCGATCGTGAGGAGCGGCTTGGCGCTCGTGGTGATCGGCGTCTCGGCGTCTTTGGTCTTTTGGACGGCGAGCTTGTCGCCTTCGGCTACGAGCCATGCCCACCCCGAGCCGAACTGCGTCGCGGCGGCATTCGAGAACTCTTCCCGGAACTTCTCGTAGCTCCCGAAGCTGCCCTTGATCGCATCGGCTACCGCACCCGTCGGCTGGCCGCCGCCACCCGGCGACATGCTGCTCCAGTAGAACGTGTGATTCCAAACCTGAGCGGCATTGTTGAACGTCGCGCCTCCGGCCCGGATGATGTCGACGAGCGACTTGTCCGCGTGGTCGGTGCCTTCGATCGCGGCGTTGAGCTTGTTCACGTAGCCCGCGTGGTGCTTACCGTAGTGGTACTCGATCGTCTCGGCGCTGATGTGGGGCGCGAGCGCGTCTTTGGCCCACGGGAGGGCTGGCAGTTCGATCGCCATGTCATTCATCTCCGTGCTGGTTGAAGGGAGCGCTAGCGTAGAGCCCCCGCAAACGTTGATCAAGCCTTAGTGCAAGCTGGAGCGATGTCCAGACTACGGCGCCAGCGGGGGTGCCTCGTCGTTCGCGCTTTCGGCGCCGTCCATTTCGACGATAGTGTTGGTGCTGTCCATGACTGCCCAGCTTGCGTCGAGCGACTCGGCGCCTTCGTTCTGCGCGACGCCGTCGATGAGATACCAGTCCGACTGGACTTTGTCGTCCTGCACGTCGAGCACCAAGTACCCGCGCCGCATGGCCTCGGCGTAGCGGATGTGGGGGCTGTTTGCTTGGAAGGCTTCGACGATTTGCTGGTCGATCTCGAGGGGCGACGTGATCCCCGGGGTCACGAATTCGACCGCCACCGCCCCCTCGCGCGTCGCCGGGTCGTAGCTGCCGTCGCCCACGGTGACGTCCATCGCCCAAGACGAATGCACGTCCCCCGTGACGACGACGATGTTGGTGAGCTGGTTGTCGCGCATGAAGCTCATCAATCGTGTCCGTCCCACCGGATAGCCGTTCCACTGGTCTTGGTTCGCGTAGGTGATCGCGCCCGTATTGCCATCGACGAACTGCCAGATGCCCATCACCACCTGGTTTCCGACAATCCGCCACTTGGCCGTGCTCGTCGTGAGCTGGTCCTGCAGCCAGGCCTCTTGCTCGGCGCTGATGATGTTTTCGGGGTTGTTCGGATCGTCGGGATCGACCACGAGAAGCGGTCCCTGCTCTTCCCGCCCCTCGATGCGGGTGTCGAGCATGATGATGTCGGCGAGATCGCCATACCGAAGCATGCGGTAGAGCTCGTTGTCGGGGTTGTTCTGCGGGTCCTCGCGAATCGGGATCCATTCGAAAAACGCCTGACGCGCCGCAGCGAGACGATCTTCCCAGGTGCCCTCCGTCTCGGGCTGATGGTTCTGGGCGCCATTCATCCAGGAGTTGTTCGCGCTCTCGTGGTCGTCCCAGACGACGATGAAGGGGTGCTGGCGATGGCACTCCTGTAGATCCGGGTCGCGGCGGTAGAGCGCATAGCGCGTCCGATAGTCCTCGAGCGTGACCGTCTCGTTCGGCGGCTCGAGCATGCGCAGCTGGTCCCCGGGCCCGGGAAACGTGCCGTTGCCGTACTCGTAGAAGTAGTCGCCCAAGTGCAACACCGCGTCGAGGTCGTTGCGCTCGGCCATGTGGCGAAAAGCGTGGAAGAAGCCGAAGCCGTAGTTCGCGCAAGAGCATACGCCGAACCGCAGCTTGCTGGCGTCGTTCGACTTGGGTGCGAGCCGGGTGCGGCCGATCGGGCTGAACCTGCCCTGCGCTGCAAAGCGGTAGAAGTAGTTGCGGCCCCACACCAAGTCGGGCACGTCGACTTTCGCGGTGAAGCCGCGGGAGGCGTCGGTCATCAAGGTGCCCTGCGCCGTTCGCTCGGTAAAGGCCTCGTCGAGCGCCATCTCCCACCAGACTTCGATCGGCTCCGACGTCTGTTCCGGGCTCACGCGCGTCCAGAGGATCACCCCGTCCGGCAGCGGATCGCCGCTCGCGACGCCGTGCTCGAACAGCGTCTCGGGACCGAGCGGGCCCTCCCACGTGTACTCCGGAAGGTCGTCGGGGAGCGGCGGAAAGCTCGGGCCCCCGTCGCTGCTGCTATCGCACCCGCTGGTCAGCAGAGGTGTCAGCCCCGCGGCCCCCATGCCGACCAGTATTTCTCTTCGTTTGAATTTCATCGCGCGCCGAGACTATTCGGATTCGCCGAAAAGTGCTACCGATCGCGCACATGAATCGTCGAATCCCGAGGTCCCGTCACCAAAGCATCGTCGACCCGACGCGCCGAGACTTTTTGCGCAAGAGCTTCGCGGGCGTCGGCTGGATGATGGCCGGCGGCGTGCTCAGTCAATGCAGCAGCAGCGGCGACACCCGAGCCACCACCAGCAACATCGCCAACTTGGGGCCGCTGCAGGACCCGGACGAAAATGGAATCCGGCTTCCGGCGGGCTTCACGAGCCGAATCGTCGCGCGCTCGGGCGAGCCGGTCGGCAGCTCCGCGTACGTCTGGCACAACGCGCCCGACGGCGGGGCGATATTTACGACCGGCGACGGCGGCTGGATCTACGTCTCGAACTCGGAGACCGCTGCCGCACTCGGCGGGGGCGCGGGCGCAGTCCGGTTCTCCTCGCAGGGCGACATCGTCGATGCGTATCGCATCCTCGGCGACACCAACGTCAACTGCGCGGGCGGCCCCACCCCGTGGGGCACGTGGCTCTCGTGCGAGGAGATTCCGAGGGGGCGGGTCTGGGAATGCGACCCGCTTGGCGAGAACCCTGCGGTCGTCCGCTCGGCGATGGGCGTGTTCGAGCACGAGGCCGCCGCCATCGACGAGGCGAGCCGGCACGCGTACCTCACCGAAGACGTCGGCGACGGGCGTTTCTATCGTTTTGTCTACGACGCGCCCGGCGATCTGAGCGCGGGCGAGCTTCAGGTGGCTGAGGTGATGGGTGGCGGGGACGAGGGCGTCGTCGAGTGGCGCACAGTCCCCGACCCGAGCGCGCAGACCGAGGACACACGGCTTCAAGTCCCCTCGAGCACGCCGTTTAGGGGCGGCGAGGGGATCTGGTTCCACGAGGGCCTGATCTATTTCACCACGAAAGGCGACAATCGGGTGTGGGCATACGACACCAGCGACTCGATGCTCACGATCCTCTACGATGCCGCAACCTCGAACACACCGATCTTGACAGGCGTGGACAACGTCACCGTCACGCCCGCGGGCGATGTCATCGTTGCGGAGGATGGCGGTGACATGGAGTGCGTGGCGATCAGCGCCGACGGCACCGTGCTCCCGCTGCTTCAAGTCACCGGCCAAGACGGCTCCGAGATCACGGGCCCGGTCTTCGACCCATCGCTCCAGCGGCTCTATTTCAGCTCCCAGCGAGGCGATCAAGGCGGCGACATCCTCGGAATGAGCGGCATCACCTACGAGGTGAGCGGGCCCTTCTTCATTTGAAGCGCTCAGCCGAACACGCGCGCGACGAGCGCAAACGTCCCGACGATCACCCCTGCGAACGACGTGGCCTCGACGACGCGGCTCTCGAAGCCGCGCCCGCGCAACCACTGCAGCAGCGGCCACACGACGACGACGATCGCGATCTGGCCGAGCTCGACGCCGACGTTGAAGCCAAAGAGCGCTCGAAGGAGCTGCTCCCCGGGAAGTGACTGCTCGAGCAGGACGCCAGAGAAGCCGAGCCCGTGCACGAAGCCGAAGAGGCAGGCGATCGCCCAGCGAAGGCGCGCGTCGCCACCGAGCGTTCGAAGCAGCCCGAAATAGCAGACGGTGAACAGCGCAATCCCCCAAACCGCCGTGAGCCCCCCGGCCGCGGCGCTTAGAACGAACAACAGGATGGCGCCGAGGACGACGAGCAGGCCGCCGCGCACCCGCTCCATCCCGACGTTCTCGAGGGCCACGATCAAGATCGACGCGGCAATCGTGGCTTCCACCGCGCGCGCGTGCGGAACCACGAACCCGAGGGAGGCCGCTCCGAGCGTGACGCTGTGCCCCACGGTGAACCCCGTCACGAGCACGACCACCTCTTTCAACCGGTGGGCGACGACGATCAGTACGAAGAGAAACGCGAGATGGTCCCAGCCGGTGACGATGTGCTCGACGCCGAGAAGGAGATAGCTGCCAATCCCGGCCCCGTCGCCTTCCTGCTCTCGAGCAATCGACGCACGCGGGGAGGTCGGTGAAAGAACGACGTCGATCGTGGTCGGACCGATGACGGTCGCGAGATGGACGTGGTTCGGCAACGAGCCGAAGAGCTGGCTTTGCAGGCGCACCGGGGGCGAGCTGCATCGCACCCTCCACTCGACCCGCCCCCAGCCGCGCTCCGCGGGAAGCCACGCTTCGGTCCCCGCGATCGGCTCGCATCGGCCCTCGTTCATTTCGAGCGCCAGCTTCGACTGAAGGTAGGCGAGCACCTGCGCTCGATCGAACGGTCCCTTGCTCGGCTCACCGGCGGCGGGCAGCGACGTCAGCTCGAGCCACCGGACCTTCACCTGCGCGACGGCGCCGGCCTCGAGGAGGGTCCAAGTCGAGTAGGAAACGCTTTTTTGGTGGGCCAAGGCTTGCCCGGGCGCGAGCACCGCGACGACGAGCAACCACGCCGCGGCGCGCTTCATCGATCGACCTCCACTCGAACGTCGGTTCGCCGCCGCGCAACCTCGAGGAATTCCCGAACCGCGGCTTCGGTGCGATGGCGAATGAACGCAGCTTCCACGGCTTCCTTCGCCTCCTCGAAGGGCGCAACCGTGCCGTCCTCCCGCGCGACCAGCGTGACGGTGAGTGGAGCGTCCCCTTGCCCGAGGGTCGCGCTTTCTCCCACGGCAAGCTCGGTCACCCGGCGGGCGGCAGTCGGCCCGAGGCGCTGCTCGATCTCTTTGGCCAAGAGAAAGCCCCCGGGAAGTGGCACCGCACCGCCCTCGACCGCGACGCGGTACCGCGTGCTCCGCTGAAAGCGAAAGCGCTGCTCCTCGTAGAACGCGCGCAGCTCTGCTTCGCTGGCGCCCCGTGCGTCGTCCTCGGCGCGACCGACGAGGAAGTCGATCATCGCAGTGGCGAGCTGGTTGCGAAGCTGAGGATCGCGCTCGTGAAGGCCGAGCTCGATCGCACGGTCGATCAAGAGCTCCTGATCGATCAGCCGGTCGAGCACTCGCTCGCGATCGCCCTCTTGGAGTGTGCCGGTTTTTCGATCGCCCGCCACGGCGCGCAGCGCGTTTTCGTACGATTCACGCGAGATCGGTCGGTCGTTCACCCAGGCCACTGCATCCACGTCGGTGTCCAGACGTTCGGGAAGGCGCACGATGTAGAACACGGCCAAAACGGCGCCTGCCACCATGCCCGCTCCGAGAAGCCATGGGCGGCTCATGGCAGCGAACCGGCGCGCAGAAAGATTGGCGACGACCAGGCTCGCTCCTCGGCCTCGACGAGGCAGTCGTCGTCCATCGGCGTTCGGTAGTTGCCATAGCAGGGCTCGCAGTCCTCGCCGTTGCAGCGAAGGCCTCCAGCGTTGACGGTCGGCGTCGGCTCCTGAATCGCGCGCACGTAGTAGAGCACATCGCGGCTGAGCTGTCGGTACGATGGATCCTCGAACTCGACGACGCACAGCTCCGGCCCATCGGGGCATGAAATCGTCTTCCATGGATCCTCGATTAGACCGTCGATCGGATCGTCCTCGCTTCGCTGACGCTGGATGCGAATCACCTCGATGCGCGTGATGCGCCGGCGGCGATCACCGGGGTGGTAGCACTCGCTCGCGCAGATCCGCGACAGTCGATCTTGGCCGAGGGCCTGGACGACATCGGCCGGGCACCCCGGCTTTTGCTCGAAGGAGCCGGCCGCCCTCACTTCGAACGTGGGTGTCTCGCCCAGCTCGAGCTCGCTTCCCATCGGAAGCGGCCCGTCCGGCCCGTTTTTCAGATCGAACCAGAGCAAGATGCGGTCACCCGACGTGCCGTACACGTTGCGGGTTTGCATCGCGTCCCAAATCGCCTCGCGGGAGCGCTCGCTCGCATGCACTGCGACGAGCCCGCCCGTTATGAAAAACGAGGCCTGCCGCTCCATCCACATCAGCTCGAACGGTGGCCTCTCCATGAGACCGTCGATCGTATACGAGACCGACTCCGGCTCCGGCCTGCCTCGCTCGCCAAACATGGTCGAACGCCACGACTCGCTCGGTGCACCGCGCGCCTCGGTCATCCGAAGCCGCGCGAATTCTTTGTAACCGGTACCCGGCCGGGCCGAGTGATTGTCGCTCGATGCGATGAACCCCATCGTCGCATGCCTCGGCTCCTCGGGGTTCTCGAAGTCACCTTTGGCCAAGATGTACTGCACCGATCCGCCCGGTCGATACTGATACGAAGGGAGGTAGCAGTCGGGGCACTGTCCGCAGTTCCGCCAGTCCGGGACGTCTTCACCGGGAAGTGTGACGTGACCTGCAAGAGCCACGCGAAGATAGTCGGCCCGTGCCTTCTCGACGCGCTGCTGACACACCTCGGAATTCGGATCCTCGCAGCGCGCGCGGATGACTTCGCCGGCGCGCCAGCAGCAGGCTTCGTAACCGTCGATGGGCGGCGGACACGTCATGCCATCCGGACCGATCTCGGCGGCGCGAAAGCGCCGGTACTCTTCGGAGTTGCCGTGACCGGAGAAGACTTCGATCAGGCGCTGGAGGTTTTCGTCGTCGAGGTCCGCCCGTAGCTGCTTGTCCCACGTGTAGCCGAGGGGCGTGTAAAACCCCCAAGTGGTTCCGTGAGGGATGACCAACGTGTCGAGCCCCCAGTCATTGAGCTTGTCGAACAGCACGTCTGGCGTGGCTGCGCGCTCGCGGCAGGATGGCGGAAGCTCGGTGCTCGGGTAGCCCTCCGGGCAGACCGGGTAGCGGCCGTTTTCGCGAATGTGGCGCGCAAAATCGAGGTAACCCTGCTGATTGGGGAAGGCGCGGGCGGGGATCACGAGCAGCGGCCAGAGCGCGCTCAGCTTCGAAAATGCCCGCGAGGCGATGCCCGGCGCTGCGATCGGGCGGGCCGGAAGCGCGTCGTCGGCGTCGCTCTTGAAAATGACGTTCTTGTGCCCGAAGTGCTCCTCCGGCGTGAGACCCACCTGCGTCCACTCGAAGCCGGTGAACGCGATGACGTCGGGGTGTTCGCTCCCCGCGGCAACCGCGTTGCACTGCCGAACCGATTCCTTGGTCATCTCCCAGGTGCGCGGGTTGAGCGCCTCGGCGTGATCGGTGAGCGCGTAGAAATCGAGCTGCGAGCAGAATCGGGCGAAGTCGCAGGCGTCGGCGGGCGGGTGAACGCCCTCCCCGCTCATCAGCGGAAGGCTCCACATGAACGCATCGACCGACAGCGTGGTGTGAACGTGGAGGTCACCAAAGAGGATTCGGTTGTTTTCGTTCGGTGCGGCGCGCTTCTGTCCGGCGAGGCGTGCTCGAACGCGCTCCGCCGACAGAGGCACGCGCGCGATTTCGCCGTCGACCTGCTGATTGCCTCCGCCGTAGACGATCCAGAAAGCCAACACGAGCAGGACCAGGCCGAGGACGACCGATAGACAGCCCTTTTTCAACCAAGCCACGCGGCCGGTAGCATAGGTCGGGATGATCCCCTGTCCAGACGGTTCCGTTTCTACCGGAGGAGCCCGCGAAGGTGGTCCGTGACGAGGCGGGCGCCCGGCCCTTGCGCGTCGACATGCGTCGGGTCCGCGAAGTAGGCGGCGCCCCAGTCGGGGTAGCGTTGGTTGTAGTCCACGTACGTCGAGACGGATGACGCGGCCGCGCGAAAGCGCGCGAGGACGGCGGGGTCGAGCTCGCGCCGGAGCGGCGGGTAGATCGGCGCGGTGAAGGTGACCAGCCGGGCGCCCAGGCGGTCGCACTCGGCCGCGATCTCGCGAAGATCGCTCACGAACCACGGAGAGACTTCCGACGTGAAAGGGCGGTACTCCCGCAGCCGGGTCGGGAGGTCGGCCTCGATGCGCGCGGCATGGTCAGCCGAGCCGTCGGCGCGCCGCTCGAAGGACTGGGGCTGCTTCCCCGCATCGCGACATCGCTTGCCCGTGGCGATGCAAAGGACGTCGTTTTTCACCAACGTGCTGCTCAGGCTGTAGCTCCGCGCGACGGGAATCGACCACCACGCGCGGGCAACTGGGTTGCCGGCCTGGTGCCGGCGATAGACGTAGGCGAGCGAGCGCGGCGGCGTCGCGTAGTTGTAGCCAAGCCCGACCACGACGGTCCCGACACGCAGACCTTCGGGCAGTGACCGAAGGACGTGCGGGACGTCGGCGAGGGGCAAACCGTTGATGATGAAACGCGCCTCGGCGGGATCGTCGGAGGGCTGAATCGACGTTCTCACGTACGAGTTGCCGATGAAGAGCGTGATCGGCTGTTCGGCGCTGCGCTCCAGACGGACTGCGAGGGCGTCGAGCTGCTCGTCGACCTTCATCGTCTTGTCTCTGTATAGAGGATGGCTCGCGACGTACGCGTTCACCCCGACCACCAAGAGGGCGGTGAGCGTGACATAGACGATGTGGTGAGCGTGGCGCATCGGCTAGAATTGGAAATAGATGAAAGAGCCCGTGTCCGAAGGCCCGAGCAAGAGAAGGTGGACGATCAGCACCCACGAAAGCGCCCAACGCACCAGCGTCGGATGCTGACCGAGGTTGACGTTGACGTCGTGCTTGCGTGAGATGAAGTCGAGCACGGCGGCAATGGCGAGCAGGTACACCGAATACACGAGCTCGGTGCGGCTCAGCCCCGCGAGGATCTGCGGCATGCCCTCGCTCTGCCAAAGCTGCATCGGGACGTATGCGATCTTCTTCAAGATGACCCACGCATCGCTGATCGTGTCCGCCCGGAAGAACGTCCACGCCGCGTTGACGAGAAGAAACGTCCACAGCCAACCGAGGCCGACCGCAAAGCGGTGCTCGCGCCAATTGAGCTTGCCGCGTGCTTTTTCGAGTCGGGTGAGCGGGTCGAAAATGACGCCGAGCCCGTGGAGGAGCCCCCAGAACACGAACGTGTAGTTGGCGCCGTGCCAAAGCCCGCTCAGAAGGAACGTCACGAGCAGGTTGCGATCGGTGTTGGCCTCACCGTGACGGGAGCCACCGAGAGGGATGTAGACGTAGTCGCGAAACCAGGTCGAAAGCGAGATGTGCCACCTGTGCCAGAAGTCCCGAAGACTGGTGGCGAAGTAAGGAGAGCGAAAGTTGAGGACCAGCTCGATACCGAGGGTCTTGCCGAGCCCGCGCGCAATGTCGGAGTATCCGGAGAAATCCATGTAGATCTGAAACGCGAACAGCAGCGTCGCGATCGCGCACTGAAGCGGCGCGAAGGCCTCCGGCCCCGCGTACACCGTGTCGACGTAGACCGCGATGCGGTCGGCGATCAGCACTTTCTTGAAGAGCCCCCAGAGGATGAGCAGCGCGCCGTCGCGAAGCAGAGCCACGCTGAGCTCGGGTGTCGCGATGATTTGAGGCAGGAGCCGCCGCGCGCGCTCGATCGGCCCCGCCACGAGCTGCGGGAAGAACGCCACGAATGCGGCAAAGGCTACGAAGTCGTCGGTGGGCTCGAGCTCGCGCCGGTAGATGTCGATCGTGTAGCTCAGCGTTTGAAACGTATAGAAGCTGATCCCGACCGGAAGAACGATGCTCAGCGTTGCAGGGTGCGGCTGCCAACCGAGCGCGTTGGCGAAATCGATGAAGGATTGAACGAAGAAGCCGTAGTACTTGAAGAATCCCAGCGCCCCGAGGTTGACGCCGAGCGACAGTGCGAGGAGCCATCGTCGCCTGCTACGATGGTCGCTCTCGGCGATGGCGCGGCCGCAGTAGAAGTCGACCACCGTGGAGGCGACGATCAGCGACAAGAAGCGCCAGTCCCACGCGCCGTAGAACACGTAGCTTGCCGCCAGGACGAGCAGCGTCCGCAGCCTGCGATTTCGATGGACGAGCCAGTAGAGCGGGAAGAACGCAGCGTAGAACGCGAAGAAGATCGAGGAGTTGAAGAGCATGAGGTTGGGTGTTCGCGCTCCCGGGTCTGGGTGAGCACGATACCGCGCAGCCCCCCGGTTCGCGGAGTTTTGTAGCAGGACTCTTGTGTGGTAACGCAGTCTCGATGGGGGGCGAATCGCTGGTTTCGGTCATGATGCCCTGCTTCAATGCGGAGCAGACCCTGCCCATGGCGCTCGCCTCGCTTCGCGCGCAAACCTACGAGCACTGGGAGGCCGTCGTGGTCGACGACGGCTCGTCGGACGGCACATGGGACGTACTTCGAGCATTTGGCGACCCGCGCCTCCGCGTGGAGCGCTTCGAATCGAACCGTGGTCGCGGGGCCGCGCGCCAGCGATGCCTCGAGATGGCGCGCGGGGAGCTTTTGAGCTTTGTCGATGCGGACGATTGGCTGTTCCCCAACAAGCTCGAGCATCAGGTCGGCCTCATGCGCGAGCACCCGGACGTGGTGGTCCTGAGCGGCGTCTGCGTCATCACCGACGCGCGGGGTGAGGCCGTCGGGATGACGCGCACCGGTCTCGAGGGCGGCGCCGTCTTCGTGACGCGGCCGTTCACGCGGCCCGGCCCTCCCCCGCTCAGCTTTCCACCCTGTATGGTGCGCATGCACGACGCGAAGCAGGCGCGCTTCAACCCCGAGTTCCGGCGCTCCCAGGACTCGGATTTCCTCATTCGCGTGATGCTCGGCAAGCGCTACGCCGTTTCGGCGGTGCCGGTTTACGCATACTCCCAGGCCGAGGCGGCCACGCTCGACAAGACGCTCGAGGGCTACCGCTACCGGCTTCGTTGTTACGAGCAGTACACTTCGAGCCACCCCTTGAGGGCGCGCACGGAGATGGCCAAGACCTACGCACGCATGGGCGTCTACAGGGTCGCCGGCTGGCTGAACGCCGAGCAGCGCCTCATCGAGCGGCGCTGGCAGCCAATCAGCGCACCTTCTCGCGAAGCTTACTTGGAAGCCAGAGTGACCGTCGCTAGCCTTGCAACCAGCATGCGAGAGGCATCCTGATGGCTCGAACCGCGAGCGCAGTGTCATCGCTGACCGACTGGATCGACCTGACGGGCGGCTGGCCCGAGGTGATCTGGGGCTTCGTCATTTTGTCACTGTCTTTCAACATCTATGGGCCGGGCAATCCGCAGCCTGGCGACTTCATGATGGTGGCTGTGCTGTGCCTACCGATCCTGATCGTGCGCTTCAGCATGCCGCAACCGATTCGACGCCCGGTCTATGCGCTCGTCGCGTTCGTGATCTACGTGTTCATGTGCAATCTGATCTGGGCTGCATCGACGAGCGAGTTCGATTTCTTCAAGTCGAGCGCGTTTTACGCGTTCAACTTCGCGGTGTTCCTAGGCTACCTCGTGATGCTCGGCGAACGTGGCGACGACTGGCTTCGCTGGACACTCTATGGCTTTGCGGCGACGCTCGTCATGCTCACGCTGCTCTCGTTCCCGTTTGGCGACCGCACGGAAAGCGGCCGGCTCGAGCTGTTTTTCGTGAACCCGAACCAGCTCGCCTACCACGTGCTGCTCTGCACGACGATCGTCGTCATGCTCGCGCCGCGGTACAACATGCCGCGCGCCGTGTTGTACGGACTCCTATTGTGCGCGTTTTACATCGAGCTGCGCACGTACTCCCGGGCCGGGCTCCTCGGCATCGTGCTGCTCGGCGTGCTGCAGGTGGCGCATCGGCCGACGCTCGTCACGCTGCTCGTCCTCCCGCTCTTCGGCGTCGCACTTTACCTCGATCTTCAGGCTCTCGACACCGAGATGTGGCAGAACCGCATCGAGCTCGTGCAACAGTCGACGACGGAAGACTATCTCACCGACCGCGGCGTCGATCGGATCTTCGAGCATCCTGAGCACCTCATCGCGGGCGCGGGCGAAGGCTACCACCTGCGGTTTCACCCGAGAAAGCTCGAGATCCACTCGAGCGCAGCCAACCTCGTCTTCTCGTACGGCGTACTTGGCACGGTGCTGTTTCTGCTGTTCCTACGGTGGCTCACGCAGGCGGCGGGGACCCGTGTGGCGCTGCTTTTGGTGCCTGCGCTTTCGTACAGCTTGTTTCATCAAGGAATGCGGGCGCGCCCGTTCTGGATCGCTCTTGCGGTTGCCCTCGGCCTCGGCGTGATCGCGGCTGTCGAACGGGCGAAGTCGCGGGACAGGCCGGCGCTTTCGCTGGCGGATCGCTAGTCGACATGTGCGGCATCGTCGGCATTTGGCACTTCGATGGGGGATCGGTCGATCCGCAGGCCCTCGGCGAGATGCGTGACACGCTCGTGCACCGCGGCCCCGACGATGCCGGCCTCTGGGCCGAAGGCCCGGTGGGACTCGGCCACCGCAGGCTCTCGATCATCGATCTATCCGAAGCGGGACGCATGCCGATGGCGAGCCCTGACGGCCGTGTCCAGGCGGTTTTCAACGGCGAGGTCTACAACTTCCGCGAGCTCCGGCGTGAGCTCCGCATCGAGGGCCACGCTTTTCACAGCGAGACCGACAGCGAGGTGGTACTGCGAGCCTACGAGGCGTGGGGCACCGCGAGCTTCGATCGCCTGAACGGCATGTTCGCCGTTGCGATCTGGGACGGGCGCGCGCAGCGCATGGTCCTCGCACGCGACCCGGCGGGACAGAAACCGCTTTACTACGCGTACAAGCCCGGGAAGTGGCTGCTGTTCGGCTCGACGCTCAGCCCGCTCGTCGAATATGCGGGGGACGCGCTCGAAGTCGATCGCGAGGTCGTCGCGGACTACGTGCGTTTCGGCTTTCCGCCCGACGGACGCGCGATGCTGAAGCACGTGTCGACCGTGCCGCCGGGAAGCTTCGTCGCGGTGCAAGCCAGAGGGGAGCCCCAGGTACATCGCTACTTCGATCTCGTCGCTCTTGCGGAGGAAAGCCCGACCCGCGAGGGCGACGAGGAAGAGCACCTGGCAGCCTTCCGCGAGACGATGCGCAGCGCCGTGAAAGCACGACTGGTTGCCGACGTCCCGCTCGGCGCGTTCCTTTCATCGGGTGTCGACTCGAGCCTGATCGTCGCGCTCATGGCCGAACACGACCGCAGCGCGGTGAAGACCTATACCGTCGGTTTCGAGGAGCCGGAGTTCGACGAGAGCGAGCACGCCGCACAGATCGCAGCGCACCTCGGCGTGCAAAACACCGTGCGCGTCCTTCGCGGCCGGGACATCCTCGATCAGCTCCCGGACGTCATCCGCTACTTCGACGAGCCGATGGCCGACTACTCGGTCTTGCCGACGCTCGCCGTGAGCAAGCTGGCGCGAGAGCACGTGACCGTCGCCCTCACCGGCGATGGAGCGGACGAAGAGCTCGGCGGCTACAAGTACTACCTCGCGCAGCGTTGGATGGAGCGTTACCTCACCGAGGTTCCCGCGGCGGCGCGTACCGCAATCGCCAAGATGGCGCCGTTCTTTCCCTCACCCGGGGTGCAGCGGATCGCGGCTCGCTCCGATGCAGGGGACGCAGAGCTCTTCTTCGGTCTGGGCGGCTTCTATCGCGGGGCGGCGACGGACGCGGTCAACCGGCTGCTCGGCGAAGAGGACGTCGCACCCCGAAGGGTCGCAGCGTTTCTGAGAGCGCACCCGCTCGGCAGCACAGTCGAAGCCGGGATGCTCTACGATGCGACCCACACCCTCCCGCACGCGTGGCTTCACAAGGTCGATCGCGCGAGCATGGCGGTCAGCCTCGAAGCCCGCTCGCCGTTTCTCGACCGGAACGTGCTCGAGCTCGCGTTCACAATGCCGCTCGACATGCGAATTCGCGGCTGCCACAAGAAGTACATCGTCCGGCAGTTGCTTCGAAGCTACCTGCCGGCGGACCTGATCGAGCGACCCAAGCGAGGATTCACGGCACCCGTTGCACAGTGGCTTCGAAACGAGCTCCGAAACGAGCTCCAGCGCTCGCTCGGGGAGGACACGGTCATACGGCGCGGCTTCTTCGAGCCGGCGCGCGTGAAGGCGCTCGTCGACGAGCACCTTCGCGGCACCCACGACCATGCACAGCTCCTTTGGGCGCTTCTCGTTCTCGAATGGTGGCTCGCGCATCACGTCGAGCGGCAGTCGCTCGACGGCCGGTTTTGAGCGCTACCGCTCCCAGATGGCCCGGCCTTCGTCGAGATACCACCAGTATGTCTCTTCGAGGCCCTCGTCGAGCGGCATCTTGGCTTCGAAGCCAAAGCGCTCCTTCGCCTTGGACACGTCCAGCTTGCGGCGTGGCTGCCCGTTGGGCTTCGTCGTGTCCCACGCGATTCCGCCTTCGAAGCCAACCAAGGACTGAATCTTGATGGCGAGGTCGCGAATCGAGGCCTCGGTGGCCGATCCGATGTTCACGGGATCGGGCGAGTCGTAGCGCTCCGCGGCCAGCACCACCGCCTCGGCGGCATCGGTGACGTAAATGAATTCGCGGGTCGGGCTCCCGTCACCCCAAAGCGTCACCTGTTCATCGCCGCGCTCCTTCGCCGCGAGGAACTTGCGCATCATCGCCGGAATGACGTGGCTGCTCTCGAGGTCGAAGTTGTCCCACGGCCCGTACATGTTGACCATGAGCAGGTGGACGCCGTTGAGCCCGAACTCTTCGGCAAACGACTGCGTGAGCACGAGCATCATCTTTTTCGAAAGGCCATACGGCGCGTTGGTCTCTTCGGGGTAGCCGAGCCAGAGGTCCTCTTCTCGAAACGGCACCTCGGTGAGCTTCGGATAGGAACAAACCGACCCGATGCCCACGACCTTCTGGACGCCCGACGCGCGCGCGGCCTCGAACACGTGGCAGGCCATGAGCGTGTTGTCGCGCGCGATGCTGCCTGGGTGGCTCCTCATGTAGCCGATGCCGCCGCCCGTCCACGCGATGTGGATCACCGCGTCGGGACGGGTGCGCGCGAAAAGCGCCTCGGTTTGCTTCCAGTCGCGCAGGTCGCTCTCGGATGACCGAAACGTGATCGGCTCGACACCCCGCGCGCGGAGCGCCTCGACCACGTGACGGCCGAGAAACCCGTGCCCGCCGGTCACCAGCACTCTAGCGTCGCGTAGATTCATGACGGGCCGTTTTCGAGGAGCGCCAAGTCGTTTTTCATCATGCGCTCGACCAGCTCTTGGAACGACACTTTGGCCTCCCAGCCGAGCTTCTCGCGGGCCTTGGTGGGGTCGCCGAGCAACAGGTCGACCTCCGTCGGTCGATAGAGGCGCGGGTCGATGCGAACACGGACCTCGCCGGTCTTGGCATCGAGCCCTTCTTCGTCGACGCCGCTGCCTCGCCATGCGAGCTCGACGCCGACTTGTCGAAACGCCGCCTCTGCGAACTCGCGCACGGTGTGCGTCTTGCCGGTGGCCAACACGTAGTCGTCGGGCTCGGGCTGCTGGAGCATGCGCCACATGCCTTCGACGTACTCCTCGGCATGCCCCCAGTCTCGCTTCGCCTCGAGGTTGCCGAGGTAGAGCGTCGTTTCCATGCCACGCGCAATGCGGGAAACCACGCGCGTGATCTTGCGGGAGACGAACGTTTCGCCTCGACGCTCGGACTCGTGGTTGAACAAGATGCCGTTGCAGCCGTATAGCCCGTAGGCTTCGCGGTAGTTGATCGTGATCCAGTAGCCGTAGAGCTTCGCCGCGCCGTAGGGGCTTCGAGGATAGAAACGCGTGGTCTCGCTTTGCGGCGCATCAGCGCTCTGGCCGAAGAGCTCGCTCGTGCTGGCCTGGTAGAAGCGGGTCTTTTCGAGCAGCCCGAGGATTCGAATCGCTTCCAACATGCGGAGGGTACCGACCGCATCGGCATTGGCGGTGTATTCCGGCGTTTCGAAGGAAACGCGGACGTGGGACTGGGCGGCGAGGTTGTAGATCTCGTCCGGCTGCGTCTGCTGAACGATGCGCAGGAGGTTCGTCGAGTCGGTCATGTCGCCGTAATGAAGATGAAACCGCGCGTCGGGCACGTGCGGGTCGACGTACAGGTGATCGATGCGCTGGCTGTTTAGCGACGACGCGCGGCGCTTGACACCGTGCACCTCGTACCCTTTTTGCAGTAGAAGCTCCGCGAGATAGCTTCCGTCTTGCCCCGTGACCCCCGTGATCAGCGCCGTTTTCATTCCACCCTCCGGCTCTGGTCGGCGACCATGGCGGAATTCGGCCGGAGGTTCAACCAGGTGTATACTCGATTTGCACACGCGTATGGGGGCTTGAAGTGAGTTCGTTCGAAATCGCGGGCCGGCCAATCGGTCCCGCCCATCCACCGTTCGTCATCGCGGAAATCGGCATCAATCACGAGGGCAGCTTCGACAAAGCGGTCCAAATGGTCGATGACGCCGTCGCAGTGGGCTGCGAGTGCGTGAAGTTTCAAACCCACGTCATCGAAGACGAAATGATTCCGAATGACGTCGTCCCGGGCAACGCCGCGGAATCGATCTGGGACATCATGGTCCGGTGCGCGCTCACCGAAGAGGAAGACCGCCGCCTCAAACGCTACGTCGAGCAAAAGGGTGCGATCTTTCTGAGCACGCCCTTTTCGCGCGCTGCGGCGGTGCAGCTCGAAAAGATGGGCGTCGGCGCCTACAAGATCGGCTCGGGCGAGTGCAACAACTACCCCCTCGTCGAACACATCGCGAAGTACGGCAAACCGGTCATCCTCAGTACCGGCATGAACGACGTCGACTCGGTCCGGCCCTCGGTGGACATCCTGCGCGAGCATGGCGTTTCCTACGCGCTGCTTCACTGCACGAGCATGTACCCGACACCGTATGAAAAAGTGCGGCTCGGGGCGATGGTGGAGCTCGCCGAGGCTTTTCCCGACGCCGTCGTGGGACTGTCCGACCACACGACCACCATTTATCCGTGCCTCGGCGCGGTGGCGCTCGGCGCGAGTATTCTCGAGCGTCACTTCACGTCGTCGCGCGACTGGCCGGGGCCGGACGTCCCCATTTCGATGACGCCGTCGGAGCTCAGAGAGCTCGTCGAGGGCAGCAAAGCCATTCACCTATCCCTCGGTGGCCGCAAGGAGATCTTGAGCGAAGAGCAGCCCACGATCGACTTCGCGTATGCCTCCGTGGTCGCGATTCGTGACATCGCCGCGGGCGAGACGATCGACGAATCGAACATCTGGGTGAAGCGCCCGGGCACCGGCGAAATCCTCGCCAAAGATTTCCGCTCGCTTCTCGGCAAGACCGCCACGCGCGCGATCTCCAAGAACGACCAGCTGCGGTGGAGCGACGTCGGTGGCGAGTAGACGCATTCTCTTTTTGACGGGCACGCGCGCGGACTTCGGAAAGCTAAAGCCGCTCATGCACGCGGTCGACCGGCACCCGGGCTTCGACTGCCAGATCTTCGTGACGGGCATGCACATGATGCGCCGCTATGGCTACACGGTCGAAGAGGTGCGCAAAGCCGGCTTCACCGACCTTCACCTCTTCATGAACCAAATCGAGGGCGAGTCGATGGAGCTCGTGCTCTCGAATACGATCGTGGGGCTTTCGCGCTTCGTGCACGAAGACCCACCGGACCTGCTCGTCGTGCACGGCGATCGTGTGGAAGCGCTCGCAGGCGCCATCGTCGGCTCGATTCGGAACGTGCTCACGGCACACATCGAAGGCGGCGAGCACTCGGGCACGATCGACGGTCTGATCCGGCACTCGGTGTCCAAGATGAGCCACATCCACTTCGTCGCGAACGAGTCGGCATCGAACGTACTCCGTCAGCTCGGCGAGTCACCGGCGAGCATTTATCCGATCGGCTCCCCAGACATCGACGTGATGCTTTCCGACGAGCTACCCACCCTCGACGCCGCCAAGCGCCGCTACGACGTCGCGCTCGACCGATATGGCATCGTGCTGTTCCACCCCGTCACGAGCGAGCTGGCCCAGACGCGCGAGCATGCCAAAGCGCTGGTCGATGCCGTTCTCGGCGTCGAGCACCCTTGCCTCGTCGTCTATCCGAACAACGACGAGGGCTCCGAGGACATCTTTCGCGAGTACGCGCGCTTCGATGGGTTGCCCCGGATTCGGATGTTTCCGTCGATTCGCTTCGAGTACTTCCTGAGCCTCCTGCGTGGCGCGGACTTCATCGTCGGCAACTCGAGCGCGGGGATTCGCGAAGCGCCCGTCTACGGCGTGCCTACGGTCAACGTCGGCTCGCGGCAGCGCGGCCGGTTCCAGCACGACACGATCACCGACGTCGCGCCCGACGCCGATGCGATCGCCAACGCCATCCGCCAGGCTCTGGCGCGCGCCGAGCGCGTGCCGTCGCAGCACTTCGGAGACGGCCAAAGCGCGAAACGTTTCGTCCAGGCCCTCGAAGACGGCCGGCTCTGGACGACGCCGACCCAGAAGGAAATGCTGGAGCTTCGCGCCCATGGCTGACACTGTGGCGCTGATTCCGGCGCGCGGCGGCTCGAAGGGCCTTCCGCGAAAGAACGTCACCGACCTCGGCGGAAAGCCGCTCATCGCGTGGACGATCGAAGCCGCTTTGGACGCGGAGACCCTGAGCCGGGTCTTCGTCAGCACCGAGGACGCAGAGATCGCAGAGGTCGCGGCACGACATGGCGCAAGCATCATCGATCGTCCCAAAGCGCTTGCAGGCGACGAGGCGCGCACCGAGGACGTGGTGCTCCACGCGCTCGGTCACCTCGACTCCGGGGGTGAAGTCGAAGAGCACTTCGCCTTGCTGCAGCCCACGTCGCCCCTGCGAACGGCGAGGCACATCGACGAGCTGATCCGCGACGCACTTCACGCGGGGGCGCGATGCGGGTGGAGTGTCACCCCCGCGGAGCATCACCCATGGAAGATGCTCGTGAAAATGGGCGGCGTGCTCGAGCCGCTCTCGGACGTGAAGTATCTCAGCGCACCGCGCCAGGCGCTCCCGCCCGCCTATCGGCAAAACGGCGCGATCTACTGGTTGGCCTGCGATCTCTTCAAGAAGGATCGGACCTTCTTCGTGCCGCCCGTGCACGCATACGAAATGACCGCCGAGGCCAGCGTCGACATCGACACCGCCGAGGACTTGCAGCGCTGCCAAACGCTTCTAGAAGGGCGGACCTGATGCCAGAGCCCGACTTCGACTTTCCGTCCTTCGACGAGATCTTCGACGACGAGAATCGGTTTCTCCTCTACGCGCACCCCTCGAGAATGGCGAAGCTTCTCGCCCACCTCGAAGCCTACCAGCGGGTCTTCGACGTCCCCGGCGCCATCGTCGAGTGCGGGGTTTTCAAGGGTGCGTCCTTCGTGACCCTCGCGACTTTCAGAAAGCTGGTCGATCCAATGCACGGTCGCCAGCTCATCGGCTTCGATACGTTTTCGGAATTCCCGACCACGGAGTTCGGCCCCGACGTCGCCAAGCGGGAAGCGTTCATTCAGGAAGCTGGGTCGCAGAGCATCGGCAAAGACGAGCTCTACGCGGTCCTCGACCGAAAGGGCCTCGCAGGCGAGGTCGACTTGGTGGCCGGCGACATCACCGAAACCCTCCCCGCCTACGTGGACGCGCATCCCGAGCTCCAAATCGCGCTCCTGAACCTCGACACCGACATCTACGAGCCCGCCAAGGTGATCCTCGAGCAGCTCTGGCCGCGCATGTCGCCCGGCGGCATCGTGATGCTCGACGACTACGGCGTGTTCGAAGGCGAGACCAAAGCCGTCGACGAGTACTTTGCAGGACAGTCGATTGCGATCGAAGAGCTCCCGTATCGAACGACGCCCCGGCTATTGACGAAGCCGCGGCTGGGCTGAATCGGCTTCGGGCGCGGTCAGCCCGAGACCCCAGGCGAGCGCGTCGGCCATGTGTCGAACGTTGTCCGCCTCCAACACGTGCTCGAACGTCCCCGGGTTCGCCATGAAGCCGGGCTTCGAGGTCTGCTGAATCGCCGAGACGAGCTTGAGCAGCTCTTCCTCGTCGTGCTCGTGATGGTGGATCGCGTCGCGAAAGACATCGGCCCAGCGGTCCTTGGGTTGAAGGCCCGCGCGATGGACGTCCGGGTACATGTTGTAGAAAACCTCGCCGAAGGTGACGACGGGCTTTCCGAACAGCAGCCCCTCCCAGCCCATCGTCCCGGTGATTACGGCGATGGCCGCGGCATTTTGGATGAGAGACCACGTGTCGACGTCCGGCCCGAGCAGGCGGACGCCAAAAGTGTTTTTGATGTCCTTGTAGAAGCTCAACGGACGTCGGCCGCGGTTGGAGACGTGCTCTTTCACGTACAGCCGATGGCCCACCGGGAGGCTCTTGCTGATGTCTTCGATCAGCGAAACCTGGTCGAGGTAGTAGGGCGCCTGCACCAGGGTCGAGGCTTCGGGCTGAAAATGAATCGGGAAAAGCACGTAGGGCTCGCCCGCGACCGGCTGCTCGAAGAGGTCGAGAGCCGACGCGGCGTAGCTTCTCCCGAGACGGGTCGCGCGTCGAACGACCATCTTGGTCGGCGAGGTGAGTGTCGGGTTGCCCGCGTCGCGATAAAACCGCTGCGTCGTCGATACCCAGCGCCGGAGGTCGTCGCGATTCGCCACGGGTAGCTTTTTGCGAAGGTTCATCCCGGTCGGCTGCTCCGGCCGCTCGCGAAACGACGATACGAACGACTCCGCCCGCTTCCTTTCCGCAGGAGTCAGCTCTCGTTCGCTCAAATCCCGGAACCTGTCTCGCGTCAGGTTCCAGTCTTGAAGCCCTGCGTTGTAGACCGAGAGCAGCCCGGGCATGCGCGCACCGGAAATGCGCCAGAAGGGGATTCGGCGGTCTCGCGCGACGACGTAGTGGATGTAGCTCGTCAAGCCCGAGACGTCTTCGCTGAAGATGCAATCGGGCCGGTGCTCGTCGAAGCTGTTCTCGACGAGACGAAAGATCGCTTCGGTGAGCTGGAGGACTTGTTCGTACGACCGGCCCTCGAGCAGATGCCTCTCCGACCAGATCATGCGGTGGATCGGAACGCCGTAGCGCTGCTCGCGCATGCGAAGCGCGTCCATGTTTGGGCGCGGCGCACCGTCGAGGCCCTCGAGCACGTCGCGGCTGAAGACGTGAAGCGGATCGTATCGAATGTCGGTCGCCCGAAGAAAGCTCTCCTGGTCTTCACCCCACACGAAGCCGCCGAACTCCGTGGCGCCGTAGCGGTCACGCATCTCCTGCATCAGCGGATGAAAAAGGCGCTCATGCACTGAAAAGAAGAGATAGAAACGCATACGCTGCTATACCCCCACGGGGATGAGGATCGCGCAAGTTTTGTACCGGCGCTACCCTTCGCCGGTTCACGTCGGCGGCGGCGACGTGCGCTTCTGGCAGGACCTGCGCTCGTTGACGGAGCTCGGACACGAGGTGCACGTCCTGGTCTGCAATCCCAACAACGAGCGGACCGAAGACCTGCTGCGAATCGCAGGGAGCGTGCATGCGCTGACCCCGACCGTGCCATCGAAAACCGATCCGAAGCACTGGCTCGGGCGGGCGTTCAACCCAGAAACCGCTGCCCTCGCCTTTCCGAACCTCACCGGGCTCCAAACCCAGGCGCACGCCTGGCTCGCCGACCTCGATCCCGACCTGATCTGGGCCGAGGAGGCGCCCGCCGTGCGCGTGTGTCCGAACGGTGTTCCGCTCGTGCACAGCCACTTGGATTTCATGTTCAAGCTGCGCCCCGTTCGTCGCCGATCGTTTGGCAAGCGCCTCAGACGGCCCGACGCGCTGACGCCGGGCGCGCTTCGCAGGCTGGAGATCGATCTTTGCAGGCGCGCCGCGGTCACGATGTGCGCCTCGCAGTCCGAAGCCGACTACCTCGCCGACCTCGGCATGGAAGCGCTCTACCTTCCGGTGGTCGGCGAGACGACCCCCGCGCCCGACTTCCAGCGCCTCTCGCCGGGCAGGCTTTTTCTGTTCGGCAACCCCAACACCGCGATGCGCGCGGCGCGCCAAAACCTCCAGCACGAAATCTGGCCTCTGGTCGAGCAGCAAGGCCTTCGGCTCTCCTGGCACCAGCTCGGCAAGACCCCGCGACCGGGCGCCGATCCGTCTTGGCCCTGGGTCGAAGAGAATTTCACCGTGCATGGATTCGTGCCCGACCTCGGCACGCTATTCCTCCCCGGAGACGCTTCGATCATGCCCTACCCGTTCGACACGGGCGGTCGGGCGAAGTTCGCCGTTAGCGCAGGCTACGGCGTGATCAACGTCGCCTACGAGGAGACGTTCAAGTGCGCCAGCGAGTTCACGCACGGTGAGGATTGCCTCGCGGCGAGGTCGGCCGAACACTTCGTTGAATTGGTGCGCGACCTCTGCTCTGATAGGGCCATGAGGCGCCGCCTGGCGGAGGGGTCGCGAGCCGTCTACGAGCGCCATCACACGATGGAGTCTCAGCTGCCGCACTACGAGCGCATTCTCGACACCGCCCTGCGATGAATTTCGAACGAAGCGCAAGCGAACGCCCGAGCTCGAGACGTGCCGGTCCTTCGATCCCCGGACCGATCGTTCAGCCGGCGATGATCCCGATGGTCGCGGTGCTCGTCGTAGCGCCCCAGCTCCTGGGCGGGGTCTTTCCTTGGGCGGTTGCGTTGATCTGCCTCATGGCGGGCGCAGCCGGCGTGCTTGCAAGCCGGCACATCGAGATCATCAGCCACAAGCGCCAAGAAGCCAAGCTACTCGATTGGGCGATGGTCGTCGTGCTCGGATGGACCGGGCTTCAGCTGCTGCCGCTCCCGTCGGGCCTCGTTGGGCTTCTAGTTCCCGAATCGGTCGACGCGTGGCGGGCCAACGCGCTCCTCTACGGCGAGGAGCCGCGCTCGTGGATCCCGCTATCCCTCGACCCCGGGGCGACCCGGCTCGAGCTCGCCAAGGGCAGCGCGATCGTGACGGTGTTCCTGACGTCGCGGGTTTTCGCGGCCTCGCATCAGCGGCGGCGCGTGCTCAAGGCCGTGGCTGCAAGCGCAATTCTCATGGCGCTCGTCGCGTTCTCGCACAAGCTCGCGGGTGCGACGCGCGTCTTCGGCATGTACGAGCCCGTCTACGCGAGCACGCGTCTCCTGGCGCCGTTGATGAACGAAAACCACCTCGGCGGCTTCATGGTGCTGGCCTCGCCGATTCTGATCGGGCTCACGATGGACGCCAAAACGCCGGAACACCGAATCGCCTGGGGCCTCGGTGGCATCGTGGTCGCACTGGCAGGCGTGCTGTCGTTCTCGCGTGGGGCGATACTCGCGCTCGCGATTGGAAGTGCGGTTTTCATCGGAGCCTACGCGGCGCGCGTCGGCCAGAGCCGCCGTTCGCTGCTTCGGAGCCGAACCGTGCCCATTCTCGCGGTCGGCGCGCTGGCGATCGCGCTCACGGCGATCGCACTCGGAGGAAGCGACCTCGCGCGCGAGCTGAGTCACCGCCACAACATTGCCCCCAAGTTCGACGCTGCAGCCGCCGCCATTCCGGTAATCGCGAGCCATCCGATCGCAGGTGTTGGAAGGGGCGGCTTTGCGGCTGCGTTCGTCGGCGAGCAGGGTACGGAAAAGCGCTTCTACCATCCGGAGAACATCCTGGTGCAGTGGATGTCCGAGTGGGGCATTCCGGTCGCGGTCGCTTTGTTGATCATCATCGTCTGGTCGATCGGCCGCGGTTTCAAGTTGAGACGGAGTTACTCGCATCTAGGAGGCCTCGCAGGGCTGGTGGCGATCGGCATTCAACAGCTGGCGGATTTCTCGCTCGAAGTGCTTGGTGTCGCGGTTGCGGCAGCCGCCGTGTTGGGATCGGTGGGCGACTCGGTGCGCGTGCGCTTCGAGTTTCCGCTGCGAAAGCTGTGCTTGGGTGTGGCGGCTCTGTGTTTTTTGGGAGCCATTGCGGCCGCCTCCCTCCACGGCCGCGACGTCTTCAGCCTCGAGCGCAAGGCGCAGGAGGCGCTTGCGCAGAACGACCACGAAGAAGCGCGCAGGCTCGCAGACGTAGGGCTGGCGCTTCACCCGTCGGAACCGATCTTCGTGCTCACGGGCGCCGAGGTTGCGCTTCGCGAGCGCGACCGGTCGGCTGGACGCTGGATCAACCGCGCCCAAGAAGCCGCGCCGCTTTGGAACGCTCCACATCTCTTGGCAGCGCGGTGGCTCTTTGCCTACGGCCAGCTCGACCAGGCGCTGATCGAGATTCGCGAGGCCGAGGCGCTGGTGCCGGGGAGTGCTCGCACCACGATTTGCTCGCTGCTAAGGGCGCGCGAAGACGCCACCATCGCGCTTCGGGCGGCACCAAAGGGACCTGCGGGCGCGGAGCTCCTCGACCGGGCCGCGCAGTGCCTGCCGCTTCGGTCGCCGGTCGCGATCGAGATCGACGAGAAAGCCCGGGAGATCGATCCATACCTCGTGGGTCCCGCAGGGCGCCAAGCGCGCCGGCTCCTCGCCCAAAAGCAACCTCTCGAAGCCGTGGATCTGCTTCGACGTTTGCCCAAGCTCGACGTCGACGCACAGAGGCTTCTCGCCGAGGCTTACCTACAAGCAGGAGACGCCGCGTCGGCCGCTCGCACGATTGCGCCGCTTCTCAGCCGTCGAAAGGTGCCGTCCAACGTGCTCAAGACCGCCGCTGCAGTTTACATGGCGACGGGCAACGAGAAGGAGGTCCAAGCGACCCTTTCGCGATTGCGCGCGCAGGCCGCCGGCAAGACCAAGTCGCTCGCGAACGTCGAGTTCTTTCTCGGTGAGCTCTACGAAACCCACCGCCGATACCCGCTGGCGCTCGAAGCCTACGAGGATTCCAACCGCGCCGAGGAGTCGCGAAAGGCGCTCGTCGCAATCGCGCGGGTCGCCGACGCGATGGGCAACCGCGAGCGCGCCCTCCTCACCTATCGTCGTCTCTGCCGTTTCGACGGAGGGAAGGGCTCTGCCTGCGCATCTGCCCAGGACCTCGCAAAGCCTGTCGAACCGTGGCCTTAGCCGGCCGCGCTTGACGGGGGCACAGCGATGGGAAACGCTGAGGAGCGGGGTAGTGAGACACCTAACAACAGATCCCGAGCCTCGGGGCGTTTCGGCTGCCGAAGGCTCGCTGGTTCCCAAAGCGGTGCGGGACTCGGTCCTCCGATATCGTTGGTGGATCCTCGTCACCACCCTGGCGGTCGCCACCCTCGTCGCCCTTTGGACGCTCCGCCAGCCGAAGGTGTACCAGGCAACCGTCACCCTGGAGTACGACCCCAATCCGATCACGCCTCTCGGAAGCTCGGTCGAGGACGTGAGCGGCCAGGTGTCCCACTTCTTGATGTCGCGCGAGTTCTTCGAGACGCAGAACCTCATCATTCAAAGTCGCGCGGTTGCTGAGCGAGTCGTCGAGCGCCTCGGGCTCGCGGACGATCCCCAGTTTTTCGGCCGCGAAGGCGACGACAGCTGGACGCCCGTTCCGAAGGAGGTCGCGGCGATGCGCCTCCAAAATCGGCTCAAGCTCGACCCGATTAAAGACACCCGCCTCGTGCGGCTCCGGGTCCGCGACAACGACCCCGAGCGCGCTGCCGTGCTCGCGAACACGCTCGCCGACTCGTACATCGAAAAGACGATGGAAGACCGCCTCGGGTCGACCGCGGCCGCGGCGGAGTGGCTCGCCAAGCAGCTCGATTCCACGCGCAGCCAGCTCAACGAGTCCGAGCATGCCCTCCACCAGTTCAAAAAGCAGCACAACGTGCTTTCCGTGTCCGTCGAAAACCGGCAGAACCTCCTCGCCGAAGAGATTCGCGAGTACAACGAGCGCCTCACCGAGACCCGCGCGCGCCGCATCGAGCTTCAGGCGCGGCTCGAGCGCCTGAGAGCGGCGCGTGCCCACCCCGAGGCGGTTCACGCCACTGCGCAGAGCGACGACAGCGAGCTCGACGCGCTTCGCGCGGCGCTTCGCGCCAAGCTCACCGAACGGGCATCGCTCTCCGTGCGGTACGGCAATTCGCACCCGACGATCCTCGAGCTTGACGGCGAAATCGAGGCCCTCCGCAGGTCGGTCAAGGAAGAGGTCGCCGCGCTGATCAAGGTCGCCGAGGGCGATCTCAAAGAAGTGCAGGCGATCGAGGCCGGGCTGAGCAAAGTGCAGAACAAAGCCCAAAAGGCTGGGCTCGACCTCAATCTCCGCGAGATCGAATATTCCAGGCTGAATCGACAGCGCGAGAGCAGCTCGAAGCTCTATGACCTGCTCCTTCAGCGCACGGCGGAAACCGACCTCACCCGGCTGCTGAGGACGACGCACGTGCGGGTAGTCGACCGGGCGCTCGTTCCAAAGGCTGCGATCTCGCCGATGGTAGGGCTCAACATCGCCGGTGGCGCGCTCGGCGGTCTATTGCTCGGACTGATGCTTGCGTTTCTTCTGCAGCAGATGGATCGACGAATTCAAGACGTACCAGACGTCGAGCAGCTCGGCGTCACGATTCTCGGCGTCTTCCCGAGGGTGGGCGAATCGAGCTCAGATTCGTCGGGCTACGGGCGCGCGCGGCTCAAGCGCCAGCGCGTGGACGAAGTCGAGAGCATCGACCAAATCGTCCACACCCATCCGATGTCCATGGCAGCCGAATCGTGCCGGACCGTTCGCACCAACTTGATGTTCATGGCGGCCGAGTCGCCAAACCACACGATGGTGGTGACGAGCGCCAACCCGAAGGACGGCAAGACGACGGTTGCCACCAACATCGCGATCGCACTTGCGCAAAGCGGACAAACCGTGCTCCTCGTCGACGCGGACCTCCGGCGCCCACGGATCCACAAGGCGTTCGGCCTCGAGAATCGAACGGGGCTGACGAACACGCTCGTCGGCGATCGAACGCTGACCCAGGTCACTCGCGACGTCGGCATCGACAACCTGTCGGTGGTCACGTGCGGGCCGCTCCCGCCCAACCCCGCGGAGCTTCTCCACACCCCGCAGTTTGCGCGTCTCCTCGAAGAGGCCGCCGGTCAGTACGACCGCGTGATTTTCGACAGCCCGCCGCTCCGGGCCGTCACCGATGCCGCCATTCTCGCCCCGCAGTGCGGTGGCGCCCTTCTCGTCGTGCGCGCGCGCGCGACGACCCGTGACGCGGTGACTGTCGCGGTCCGGAGCCTTCGCGATGTCTCGGCCAACGTTCTCGGCGGCGTGCTCAACGACGTCGAGCCGCACCGTGGCGGCCAGGGCTACCTCGGCGGCGGCTACTATCACTACTACCGCAGCGAGGAGTACCGCAGCGAAAGTGACGGCGAGTCCGGCGGACACAGTCAGTCGGCTGCCTGATCGAGCGCGGCGCGGTCGAGCACGGCCGCAAACGCTTCCTCGCTGGTTCGATTCCACCGGCGCGCCAGCTCGAACCCCGCGCGTGCGAGCGCCTCGCGCCGGACGGCGTCGTCGATCAGCGAGGAGATCGCGGCGGCAAAGGCCTCTGCACCGTCGGCAACCAGAATTGCGGTGCCGTGACCGTGCTCGAGCCCCTCGGCCCCCACGCGTGTGCTGATCACCGGCTTGGCTCGACCGAGCGCCTCGATCGTCTTGATCTTGAGCCCGGTGCCGAAGCGAACGGGAACGATGACGATGTCGGCGGGATCGTACGCGTCCGAGAGATCGGGTACCACAGGCATCTGCTCGACACCCGCAGGCACCTCGATCATCTCGCAGATCGATCCGGCGATGAGGAGCTTTGCTCGGCCCGAAACCCGCGGCCACACCGCCGTGAGGAACCATTCGATCGCGTCGACGTTGGCTTGGTTGCGGGAGCCTAGGAACATCAGACGCCCTTCGAACACGTTGGCGCGCGCCTCGATCAGCGGAACGTGGTGACCGACGGTAACGACCTCGGTTTTCGTTCGCGTCTCGAATCGCTCCCGCTCGAGATCTTGAATGGCAAGCACGATGTCTGCTCGGTCGAGCCCGATCGCCTCCTGCTCGGGCGTCGTCGAAAAACCGGTCCGGCGCTGTCCAAACGCTTCCTGGCGTGCGAACCGATGGGCGAGCTCGTCGTGGGTGTCGAGAATTCGAAGCGGCCCTTTTCCGAAGGCATCGAAGGCCTTGGACTGGTGCGCGTACTCGACCATGACCGCATCGAAAGCGTACCGGGCATGCAACCCGCTCAGGTACGCGTCGACGGCGGTGTCATACCAATCGTCGATGGCGAGCTCGTAGTCGCCCGTGAGCGCGCCCCTCACGCGCCTGGCTGCTCGCTGGGTCGCACTCAGCGGGTATCGATACGGGATCGGGTGGTAGCGCGCGCCCCAATGCGCGGCCAACGTCGGTCTGTCGGCCTTCGTGAGCTCGATGTGCGCGAGGTGGACCTCCCAACCGAGTTTTTCGGCGCGGTCGCACAGGTCGACGATCCGCATGCGGTTGCCCTTGTTGGGAGGATGCGTCGGCTCGGGGCTGATCACCAGGAGCCTCGGGCGCTCGCTCGTGGGCGCCGTCGTCTCGAAGTTGGATCGCTGAAGCGCTTGGACCTCTGGCTTGCGGCCCGCGATCTGTACGGATAGGACGGCATGCTCGTCGAGCAGCTGGTCGAGCACGCGACGAAGGCCACCCGCGGTCAAGGCGTCGGCCGGATCCACGTCGAGCCCATGGAGCGCGTAGTGCTCGTACAGCCCAGCAAGCTTGCCTTGATAAGAAAGGCCGCACGCGGGCGTACCTTGCCCCAACGCCGCAATGACGAGGTGCATGCGCCCGCTGAGCACTGCATCGACGTCGCCGGCCAATCGCTTCACGAACGGGGCGTTGAGCCGAGCCTCGGGCAAGAGGACGCGCTCGCGGGTCGCCGGGTCGAGCCGGCTCACGATCGCCGCCAGGAGCTCCAGATCGCTGCGCTCGCCACCCGCCTGCCGATAGTCGTGCGGGATGCCCACGACCGAAACCTCGGGACGGCGCTCGAGCAGATCGGAAAGCGCGGAGGCGTACGCCTCGATCGGGCGCAACGGGTCGTCATGGCCCGTCGACTTGAAGGCGCGCTCCGACACGTTGAGCCCGACGACACGCCGCCCTCGCGCCTGATGCGCGCGGATCCAGTCGACGATCTCTTGATCGTTCTGTTGGAGCTCCGTCGAGGGCGCGAGGCCGAACGCGAGATCGGCGACGAGCCGCACGGGACGGCCGAGGTGCGCCAACAGCCGTGCATGAGACCTCGGGTCGCGTGCGTGCAGGCGGACCCCGGCTGGCAGCTTCGAAAGCGCCTCGACGACGAGCTCCGAGGGCGATTCGTTGAATGAGAAACCCAAAATCGAGGCCTCGAGCCCGAGCCGTGCCGCGAGCTCGACAAAGGCGATCCGCCGGAGCGAGCCCACCTCGGAGTAATGGCCGTCGATGACGTCCGCGCCCAGGCACCAGAGACGGCTGAACCCGCGCAAGAGACGTACCACCTCGGGCATGCTGCGAAGATGCCGGGCGCCAAAGAAATCCGAGAGGTCGACGTGGGGCGTGCCCGGCGGCTCACCGGGCCAGCGGTCGCCGGAAGCAAAGTCCGCGATGGAGAACGCGTGCCCTTCGTCGAGGAGGCGCGCCATGCAGACGACCATCATCGCTTCGTCGCCGACGCTTCCCGGATGGGTGGGGGGTAAGATCAAAGTGCCGCCGGTTTGGCGGCCGTCCGGGAGAACGCGTGCGGCGCGAGCAGCCCAGGTGGGGGCGCGCATTTGGAGCCGGCGTTTGACGAGTCGGTTTGGTTTCATGTCGGCCGAAGCACCTCTCGGAGAATGCCGGTGACCTCCCGGAACGACCCCGGGCTCACGAGACGCAGCGCACCTGTGTAGGTGACCGCCCCCACGACGATGCTCAGGACTAGACCCACCCAACCCGAAAGCAAGCCCTGTGTCGCGATCAGCGCGAGAACCATGACGGCACAGCAAACGAGCGGCACGGCGATCTGCTTGAGGTACTCCCCAATCCTCATCGGAATGAGCTTCGGAAGCACGAACAAATCGATCGGTGCGAGAAGGTACGAGCGGGCCGTATACGCGGCTGCGACCGCAACGATGCCGTAGCGAACCGCGATGAGAAACGCAATCACGTTGGCCACGGTGTGAACGAGCAGCACCTTGGTGCGTATGTCGGGACGGCCGACGGCGAAGTAGACGCTGGAGTGATAGTAGTTCAGCGAAAACCGAATCCCGACGAGGGCGAGCAGCCGCAGCACGGGTACGCTCGGATCCCAACCCGGGCCGAACACGTTCTCGATGAACTGCGGAGCCAGCGCCGAAAGGCCGACGAATGCGGGCGCGGCGACCGTCGCGCTGAGACGCAGGGCGGTCAAGAAGGCATCCTTCAACCGCTGCCGGTCACCCTGCAGCCGCGAGAACGAGCTGAGCGCCACCTGATTGGTCGACGAGACCAGGAGCTGCGTGCCGAGCTGAAGCACGCGGTAGGCGATCGTGTAGTAGCCCAGCGCTTCGGAGCCCAGCACGAAGCCGATGAGGAAGTCGTCGAAGCGGCGGCTCACGACCGTGAGCAGACTGGCCCCGAGCACGTTCATCGAGAAGGAAGCCAACTCTTTTGCAGCGGCCCAATCGAACGAAAGACGGGGAACCCATCGGGTGATCGACGAAACCAACACGAGCTCGACGGCAGCCTGCGTGATCTGCTGCAAGACGAGGCTCCAAACGCCCAGGCCCTGCAGCGCCGCAACGATCACGACCACCCCGCCGCTCACCGACGAGGCGACGGAGACGCCTGCAATCGCCTTGAAACGGAAGTTCCGGCGCAGCAGCGCAGTTTGGACCACGATGGCCGCGCGCAGAACCAGGACGATGCATAGCGCCTGGAGGATCGGTCCGAGGTCGGGCGCGCGAAACGTGACTGCAAGCCAGCCCGACGAGGCGTAGATGCCGGCAGCAAAGAGCGCGCCGGCAACCACGTTCATCCAAAACGCGGCGTTGATGTGGCGCTGCCCGAGATCTTCACGCTGGGTGATCGCAACGCCGAGACCCTGATCGACCAGAGTCTCCGAGATCGCGATCACCACGCCCGCGTAGGCGATGAGACCAAAGTCTTCGGGCAGCAGAAGCCGGGCGAGCGCCGCAAAGACGACGAAGTTGATCAGCCGCCGGAATGCAACGTTTCCCACCGCCCAGACCGAGCCGGTGACCGTTTTCTTTCGAAGGTCCAAGTTACCCCGCCGCCCTCTTGGAATCCTACCATTTCACGCTACGGCAGCCCGAGCCGCTCGCAAGCGCGCCGAAAACGTGCCTCCCGCGCCTTGCTGGCGACGCCCAGCAGTGGCTGGTCCCGCTCCCAGCGCAAGCGCTCGTCCAGCGGAGCTCCCCGCCAGAGCTGCGAAAGGCTCTCGCTCGCCGTGATCGCCAGCAGTCGCTCGTAGGCTCCGTGCAGGGCTACATGCACGCGCGGGTCGAGCGGGGGCTCGGTGCTCAACCGATCGAGAGAGACGAGCCCGGCCATGAGCTCCGCGAGCAGCGCCCCCCGAGCGCCAGCTCGCCGCGCGGCGCCGACGAGATAGCCGAACGCCGCGCCCAGCACGTGAATGTCCTCGATCGTCCGAAAGGGCTTCACGTAGGTGTCGTAACCGTCGCCTGGAAGGCGCTCGTCTTCGTCGACGCGAACCCGGCAAAGGACGAGGCGCGCATGCGGCACCTCGGGAACGAAAGGGGTGGGCGGGTGCTCGACGAGCTCGATCCCTTCCCGACTCGACGGCACGCGAACGACCACGATTTGCGGCCGGCCGTCAGAGCGAACCCCGCTTCGCGCGGCGACGATCAGCGACGAGGCGCGAGTGCCGAAGGTGACGAACGATTTGACTCCGTCGAGGACGTAGCCGGGCCCGTGCGGGGCGAGGGTCGTCTGAATGGCCCTCGGGTGATTGCCCTCGTCCTCGGTGATGCATAGCGCGCACGGAAGCTCGACCCCGGGAACCATCCTCTGCAGGGCGGCGGGGTAGCCGACGGCGAATCCGAAGCCCAACCGGTCGACCCTCGAGGCGACGGTGACTGCCGAGACGAAGGGAGTGGCGCCACGGCGTCGCGCGTCGAGGTAGGCGGCCCATACGTCCGGTAGGCCGTCTAAGACGGCAGGCGAGCCCCGCACGGCGAGCACGTCGAGCAGCGTCGGGGGAGTCGGCTCCACATCGTCAAGGTAGCACTCGAGAGAGCGGTTTTGGGAGTTGGCAGAAGGCCCGCTCGCCTCTAGACATCCGCGCGTTGACGAGGGACGAAAAGACCGGGATAACACCGGTTCCCGGGGCCAGAGTACGTGCTCTGCGTCGCCGCCAACCAGGGAGGAACAAGAAGTCATGTCAGAGCTCAAGGGCAGTAAGACCCACGAAAACCTCAAGGCCGCATTCGCAGGCGAGTCTCAGGCCAACCGTCGCTACCTCTACTTCGCGAAGGTTGCGGACGTCGAGGGCTATCCCGAAGTTGCAGGCAACTTCAGAGAAACGGCCGAGGGCGAAACGGGCCATGCGCACGGGCACCTCGACTACTTGAAGAAGGTCGGCGATCCCGCGACGGACCTGCCGATCGGTGACACCACGCTCAACCTCGCAGCCGCGGTAGCGGGCGAGACGCACGAGTACACCGACATGTACCCGGGGTTCGCCAAAACCGCGCGCGAGGAGGGCTTCGACGAGATCGCAGACTGGTTCGAGACCTTGGCGAAAGCCGAGAAGTCGCACGCGGGCCGGTTCCAGTCGCTTCTCGACGACATCTCCTGAGCAACCGCCGCGCGTGAGCGAAGAAGCCAAGAGGCAGATCTCGTACCAGCCCACCGATGGGCTGTGCTACGACCCAAGCGACCCGAAGTATTGGGACGAAGACTCGCTCGAAAAGGAAATCGAGCGCGTCTTCGAGGTCTGTCATGGCTGCCGCATGTGCTTCAAGTACTGTGATTCGTTTCCGACGCTTTTCTCTGCGATCGACGAACAGCACGACGGTGATGTCCGGAAGCTGACGCCGCTCGATACTCGCCGCGTCATGGACGCGTGCTTTCAATGCAAGCTCTGCGAGGTCCAATGCCCTTACACCCCGCGGGATGGGCACGAGTTCCAGCTCGATTTTCCGAAGCTGGTGTCACGCTACGACGCCATTCGTCATCGAAAGGGACAGCAGCCCCACAAGCTGCGCCTGAAGCTCCTCGAGGACCCAGACCGGGCCAGCGCGATGGCGAGAGCGAGCTTGGGGTTGGCCAACGTGATGAACCGGGTCGCGATCCATCGATGGTTCATGGAAAAGCTCGTCGGCATCGACCGGCGAAAACAACTTCCCGAGTTCTCGCAAACCACGTTCGAGGCATGGGCCGACGGCGCCGGTCTCACGAGCAAAGGTGTCGGCGGTGAAGCGGTTCTTTTCCAGACTTGCTACGTACAGGGCAACGAGCCCCAGATCGGCATGGACACGATCGAAGTGCTCGAGAAAAACGGGGTCGACGTTCGATGCGAGCGGGGTCTCGAGTGCTGCGGCATGCCTGCGTGGGAGGGGGGCGATCTCGATCTCCTCCGAAAGAAGGCCCGCGTGAACCTCGACAAGCTGATGCCCCACGTCGACGCGGGGGCCAAGGTGATCGCGATCAACCCGACCTGCTCGATGATGCTGCGGCGGGAATATCCGGAGCTCCTGGATGGAGAAGACCGCGAGCGGGCCAACAAGCTGGCCGACGCGGTGGCGGACCCGAGCGAATACCTGTGGTCGCTGCGCAACGAGGAGCGCTTCAACACCGACTTCAAGAGCACGCCGGGAGATCGAGTCGCATATCACGCACCTTGCCACCTCCGCACGCAGGGTGTGGGCTTCAAGGGGCGCGACCTGCTTCGGAAGATCCCCGGGGTCACGCCCAAGACCGTGATGGAGTGCTGTGGTCACGACGGCACGCACGCCATGACCGTCGAGGGCTACGAGTATTCGATTCGGGTCGGGCGAAAAGCGTTCGGCGAGATGGAGGCCATCGATGCAGAGGTCTGGGCGACCGACTGCCCACTCGCCGCAATTCAGTTTCAGCAGCATGCCGGCGTGAAACCGATGCATCCGATGTCGGTGTTGGCCCGCGCGTATCGGGAGGATGGTTTCGCAGCGCCAAAAGCCTTACCATCGGGGGACACCTCGGAGGAGGAGTCGAAGTGAGACCCGTCGAACGCATCGAGATTCTCGACTACGTCACCTACCGCGAGCGACGCGACGACATTCGCAGTGCCGCACTTCGCGCAAAGTCGATTCGTCGGATTCTCGTCGGAGAACACTTCACGTTCCTCTTCGAGAATCGCGATACCGTCCGCTACCAGGTGCAGGAGATGATGCGCGTGGAGCAAATCGTCAAAGAAGACGACATCCTCCACGAGCTGAAGACCTACAACGAGCTCATTCACGAAAAAGGGACCCTCGGCTGCACGCTCCTGATTGGCATCGACGACGAAGCCGAACGCGATTCAAAGCTCAAGGAGTGGATTGGCCTGAACGAGCACGTCTACGCGTCCATGCCGGACGGGACTCGGATCAGGCCCACGTGGGACCCGCGCCAGGTGGGTGAAGGACGTTTGTCCTCGGTCCAGTACCTCGCGTTTGCATTCGGGTCGGAGCCTCCCATGGCGATCGGCATCAAAATGCCGTCGTTCGAGGCGGAAACCGCACTTTCCGATGCACAGCGCGATGCGCTGCGCGAGGACCTCACAGGCGAGTAGCACACCCACGTTCTTGCCAGGACTGTCGACCTTCGGTAGGACGCCTTTCATGGGGAAGCGGAGCCTGCTCTGCTGGCTGTGGGTTCTGGTTTTGTCGCTCGGTGGGTGCGACGAGGAGCCGCCTCGCCCTGAGCAAATCGAAGTCGCGTCGGCGCATCGCGCTTGCGTGGAGGACGACGCGTGCGGCGTCGTGGAGACGAGCTGCCGATCGCAGGGATGCGAGTGCGGCGTCGCCGTGAATGCAGCCCATCTGATTCGATACCAAAAAGAGCTCGCGGAGTGCCGGGGGCAAGACGAGCTCGCTGTCTGCGACTTCGAGTGCGCGACCCCGTTTGCAAAGTGCTTCGAGGGCGCCTGCGTCCTCACGAGCGAGCCGCCCGAGATGTTCCGGCGCGGCAGAAGCGTGCAAAGGCTGTGCGAGAAGACCCGCGGCACGTACGTCGGCTGTCCAAAGTGTCCGCCCGACACGCGCTGCAAGTCGTGCATGCCCTGCGAATGCCTGACGAGCGACCGCTGGACGAAAAAGGGGTGCCGCCCGGTCGTCCTGACCGAGGCCCGCGACATCCGGGTCGAGGTACGGCCTTCGATTGCGGACCCCGGCGACAAGATCAAGGCGCGCGTGCACAACGATGCACGGCGAAAGATCTGGCTCAAGACCGTCTGCGGGACGCCCTTTTATCGTCTTCGCAAGAAGGAAGACGCCTGGGAGAAAGGCTACGAGGCGTTTCACGGAAAGAAGTGCCGGGTCGCGTCGGTCGACATCGATCCCGGCGAAAGCAAGCCGTTCGTCGCCGGCAACTTCAAGAGTTTTCGGGATTCGTCAGGGGACGACGCGACGCCCGGCAGCTATCGTTTCGAGCTGACTTACACCGACGGGAACGAGAGCTTCGACCATCACGCGATCGTCTACTCCGCGGAGGTCGACATCGCCCCGAAACGATCGCGCAGGTAGCGCACGATATCGGCGCTCTCCGGCATCCAGCGATCTTTGGCTGCACTGGTACATCGAAGAACGGGAACCGTAGCGCGCCCGCGTGCCTCGACGAGCTCGGCGCGGTACTGCTCGTTTTCCCAGATATCCCGAAGCTCGACGTCGATGCCGAGCTCGTCGATGACACGCAGGACTCGCACGCAAAACGGGCACGGTGGCGAGTAGTAGAGGGCGAGCGTTTCATCCGCCTCGCAGGTGTAGCGCTCGCAGAAGAACTTCGCGTAGAACCGGGCCCACGGCTCGTCCGGAAAACGCGCCTGATGCTCGGCCTCCGCGTCGACGAGGGCGACGACCAGCTCGGTCTTCGTGTGCTCGGCGCCGAGGAGCTGCGCCACCCGATCGTGCATGTAGCTCGCGTACCACATCGCCCAATCGGGATCGGCACCGTCCGTCGATGCAAACGCCTCGTGGTGGGCTCGGCCCGTCTCCTCGAAAAGAGCCTCGAGCGCGTCCAGGGCTGATGCCTCAGTCGCCATCGACTTCCAGAAGGCAGACGCTGAACCAATCGCGGTCGTCGCTCCAGTGCTCCGAGAGACGGAAACCGGCGTCGCGTGCCATGTCACCGAACTGGTCGAGGTCGTACTTGTGCGAATGCTCGGTCACGATGGGCTCGTCCCGCTCGAGAGCGATGGTCGCGTCGCCGATGTGCACAGACTGATCGACTCGACTGACCAAGTGCATTTCGATACGGCCATCGTCGGGAAGGTAGGGCGCGTGATGCCGGAAGGCGCGAATGTCGAAGTCCGCTCCGCCTTCATTGAGCCGCCGAAGGATGTTGAGGTTGAACGCGGCGGTGACCCCGAGCGGATCGTTGTAGGCGTCTTCGATCACTCGCGGGTCTTTCTTCCGATCGATGCCGACGAGGAGGCCCCCGCCTTGCCCGACCAAGTCGGCGACGCGCCGCAGGAACTCGACGGCTTCGTCGTGTGTGAAGTTGCCGATGGTGCTTCCCGGAAAATACGCGACGGTGCGCGCGCTGGGGCGGTGCGGGCGTGGAAGTCGGAGGTGCTGCGTGTAATCCCCGCAGACGCCAACCACCTCCATCTCTTGGTACCGGTCGGCCAACTCGAAAGTGGACGCCTCGAGAGCTGCTCGGCTGATGTCGATGAGAACGCAGCCAGCCGGCTCGATGAGCGCATCGAGGAGCTTCTGTGTCTTGAGACCGACGCCGGACCCGAACTCGACCAACGTCGCATGCGCGCCGACGGACTCGGTCATCTGGTGCACGGAGCGGCTCATGATGGCGAGCTCGGTCCGTGTCGGATAGTACTCGGGCAGCTCGGTGATCGCTTCGAAGAGGCGGGCGCCGAGCGCGTCGTAGAAATACTTGCACGGGAGCGCCTTGGGCGAGCCACGAAGCCCCTCGATCGCCTCCGCGCGCAGATCGCCGAGCTTGGGATGCAAATCGACGATGCGAACTCGCTCGTCCGAGCTCAAAGGCTCGAAAGCAATCATCGAATCAACCGCCATCCCGCGCGAGCCGAATGCCGCTGAACTGCCAGCGCGCGCCCGGATGAAAGAAGTTTCGGTAGCTGCGGCGCGCATGGCCCGACGGGGTGGCGCAGCTGCTCCCGCGAAGCACGTACTGGCCACACATGAACTTGCCGTTGTACTCGCCGAGCGCGCCTTCGGTGGGACGATACCCCGGGTACGGACCGTAGCTGGAGCTGGTCCACTGCCATGCGGCGCCGTGAAGGCTCGGTGTTGGCGGATGGATCCACGGGACGCGCGCGCAGAGAGGAGCGGTCTCGGGCTCGGCGGTCATCGCCTCCCACTCGTATTCGGTCGGCAAACGCGCGCCCGCCCAGCGTGCGTACGCGTCGGCTTCGTAGTAGCTCACGTGGATGACCGGCTCGACTGCACGAACGGGCTGACGGCCGTAGAGCGTGTAGGTGCTCCAACCGTCGTCGTCCTGGCGCCAATACAGCGGAGCCTGCCAACGCCCGGTGTGTAGAGCCTCCCAGCCATCGCTGAGCCACAGCTCCGGGCGCGCATAGCCGCCATCCTCGATGAACTCGAGATACTCGCCGTTGGTGACGAGGCGCTGGCCGATTTGAAACGGGTGGACGAGGGCGTCGTGCACCGGACCCTCGTTGTCGAAGTGGAAGCAGTCGGAATCACACCCGATGCGAACGATGCCGCCTCGGTGCTCCGCCCAGCGCAAAGGCGGAGCTGCATCGCCGTTGTCGCGCCGCGCGCCCGCGTCCGCGTAGGCAGGCTCGAGCGGATTGCACGAAAGCAAATGCTTGATGTCGGTGACGATCAGCTCTTGATGCTGTTGCTCGTGGTGGAGGCCCACCTCGATGCGGGCGGCAAGCTCGTCCTCGATGTCGGCATGCAGTAACTCGAGAACGGCATCGTCGACGCGCCGCCGATACTCGGTAACGTCTTCGTGACTCGGCCGCGTGAGGAGGCCTCGGGAGGGGCGGTGATACTGTTCGCCCACGGCGTTGTAGTAGCTGTTGAACAGCACCGAGAACGGCTGCGGCGAAAGACCCTCGACACCTGCTGGCGCGAGCACGAACGTTTCGAAAAACCACGTGGTGTGTGCGCGGTGCCACTTGGTGGGGCTGGCATCTGGCATGCTCTGCACGCACTGATCCTCGGGCGAGAGAAGCGCGCTGAGGGCCTCGGTTTGCGCGCGAACCCGCCCAAAATCGCTAGCAAGCCGATCGAGCACCATCCGCTGATTCATAGTTACAGCCTCAAACGAGTCAAGAGCGCTCGTGTTACCAAAAAAAGCGCCAAACGTCACCCGCGGATTGGGCGATCACTTCAGGCGAGCGACGAGACCCATGAAGCCGGCTCGACGAAAAGCAGCCGCGGCCAGCTCGAAAGGGATGAATAGGTAGAAGAGGAGCGCGTAGGCGATGAGGCGCGAGGCTTTCTGAGGGAGGAGCGGATCGAGCGAGGGGAACAGGGACAAGACGAAGGTGGAGCTCGACGACCTGAGAAAGAAATGCTTCTCATCGTCCACTTCGAACCCCTCTTCGCAAAGCATGGCGCTCAGTGTGCGGCGGTTCATGAGATGCCAATGCCGCGGCGCGAGCCAGCTGTACCATCGCTCACCGGTGATGGATCGCTGCAAGGATTCGGGGTTCGGAACCGAAAGCATGAGCTGGCCGCTTGGTGCAAGCCTCTGCCGAAGCTCGCGAATCAAAGAACGCGGGTCCTCCACGTGCTCCAACACCCCAAAAGCAGAGATCAAATCGAAACGAAGCTCGGCGGGGAAATCCGCGATGGACTCACGTACACGCTCCGCGCCGATACGCCCGGCGATCCACTCCCGATACTGGCTGGAGAACTCGGTTGCGAAGACGTGCGCGTCGGGCCGCTGCTTGGCGATCATTTCGACGATCTGTCCGTTGCCCGCAGAGTAGTCCAAAAAGGCAGCGCCCCGAGGCAAGTGCTTGCGAATCCAACGGAGCTCGGACGTCAGGTTGAGCTCCTGCTGTTTCGCCGCAACGCGGTCCATCAGCGATTGCCGTGCGGCCGCGGTATCCATCAGAAAGTCGGACTCGTAGAAAATCCCCATTTGATCCATGCTTGGCCGTGGATTGAGGACATACGTGCGGCACGTCTCGCACTGCACCAGCGTGAACGACTCGTCGGACACGCCGAAGGGATCGTGGACCGATACGGTTTCCGACGACTCTGTGAAGGAGGAGTCGCAGATCGGGCAGACCGGTAAGACGCTCCGCGCGAGGCTCGCTTCGGTCACGGCGCACTCCCGCCCGGCGTGGGAGACGGGCGCGAAAGCTGAAGCGTCTCGAAGACGCCTTCGTCCCAAAGCTCGCGCGCGCGTGCGAGGGTCATAGCCCCGCGCCGGTCCTGATACAGGTGACCGGGCGGCAGATCGTAAGAAGGAAGGGTTGGTGCGCTACGCCTTTTTACTTCGTCTTCCTGGAGGTCGAATCGAAAGCCGCCGCGAAAAGTCGTGCCCGACCATTTTTGGTAGCTCGAAAAGGGCTCGACGCGCCTGGTGAACATCAGCCCGGCATAGTGGCGGACCGGCCCGCCTGGCGAGAGTGCGGCATCGAGCAGTGCGACTCGCTTGGCAAGAAACAGAGCCTTTTGAATCTGCAGCTCACGCGGCAGTCGTTGCCAAGGAAGGCTCACGCCGTAATACATGAAATCGTTTCGCAGATAGGAGAGCCGGCCGCCGTCATGGTCCAAAAACGGAACGACACGCCGGATGCCGCCTTGGTCATCGAGCTCGAGGAGCACCAAGTGGGCGGCGCCGAGGCTCATGTCCGCCTTGTTGAAGACGTCGACCGGCCATTGTCCATAGAGCCTCGACAGCGTTTTCGAGACCGGCATCTTGGCCAGCGGGCTGGCCGGGGCATTGATCCGCGCGAAGTTGGTCACGTTGAAGTGGATCGAGACGATGATTCCCACGGCGGCAAACGCCGCGAGCGCCGTCGACGCGAAGCTTCTCGGAAGCATCGGAGCGGGCTTTTCGACCGGATCGCGTACCGAAACACGATGATGAACGACGGCCCATGGGCGCAGCGTGAAGAGGAACAGCCACAAGACGAGCTCGTCGTAGCAGAGGTACCCGAGGTTCATGAACGGGCCCCGAGCGATGATGAAACCGAGCCATTGTGCCGCAACGAAGATGCGCCCCCATCGAAAGAGGCAGAGCGGCCACAGCAGGAGCTCGAAGACGGCCTGGACGAGAAGAGCTGCCCGGCAAAGAAAGCCGTAGAGGCTCGGGGCAGCATCGCGAAAGGCCGCCATGCTTTCCGCGAAATCGCTCATGTACGGCGTGACGAAGAGCAGCTGCAGAACGTTTCCCTCGATCCAGAGCTCATCGCCGAAGTGGAACGACATGGCTCCAAAGGAAATCGACCAGAACAGCCAGAGCATCAGCATTCGGATCACGGCGAAGGCGCGCCGTGAAAAGGGCACCGCGAACAGGTAAAGAGCACGAAACAGCACCGAGAGATTCGGTAGTCGCAGCAGCCAGGCGTCGATGCTCATCTTCTTCCCAGCGCCCGTGAAGAGCAGGCACCACCCCACGAGGGCAACGATCTGGTGCGCAAGCGTGAAACCGAAGGGCGTATGGAGGGTGAAGTAGAGAAGGCCGGCCAGAGCGAGGGGCGTCAGAAATCCCGCCGTGATCGCCAGGCTGACGGCCATTGCGATCAGCACGTCCCGCTCGGCCACGCCGGCATGCGGCGCCATGACCAAGAAGCCGCCGATATCCGCGTATCGGTGGAGCATCCCGATCCCGATGAGGATGCGGCAAGTCTCGACCGTGCGCCGAAAGAGCTGCTCGTCGACCGGGAGCTCGAAGCAACGAATCACGTAGTCTAGGGACCGGGTAAGCATCGTCGCTTCATCCTGCGGGTCTTGCGGCCGGTTCGACGCTCGCGCGGTCGCGGCTCCGCCATGCCGCAGAGACGAAACGAAGGACGAAAGGCATCGAAACGATCGTGACGGGGACCACCGTGATCGCGTGGCTGACCAACGACACCGATGCTGCGGTCGCCTGATCGACGCCGAACACCCTGAGCGAAGCAGCGCAAAAGAAGTGGTAGGTGCCGACCCCGGAGGGCGCGGACGGTATCAGATGACCGATCGAAACGAAGAGGAGGACGATCGGCACTGCGTACCAGGGAAGCTGCAAATCGAAGGCCACGAACCAAAGGTACACGTTGACCAGCATCGTTCCCCAGTAAAGCGCGGTGAGCACGGCGCTCTTCGAGAACAGGCGACCGGAACGAAGCACGCTCAACCCTTCGATCGCTTGACCGGACCACCGGACCAAGGCGTCCCGCAGCCAATGCCCGAACGGGCTTGCAACATTCCGCACCACCGTTTGGAAGCTGGCCTTGTGATCGACGGCCCATCGGCCGAGCAGCGTCACGGACACGAGCACGACGATGAGCGAGATGGCCGTGTACCCCGCGTTGACCTCGCCGGCCGAATACGGCGCTACAGCCGCAAAGAGCACGACCAAAAACAGGAGGTCCAGCATGCGCTCGATTCCAAGCACCACGATCGAGGAAGCAAGGGACGCGTCACCGCAGCGAGCCAGCAGGTCAGCACGGACGAGCTCGCCGAGCCGGAGCGGCAGGATGTTGTTGGCGACGACGTAAGCCAGGAAGGCGCGCAGGGTATCCCGAATGCGATAGAGGCCGAGCGGCCGTAGAAGCTCGCGTGAGCGCAGCGCAGCGAGCCAGAAGCTGACGGCCTGGACCAGGAGGCAAACCGCGAGCGGTGCCCATTTGGCGCGCGCGAGCGATGCCTGGACCGCTGCGAAATCGATGCCGCGGAAGGTGAGGTAGAGAAGGAGTCCGGAGATGGCGAGGCTGGTCGTCGCGTAGAGAACCCTCATCATTCCCTGGCGACCAGCCATCACTCCACCGGTTCGACTCGGATGAGCCGAGGCTTGGTTCCCACCTTCATCCGATAGACGTGTCGCTCGGGGAGCTCGGCCTGCACGGCTTTGAGGGCCCCAGGGCCGTCGTGAACGATCAAGACATCCTCGTCGAGGCTCGGTCGAGGCGGCCTCCATTCGAAGACCCAAGAGCCGCGCTTTCGGAAGGCAGGCACTTGGCCCCAGACGGACGCGTACTGAGGGACGAGCAGTACGGCGGGGCGTCGCTCTGCCTCGTTCACGGCATCGTACAAAGCCACGTGTATCAGCGATTGGTCGTGAAGAAAACGCCCGTGCCAATAGCTGAAGGTTCCGAACGTCACCGGAAGAACGACGAGAAGCACCGCGAGCGGCCGCCGCCAGTCGGAGCCTCGCTCGACGAGCCAATCACGACTTCGCTTGAGTCCCTCGATCGTGAGAATCACAAGCGGGATTGCGGCCTCGGAGTAATGGATGGGGCCGACGATGTGAAGCCCGTGGTCGTCGTGCAAGAGAGCCAAACCAAGCGCGAGCAGCACGCCGAGCCCGAGCGATGCGGCTCGGCGGTTCGCGGTCGATCCGATCGCTGCGAGGACGACTCCAATCGGCCCCAGAAACCAGATGCCGAGCATCATGGTGTTGTATCCGAGATTGGCGCCAAATCGCTCCCAATAGCGTGACACCTCCCAAGGTGGATCGAAGTGGAAGCCGTACGGATGCGGGAAATCGTTCTCCATGAACCGAGCGGACACGAACGGGTTCCCCGAGAGCGCCCAGTTGTGCGCGGCCATGATGACGAGGCTCAAGACGACTCCGGCGAGGATGCTCCACAAAGAGCTCCGAGCCCCGCCTTCTCGGATTGCGGCAGGAATGGAGACCAGAAGAACGAGCGGTGCCACGAGCGCAGCGACCTCGAACGGCCGGCAGACTAGCGCGAGCGCAAGTGCGAGCGCGCCAAACCCGCGCGTCGTGCGCGTCTGACCCCGCCATGGGAGGTAAAAGCAAGTGATAGCCACCGCGAGAAATCCGCGCGAGAGCACGTGGGCATGGGTGGTGTAAGACAGCGTGAGCACCATGGGCGAGAACACGAGCACCCCGAGCGCCAGTACACCCCAGCTCCGGCCGTAGAGCCGAGCGATCATATACATCAGGGCGGGCACTGGAAGCATCGCGGCGAAATGAAAGACCCAGCCCTCGGTTCGGGTCAGCTCGGAGATTGCCCAAGCGAGCTGCACGCCGGTGAAGTCCGTCGACGACCAGGCCCCGTCCTTCGCCAAGATGAAGTGGTGTGGGAAGTGCTCGTGCATGGGCGACATCGCAGCCCACGTCTTGCCCATCGCGAGCACCTGACCTCCGAAACGCGCCGAGTTTTCGTCATCGGTGATCGTCGTGCCGAGCAGCACCACCTCGTGCAAGAGCCAAAACAGCAGCAGGGACAGAAGGCCGCACGACGCAACCGTCAGCGCCCATTTCCTAACGTCCATGCGATCGAGGACATCCGTCAGGCGCGAGCACGCCGGCACCGTCCAACGCTCGAGGGCGAGTCCAGCGAGAATACCGGCTGGAAGCAGGAAGTAGGTGGCGGCCATCCAGAAGTTCAGCTCGCCGGCCACCATGCGGTTCCACGGCGGCACGAAACGGACTTCCATGCCGGTCACGGTCTGCCCCATGGCGAAAAAGCCGAGGTAGAAGGCGATGGCGGCTATCCCGAAGAAGAGATGAGCGTGCCTGGTGGTCATCTCTCGCTCAGCAAGGATCGAAGCGTGTCCGCCACGTAGTCGACGTCGTCCTCCGGCAGCTTCGGCCAGAGCGGCAGGCTGATCGTTCGCCGTCCAAAGTCGGTGGCGTTCGGGAGCCCTGCCTCCTGGTCGCCGAAACGCTCTCGGTAATAACGAAGCGTGTGCACCGCGTTGTAGTTGACTGCACAGCCAATGCCATGCTCGCCGAGGCCGCGAAGGACGCGGTCGCGATCCGGCCCGGGAACCAACAGGGCGAACAGATGGTGGGTACTCTGCCCGGAGCGCTCGACGAGCTGAACCTTCGGCTCGTCGCGCAGCCGCGTTTCGTAGCGCTCGACGAGGTGCTGGCGGGCTGCGCGCTGCGCATCGACGCGATCGAGCTGCGGAAGAAGAAGAGCCGCCTGGACGTCGGTAAGCGCTCCCTTGTAGCCCATTTCGAGCATGTCCCAGTGCTGGTAGGTCCCGCCGTGTCTCGCCGCCGCGTCCTTGCTCATGCCGTGGTTCCGAAGGACTCGCAGGCGTGCCGCGCGGTCCGAGTCGCGCACCAACACCGCCCCGCCGTCCCCTGCGGTCATCGTCTTGGTCGCGTAAAAACTGAGCACGGCGGCATCGCCGAGATGTCCGGCCCGGTATCCATCGCGCATGCCTTCGATGCCGTGCGCGGCGTCCTCGAGCAGAAGCAGCCCGTGCCGATCCGCGATGTCGCGAAGCGCGCGCATGTCGCTCATTTGTCCGTAGAGATGCACCGCGACGATCGCTTTGGTGTTTGGCGTGATCGCCTGCTCGACCATGGCAGGGTCCAAGAGGCCCGTGCGCGGATCGATGTCGGCAAGCACCGGCGTAGCGCCTGCATGAATGATGGCGTTGGTCGTCGCTGCAAACGTCATCGGCGTGGTGATCACCTCGTCACCCTCGCCCACGTCGAATGCCCGCATGGCGAGAAACAACCCCACGGTACAGCTCGACACGCCTACGGCCTCGACTCCCCCGCCGACGTAGTCCGCGAGCGCGCCCTCGAGCTCCCGAACCCTCGGACCCAGCGTCAGGAAGAGCGACCCGACGGTTTTCTCGAGTGACGCAAGCTCCTCGGCGCCCACGGTGTGGCGGTAGAACTCAACTTTCCGCATGGACATGTCTCACCCCAGAACGCGGCCTTCGATCGCAAGCTCGTCGTACGCTTGGTCCACGTCCGCCAAGAATTGATAGTGGCGCACGGTGTACCATCGGCGGTCGTCCGGGTCGACGACGCCGCGGCGAAGGACGTCTACGATTTCGTCGATGCCTGCCTCGACGCCGACGAAATCGAGCTCGGGAAAGGCTGCCTTGAGCTTTCCAAAGGTGACGCGATAGCTGCGGTTGTCGGGGTCGTGCGGGAGCATGACGACCTCGGTACCGGGGACGCGGTCACGAATGCGGTAGGCAAGCGTTTGGATCCGAAGGTTGTTCTCGTCGGTTCCGACGTTGAACACCTCGCCTGCGACCCGCTCGCTCGGCGCAGCGAGCATTGCCGACACGGTCTTTGCAACATCGCCGACGTGCACGAAGGGGCGCCACTGCTTGCCGCCACCCTCGATGTTGATGCGCTGTGCGATGTAGGCGTGGCGCGTCATGATGTTGACGGCGAGGTCGAATCTCATTTTGGGCGAGTATCCGAATACGGTCGCAAGCCTGAGACGGACGATCTCCATGCCGCCGCGCTCGCTGAGCTCAACCAGGTGACCCTCGAGATCGGATTTGCATCGGGCGTACAGTGAAACGGGACGGTGCGCAGCCGACTCGTCGATGAGCGCATCGCCGCCCTGACCGTAGACGCTGCAGGACGAGGCGAAGACGAGCCGCTTCACGCCGGCCTCTCGCGCCGTGCGCGCGGTGTGAAGACCGCCCTCGAGGTTGACGTGCCGGGTGAGCTGGCTGTTCAGGTCGCACGCTGGATCGTTCGAGATGCCTGCCAAATCGACCACCGCATCGATCCCGTCGAAGTGCGTGGGCTGAAGTCGCCGTATGTCGAGACGTAGCAGATCGAGCCGCTGCTTTTGATCCTGCCGGAGACCCAGGAAGACGTTGCTCCCGAAATAGAACCGGTCCACCACCCGAACACTGTGGCCTTGCTCGAGCAGCAGGCGTGTAATCGTCGAGCCGATGTAGCCGGCCCCCCCAGTTACCAAAACGTTCATCTTGCTCACCCGCCAGTGTACCAACCGCCGACGAATTTTCGAGAAAACTGAACGCGCGCGTGTTCAGCCCTGGCCGGCCCGATACGTGCGCTTTTTCGGGTCCGAAACGCGATACTCGGCGACGCTTTTCGGCGGGACCGCCCACATGCCGAGTGTTTGTGCGACGGGCGACTCGAGGTCGACCTTGCCCTTCATGATGGTGGGGTAGTCGAGCTGCTGTTTGATGAACGGGCGGGTGAACTGGTGGTTCATGCCGCGTCGGATCTTGGACGAGTAGTTCACCCCGCCGCGATGCCAGAGCATGGAATCGAAAAAGAGCACCGACCCGGCGGGCATCGTCAGCTGTTTCTCGTATGCCCGCACGTACTCTTCGCTTGGCAGCGACTCGAAGCGATGTGTGCCGGGGACCACCCAGGTGCCGCCGGTTTGCTCGTCGAAATCATCGACCGCGATGAAAGCATTGAAGCTCAAAAGCTTGGTCGGCAAGAAGTCCTTCGGGAAATCGCGATGGTAGCGCCCTTGGTTGTGGGGGCGGTCCGGGTGCGCCACGACGCCGTTCTGGAGATGTAAGATGGCGGTGGGACCGACCGTCGCCTCCACGTGCTCGAAGATCGTTGGATGCCGGATGAATTGCAGGAAAAACGGATCGGCCTCCATCATTGCGCGCATCACGCCGTAGTCGCCGATGCGTTCGAGTAGCTCCTCGCCATACTCTTCGAGCTGCGCTTCCCAGATGCGATCCATGCGCTGGCGCGTGTCCTCGAGAAATTCCTGGTCGAACACGCGCTCGATGACGAAATAGCCTTCGCGCTCGAGAAGCTCGAACCGATGGTCATCCTCGTCCTGGTTCTCGCGCTGCTGAAAACCGATGAAACGTTGGGCTTCCTTCGGAACGGCCATGATACGAGTCTAGCGCTCCGTTACCGCGGAGGGTACTTTGGCTTCTGCACCAAAAGTGCGCTCCGCGACGATGTAGAGGGGGCGGTTCTTCGTCTGCTCGAACATCTTGCCGATGTAGAGGCCCAACACCCCGAGCGAGAACAGCACCATGCCACCGATGAACCACGTCGAGACCATGGCGCTCGCCCAACCTTCGACGCCTTGGTCGAGGACGACGCGCTTGTAAATCAGCCACAGCACCTGAACAAACGCGCCGAGCACGATGAGAAATCCGAGCGCCGAGCTCGCCTGCAGCAGCCGGGTGGACTGCGAGGTGATGCCATCGAGGGCGTGAACGAGCATCTTCGTGAAGCCATACCCGCTCGTCCCTGCAAAGCGCTCCGCGTGCTCGACGTCGACGAATGCTTGGCGAAAGCCGAGATAGCGAAGGATGTACAGATAGTGACGATGCGCGTCGGTCACGCGGAGGAAGGCGTCGACCACGCGTCGGTCGATCATGGATAGCGTGCCCTCTTCGCCATCGACCTTCTGTCCGGTCAAACGATTCATGATGACGAAAAACAGCACCGAGGTCGTGCGCTTGAAGAACGAGTCGCGTCGTTGCCGGCGGCGCGAGAACACGACTTCGTACCCGTCTTCCATCTTTTGCCAGAGCTTCGGGATTTCCTCGGGCTGTTCCTGAAGATCGCTATCCATGACCACGACTCGCCTGCCGCGGGTCGCTTCTAGGCCCGCCGTGATCGCGAAGTGTTGACCGAAGTTGCGGCTGAGGCGTAGCCCCCGGACGCGAGAGTCTTCCCGCGAAAGCCGTTCGATGGTCGGCCAGGAGTCGTCCTTGCTGCCGTCGTCGACGAGCAGGATCTCGAAGCTCTGCGTCAGCGACGACAACACCGCCGTGAGGCGCCGATGCAGCTCCTCGAGACACTCCGCATCGTTGAAAACCGGGGCCACGACCGAAAGCTCGACGGTGCCAGGCGAGCGCATCATGACACCAGCTCCGCAATGCCGAGGCCGTCTCGCCCGTAGCCATTGCCGTTGTAAAGCATGAAGAATCGTCCGCCGGCGCGAAAAACACACGGATAGCATTGGGCTTTGGCATCCCAGGCTTCTCCGCTCGGCGTGAACCCGAGCGCATCGTCGCGTCGCTCCCACGCTAGGCCGTCGCTCGAAGTGGCGTAGCCGAGATGGTACTCGTCGCCTCGCGTACAGAACCACATGTGGTGCCGCCCATCGGCGTGGATTACGGACGGCCGAGCGATGGCGAACTCGTCGTCCGAGGCGAAATCGATGGCGATCGAGTCGTCGCGGCGCCAGTCTATTCCGTCGTTGGAGTGGGCGTACTTGATTAAGTACTTGTGAAGCGGCTCGCCCCCCGTCGGCACCCACTCGAGGCACGCCGTGTACCACATGTGAAAGCCGGCTCCGTCCTCGGTGACGTACATCGACCCGAGCCAGAGGTGATCGGCATCGGTGCGGGGCAGGATCGGGGCGCGAGATACGCGATCGAACGTTCGCCCGGGGCGCTGAATGGCGAGTCCGATGTGGTTTTGAAAAGGGGTGAGGACGCTCGGCATCCACCCGGTGTAGTACAGCCAGAGGTCGTCGCCGCGGGCCAGGACGCATGGATACGACACCCCGTTCTCGTCGAACGCGCCGAGCGCGCCGAAGCGGAACACGGGCTCGGGCTCCACTTCCACGATCCGCGGCTCGTCGCGAACGTCGAGCAGGACTCGGCCGATGAGCGAGCGATTCTGGTCGTCACGCCCCGAGACGTACACGTACCCGCGATCGTCGTCCCACTCCGAGGGCGTCCCCGCGCTGCCCGCGCAGCTCGCGAGCCAAGCGACGCTCGGATCGGGAGGAAGAATCCTGCCGTGGCTCCTCCAAGGACGGGCCACGCCGTCGATCAGCACGGTGGATCCTCTCGATCGAGGTCGATGGAGCGAGCCACCGCGACGTTCGAGTGCACGCGATTGACCGCGATCAGACCCATCCAGCGCCCTCGAAACGAGAGCCAATCGCGGTCGACGGCTGGATCGACGGGCGCCACGCCGTGCACCACCTCGGCGTGGAAGTACACCGCGTCGCCGATGTCTGCGGTTTGGTCGATGTCGATGCGCGTGCCGTCTTTTTGCTCGACGAACAGACCGCCCTCGGAATAGTCGTCGCCGCGTTTCGACATCACGATCGTGGGAACGACGAGCTGGTGGTAACCAACCGGGTCGCAGTGCCTGTGAAGCATGCCGCCGCCCGACGGATAAAACTGGAACGCCACGCGCGCGGTGCAGCCTTCCACGGGCGAGGCGCCCAAGTACTTGTCCGCAGGGAGCCCGGCCAATCTGTTCTTGAGCCGGTAGACGGGCCGGAAGAGCGAGAAGACGTCGAAGAAGTCCTGGTTCCAGGGGTGGAAGACGAACTGGTGAAACATACCCTCGACGTCGCTCCGCGGATCGCGGTCGATGATGCGGTGGAAGTTCGGGCACCCCGCCTCGATCTTGTAATAGGTCGGGAGCGAGCTCTGGCCCACGAGGGCGAGGTAGTCACGGATCTGAAGAAGGGGCTCTTGGGGGACGGCGCCTTTGATCAGCAGGCACTCGAAGTTGGACAGGCGCTGCGTCAGCTCTTGGATCTTCGCATCGTCGGCGAGAATACCGTGCAGGTCATCGACGACGTGCAGGGCTTTGGCGTGCCGAACGGTCGGCGTCGGGGCGACGGCCTTGAGCTCCATGGCCTCGATAGGATAACCCGGCGGCGTTGGGGCGCTGCAACTTCCGGGGGTCTATTCCAGTGACAGCGGCGAGAACCGAGCGCCGTCGAGAACCTCATCCTGCCGGAACAACCAAATGGCGAACTCGAACGGGAGGTATCCGTGGTCGAGCAGGACCCGTCTGGAAAGCCCCTTGGCCAACCCGAACACCCGCTCGGGCTCCGCATGAAACGTGTCGTCCCGCATGTAGTCCACGTACCTACTCATGAAGTCGGCGGCGCACGCGAACCGGCACAGCGCAAACATGCGTTCGAGCGTGCGCCGGATGCGCGCCCAAGGGTCCTCGTGGACCAACACCCCGTTGAAGATGCCCGACGCGACGACCAGATCGAACGATTCGCCCGGGTCGAAGTCGTCGATGTCGGCAAGCGCAAGCTCGGCGTCCGGATAGGCTTTGCGTCCGACGTCGAGCAGCTCGTCGATGAAGTCGATGCCCACGTACTGGCCGTCGAAACCGTGGTCGCGCAAGAACGGATAGAGATCGCCGAACCCGCAGCCCACGTCGAGCACGGAATTCGCCCGCGCGAGGTCGATGCGGGAGGTGAGAGCGGAAAACCGCTCCTCCTGCTTGCCCTTCGTCCACCCTAGCGCCCGGGGATCGTGGCCGAACTCGGCAAGGCGCTCGAGGTAACGATCTCGGTAGATACCGTGGTCGTCGGGGTTCACCGGAAGCCGCTCCAGTGGCCGAAGAGGGTCTGCAGGTTGTCGTGAGCCACGCGTTGCACTTTGTCTCGAGGAAGCCCTTCGGTCAGCTCGAAGAAACGCGCAAAGGCTCGAGACGGTGCGTAGTCCGGGTAGTCCGAGCCCACGACGAGGCGCTGGTCGAGGTGCTCCACGAGAAAACGAATGTCGGGATCGAGGGACGACCCGGCGTAGCGGAGTAACGTGAACGAGAGGTCGAGCCGGAGGTGCGCGTGCATTCGAACGAGCTCGAACAGGCCGAGGGCCTCGGTGCCGCCACCGTGAAGCAGGACCATCGTAGTCTCGGGGGCGGCGTTGGCCAGCGCATCGACCGTGTCGGCGGCGTTCCGCGTCGGAGTGCCAGCGCGCCGAAACAGCGTGCAGACGAAGGCTGGAAGCCCGAGCGCACCAGCTTCACGAAGCGCAGTCAAACACACCGGAGACTCCGGGTCGTACCCGTGCATCCTCGGGTGGAGCTTGATCCCTGCAAACCCGCGGTCGGCGGCCTCTCGCACCGAAGCGCGAACTGCATCGTCGCTCGGCGAGCGGGCCGGGTTCACCGAGGCCACCGGTACGAAACGATCGGGATGCGCGCGGGCGATGCTTTCGACGTCGGTGTTCTCGTTCAAGCCGGACACCGCGACGAGACATGCTTTGTCGACCTTTGCGGCATCCATGTCCCGCAACAAACGGTCTGGCCCAGCGTCGACCCCGGCCTTGGCCGGCCATCGGCCGTCGAGCGTTGCGTGCACGAGCGAATCGAAAACGCGCATGGACCGAAATGATAACAGACGGGTGCGCTGTGTTAGAATCTTGGGCAAGCACGCATGAAGCAGAGCCCGCTCGTACACGTCCTGGGCGCCGGACCGTGGCAACTCCCGACGATTCGTCGCGCTCAGGAGCTCGGGTGCCGCGTTCTCGTGACCGACATGGCCCAAGATCGGCCTGGATACGCGATCGCCGATTGGCACGAGATTGCAGATGTGTCCGACCCGGAAGCGACCCTTGCCGTCTCGAGGCGGGTGGGAGTCGATGCGATCGTCTGTGACACGACTGACGCCGGGGTCGTGACCGCTGCGTTCGTCGCCGAGGTGCTGGGGCTTCCGGGCATTGGCGTGGAGGTCGCCCGCATGTTTACCGACAAGGCGTTGATGCGGGCGACCTGTGCTGCCGCCGGCCTCGCGCAGCCTGCGTTTCGGCGGGTTGCCAGCATCGACGAGATGGAGCAGGCCGTCGTTGATTTCGGTCTACCGGTCGTCGTCAAGCCGCTCGATCGGATGGCGGGCGTCGGGGTGCGATACGTCGAACGGCCGAGCGACGTGCCGGATGTGTTCGCGCATGCTCAGGCGAGCAGTCCTTCGGACACGCTCGTCGTCGAGCAGCAGCTACGAGGCACGGAGTGCACGGTGGAGGGATGCGTGGTCGATGGCGAGGTGTTCGTGCTCGCCGTCTCCGACAAGGAGCACTTCGAGGCGGCCCCGACGGTGGCTCGGCGGATCCGCTTTCCGGCTGCGATATCGGAAGCGGCTCACGGCCGGCTGCTCGACGTTCACCGGCAGGTGGTGGCGGCGCTCGGAATGCGGCACGGCCTGACGCACGCCGAGTACTTCGTGGATGGCAACGACGCTCAGCTCGTCGAGATCGCGGCGCGAGGCGGCGGAAGCGAGATCTTCACACACGCCCTTCCCGCACGAACCGGCGTCGACCTGCTGACGGCCAACCTGCGGTTTTGTCTTGGCGAAGGTTTCGAGCGACCCAAGCCGGAGCCCCACCGGCCGTGCGTTCACATCGAGTTTCTGCACCTCGATCCCGGCACGGTTCGCTCCGTCTCCGGCGTCGACGAAGCCCGCCGAAGCGAAGGCGTCATTTCGCTGTTTTGCGACGTTCGGCCGGGAACCGACATCCCGGCGATCGAAAACGACAAGCACCGCAAGGCGCACGTGATCGCCGTCGGGGAAACGCGAGACGAGGCCCAAGAGCGAGCCCTGAGGGCCGCCTCGCGACTGCGGATCGAGCACTAACGCTGTCGCTGGCACCGTCACTGGCGCTGAACGCTGTCACCCCGGGGGCACCAGGGTGTCGCGGCCGGCTGGGACGTCGAGGATCGCCCTCAGGACGCGCTGCTCGACCTGGCGTTCCAGTCGCATCGGCGTCGGGAGGCGTAGGATGAGGTTGACCGTTTTCTGGTCGACCACTTGGTACGTGATGCGGGGCTCCACGAGGGGCGGATTGAGGCCGTGGCGGCGATAACGCATCGCGATCGGCCGGCGTACGTCGTTGATGAAGTCCGCGCACGCCTGGTTGGCGGCAGCCAGGACTTTGCGCTCGAGATCGGCGAGGTCGGAGTCCCGATCGGCCGGGATCTTCATCAGATGCAGCATGAACTCGCCGGTCAAGCTCTCGTTGAGGATGGGCTCGGTGAGGAAGAGGCTGTTAGGGATGCTGATCGTCCTTCCGGTGCGCTGATGCCCCTGCGCCACCTCGAGCACCGTAGTGCTGAGCAGCCCCGGGTCGATGACGTCACCCCGAATGTTCCCCACGTTGATGCGGTCACCGACCTGGAAGGCGTTCGAGCTCATCCGATATGCAGCGCCCTGAATGCACGCAATCGTCTCTTTCGTGCCCCACACGATCGCCATCGCGAGAACGGCAAACGAAACGGCGAGCGCCTGGAGCTCGGCTGCCCAAATCGTGAACAAGCCAAAGGCCAAGATCACATAGGAAAAACCGCGAATCTGCGCGGTCCATCGAAGCTGAAGCTTGTCGGAGCTCGGAAGCCTGCGGCGGACGAATCGAACGGCCACCCGCCGCAGAATGAGCACGACGAGAAACAGGACGAGCGTCGCAATCGCGTTCCGCAAGAACACTCGGTCGTTCAAGAACTCGGTGAGCGCCGTCTGCATCCCTCACCTTGCCCGCACGGACACGCCATCCCGCACGCTGTCGCTTGGATAGGCGATCACCTCATCGCCCTCTTCGAGGCCGGAGCGTATCTCGGTTTGGAGGCCATTGGTCTCTCCGATCTCGACTTTGCGTAGCACGGCGGTCCCATCCTCGACCACGAAGGTCGCCCACGCCTCGTCGGAGCGGAACACCGCGCTTGCCGGTACGCTCAGCACATCCTCGCCCTCCCACACGGAGATCCGTGCTTCGACCCGATAGCCGTCGCCGAGGCTGGCCCACTTTTCTCGCTCCTCCTCCAGGTCGATGATCACGTTGACGCGCTGCTCTTCGACGCCGAGGGCGGATACTTTCGTGAACGCGGACGGCTCGACGATACGAACGCGCCCGCGCAAGGGATTCTGGCGGCCCCACCGCTCGATGAGCGCGGGCGCACCAGGCGAGATCCTCGTGGCGTCTTGGCTGAGCACGTCGACCACGATTTCGAGGGCCGCGGGGTTGCCGACCTCGAGAATCGGCGTCCCGCCTTGCACGACGCCCTCGCTCTCCTGAAAGACCTTGAGAACCTGACCGTCCACTGGCGAGACGATGTCGAGCTGCTCGCCTTCTTCAGCTTTCCCGCTGAGTTGAACGAGCGCGGTCTGGGCGAGCTTGAGCTGGTGCTCGGCGACGCGCGCACCGAACTCGGCGGAGTTTACCTCTTCCTCGCTGCTGCGATAGGTCGAGACGGCGCGATCGGCATCGCTCCGCGCCAGACCTCCCTTCTGCACCACGGCGAGCGCTCGCTCGGATTCCTGCTTCGCGAAATCACGCTGGAACTTGGCTCGGTTCACCGCCGCCTGTGCCTGACGTCGAGCCGCCAACGCTGCGTCGACGCGAGCCTTGGCTTCAGCTCGCGTGCGCGAATCCAAGAGCGGCGGTGGTAGCGGAACGAGCCGCGCAAGCACCGCTTCCCGTTCGATCGGGTCGCCTGCATCGAGCTCGAGCCGGGCCAGGTTGCCCGTGATGGGCGCGGACACGAGGTAGCGGTCCTTCACGCGGGTTCGGCCGTCCTCGTTGACCGTGACGACGAGAGGTCCACGCGACGCCGATGCAACCTCCACCTCGACCGGATTCGGGATCCACGCCACGACGATCAAAGCCACCAACGCCAGCACTGCCAGAGCGATCAAGCTTCTTCGAATCCACTTCCTCAAGCCAGACGCGTCATCCATGCGCCACCACTCCTTACTCTCTCGTTTTCAGTACGCCCACGAGGTCCAAGGCGTCGATTCTTCGCCGAACCAGCAGCGCGCTCAAGACAGCCGCGGCCAAGACTACCACGGCGGAAAATGCATAGGTCCGGGGCGAGATCAGCATCGGCATTCGAAATTGCTCGGGGTCGGCCTGGAGCTCGAGGAGCGCTTTGGCCCCCCACGTCCCGAGCACCATCCCGACCGGGATACCGAGAATCACCTGAATCGCCTGCTCGCCGAGGAGAATCGCCGACACCTCGGCCCGTGAAAAACCAAGCACACGAAGGGTTGCAAGGTCGCGGCTACGAACCGACAGGCTGACCCGCGCGTTGTTGTAGACGACGGCGACGGCGATTGCGGTCGCAAACAGCGTGAGGATCAGGGTAATGACCTGCATGGTCCGGCCCGTCTGCTCCTCGAACTTCTCCAGCAAAGTCCGCTTTCGGTGGATGCTCTGCACCGCGGGAATGTCGATGAGCCGCGCGTGGAGCTCCGCCTCCCACTGCGGATCGACACGAAGGAGAGCCGTGTTGACGGTGGGCTTTTCACGAAGCAGCTCGTGGAGCCCAGCCTTCTGCATGTAGCCCTGCAGGCCGAACGCTTCGTCGATCGTCCCGCTGATGCGAACCTCGCGCGTCCCGCGGTCGCCTTCCTTCAGCTCGACCTCGATGAGGTCGCCTGGTTTCGCACCGAGGATGTCGGCGAGGACGTCGGTGATGAGGATTCCGCTTTGCGGAATGCGGGCGGGACGGAACTTTCGATTGAAAAGCCTGCGCAGGTGGCTGTCCGGCGGAAGGCCAACCAAGATACTGTCACGCCAGCGGGCCCCCGAACGAAAGCGGACGGGCGTCGCACGAAACCCATCCACTTGGTCCACACCCGGAAGGTGCTCGAGATAACCGAGGCTTCGCTGGTCGACCTCGGTCGAGAAGCTCACGCTGATGTCTTCCCGCTGCTGGCGTCCGAACTGAAGCTCGAGGATCGGCCCGTGCGCATCTTTGCCGAAGCGCCCGAGAATGATGATCGCGAGGGCAAACGCGATGCCTGCAGACGAAAGCACGGTTCGAAGCGGGCGGCGCCAGATTTCACGAAACACCATCATCGTGGTCTGCCGGAGTCGCCGAAGGCCCGCGAAGCGCTCCACTGGAGAAGCTCGGTATCGCGTGGGGGACGGGGGCCGCATCGCCTCTGCTGGCGGGAGCGCCATCGCGCTCCGGAGCGCAAACCCGACTCCGAGCACCGCCGCCGCGAAGCTTGCGATGACCGCATTGATCGCAACCGGGAGGTCGATTCGGCCTCTCGTCATCGGAAGGCGAAAGAAGCCTGCGTAGAGGTCCAGCATCGCATCCGCCAACCACGCGCCGAGCCCCACGCCGAGCGCAGAGCCCAGCACCACGATGATGCAAACCATCTTCAGGTAGTGAAAACCAATCGTGAGGTTGCCGTAGCCGACGGCTTTGATGACGGCGATCTGGCCGCGCTGAAGGGCAACCATCCGCGAGAACACGACGTTCAAGAGAAACGCGGCGACAGCCAGGAAAACCGCTGGGAGGAAGAGCACCATGGCCTCGATCTGGGCGATCTCGCCGTCGAGGATCGAGCTCGAGATTTGAATATCGCGGCCGAACGCGCCAAGCCCGCCGTAGGGGGCGAGGATTCGATCGACGGCGATGAGCACGGCAGCCTCGTCGGCGCCGGGCTCGAGGCGCAGCACCAAGTCGTTGAACGCCCCCTCCATTTGGAACGCCGCGGCGATGGCGCTCTTGGACATCCACATGGGTGCAAAGCGCTCGTCATCGGACGAAACGCCACCGGGCTCGATCGCGAAGACGTACTCGGGGCTGAGGGCGAGGCCAACGACGATGAGCTCGTGGAGCTTACCGTTCAGCACCGCCGGGATCGTCGAGCCCGGGACGAGGTCGTGCTCCTTGGCGAACGGCTCGTAGACGAGCACCTCGTTCGAGCGGCCCGCCTCCGGGAAGCGCCCCGATTTGACGAGCACGTCGTTCAGGGGGGGCCAGCCCTGGGATGGAAGCGAGACGATCTGGCCGTGCGCCGGGGTGAGCATACCCTCGATGGGAAGGAGAACTTCCTCGACGATGCGCGGATACACGGACGCCACGCCGCTGATGTCGTGGACACGATCGGCGATCGAGTCAGGCGCTCGCTTCAAGCGGGTGAACACGTCGGCGAATCGGTATTGTTCGTAGTACGCAGCCCGAGAGTCGCCGAGTGCCCGCCACGCGCTCCGCAGGGTGATGTAGTTGGCAACGCCCACGGCGACCACGAGCGCAATCGTCAGGGACTGCGCTTTCAGGCGCATGAGATCTCGAAGCAGCTTGCGATCGAGAACGCTCACCACGTCAGCTCGGCAGGCGACACCTTTATATCGTTGGTGTGGTCGCTCGCGACCATTCCGTCGGAGAGGGAGACGATTCGATCCGCCATCGACGCGATCGGAGCATGGTGCGTGATCACCGCAGTCGTCGTTCCAAGCGAACGGTTGACCTCGTCGATGACCTCGAGGACGCGAATGCCGGTCTTGAAGTCGAGCGCACCGGTCGGCTCGTCGCAAAGGAGGATTTCCGGCTGCTTGGCCACGGCCCGTGCAATGGCCACGCGCTGCTGCTCGCCACCCGACAGCTGTGCAGGGAAATGATCCATGCGGTCGGTCAGTCCGACTAGCTCGAGCGCGTCACCCGGATTCAGCGGGTTCTTCGAAATCTCGGTGACGAGCGCGACGTTCTCGCGCGCTGTGAGGCTCGGCACGAGATTGTAGAACTGAAAGACGAATCCGACGTGCTCGCGGCGAAAACGGGTGAGCGCACGCTCGTCGGCGGCTGCGATGTCTTCGTTGCGGTAGTGGACGCGGCCCGAGCTCGGGACGTCGAGCGCACCGAGGATGTTGAGAAGCGTCGACTTGCCGCTACCCGATGGGCCGAGGAGCACCATGAGCTCACCCTCGTAAAGAGGGACCGTGACGCCGCGGAGTGCGTGCACGTCGACGTCGCCCATTCTGTAAACTTTCGTGACGTTCTCGGCGCCGAGGATGGGAACGCGCGGGCGGTCTGGGCTGGGCTGGGGCATCGAGTTTTCCGACGAATGCTGTGTTACGCTCTGCGCCGATCGAGGTCAACTCGTGCCGGGAGGGCGCCATGCTCGTAGAGTCGGAGTTTCAAAACGTGACGAGCGGCGCGCAAACTTGGCGCTACAACGACTCGGGGCAAGGGGAGCCGGTCGTGCTGTTCCACGGGTTCCCAGACACGCCGCATTCGTATGCAGGAATTGCACGCGCACTGAACGGATCCGGTTATCGCACCGTTTTGCCTTACCTGCGCGGCTACCATCCCGATACGATGGTGAAGGGGCGCCCGTACGACGCGCTGCACTTGGCGGGAGACGCGATTGGGCTGCTCGATGCACTCGGTTTGGAGTCGGCGGTGTTGGTCGGTCACGACTGGGGCGCGACGCTCGTGTACGGAGCGGCTGCGATGGCGCCGGAGCGTGTGCGGGCGATTGTGCCCATTGCAATCCCGCACCCGCGCACGCTGAAGCCCGACGGCGCGATCAAGGCCATGGGAATGCTGGTGATGGCGCGGCACTTTCTCTACTTCAAGCTGCCTTGGGCGGAGGCTGGAACGCGGCGCAACGATTTCGCTTACGTGGAGGAGCTCTACCGTCGGTGGGCGCCCGGATGGCAGGGCCCCGAGCGTGACGCCGCGGTTGCGCGCGTGAAGGCAGCGTTCTCCGACCCCGAAGTGTTGTCGGCCGCCATCGACTACTACCGCGCGCTCGGGTCGGACGTGGACCCGCGCGTGAAAGCCCCGATTCGCTGCAGCGGGCTGATGGTGGCTGGAGGCAAGGACTTCGGCGGCCACCTCGGGCCCTATAAGAAGTCCCAGTCTCTCTTCGGCGGCGGCGCCGAGCTGGTCGTCATGCCCGAGGCAGGTCACTGGCCCCACCGAGAGGACGAGTCCCAGTTCAAGGACGCCCTCCTCCGCTTCCTCCGCAGCCTCGCGTAAAAAAGGGGACTGTCCCCTATATAATTCAGTTGACAATTTGGTTGACAGCCTCAACTAATTAGTTGCATCATTCAACTATTGGAGGCGCGGATGGACAAAGAACGAGTACATGAGGTCGTGAAGTCGGGGTACGGCGAGGTCGCGAAGAAGGGCGGAGGCTGTTGCGAGCCCGCGTCGACCCCGTCCTCGGGCTGCTGCGGCGAGACGACGTCGAGCCCCCACGCCAAGACCGCGTCGATGCTCGGATATTCGCCGGAGGACATCACGGGGGCGGCCGCCGAGGCGAATCTCGGGCTCGGCTGTGGAAACCCGACCGCCCTCGCGAGCCTGAAACCGGGCGAGACGGTGGTTGACCTCGGCTCCGGCGCCGGATTCGACGCGCTCCTCTCGGCCGAGAAGCTCGGCCCCGAGGGGCGGTTCATCGGCGTGGACATGACTCCGGAGATGTTGGAGCGCGCGCGAACCAACGCGGTGAACGCCGGGCACGCTCGCACCGTGGAGTTTCGTGAGGGCCTCATCGAGAACCTGCCGGTGGCCTCGGAGAGCGTGGATGTGGTGATCTCCAACTGCGTCATCAATCTCAGCCCGGACAAGCCGCAGGTCTTTCGCGAGGCTTACCGGGTGCTCAAGCCCGGTGGGCGTTTGGCCGTGAGCGACATCGTGCTCAGCGAGCCTCTGCCCGCGGCTGTCACCGATCTGGCTGCGAGTTGGATTGCGTGCGTGGGCGGTGCGTCGACCGAGAAGGAATATCTCGGTTACATGCGCGACGCGGGATTCATGGACGTCGAGTTCACGCGTAAGCCCGCGGCGCCACTGCTGACCCCGAACCTGCAAGACCCGATGTGGAAGGCGGCGGTCGAGATGATCGGGCAAGAGCGGATCGACGAAATCGCCGATACCGTCTTCAGCTACTCGATCACCGCGCGCAAGCGATGACCTCGGTCTTCGAAGATGTGATAGCGTTCTGCCGCATGTTCTCCTCGTTTGAACGCGAGGAGATCTGCTGCGGAACGGTGACTCCCTCACAGTGTGTGCTTCTACAGACGTTGACCGAGGGGGAGTGGGACGTGTCTACGCTCGCCGCGCAGTCGCGTGTCACGAAAGGGGCGATGACGCGCCTGGTCGACGGACTCGAAGCGCGCGGTTGGGTCAAGCGCGAAAAAGCGAAAGACGACGGGCGGCGCGTCGTCGTGGCGCTGACCGCAAGCGGGAAAAAAGAGGCAGCCCGCCTTGCACGTCTCACCGAGCAAAGCATCGCGACGATCCTCGAGCGGATTCCAAAGACCGAGCGCGAGCAGGTGATCCGAAGCCTGCACCTACTCCGTCAGGCCGCCGAACAAACCCGTGCGCAGCTAGACTGCTGCTAGGCTCGCAAAAAGGGGACTGTCCCCTTTTTGTGAGCGGCTAGCTCGTGGTGAGGATTTCTAACTTGCCTTGGGCGTGGTGGGTGCGGAGGACTTTCTTGTCGAACTTGCCGACACTGGTTTTCGGGATTTCGTCGATGAAGGTCCACCGCTCGGGGAGCCACCACTTGGCCACTTTGTCTTCCAGGTACGCGCGGAGAGCTTCCGGGGTCACCGCGCTGCCCTCTTTTCGGACGACGCAGGCCAGGGGGCGCTCGTCCCACTTGTCGTCGGGCACACCGACGACGGCCGCTTCGACGACCTCGGGATGTGCGATGATTTCGTTCTCGAGCTCGACCGACGAGATCCACTCCCCGCCGGATTTGATCACGTCTTTCGAGCGATCCGTGATTTGCACGTAACCGCGTGGATCGATGAAGCCGACGTCGCCGGTCCGCAGCCAGCCGTCGTGGAACTTCTCGGACGCGTCGACTCCGTAATAGCTGCCGGTGACCCAAGGGCCCCGAGCCTCGATTTCCCCAACCGACTCGCCGTCCCAAGGAAGCTCAGCGCCCTCCCCGTCGACGATGCGAAGCTCGATCCCCGCAACGGCGCGTCCCGTCCGAACACGATACCTCCACGCGTCCTCTCCCTCGACGCCTCGTGGGACCAACGCCACCGAGCCGACCGGACTGGTTTCGGTCATGCCCCAAAGCTGCAAAATCGTCACCCCGTACCGTTCTTCGAACGCCTGCATCAACGACCGTGGAACGGCAGCCCCACCGCAGACCACGAGCCGAAACGACGACAGATCGATGTCCTCGTCCTCGCCGTAGTTGAGCACGGCAGTCCAAATGCTCGGCACCGCACCGGCGAGGGTGGGCCGGTGCCGCTCGATCATTCGAACGAGCGGCTTGGGCTGAAGAAAACGGCTCGGCTGAAGGAAGTCGGTCCCCACCCACCAGCCAGCATAGGGCAGGCCCCAGCAGTTTGCGTGAAACATCGGGACGATGGTGAGCACCATGTCGTGCTCGTTGAGGCCCATCACTGCACCCGATGTGATCCCATACGAGTGCAGCACGGTCGATCGGTGGCTGTACACGACGCCTTTCGGATCTCCGGTCGTGCCGCTCGTGTACGCCATCGATGCGGGCGCACGCTCATCGAGCAGCGGCCACGCGATGCCGGGGCTTTCGGACGCGAGCAGCTCTTCGTAGCGGTGCAGCTCCGCGCGAGGCGCCTCCCGAAGAGCCGCCTCGTCACCGCTGCCCACGACGACGATGTGCTCGACCGTCTCCAGCTGGTTGGCGACGGGCGCCAGTACCGACACGAGCGTGTCGTCGACGATGATGACCTTGTCGCGAGCGTGATTGACGATGAAGGCGAGCTGCTCGGGAAACAAACGGATGTTGAGCGTGTGCATAACCGCGCCCATCGAAGAGATCGCGAAGTACGCCTCGAGGTGCGGTTGGTCGTTCCAGCAGAACGTGGCGACCCTGTCTTCGCGCTGCACGCCGAGCTTTTCGAGCGCCTTGGCGAGTTGCTCGGTTCGGTCGGCGACCTCCGCATACGTGCTGATGCGGTCGCTCCCCTCCCCCGCGGTGATGACGCGACTCTCGGGGTAGAGGCGTCGCCCGTGCTCGAACAGGTCCGAGATCAAAAGGGGCCTGTCCATCATCGTCGAAAAGCTCACGGGTGACCTCCTTCCGCCTCGTCCGCTTCAATCGGCCGCGAAGCCCGCGTCTTTGTGCGACCCATCGCAGAACGGCTTGTTCTTCGACTGCCCGCAGCGGCAGAGCGCGGCTTTCTTGCCCGTCCACGCTTTTCGCCCGGTCGCGGCAGCGATGGTGAAGTTGCCCTTCAGCAGCAGCGGCCCGTTTGGCGCTCGCTCGATTTTCAGCGTTCCTCCGGGAGCATCGAACCCATCGCCGCTCTCGCCAACGGCGCCGTAGTCTTTGAAGCCGATCTCCTCGTGGCTGTTGTCGCAAAACGGCTTGTTCTTGGACGCCCCGCAGCGACACAGCGCGGCGCGAAAACGCACGCCGGGCATGTCCTCGGCGGCCCCGTCGATCTCGAGATCGCCGCGAACGTAGAGCGGGCCGTTGTACATCACCGACACGACGTTTTCGCGCTCTGCCGCTTCCCGTTTGCTCCCATCCTTTCGCTCGTAGGTCAGCGCCCCGCTCGGACATCGCCCCACGACATCCGCGACTTCGTCAGTGCTCACGCGGTCCGGCTCGCACCAAGGCTTTCGGTCGCCGACGAACAGCTCGTTGTTGGCCCGGCCGCACTCGCCCACGTGAATGCAGAGTCTTCCGTCCCAATAGACGTTCGTGTCGGCGCCCTCGTATTTGACAGTCTTGTCGTCGCTCATGCGGTCCCTCCATGCGGCGGCAGCGAAGCCCGCCCGAAACGGTTTTCTACTACAGAGGTCGACGAACGACTACCTGCAACGGCTCCAATCGCTCGACACCTCCGGCCGTGGTAAGCATGCTGTCCTCATGGGGCATCAGCACCATCACCACGCGACCGCAGCCGAAGTGAACGGAAACCGCCGGCGGCTGACCCTGGCGCTGATCCTGACCGCGACTTACATGGTTGCCGAGATCATCGGCGGGCTCGCTGCAAACTCCCTCGCACTGCTGGCCGACGCCGGGCACATGCTATCCGACGCCGCGGCGCTCGGCCTGTCGCTCGTCGCAGTGGTCTTTGCCCAAAGACCGGCCACCCAGCACCGCACATACGGTTTTCATCGCGCCGAGATCCTCGCAGCGCTCGTCAACGGTGGCCTGCTTCTGGCGCTCGCTGTTCTCATCGCGCGGGAGGCCTGGGAGCGGCTCGCTGCGCCTCCCGAAGTGCAGGGCAGCCTGATGCTCGCAATCGCATTCGGCGGCCTGCTGATCAACGTCGCGAATCTGGCGATCCTGAGCGGCGGCCGAAGCACCAATCTCAACATCCGGGGCGCGTGGCTCCACGTGATGGCCGATGCGCTCGGAAGCGTGGGGGCGATGTCCGCCGGCGCTGCCATCTATTTTTTCGGTTGGCGATGGGCCGACCCGATCGCTTCGTTCCTCATCGCTGCCCTCGTGCTCTACTCGGCATGGGGCCTCATCCGCGAGACGCTCGACGTACTGATGGAGGGCGTCCCCAAAGGCATTTCGGTGGACGACGTGACAAAGGCGCTGAAGGAGCTCCCTGGCGTGCTCGATGCTCACGATCTTCACGTTTGGTCGCTGACCAGCGGCCGCAACTTCGCAACGGCCCACTTGGTCATCCGCGAAGATGCCGACCATCAAAAAGCCATCGATGACGCCAACCGGATTTTGGCTGCTCGGTTCGCGATTCAGCACGCGACGATCCAAGTGGAGCACGACGAGCTCGCGAGCCAGTGCAATCCGTGCGGCCCGACTGCGGCCGCCGGCTGAATCACGTCACGCGCTCGCCGGCGGCTTTCGAGCACACTCGGCGCAGATGCAGACTTTGGCCTGCGCCTCGGCCGGGATGGCGGCAAGCGCCTCCGCGCTCATCGTCGCGGCCATGCACCAGCACGAGTCCGGTTCCCTGCCCGCCGCAACGGCGCACTCGTTCGGTTTGCCGCACAGCGGGCAACGCGTCGTGTCGCTCAGGTCGAGGGGCTCGGTCATTCCATTTCCGTGATGGCGTCGATTTCGTCGAACCGCCGCTGGTACAGCTCCTCGATGTAGGTGTGCATCTCGTTGAGCCGGACGACTTGCTTTGCGGGGGACGCCTCCCGTTCGTTGGCATCGCAAAGCTTGGCGAGCTCCGAAACGGCCTCGAGCGATCTCGACGCGCGGGTCATCGAAATCGCCACGAGCGCCGTCATCGCGAGGGCAGGCAGTGCAATCATCAAGAACCGCGACCAAACCCCAGGCGGCGTTCGTGCGATCATCCACGGGCTCATGATCATCAAGATCAGCGCCGCGAGGCTTGCGAGGAGCCACGGCCCATGCCTCCGCCAAACGTGGCGCCAAGCTCCTGCATCGTTTTCCTGACGTGCCTCCGCACATGGGTCGGACTCTTTGAGAAACCGAAGCTCGTCCTCGACCGCGTCTGCTAGATCGTCGGCGATGTTCTCGTTGAGACTGACCTGCGAAAGGTCGACTGCTCTCGCCTCTGAACGCCTCTCCGGGGGGATCATCGAAAAACGGTTGACGTAGACGGTGCGACCCGACTCGCCGGTATACGAGTAAAACACCGGCGCAGACTGCCCGTAGGCAACCCCGGCCCCAACGCTCACCGCAACTAGAACAAACCAGCGCATCAGCTCTTCTTCGTCAACGCGGACAGGATGAGCATACCCACGACCGCGCTGGCGAACGAGCCGATGATGACGCCAATCTTGGCGGCCACCAAAAGATCCCCCGAAAGCCCAAGGGACGCGATGAACAGCGCCATGGTGAAACCGATGCCACCGAGGAACGCCGCACCGACGAGAATCGGCCAAGTGACGCCCTGGGGCCGAGTGGCCAAACCCAGTTTCACCGCCAAGAACGATGCACCGAAGATGCCGACGGACTTCCCGAAAAATAGCCCCGCCGCGACGGCGATGCCGACCGGCGCCCCCAGCCCCTCGAGCTCGATGGGCACGCCCGCATTGGCGAGCGCAAAGAGCGGCATGATCACGAAGGCGGTCCACGGATGAAGCGCGCGTTCGATTCGGGATAGCGGCGCCACCGCTTCTCGTGAGGCAAAGGAGAGGTCGCCGACCAGCAGCCGCGCCTGCGCCAACGTCGTCTCCGGTTTGCGCAAGGTCTCGTCGGTGTAGCGTAGGAAGTTGAGAAATTTCTCGCCTCCGAGCCACGGCATCGCGGGGGTCATCAAACCGAGGACGACGCCCGCGATGGTCGGGTGGATGCCCGACTTCAGCGTGCAGAGCCACACCCACGCCCCCGTCAAGACGTAGATCGCCACCGACCGCACGCCTAGCTTGCTGAGCGCCGCCACGACGACGAGCCCCACGAGCGCTCCGGCGACCCAGGTAGCGCTGATCGAGGACGTGTAGAAGAGCGCGATCACGAGTACTGCAGCCAGGTCGTCGACGATTGCCAACGAGAGCATCAAAACCGTCAGCCCGTGTGGAACGCGCTTGCCGAGAAGCGACAAACATCCGACCACGAAGGCAATGTCGGTCGCCATCGGGACGGCCCATCCGTGCTGACCCTCTTTCCCGTACTGCAGCGCGAGGTAAATCGCGACGGGGACGATGACCCCGCCCGCTGCAGCGGCGACCGGGAGCACGACCTTCTTGGGGTCGCTGAGCTCGCCGATGACGAGCTCGCGTTTGATCTCGAGGCCGATCAAGAAGAAGAAGATCGGCATGAGGCCGTCGTTGACCCAGTACCAAAGTGGATAGGACAGCACGAAGTCGTCCACGGCCAACCGAAGCGTCTGGTTCCAAAACGCTTGGTACGTCTCCGCGTACGGGGAGTTGGCGGCAATGAGCGCGATGGCCGTACACACCAAGAGGACGATGCCGCTCGCCGACTCGATGCGCATGAACGTCTGAATCGACCGCTGAAGACGTTGAATCGGCCGGCCTGGCAGGTGCGTGATACCCGAGTAGGAGAGGTCTTCTTGGCGCATTCCGCGACCGGTGTAACTTGGAACGTGCTAGAAGGCCAGATCGATGGATTTCAATGCGAGTTTCGTCGCATGGCTGTTTCTCGGCGTCAGCTTGGTCGGCGCGATTTTCACGCTGAACGCGTTCATGCCGGTGCGCCGGATTCCTGCGCTTTTCGTTCCGAGCTTCTTCGGTTCGTGGCTCACCTCGGAGCTCGCGCTGCACCACCTCTTTTGGCAGGCGATCGCCTCCATGCTCTTCATCCAGCTCGGAGCCCTCTCCGAATGGGCCGGCATTGCCGGGCTCGTCATTACCCTCGCCTCGTGGCTCGGCTTGCTGATTCTCTTCCACGACGGCCGAAAGGCCAGTCACGCTTTCGACGAGGCGCTCCTCGGGCTCGATGAGCCTGCCGACACGTCGGGCGTACCCTTCACGCAGCTGATTCTTCCGTTCCGCTTTCGGCGGCGAGGGGTGACGGTCGTCCGGGACATTCCGTATCGGAGAATCGCCGGCCGGACGCTGAGGCTCGATGTCGCCATGCCCGAAGACGCCGGTAGCAAACGGCCGGCGATCATGCAGATCCACGGCGGCGCGTGGATCATCGGAGACAAGCGCGAGCAGGGGTGGCCGCTGATCGGCCATCTCGCTGCCAACGGCTGGGTCTGCTTCAACGTCAACTACCGCCTGAGCCCGTCCGCGACCTGGCCGGACCACCTCGTCGATTTGAAGTACGCACTTCATTGGATTCGAAAGCATGCCGACGAGTACAGCGTCGACCCAGACTTCATCGCGGTCACCGGCGGGTCGGCCGGCGGCCATCTCACGTCGATGATGGCGCTCACGGCGAACGACCCGGAGTACCAGCCGGGCTTCGAGCACGCCGACACGCGGGTGCAGGCGGCCGTGCCGGTCTACGGGGTCTACGATTTCACGAACCGCCTCGGCACGATGCAAGACCGATTCCGGCGTCAGATGCTCGAGCCGCTGATCATGAAGCGTTTCTTCGACGAGGATCCGGATGCCTTTCGTCGCGCATCTCCGCTCGACCGGGCCCACGCGGACGCGCCGCCTTTTCTCATCATTCATGGCGACCGCGACACGCTGGCACCCGTCGAGGATGCACAGCTCTTCGCTGAAACCCTCCGCGAGAAGTCCAACGCCCCGGTGATGTACGCCGAGCTTCGGGGCGCTCAGCATGCCTTCGACGTGTTCGCGTCACCCCGCACGGCTCGCATGCTGGACGGCGTGCTCCGCTTTCTGACGTCGATGCGCGAGCACGCAAACCTTGCGGACGGACCAGCGCGAGCCGAAGAATTTTCGCACTCGGAGCGCGCGTCGACCGTGACCGCCGAGAACGTCTGAGAAAATCACCCGGCACGTCGCTTGCAGATCCCGCGGCCCGAGAACGAGGTCACGGAATGAAAACCATTGTCATTTTGGGCGCAGGCACGGCAGGGACGGCGATGGCCCACAAGCTGCGAAAGCGCCTTTCGAGCGACTGGGACGTTGCCGTCGTCGATCCGTCGACTCGGCACGTCTACCAGCCCGGGCTTCTCTTTCTTCCGTTCGGCGATGAGACCGTCGAGCGGATCGTGCGGGAGCGGGGCGAGACACTCGGCAAAGGCATCGCGTGGCATCGCGCAGCCGTCACCGCCATCGACACGGAGCGCCGCCGCGTTGCTGCCAGCGCGGCCGATTCCCATCTCTCCAACGATGTCGTTGGCTGGCAAACAACTCTCCGCGCTCGCGGAGGCAGGAGGCGCATGATGTCACTCGAGGCAGTACAAACCGATGCCGATGGCTATCTCTCGAATCGTGACCAATGGTCGGAAGACCTGGCCAACGAGCTCGCAGGCCAGTTCGGCGTCGAGCTGACCGACGAGCACTGGAGGGTGCTCAATGCCGCCCGCGCGATCGAGGCCGAGTCTGGCTCGAGCCCGGGGCTCCGCAAGATCAGCAAGCGGTCCGAAACGCCGATCAAGGCGATTTACAAGCTGTTTCCCGACGGTCCTGCGAAGCTCATCGCCAAGATCGCCGGCATTCCCAAACCCAAGTCGTGCCTTTGATGGCCCCCCACAGGAGCAACCGATGACCGATTCCGGAACCTCGAAAAAGCGAAGCCTTAGCGTGATCTGCTCGAAGGGAAGCTTCGACATGGCCTATCCAGGCCTGATCTTGGCCAACGCGGCGCGCATGTCAGGCGTCGACGCGAGGCTCTTCTTCACCTTCTGGGGCCTCGATATCGTCAACAAGAAAAAGATCGACCACCTGCATCTCAACCTGGTTGGAAATCCATCGGCCCCGATCCCCGCGATGATCGCGGGTCTGCCCGGCGTCGAGGCTCTCGCGACGGCGCAGATGAGAAAAGAGATGGAACGGCTCGACATCCCACCGATTCGCGAGTTCGTCGAAATGCTCGATGATGCCGGCGCCGAACTCTACGGCTGTCAGATGGCGCTCGACATGTTCAATCTAACCAAGGAAGACTTGGTACCCCAGGTGAAAGACGTGCTCACGGCCATGGACTTCATGGACATGAGCGAGGGCGCTCAGATCATCTTCATCTAGTCGTACACGAGCTCGATTTGGATCGTGAGAGCGCCGCCTCGGTAGGTGAACTTCGCGTCCTTGTAGATCGGAGGGCCAAATCGCTTGCCTTTGGCGTTCTGTGACACGCCCCACGGTTCCTTGGGGCTTCCGATCGCGTTGGTATCGAGCTTTCCGTTTCCGTTGAGGTCGAGAAACACCGATGCCGCGTAATCCCCGAGGCCGGTCCGTCGAAAGACGCACTCGACGGTGTCGCCCTCGACCTCGACCCAGGTTCGCCGAAGCGCGCGACGGTGTTTTCGCGGGAAGCCCTTGTTCTTCCAAAACAGCGCGCACGCCATCTTGCCCTCCGACTCCTTGATGCCGGAGATCTCGATCGTCAGCGTGTTGTTGGCCGCGGGATCGTTGTCGACTTTGTCTGCCGAAGACGAGGATGCGACCGACGTCGCGACGAGCGCAGCCACGCGCGCCGTGCTCGCCCATTTAGTCCAACGCATCCGAGTCCTCTCCAAAGCTCCATCTACGCTGCCAAGCTACAGTCATGCGGTTTGGACGTAGATCTCGGGCAAATCTTTAGACGAGGCGTCGGGTTTTGCCAAATCTTAGGCAGCATTCAGCTGAAGTGTTCGGTTTCCTTCGAGAATCATGCCTGCCGTCCCTCGAACGCCGCTACGGCATCTCGGAAACGGTCCGGGACGCGAACCTTTTCGCGGGTTTCGGGGTCGTCGTTTCTCGCGTAGGCAACTCGAGCTTCACCGGCACGTTCGTCGTTCGCAATTGCACCCCCGGAAAACAGCTCGGCACGGGCGTGCTCGCGATCGGAAAAGCCGGGCCCCGAAGAACTCGCACTGCCCATCGAAGAGACTACGAAAGCGAAAGCCCGCGATCGCTCTTGCGGAACCGTCGAGTCGGGGATGCGCTCGGTGCCACCGTGGATTCCCCGCAGAGCAGCCGCATTGGACTTTCTTCGGCGGCCTTCCACTCGCAGAGCTCGGCGGAGCGGCCGGCCCCGTCCTTACTTGGGCGTATCCAAACGAAGGTCTGCGCGCCGAGGCGGATCGTGCATTCCGGATCGGCAAACGCCTTCGACCAAAAACCCCCGTTGTAGAGGGTGACCGGGCCCACCTGCTCGCACTTCGGCATGTGTGTGTGCCCGAAGACCACACGGCGCGCGCCCGTGATTTTGAAAATCAGCTCGGCGCGTGGCTTCGTGAGAAGCGGTGTTTCGAACACCGTCGGCCTGACCGACGACGCGTAGGCGAGATAGGGCAACATGAAGATCAGCGCCGGCACGAAAACCCAGAGCGGGCTGATCGGCCAGGCGATGTTGATGTGCAGGACCACCTGCCAGGCGAGAAAAAGGGCGGCCAAGAGAAAAAACGCTCGGTCGAGCCAGAGCTCGCGTGCGATTCGGAAGGGGTTGTTCGTTGCCGACGGCACGTGGAGCGCATTGAGCTTGCGGACCATGGACGGCGTCGCGTTGGAGCGCGTCGCGATGGACCTCACCTTGTCGTCGACCAGCAGCGGATCGCGCATCGGATGAAGCCAGTGGGTGCGTAGCGAGATCCAGAGGGTGGAATAGGCCCCCCAAAACCAGGTCCAGATCAGCAAGGGCTGCGTTCGAAGCATGTACCTGAAGAAAAACCGCAGATACGCAACGGCGCCCATGATGTAGTTCTCGGACTGGTGAGGGTTGAAGTACCCCATGCCGTTGAGCATGTAGCGCGCCGCGAGATCGCCAAAAGGGATGCGCATGCGTGGCCTTCCGTGGACCTCGATGAGCGGATCGATCGGATCTCGGACGACGCAGTTTGGATCGTATTGGTGCCCGTGGCTGACGTAGGTGTCACCGCCACTGAGATAGAACCAATTGCAGAACACCACCGGTTCGTTCTCGTCTTCGTCTCCGATGTTTGCCGGAAACGGGGCGCCCAGCGCATCGCAGACCATGCGCTGGACCGACGGCCAGTAAAGCTCGATGTCGTGGTTGCCAACGACGAAAATCGCACGGTGGCCCTTGGCGATGAACTGCCCGAGCGCTTCGAACCAGCGTGGGTGAGTATCGATGATGATCTTCATCTTGAATTGGCTCTTCCATTCCTCGCTGTCCAAGCCACGGGCACGCTCCAGCCACTCGACGTGCGGGCCCTCGCTCGGCACGGTCGTGACGCTGTCGAAGTCGAACACGTCGCCATTGAGGATGAGCTCGATGGGGCCATCGGCTCGTTCCTGGATGTGGTCGAGAAACGCGGCGAAATCCTCGTCGATGAAGAAGTCGCGGCTCTTGTAGGCCATCCAGAGCGGGCGGTCCGGGTCGGGCTTCTGCGCCTCGGTCAGGTGCAGGTCGGAAACGATGAACGTATGAAGGTCGGAGCTCACGGGATCGCTCAAGTGTGTCAGGCGGCGAGCCTAGGCTCCAGCAATCGGCAATTCCAGCCAGCAGCGGCGCGGATGGGCTCAGGCGGGCAATGGAACAGCAGCAGTGGCCGCGATGTGCTGTCTTCGCCCGATGGACAGGTGGGCGAGTAGGAGAATCGTGAGGCCCGTCGCGAAGATGGCCACGTACCAAGTACCGAGGCCGGGTCCTGCCTCGGTCAGGAAGTTCGCGATCTGCTTCTTGCCCCACATGACCGGCATGAAGGGGTCCACGGTGACCGGCGCTCTCGGGTCCAGGTTGTGACCAAACGTGTAAAGCTTGTAGTAGAGCCGTCCAAAGCCAAAAATGCCCGCGTAGGTCGTGATGACGAGGAGATCGAGAAGAGAGCTCACCTTCCCGATCACCGCGGTGCGCAACGCGATAATGATGATCGCCGCGAAAAGGAACGGAATCCAGTCGAGGTCGGAAAGCGCGGCACGATCGAGCGGTGCCATGCCGATGTAATGGTTGAGGACGTTGATCTCCTGCACGTCGTTGCCGTCATTGCCCCCGTCGACCTTGTAAGAATAGATGTAGAGATCGAGCCCTTGCGGATACTGCGGCGCCTTCATGTTGATGTGCCACATGGGGGCGGTGAAGCTCAGGCCTACGAAGACCGTGAGGAGCGCGAGCACCACGCGCGCCCAAGGAAAGATGGGCTCATCCAGAAATCGATAGAATGCGTCCATTGCGTTTGACATCTCGCCTCCTTCAGCGGTCAACCTTAAACGACGTCACCTCGGCGCAACTTCCGTAGCCCGCCCAACCAAGCAAACGTGCCGAGCACCATCGGCCAGGCCACGCCGAGCACGTAAAGGCCGGTCGCGCCGATCTGATTCGCCAAATAGAAACCAACGGGGCCGAGAACGCTGAGCTCTGGGTCTGCGGACGACAGCAACGCCATTCGGATGCTTTGCACCGGGTTCGACGCGGCCAGCAAGAAGACCACGCGCGGCTCCATTCGCCACTGCAGCATCATGCCGGCAAGCGCGAAATCCATGAGCGCGATGCCGGCGACCCAGACCAGCAGCAGGTACATCGTCGCGCGCGCAGAGTTCTGTACCGCGGTGGAGATCCACAAACCGATCCCGCAGAACGTCCAAATGAGCACCGAGCAAAGCACGACGCAATGCCCGATGAAGCTCCAGGCGATTGCCTGGCCGAAGACCGCCCGACCGAACACCCCGACGCCGGCCATGAGAACCGCGAGGGGGATCAGCAGCACCAGAAAACGCACGCTCGAAATGGCGCTGAAGAACGCCCCGCGGGAAATCGGCTGACTGAAGAGGAGCTCGAGCGTGCCGTCGGCCCGCGCTTTGTTGACGACCTGCCCGGTGGCGACGAGCGCCATCAACGGCAGCAGCACGAGGAGTGCATGCACGTACGACACGAGCACGCGGCCGGTGCCCGTGAACCCGAAAACGGTCGACTCCCGCATCCCGACCATCAGGAACACACCGGCGAGGACGGCGTACACGACCACGCAGAAGACGAGCCACCTGGAACGAAGCACTTCCGCGAGATCGAGCTGGACGACTGCCCAATAGGATCGTAGCTGACGCGTCATGATCCACCCTGTCGCCGATGCGGACGCTCGCTGACCTGGCGCTTGGCCCACTCGATGCTCTTCGAACCGGGCGTATCGGCTTTCACAGCTCGAATTCCGTACCCCATGGGTGAATCCTCCACGGGAAGGAAACCCACCTCCGATTCGGAAAGCCAGCCGTCCGCCTCGTGATTTCGAAAGTAGAGGGCGTGAACCTCGACCTCGTGCGAGGCGAGGTAATCGAACAAACACCCCGGATCGTCGAAGCTCAGCACGTCACCGTTTTCGATCTGAAGCTGCGCGGCGAACCGCGGGTCACCCACGTGCATCTTGCAATGGCCGCAGACTTCGCTGTCCCAGACGATGGGCACCGGGCCCTCGGGCAGCGCGACCCGGTTGAAGCGGATGACCGCGACCACCGCCACCGTGAGGGCAAGCGCGAGCAGCACCACTTTAATCGCCGTCGTGGACATCACCCCGATCTTCCTTTTCGTCGAGCTGCACCGCGTCCGCGTCTCGAACGAGCAGGTTTTCGACCCGCCCGTCGAGGCCACGCGACAGAGCGTCCACGAGCTCGAGCTTCTCGGCGCGCGTGGCCGTGCGCCGCCACCATCCGGCGACCCCGGGCTGAAAACCCATGCGCTCCAGTGCTTCGTTGTCGACGCCGTTTTTCATCTGAACTTCGATGGTGCTCAGCGTCATGCGGTCCAAGTAGTCCTCGGTGGGACCGAAATAGGCGAGTCGGCCTTCCTCGAGGACCATCACTTGGTCGACGAGGGTGCGGATCTCTTCGAGCCGGTGCGAGCAGAGAATGACCGTTGCGTCCTGGGTCCGCTCCGAAAGAAGCTGGAAGAGGTGGCGCCGGGACTGGGTGTCGAGGCTTGCCGTCGGCTCATCGAGCACGAAGAGCGACGCCCGGCTCGCCAGCGCGAGCGCAATCAGCGTCTTTTGCTTGGCGCCTCCCGAGAGGTTGCAGAACGCCTGCCGCCGAACGGCGTCCAGGTCGATCCCGATCTCCGTGCCGCAGGTGAAGACCTCCGACGGTGAGATGTCCCGAACACGGGTGATCGCCTTGATCACCTCGCCGACGGACGCACTGAACTTGGGCGCGATCTGCGGGACGTACGCAACCCGGTCTGCCTGCTCGAGGCTCCGCTTGCTTTCGCCGTCGAGGAGCAGCTCGCCGTCGCAGGTGAGAAGGCGAAGGATGATTCGGATGAGCGTGGACTTGCCGGACGCGTTCGGCCCGATGAGACCCACCTTTTTGCCGGTGGGAATCTCGAAATCGAGTCCGCGAAGCGCTTCGACGCGTCCGAAGCGTTTGCGCACTGCCCGTCCCTCAACGCGCATCGAACGATTCCCAATCTCCCGCACGCATGCGTGGGCGCGGATCGACCAAGGTGGTCTCCGGCTCGACCATCGGGAAAAGAGAGCTGATGGCGTCGAGGAGCCCAAGCGTGATCGCCCCACGGAAGAACTGAAGCTGCGGATACGTGCTTTCCAGCTGACTGCTCAAGCGCCGTAGCTCGTAGGGGATGTCCCCGAAGCCATCGCGGTTCATGTCGTAGCCGGCGTAGTCGTCGAAGGCGTTCCCTTTCCAGTCTACCGCGAGCGCGTTCCCCCCGCCTTCGACTTGGAGCTGCGAATGGTTGCTCACGAACTGATTGTCGAGGAACGCGTTTCGCTTCTCGCTCGAGTGCATGAGGATCGCAACTTCAGAGTGATAGAACGCATTGCGCTCGAACGTGTTGAAATCGTCGGGCTCGAGCGGGGTGGTGTCCATGTAGACGCCTCGGGTGTTCGCGATGAACGCATTGCCGGAGACCGTCAAGTTGCCCGACTCCTTGATGCCCAGGCCCATCCCACCGGGGCCCGAGGATCGAGCGAGGAGGTTTTCTCGAAGAGTGATGTTCCGGCTGTACATGATGAAAATGCCGACGACGTTGTCGAGGTACCGATTGCGCTCGACGCGATTGCGGTGGCTGTACATGAAATGGGTGCCGTACCGGCTTCGGACCACGGTGTTGTCGACCAGTGTGTTGTCGCTCGAGTACCAGATCACCATGTCTCGGCAGCCGATCATCCGGTTGCCCCGAACCACGGAGTCGCGCGTCTCCCAGAGCCGAATACCGTCGCCACGAAGGCCGAGGGGTCCGTCGTCGGGGCCTTCCACGAGGTTGTCGATGATGGTCGCGCGATTGGCTCGCTCGATGAGGAGCCCAAAAGCCGCGTTGACGACGCGGACCCCTTCGACCCGGACGTCGTCGGCCACCACGTGAACGGCCGCGTCCAGCGTGTCGAACCGCCCGCCGCTCCCGTCGACCGTCAAGCCAGAAAGCGCGGCACCGTCTGCTTCCACCTCGATGGTGGTGCCCTTCCCCGTCGAGCGGATCACGGCTTCGCGCGGTCCCCAAATCTCGACGCTTCGACCGACGGTGAGCGGACCGGTGTAGCTCCCCGGTTCGAGACAAAGGGCAGAGCCGTCCGACGCGGCGTCGATTGCAGCCTGGAGCTCTGCGTCTGCTGCGACGACCGTGCAGTCGGCGGGGCGATCGGGTGGCGCCGCCATCGGCACGGACTCGTCGACCGGAGCGCGCTCGATCGCGCATCCCACGAATGCAAAAACCAGTACCACGCACGCACACGCGCGGTCGAGAGCGCCAAGCTCCCGACCGGCGCATGCGGCGCGACGGTTCAGCCCGGCTCGACTAGGAGGTAGCCCGCCATCTCTAGGTGGAGGGCCGAGCAGAACTCGGTGCAGTAGAACGGAAATGTGCCCTCTTTGTCGGCTTTGAAGGTGATGTCCACGTGCTTGCCCGGCTCGAGGCTGCTGTGAACGTTGTACGAGCCGATTGTGAACCCGTGAGTGGCGTCGTGTGCCTGCTCCACGTTGGTGATGTGGAGATGCACGTTGTCGCCCTTTTTGACGCGAACGATGTCCGGTGTGAAGTGGCTCCGGACCGACGTCATGTAGACGTGAACGTCCTTGCCTTCGCGTTCGATGCGCTCTTCCTTGGCCTTGACGGCATGCGGGTTCGGCTCGTCGGTGACTACGTCGTAGCCAGCGGGCTTGTAGACGTCGACCGGCGCGAGCTTGTCTGCCTTGATCATCTGCGCGTAGTGCGGCTCACCGAGCGGGAGCGGCATGTCGTAGATCAGCTGCATCGGCTCGCTGTCGATGTTGATCAGCTGAAAGTTCTGCGGAAGCAGTGGGCCAACCTTGGAAAAGCGATCGAGCGCCCACTTGTTCATGGCGATGAGGTAGCCGCCGTCCGGGCTCACGGTATCGCCTTCGGCTGCGACGATGTGGCCGACGTTGTAGTGGACCTTGACCTTCTCGATCATCTTCAAGTCCTTCAGCGACCACTTGGCCACCGTCGACTCGATGAACACCGACGTGTACGCATTGCCCTTGTCGTCGTACTGCGTGTGCAGCGGCCCGAGACCGATCTCGACCTGGCCGCGAATGCTGTCGGCGAACGGAAGAATGGGCAGGCCATACTGGTCTTTGCCCTCGTACTTCTTGGCGTCGATCAAAGCCTTGATCTTCTCGAAGGTGTACACGGTGGCGTGGGTGTCCAGCTTGCCCGAGACCACGATCTCTTTGCCATCCGGCGTGATGTCCACGCCGTGCGGGCTCTTGGGCTCACCGAGGAGATGCAGGAGGCCTTCGTCGATGGTGGTGTCCAGCATGATCACGTCCATGCCGGCGATCTTCGTCGTCTTGCCCGCCTTGTAGACCTCTTCTGCTTTCCTGAGGTTGATGATGTGCAGGTAGTCCATGTCGTTTTGCGACGCGCCGGACTCCATCGGGGGGTTGCCCTCCATGGTGCCGCCCCAGGACATCTCGGTGTTGAACGAGTTCAGGAACAACCAACCTTCGCTGTCGAGCTTGCCGGCGTCGGCGAGGTCTTGCATGTACGGCGGAAGCTCCATCGCAAATGAGTTGTCCTTGTCGATGCGGCCTTTGTCGCGGTCGAACTTCCAAAAGATCACGGCGCCGCGGTACTTCTCTTGGAATTCCTCGATTGGCGCGTACCCGCCACCGAGCGGCGCGGGATACTGACTGGACTCGACGACATACTCGGTGTTGGGCGTCACGAAGGTCGCGCCGTGATCGCTTTGAATGAGCGTCGACGTGACGATTTGCTTGGTGACGAAGTCGTGTAGGTCGACCACCGCGATCCGTGCGTTGGCCTTGTCGTTGACGAAGATGAACTTACCGTCGTACTCGCCGTTGGTTTCCGACAGCGCAGGGTGGTGCATGTCGCCCCAGGTGATCGGCTTCCCGAATCGGCTGCCTTGATCGAGGACGGCCTGCGACTGATCCCCATAGCCGTAGCCCTGCCAGGGCTCCGGTGTGAAGACGGCGACGTACTTGAGAATGCGCATCGACGGAACGCCGATGACGATCATGTTCCCACCGTGACCGCCGGACGCGAAGGTGATGTATTCATCCTTCTTGCCCGTCGGCAGGTAGGTTTGGAGCGCCGCGCTCACGTCTGCCTCGGAGAGCCCGCGCTGCTTCATCAAATCTGCCGTCGAGCTCGCCGGGGCCTGCGATACGTCCGCTGCTTTTTGCGGGCCGCACCCCATGCAGACCGCTGCAATCCACAGCATCCCCAAGCTCGACGCGCCGAGCGCACCCATCCTGCTAAATGTCATTCCCATTTCCTCACTTCCCTCGGAGGGAACCCTCCTGGCGAGGCGTCGCGAGAACGGCGCCATCGCAGCGACTCCCCTTAGAAAAAGAGGAGACATAGTCACACTACGCGCGCGTCCTTCATGCGAATGAGGCAGCGTGCGTGCGAACGCCTCTGCAAGTTCTAAGCCAGCGGGGACTACTCATTCTTTAGCCCGCGGATCAACTTTACGAGCTCCGCGACCACGTCCGGCTTGGCGTCCAGGTCGGGGTTGGCGGGCATCGTCGGCGCTTTCCCCACGCCGGTGCCGCCATAGATGATGATTTTGCGGAGGTGCTCGTCCGTCACCGATGCCTGCCAATCCGGAGACGTGAAATCCCGAGGCTTCGGCTCGAGCGCGGCGGAGCCGGCGCCATCGCCCTTCCCCTTTTCACCGTGGCAAACCGTGCATCGGTTCACGTAAATCTCGGACGCCACGGCAACGGGGTCGGATGCGGGCTCGGCGGCCGCTGCGGGCTCGGGCGCTGGCTCTGCTGCTTTGGGCTCCGCAGGCGCCGTGTCTTTCGAGGTGCATCCCGACGCAACGACGAAGACCGCGATGAGCAACCCAATCCATGTTGAACGCATAGCTCCTCCTAGCTGGGCGGGAGTCTAGGCTCACCCGTAGAGCGAGCAAACCCCTTCCGGAAGAAAAACGTGCGCTGGAACTGCGTGAAACGCAGGATTTGCGCGCGCCCGAAAAGCGCATATTTGGAATTCCGGGGCGTCGAGGGAGTGTCTATACTCCGCTCGCGCACGGTGGCGCTCCGAAGGGGAGGTTGTGATGAGAGGGTTTGCGGCAGTCACAGTGATCGGAGGCCTGGTTGCAGCGCTTCTCGTCGTGGGGTGCAAAAAGCAGGAGTCAGCCAACGCTGAGCCTTCGACCGAACCCGCGGCTGCAGCAGCCGCTCCCGCAGAAGCAGCGTCGAACATCCCGCCGCTCCACGAGGACAACATCGTCAGCATTGCGATGCGCTCCGATGACCACACCACGCTCGTCGCTGCCATCAAAGCGGCGGACTACGTGACCTCCGTTGCCGCGTCCGGTCCGCTCACCGTCTTTGCACCCACGAACGCAGCGTTCGACAAGCTCCCAGAGGGCACCGTCGACGACCTCGTGAAGCCGGAGAACGTCGCCACGCTTCGCAAGATCTTGCAGTACCACGTGACGACGTCGGCGCTCGAGGCGCAGTGGTTCAAGGACGGCCAGGTCGTTTCGATGGCGAACGGCAAGAAAGCGACCATGGGAGTCAAAGACGGCAAGGTGACCATCAACGGCGCCAACATCACGGCCTCGATTCGAGCGTCCAACGGCATGCTGCACGTGATCGACACGGTCTTGCTGCCGCCCGAGGAATGATCCTGCTACCATCCCCGGACCATGAGCAGGCTCCAATGGAAGCGGGTGCTGATTACCGGCGGCGCCCAAGGCATCGGTTACGAGATGGCGATCAAGTTCGCCGACCGCGGCGCCGACATCGTGATCGCCGATATCGACGATGAAAAGCTAGTCGAAGCCAAGGCCACGCTCGAAGCACGCGGGATCCACGCATCGGGCTTTCGGGTCGACGTCACCAACCCAGCGAGCATCGCCTCGCTCAGGGCACAGATCGCTGCAGAGGCCGGACCGATCGACGTCCTGGTCAACAATGCCGGCGTCGTCTTCGGGGGCCCGTTCACCAAGGTACGCCTCGACGATCACTTCAAGACTTTCGAGGTCAACGTCCTCGGCCTCGTCGCCATGACCCATGCGTTCCTGGACGATCTCGTTGCGCGCCCCGAGGCGCACCTGGTCCACATCGCAAGCGCATCGGGGTTCATCGGGTTGCCCTATGGGTCGACGTACGCGTCGAGCAAATGGGCGGTCATCGGCTTCGGTGAATCGATTCGCGCCGAGCTGAAGCTGCAGGGGCACGAGCACGTGCACCACACCATCGTGTGCCCGAGCTACATCGGCACCGGCATGTTCGAGGGCGCCGAGGCACCGAAGGCGACGCACATTCTCGAGCCGAGCGAGCTTGCCGACAAGGTCGTGCAAGCGGTCGAGCGGAACAAGATCCACGTGCTGGAGCCGTTCATGGTGAAGCTCACGCCGTTGCTGCGCGATCTCTTGCCAACCGGGCTCTACGACAAGGTCTCTCATCTATTTGGCGCCGACACGTCGATGGCACATTGGACGGGTCACGGAGAGGAGCCTGCGTCCGAAGGAACGATCGACGAGCAAACGCAACCGGAGCGCAAGACCACGCGATGACCAAACCGGCCGCGTCGCCGTGCGCTAGTGGCGCCGGCGGACGAGAAGGGTTTGGATACCTCGGCCGATCGGACCGGTTTCGTCGTAGAGGCGTGTGTCCGCGACGCCGATGCCCAAGTCGTCGAGGTCGGTCCGGGCCGCCATGCCGATCCATTCGCCCACTGGCGGTCGGTGGAGGGTCACTGTGAGGTCGGGGTTCATGTAGGTGAATTCGGCAAGGCTCAACCGTTGGCTGACGCCGTTGCCGCTGTCTGCAGCGGTGAGCACGCGCTCGAGAGGCGACGGCTCTTTGTCCTCCAGCAGTGAAACCCGCATTTGCATCCAGGCCATCACGTCGCCATCCCCGAACGCACCGCGGGCGAATCGAAGCTCCATCGCGTTGGCGTAGCCGGGCTCGGCATCCTTGAACGGAAAGTCCACTGGCTTGCTGTTCGACGGCGAGGGCTCGTCCATCGCGGGCTGCACGGGACCGAAGTCGAGCGCGGCTTCGGCGATGGCAAGCGCATCGGCCGAGAGCACGAGCCTGCCATCGTCGTCGTAGAGCCGGCCGACCATCGCCCGCACGCTTCGCCCCTCGCGCCGAAACGAACGCTCGAGGCGCAGCGTTCCGATCGGCACGGGCCGGGTCACCTCGACGGCCACGCGAACGATGCGAAAAGAGTCGTCGACCATCTCCGCAAGCCGCCCCCCCACCAGCGCCGAAGGCGGCCCCGCATGCTGATGCTCCGGACTCCACGGCCCTCGCGTCCACTGGGTGGCTTCGAACCGATCCTCGCCGAGTCGCCGGAAGAATGCTTCCGCATCCATCCACCGAATCTGGCACGCGGCCCACACGGCGCCACCGCGAAAAAGGGGACAGTCCCCTTTTTTCGCACTAGAAGCGACGGGTTTCGCCGATCTCGAGCAGCCATGCGCGGTCCGCCCCGAGGGAACCCTCTACGGCTGCTTTGCGGAACCGCCGAGGGGGCTCTTCGAGTGGCTCGTCCGAGAGATCGAAGGTTCCGTAGTGCATGGCCACAGCGCGGCGGGCCTGGAGGTCGACCGCCGCTTGGACCGCTTCTTCGGGATTCAGATGGGATGCCTGCATCATCGCGATGGGCTCGTATGCGCCGATGGGCACCGCGGCGAGATCGAACGGGCCCAGCGCCTCGGCGATCTTCGCAAACCCATCGAAATAGCCGGTATCGCCGGCAAAGTAAAATCGCCGCTCGGGACCGATCACGGCCCAGGACGACCACAGGGCTTCCCGATCGTCGCCCAGACCGCGCTTGCTCCAGTGCTGCGCCGGAAGGCAGTGCACGCGAACGCCGTCGTGCTCGACCGAGCTTCCCCAGTCGAGCTCGTGCACGTTGCCGATGCCGTTCTCTTCGAGGAGCGCCCGGTTCTCCAACGGAACGTAGAATCGCGTCTCCGGATTTCGCTCCGCGAGCGTGACCAGCGTCGGTAGGTCGAGGTGGTCGTAGTGATTGTGCGAAACCACCACGAAATCGATCGGCGGCAAGTCGTCGATGGCCACGCCGGGCGGGACGAACCGCCGTGGACCCGCAAACGAAACAGGGCTCGGAGTTTCCGACCAGATCGGGTCGGTGAGAAAGGTGACGTGATCCATCTGAACGAGAAGCGTCGCGTGACCGACCCAGGTCACCGTGGGCGCGCTGTGCTTGGCGTTTTCGCGCAGGAATGCACCGTCGTTGTCGATACGTTCCGGGGCGCCTGGTCTATCTCGAAACGACCCGACGATCCGGCGCCAGAAAAACGGAAGACGGACGGACGCACTGCCATGGGGGAGCTCGCCGACGAAGTTCGTGAAGCGGCCATCGCCATCACGAGGCGCCGGTCCCAAGGGATTCGAAGCCGGTTCGGCAAGCGCGGGCATCACGACGACGAGAGCCGCAACGCACGCAGCGCGAGCAACGCTTCTAGGCAGTGACCGCATCTCACCACTAATCTGGGGCATTGGATGCCGACCGGAAGCCCCGGGGCGTCACAAAAGGGAGCGGCTGTATCTCAGTTCACGTGAAAGACGTCGTCGCTGATTTCGGCGTCGATGGACGTGTTGCGCCGAATCACGTCTGCCAGCGTCGTGGCCTCCACGTCCGCGATCTCCGAGGGCGTGAGGCTGTTCTGATACCAGTACCGATCGCCAGCTCGCAGCGCTTCGAACTGTGACTTGATGACGTGATGTGCGAGCTCCCCGACGTGGCCGCCGTTGAACGGATCCTCCGCCAGCATGCCCACCCAAAGGTCGATGTCATCGACGGTCGAATAGACGGATGCCAGACGGGCTTGGATGTCGGGGTCGCTGCTGATCGCCGCGAAGCTTCTCTTTGGCCGAAGCCGAAGCACCGCGCGGGCGCTGCTGTAGCTGGAAAGGCCATGATCGCGGCCGCGTTGGATGTTGAGGGAAGCGAGGTCGAAGCCACCCGCACCCGGCGGCCCAAAGAGAAAGTTGCGCACGTCGTCGACGACCTCGAGGTCGATCGGCGAGCACGCTTGAGCCGCGAGCCCTCGCAAGATCGGCTCGATGCCGCCTTCGTCGACGAGGCGGTCGGGCCGGAAGAACGCATCCCGCAAAGGCAGATGACCTTCCGGGATCTCGTTTCCTGCTGCGTCGAGCCGAAGCAACGTCGGACTGAGGGCGCTATGCCCGAATCGGTAGATCGCCGTCGAGAACTCGTTGGTGATCGCAGGGCTGACGGCCCAGTGGTAGCCGAAATAGTTGAGGAGCGCATTCGGCCCGAGCAGCGCCGGCAGGAACTCGTTGTAGGTGATCACCTGCATGAGCGCGCCCACGATGCGCCGCGCCTCTTGGTAGATCGTCTCGCCGTCGAGAGACGGATCGTTCGCTGCAATTTCGGCCGCCAGGCGGTTGTGCTCGCGAACGAACAACGTGTGCATGGCAGATAGACCCACCTGCTCGTTGGCACGGACGTCGCCCCCGAGAAAGAGCTCGGGGCCCGTGCCGCCGGCGTTTGGCAGGCCGGCGGTGTTGAAGGGGAGAAGGTCGCCCGCACTGACCAGCAGGCGTCCGGTGCCGTCATTGGTTCGCAGGGCCGCGGCGCGTACCGAATCGGAGCCATACACGTTCGAGGCATCGATGAAATGGGTGATCTGATTGACCTGCTGACGCGGGTACGCGGGGTCGCTACCGGTTCCAGGGTGATATGCCGATCGATCGAGTTGGATGCTCATCGCACCGGTGGCCGCAGGATCGAAGAAGGGATCGCCCGCTGGCACCGGAATCGGAAACGGCTCCGCCGGCTGCTGGGCCTCGGTCAAATCGATGTCGTGGTCGAGAAACTGCCCCCACTGCCACAGGACGTCACTTGCGCCGAGGGCGTTCGGCCCAGCGCCCGAATCGGCGCAGAGCGCGTTGCTGATCGTTCGTGGAGAGGGACGGCCGGCCCCCGCCGGTGAGGCCACCCCGTCGCCGTAATCGATCGGCGTCATCCGCCGCAGAACGGTGTCCGCCGCGCCGAGATGAAAGTGCGTCTCGTGATTGCCGGTTCCGTCGATGCTTCGGTAGCGGCCGGTGGGTTGCTCCGACGGGTCCGGCGGAGGAACGCTCGCGGGGTCGACCGTGCGGGTTGGCGACATGCTGTCGAGCCAGTCCGCGACCATTTGCTCGGTGCAGCCCATTCCGCTCGTGGACATCACGAACACGGCGCAAATCTGCAGACACTGGATTCTCGGAGGCCACCCGCGCATCACCAAACAACCTTTCCTCGAACGGGAACGGCATTTATACCGAAGAGCGCCTGCCGGTGGAAGGCGAATCGAGCGCCTCGTCCGAGTGACCGTTTCCGTCTAGGCCCCGGAACTGTGTGGGGCCTCACAGGGCCATTGGGGATCGAAGCCGAGAGGGCGCTCGTGCTATGAGTTGGCGGGCTCGGTCGAAATCGAAACTTGAGTAAATGAGGCGAGAAAATAGACGCAAGGCCGTTTTGCTGGCCATGATTGGGGTGGCGCTGATCGTCGCGCTCGTCCTGGCGCTTCGCGGACGACAGCAGAAGAGGCAAGCCTGGGAGCCAGCGGCCGAGGGATTTCTCGCCGTTGCCACACCTTGCTGCTACCGCGCATCGCTTTGGCGCAGCTTGGACGACGTGAGCGCCGACGGCCAGCGGGCGCGCGCCGCCACGCCGGCCGAAGCCGCCGATTGGTTGAACACGTGGCCGTACAGGAGCCGAGAAAAGGACACCGACTTCGAGGAAGAGGAGCTCAGCCTCGCAGCCCAGAGCAACGAGGTTCGGTGCGTCGGGCGGCCGACGGGCGATCCCGTCCCGCGCCGGGGCGATGACGTCGAAACGTTGGAGGCACTCCAGAAGCGCCGAGAATGCTCGTTTGCAAAGTGGAAGATTTGGTCGGGGGACACCGCAAAGCAACGTCCGCACGAGCGGCACACCGTGTGGGTCGACGAGCTCGACCGCTATCACGGACGCGTCGATTACTGGCGCTAGCGGCCGGCCCCCACGACTACGCTCCGACGGACCTGAGCTCAGTTTCCGACGATGGTGACAGCTACCGTGCGCCGTCTCCTCGGACCGTCGAACTCGCAAAAAAACACGTTCTGCCACGTGGACAGATCCAACTTTCCGTCGCGGATGGGGATCGTTTCGCTCGGACCGACGATACCCGCCTGGATGTGTGATGCGCCGTTTCCATCGATACGATCGTGACGCCAAACCCCCTTGGGAACGAGCCGGTCGAGGCAGTCGACCACATCCTCTCCGATGTTCGGATCGTCGTTTTCCTGAATCATGAGGGCCGCGGTCGCACCGTGCGCATAGAGGGCACAGATCCCATCGTCGACCCCAGACCTCTTCACGAGCCTCTGCGCCTCCAACGTCACGTCGACGAGGGCACGCTCCCGATCGGTCGAAAGAGAAATGACGTCGGTGTAGACACGCATGCCGGAATTCTTAGCCCTGCAAGAAGTCGGTGGCCACCGGAACTGGCCCTTCGACCAAAAGACTCCTCGCGTTGGAGAGGCACTCGTCGGTGCCTGCGATTGCGAGCATGTCCCCTGCGCGAAGCGTCTCGTGACCCGTCGGCATCAACACATCGGTTTCGCCGCGGTGAATCGCAACGACGGTGGCTCCCGTCCGTGCGCGCAAATTGACCTCGGCCAGGGTCTGGCCGACGGCATAGGCACCCGCGGGCAGGGTGATGCCGAACACCGAATCGAGACCGGGGATGAGCGTCGAGTCGACCAGCGTCATGGCCTCCGCGCGGCCCGCGCGGTTTCCTAGAGCAACCGCGATCTGCTCGGCGCCCGAGCGAAACTCGTCTTCGATCGCGCCGGTGCTTCGCCATAGCCGAATGGAGATCGCGGCCACGATGAGCGTCAGAACCGCCGCGCCGTACGGTGCGCTCGTGAACGGACGGAGGATGGCGACGGCGGGGAGCCCCACGCCGAGCACGACCACGAGCTGAACCATGAGCCTGAGTGTGCGCGCACCGGTTTTCGAGCTCGCGCTCACCTCGGGGCCATCGCGAAAAACGCGGCGGCTGACCAACCGCGAAACGGAGACCACGTTGCGCATCAGGGCTGCGATGAGAGGTACCGATACCAAGAGCACCGTCACGGCGAGGGCAGATCGCGCGTCTTCGTACGAAAAGCCGACGCGCCGCTGCAGCCATCTCGACGCCTCTTCCTGCGTCACGAGCACGACGACGGCCAGTGCAACCAAGCCCACCGCGTCGAACGTCAGCGCGCGAACAGCTCTTCTCAGAGGATTCTGACGTGCGCCGCCCGACGAGGCGCGGGATCTCTCCAACCACTCCGCGTGCAGTGAAAGCAAATGCTGCAGGCGCGCGGGCATCTTTCGGTCGATTGCATCCACCACGCGGCTCGCCCCGCCGAGAGCAATCGAGGTCGTGAACGCGGAGAGCACGGCGACGGTGACCAAGACCGACTGAAGGCCAGGCCGCACCACGCCTGCACTGATTCCGATGGCAGCGATGATGAAGGCAAACTCGCCGATTTGGCCCAGCGCCAGGCCCGCGGTCACGGAGCTGCGGACGCCGTGTCCGGACAGAACTCCAACGATCGAGACGCTCACGAACTGTCCAATGACGACGACGGCGAACACGATGAGCGCGAGCGACGCATGCTCGACCGCCTGATGGGGCTCGACCGTCATACCGATCGACACGAAAAAAACGGCCGCGAACAGATCTCGAACGGGCTGCATGAGTGTTTCCACCTGATGACCCTTGCCCGACTCCGCCACCAAGATGCCGGCGAGGAACGCCCCGAGCGCGACCGAATATCCGAGCCGGTGCGCGAGCTCCGCCAGCGCGAAGCACAGCCCAATCGAAACGACCGCCACGATTTCCGGGCTTCCTAGCTTGGTGACGGCCCGAATGATCCTCGGCACGGTGAGCATGCCGCCGATCAAAAGCGCGAGCAGCACCGCCACCAAACCGCCGAGCTTCGTGGCAAGGCGCTCGGGAGCCAGTCCTTCCCCGGCGGCCAGACCGGTCATTGCGGCGATGAGGACGATCGCGAGAACGTCCTGAACGACCAGAACGCCCAGGACGTGCTGGCGAACCTCGGGTGAAACGGGACGCTGCTCGAACACCTTGCTGACGATCATCGTGCTCGAGATCGCGATGCTCGCGCCGAGGAACACCGACTCGACCGTGTTCCAGTCAACGAGCTGCCCGACCGAAAAGCCGCACCACATGAGAAAGCTCACTTGCACGATTCCGGTGGCTCCCGAGACGGGCAGCACTCTGAAGAGCTTGCCGATCCGGAACTCGAGACCGATCGCGAACATGACCAGAATCACGCCAAACTCGGCGAGGGCCTCGACGCGCGCAGGGTCGGCGAAGATCGGGATGGGAATGTAGGGTCCGACGATCAGGCCTGCGAACAAGTAGCCTAGGATCGTCGGCTGCCGCAGCAACCGAGCCAGAACCGCCGTCACGCCCGCCACGGCGAGCACGACGGCCAAGTCAGCAACGAACGTTGCTTGATGCATGCGTCAGTTCAAATTCGCAATCTGCCGCGCTTCGCCGGTGGTTCGTCGTGGGCGTGTCCCCGGTGCATTCCCCGGTGGTCACTCCAAGACCTCTTCGTCTTCTCCGTATGCGTCTTCTGGGATGAGACCCAGGAAGCGGCAACTTTCGCTGACCTCGAACATCGTGGTCACGTCGTTGAAAGGTCCGGGCGCGGGTTTGTTGTCTGGCCGAAGCAGGGTCAACCGCAGGGTGTGATTGCCCTGCCTCAAGTCGCCAATTTGGTATGGACTCCACGAAAACAACGTGCCGGTGTGCACGCTATCGATGACGTACTGCACGCGATAGCCCTTTTTCGACAGTCCGTTGACGTTGGTCACGACGAAATCGAGCAGCCGGTCTGGATCGGATGCACAGCCCTGTGGGCGGCTATAGGTGAGCATGGGCTTGTCGAGGTCGGGCGCTCCACTGCGGCTCCGCGATCGATAGTGAAAGACGACGACGTCGAACGCCGATGGAACCTTCACGCTTTCGTGGTTGGGCCTGCTCAAGAACACGCGAAGCACGTGCGTGCCCTCACCCAGCGGCTCGCCCGTCTCCTGCTCGTAGCGCTCATCGAGAGCAAATGGCTTCGACGCATCGCGGATCGCAAACTCCTTGCTGCCGTCGACCTTGACGTGCACGTGGTTTCCAGGGGCTGGAGCGAGCTTCCAACCCGTCACTTGAAGCTTCGTCGTGACGGGCCCTCCGGCAATGAAGGCTTGGTTCTTCGGACGGACGATTCGAACCCTCGGTGGCGGACCCACGATCGGCCTCCTCGGGAGCGCCCGAATGCTCGGCGCCGAGTACTCGCGTTCGTCGTCTGGCTCGGCGGCAGCTGCCTCGCGCCGCTCGCCGGTCTCGTCGTGGGGAACCGTGGGCGTGCCCGACTCCGCGCCGCCCCGATGGCAGGCGACCATGGTCGAAAGCCCAAACAGAATTAACCACTGGTGTCTCGGCATGATTTTCCCCCCGGTGCTCGAGACGGAGCTTTACCACGAGGCCAGCCCGCGACAAGAAGGAAGTGCCGCTCACGCAGTCACTGCAGAAGGTGCCTTTGCAGGCGGGAAAGTCGCGATCTGTGTGGGGCACCACTACCCTGGCCCGATGGGAAGGGTCATGCGGGTTGGGTTGGGAGTGATGCTCGCCGGAATCGCAACTTTGCCCCGCGGCGCGAGCGCGCAGACCGAGGAGCACGCTCCTTTGGAGCTCGAGTCAACTCACGTTGCGCCCACCACCCCGACGACATCGAATGGGTATGACCTCGAGCAGATGGACGTTCGTGTACGGCGAGCGCGAATCGGACTCATCAGCACCGCGGCCGCAACCGTCGTGGGTCTTCCGCTGCTTTTGGCCGGGCTCTATCATGAAAACTGCTTCTTCGACGACCTGTTCAGCCCTGCCGGCCAGCCGAGGTGGTGCAGTCCCGCGAGGTTCACCGGCGCGGTTCTGTTGGCTGGCGGGTCCGCGGGAGTGATCGCCACTGGCATCCTGCTGGGCGTCCGCAAGAGGAAGCGGCGTGTGTTACAGAACGCGCACTATCGGAGGCCACGCAAGGTTCAATGGGATCTCGCAAGCTCGCGGGTCGTGTTCTGAGCAGGGGGCCCGGTGGCGGTCGCAGCTCTTCGATGAAATCCGGGGGCTCGCAGTGGAACCCTGTTCTTTTCTTGTAGAGGTTCGTGTACGATGACTGGGCGTCGTGACAAAGAGCCGCGCCATCGCCTGCCGCCGGAACGCCGCCTGGCTCGTGCTGCTTTTCGTGGTCCCCGTCGGTTGCAGCAGTGAAGTCAGCCCCGATGATTCGGAGTTTCGTGAAGACTTCGACGTCGAGGTGAGCCTTCGGCCTGGCGACGGCGAGGTGAATCTCCCCACCCTCGAGCCGCCGCTCAGCGCCGAGGAGACCCGGACGCTACGCGATGCTTTCTCGTGGGAGAGCACCAACGAGATTCCGGAAGCCGATTCCTCCGGCCGTCCCGCGCTCTATTACGCGCTCGTCTACCTTCAATCTTTGGACGACGTCGAGCTCCTCGACCTCACGGGCGTCCATCACTCTGGCATTCCGCTCTTCGAGGAGGAGCGTGAACGATGGCGCGGCCAAACGGGCTTCTTCACGTTCGAGGGCGATGGCGAGGGGGTCTTTCGTTTCGCGATCATCCCGGGGTTCTTCTTCAATGCCATGCGTCAGGCGGCACTCGATGGCGAGCAGGTGTTTCGTGCGGTCGTCTTTCGCACGGCGCCGGACCGGGTCTCCCTCGCCGACGGCTCCCTCTCTTACGAAGCCTTGCGGGCCGAAGGCTTTTCCTATGGCGGCGGTCTACAGGAGCCGACCGAGGCGGCCGGACCGGCACAGGGCACGGTCGGTCGGCAGACCCAACCTTTTCTCACGGAGATCGTCCGCGCATTCGGCAATGCGGTCGAAGAGGTCGTCAAGACCACTCGCGATGCGTTCGGCGAGCTCGATGAAGCGGCCGCGGGATCCGCGATCGTTCTCGTCTCGTTTCGACCGCTCAACACCGACGACGGCTTCGAGGATGGGTCGTGGATGCGCAGAGCTTGGGGCGACGACAATCGAGGCAACGACGTACCAACCCTCGGTGCACCGATGTGGATTCGCGGAGCCGTCGTCGAAGCGCACAAGGGTGCGAGCCTTTCGCGAGCGCGACTGCAGGGTTGGGGGATTGCGCGGCTCCAGGTACCCAAGGGCCGCCAGACGATCTGCCTCGAGCTCGCAAACGACGCCTCGGAGATCACGGCGCTCTTGACCGAGCTCACCTTGTGCACGTTCGAGGGCGAGGATGGCTCCGAAGATTTCAACTTCGATTTCCAAAGTGACATGTCGCTCGTGCTGGATGTGGAAGACGCTCGTGTGAACATGTTTGCTCAGTTTCAGGACAGCCATGACTACATGCGCTGGGTGGCGGGCCGCGAGCCGCGACAGGCGCGCGTTTCGGTCGGCACCGGCGCCGACTTCGTGGGCGAGGTCAACGGTCAACGCGCGGTTGCGTTCTGCATGGGCGACCCACGAAGCCCCCTTGGTCTGATCATTCCCCTCATCGTGCCGGAGATTCTCGTGGTTCGATCCGCCGACATCGTGATGCCGGCGCTCGGAGGCCAGTCCGCCAACTCACGCGGGGTGCCGACCCACGAGTATGGTCACCACGTTCTTTGCGACCTGATGATCGACAACAACATCGCGAAGTTCGCGGAAGCCTGGACCAACGTGATCATCAACATCTTTGGGGACCAGAACCCGGACGCCGAGTCGGACATGCTCTACAGCAACGAGGCATGGGCCGACTTCTTCACTCTGCAAGTGGTCGGCGGCACCAACTACCCCACTCTGCCTCATGCGGAGTCGACGGGCGGCATCGGGTACTGCCCCGTCGCGCCTCCCGGTTGCTCGACCGACGACCCTGAGTGCTCCCGCATCTGCGGCACCGAGCCCTCTTGCGCCCAAGATTGCGCCGAGGACAACGTCGGCGGCGGCGCACGTGCAAACCAAGACTACACCGGCGCCGGAGACACACCCTATCAAGAGCAAATCGCCAAGGTGGTCACCCTCTTTCACGACGCCTTCGACGGCCCGACGCGCGCCGGCGAAGGCGGGCTCTTGCCCCCTTCTCCGGGCGCCGCATTCAATCGGGAAACCGGGGGTCGGTTTGGCGAGCCCGTGCGCGCCTCGACCGAAGCCGTTCAGCCGAGTGGCGCGCGTGGCGACGAGCCCATCGTGCTTCCCGGTACGGCAATCCTACGCTTCGTGTCGATTTTGTTCGATCAGTGGGCAACGATCAGCGAGGAAAACTTCTACAACGCACTTGCGCTGACCGTGCTCGACCATGGCTACAGCACAAACGAGACCTGCGAGCTCTTTGCACTCCACGTCGAATCGGGTGACTGCACCGACGTCCTTCACCCTTCGGTCCTCAGCGGTGAGGACTTGGTGCCGGGGCCGGTGCTGAACTTCACCGTCGCGACGGACACGGAAACCCAGGACGTGACGTTCTCTTGGCAGCGAAACAGCGCGTTTGCCACCGGCTTCGAGCTCGTTCTCACGCCGGAGACTGGCCCCGCACGGACGATCCCGTTCGACAACGCGGAAGTGGTCACGCACGTCGAGGAGAACTTGCTTGGCGACACCATGTACACGGCTTCGGTCGTCACGATCAACGGCACGAACCGAAGTGAGCCCGTCACTCAAGAGCTCGTTACGCTCGCGGATCCGGTCGAAGCGGTTTCGGTAACCCCCGATCGCGGTCGCATCGGGGTGACCTGGACTCCTCCGTCGAGCGGGCGGCTCCGCGCCTATGAGCTTTGGGAGCTCGAGCCGGAAGAGCGGCTGCTCACGGTCACGACGGACACGTCGTTCTCGGTGCCTGGCCTTTCCGATGCGTTCGAGTACCGGTTTGGGGTTCGGACGCTCAACCGAAATGACGAGGCCGGCCGGTTCGTCTCGAGCGCGCTCGTTCGTCCGTTGCCATCGCTCGTCGTTTACGTGGCGGTCTCGGGTGATGATGGCGCTCCTGACGCCGGCAGCATCACCACACCGTTTGCCCACCTCGGGCCCGCGCTGCAACGAGCGGCCAACATCGACGCGGACCTCATTCGAATCCTCGAGGGAGTGTATGAAGAAACGGGACCGCTGTTGATGGGGTCGTCGATTCGAATTGAAGGCGGCTACCAGCTAAACGGCGGCGCCTGGGAGACGGGAGGCGAATTGACGCGCATCGAGGTGACCGGGACACAAACCGGGCTACTTGCGCCTCAAACGCAGTGGTTCAACGTGCGCGGCCAGGGAGCGGATGCCGCGGTCGCGGTCGCAGGGGGTCTCGACGTCTCCCTCATCGACGTCGAGATCGCAGCCGTGGGAGCCGAAGACATTTTGCCACGGACACGCTGCACGGCCGTGATCCAAGTGGCGGGCTCGCGCTTGGCGCTCGAACGCACGACGGTACGGATGGAGCGTCCCTCCTCGACACTTGCGTGCGTCGGCGGCGTCTTCGCAGTGCCGGGCATCGGGTTGGACCCCCGGGTATCGGTCTTCGATTCGATCGTTGAAGGGTACGGCCCGCCCGCTCTGTCGGCCGTACCGGACGGCATGGAGCTCGGCGGCCTCGTCGTGCAGGGCGCAGACACGCTCGTCGTCGAGCGCTCGGTGACGGCCGGATTGAACGCGCCTTCGCTCTCATTCCTTCCGGGAGATTTGTCCGCCGTGGGCCTCGCGACCCGTGCGGTCGACGTCATTCAGCTCAGGCAGTCGGATTTCTTGGCCGTCGGCGAGCCGAGGAATCTCCGCGTGCTCGGTGCGGGGTTGCTGGCGGGCGCGGAGCTCGAAGCCACGGTGAGCATCGCAGCCGACGACTCGGTGTTTCGCACGCCGACGGGTGGCACGACCAACAATGCCCTCGACGTGAAGTCGAGCTCTGGTGGCCTAGGCACGGTCAATCTCGTCCACATCACCGCGGTGGCCGGAGAGGATTGGGACCTCAGCCAACCGTCGGAGGAGCCGTTTGCTGGAGCTGCGCTTCGCCTCGCGGGGTCGGTCGACGTGCTTCACGTCGTCAACAGCATTCTTTCTTTTGCTGGGGGTGCGTCCGACGCTTCTTCGGTACGCTACACTGGGGTCGACATCTCCGACCGCGACGTGCTGCCAAGCGAGTTTGCCTTCCAGGGCAACATCGTCTCGACGCCGTCCTTTCAATGGCGGCCCAACGCCGAGGGCGCGCTCGTTTACTGCTTGCCGGGCACCAACGAGTTTGCGAACGCGTATACCCAGAGCGACTTGCAAGGGGGCATCGGTTATACCTGCGGCGGCGAAGTGCCCGATACGAGCCTTTGGAACACGGGCAGCAACCTCGCGCTCACCGAGGCACCCGATCCCAGCCGAGGTGACCTCGGACCCGGGCTTCCTTGGTGCGCTGCGTTCGGCATCGACGGGAATGAAGACGGAGTTCCCTCCGCGGCGCTACCCGAGCTCCCCTCGCCTCCACTCGGCGCTTCCGGCGTGACGCTCGGCAGTCTTCCATACGTCGTGCAGGCACCGCGAGACCGCGGCGGAACGCTTCGTGATCCCAACCGTCGCGAAGCCGCCGGCGCCTGGCTTCCGTAACGCTCGTCGCAAAGGTCGATCGCGTTGGCGGCGATCGGGTTTGGCCGGCGACGCGGGTGGCCAGCTCGACGCCTTGGACTTCTTCGCTCCGGCACGAGGACCCGACGGAACACCTGGGCGGATGAGGCGACCACGCTGAACTTCAGCGCGGTTCTTGTCGCCGAGCCCGATCATCTGGTTCCACTTGGGTGTGGCATCGTCAAAGGTGGGTGCCCACAGTACGGCGACTCCGACGCCTTCGGAAGCTGCTCAAAGTGCTGCCTGTCCCACACGACTTCTCCCGATTCGTTCGCGATTGTAGATTCGAAATTTCCGTGCATGTGATTATTGTCGAAGTGCGTGAGCTTCTGAAACGTCGACGAAGTGCGCCTGCCGCCGTCTTCCCAGTAGTGCAAGACTAATGTGTCTTTCGGCCAAAAGTTATTCTTGATGTAGCCCTTGATCCTGATCAGTCTGCGCTCGTCGCCCGTATATGATCGTGACGGCTTCTGGGGATCGACGAAATCTTCGAAGATCTTTTCGCCGCTCCCGCGCACCTGAAGGCCTTCCTGATAAAGGAGCACTTCGTAGTACACTCGCAGTCCAGGGTGCTTTGAATAGTCGCTCTGGTCGACTCTTGATTCAAACCTCCACCTTCCGTTGATGTCCGGGACCGTGTGCACGTAGTCCGACCACAACGTGAACGCGACGCTCAGCACAACACCGCCGATCAATGTGGCCACCACGTCTGTGCCCACGCTGCCCCCGAAGCTTCCAAGCTTTCCAAAGCGCTTTCGCTTGCCTGCATCAGCTCTTCCGAGATCGTCCATGAAGCTCCCTCTGCGCCGTCCGCGCGGAGGAGACTAACCCACCAAGAGTTGCTTTTGGGGCAGATCTCTTCTGCCAACGCTCTCGGCACTGGTCGTCTTAGCGTTCGCCAGGGGTTTCGGCCCGGTGGCTAACCTCGGAAGAGAAGAGGTCGGGCGAGTCGTTTCGGTTGCGGCGCCACCGCGCGCCCGCTCCACGTTCGGGCAGTCAGGGTCGTAGATGAGCTCGATCTTGGTGGTCGACTTCGTCGTCCGTGTGTTCAAGCGAGGCCCTTGTTGGGGTTGAGTAGGAACTTTTCGCCGGTTGCTTGTTTGCCGTAGACCGCGATCGCTTCGAGGGTGAGGGCCTCGGGGAGGGAGACCTCGCGGGTGTAGTGGCTCGCGAAGGTGGTTTTGATTTCGGCGGCGACGCGGGCCTGTAGCTTCTGAACCGCTTGGGGGCCGATCCTTTGGAGGAAGGGGAACAAGAGCCAGCCGCCGACGCCCCAGGCCATGCCGAAGCTGCGGGTCAATACGATGGGGCTGCGATCCAGTCCGCCGTAGATGTAGACCTGCTTGTGTGTGGTGGAGCCGTAGGGGCTGTACGGGGCACCCGTTGCGCTCGCGGCGGCTTCCATGCAGGTGAGAATCTGCCCGGCCAGCGTGCCCCCGCCGATGGCGTCGAACGCCAGCGTCGCACCCGTCTCGACGAGCGCGTTGGTGAGATCTTTCATGAAGGTGGGTTCGCTCGAGTTGCAGACATGGGACGCCCCCATGCCGCGGAGCAGCTCGACCTGTTCGGGCTTGCGCACGATGTTGACGAGGGGCACGTCGTCCGCGAGGCAGACCTTCTGGAGCATCTGACCGAGGTTGGAGGCGGCGGCGGTGTGCACGAGCGCCTTGTGACCCTCGAGACGCATCGTCTCGACCATGCCGAGCGAGGTCAGTGGATTGACGAACCACGATGCGCCTTGTGCGGGGGTCGTACCGTCGGGGAACGGAAGCACCTGTTTCGCGGGAACACTGCGGTACTGTGAGTACATGGCGCCGCCGATCACGCCGACGGTTTTGCCGATCAGCGCCTGGGCAGACTCGTCAGCGCCAGCGGCAACCACCACGCCTGCGCCCTCGTTGCCAGCCGGCAGGGACTTGTCGACCCGGACCGCCATGGCCCGCATGGACTTCTCGGGGACGCTTGCGGTGACGACCGGGCGATCCGGACTGCCCGACGCGCGCATGGTCGACGGGTCCGCAGCGCCGAACAGAAGACCGAGGTCCGACGGGTTGATCGGCGATGCTTCGATGCGAACCAGCACCTCGTCGTCTTTGGGCTGGGGGATGGGGACCGTTTCGAGCGAGAGCTCGAGGGTGCCGTCCCCTTTGATCATCGATCGCAATTGAAGGGCGTCGCCGGAGATTGCTTGGGTCATGACGCCTCCAGGCCGACCAGTTGGCGGCTTAGTTCGTAGGGCTTGGGCATGGTGCGGATCTAGCGGCGAGGGGGGTGGGGTCAATGGGCCCTCATGGAGGACCGAGCCGGCCCGCGCGAGCGCCCGCCCTCGAATACGACAACACGGTGATTGGCAGCGCGCGAGCTACTCACTAGCTTGCTGTGAGGACCGAGGGTAGTCTGCGGAGTTGTCGTGAATACCTGGCTTCACCTGCTTGGTTTGTGCCTTGTTCCGTTGCTCGTGCACTGCAGCGACGGGCAGGCGAACCGGCCTTGCTTCACGTCTTGCGACGACGGTATGGCGTGTGTGCGGACGGGCTCGGGCCCGGAAACCTTCTGCATGCCGAGATGCGTTTTGCATTCTCAGTGCGCCCAAGGCGAGCTCTGCCTGTTGCAGGATTTGCGCACGAGCGGCGTCGCCAACGACTATGCCAGCACGTGCCTTTCGGCATCCCTGGAACCGACGGTGGAGGGTGTCGCGTGCGAAGAGCGCGAGCTCGAAGCGTGCGATGCGAAGCCCGAGTGCGAATTTTACTCGGGTTCGAGGCTCGACCTGAAAATGAGATGCCTCGAGGAACCGACTCCCGTCGCTTGCGTCGGACCCCACCCCGCCCGTCTCAATGCGCTAGCGGTTGGCGAGAACGCCGATGGTGAGGTGTACCTGTTCGGGGGCATAGTTTCGGTTTCGGCGTCGTCCGTGACGTTTATTGACCACGACGTCGACCACCCGCTCTTCTCGGAGCTCTTCGAGGTGCAGCCGGATGTGTGGCGGTGGCCGGAGTGTGAGCCGCCGGCTTCACTGTAGCGCCTTTGGGCGGGCGGTGTTGACTGCGGGGATGTCCCAGGCTTCGACGGTTACGCGGAGGCGGCTGCGCCGATCGCCCTACCCACTTGCTTTCGGTTTACGCCGAGGGCGAGGAGGGTGCGGATGAGGAGGTCGGCGGAGACGCTTGGATCGCCGGCTTCCATTTTGGCGACGCGGGATTGGCTGGAGCCGATGAGGTCGGCGACTTGGGTTTGGGTGTAACCGAGAGACTTTCTTCGTTTGGTCAGAAAGGCCGCGAGGGAGAGATGGAGCTCGATGTACTCGACATCTTCGTCGGTGAGGTTGAGGAAGTCTTGGGCCGACCCCACCTTCCAGCCGGCCGCTTCAAGGCGCCTTCGCTTTGCGGCTTTCATCGGAAGGCCTCGTCGTAGAGCCGGATCCGACGCGCTGCACGCGTGAGCGCGGACCTGGGTGTGCTGCGGCTCTTCTTTGCGAAAGCATCGGCAATGACGATCGCGTCGGCGTCCACCCGGTAGATGATTCGCCACTTGGGGTCTATCGGGCATCTAGCCATAATCTCTCTATGTCATATTTGACATGTTCTTGCAAATGAGCCTGCATGCTACTCCCGTGGTGGGAGTTATCGGTCGCATGCCTGCGAAGTTGCGCGATTGCGCGCGCCCCGGGCGAGCGCTGAAGGCGCGCGTTCCTTTCGGCGAGCTCGGCTAGCTGGGGATTAGCGTTGGGCTTGGGTCATGAGCCCTCGAACCCCACGAGTTGGTGGCTCAGTTCGTCGAGGCGTTGGGCCGTGGCGTCGTCGTGGGCGTTGGGGTTTGGGGATTCGAGGGGCCAGCCGCCGCCGTTTTTGGATTTGTCGCGGTAGGTGCCGGTTTGGCTGTAGTAGGCGCCTGGGTGGGCTTCGACTTCGGGAGCGAGGGCGGCGTACAAGGTGGTTTGGGTGCCTTCCCAAGGCTCGACCATGCCCATCATGGCCATGAA
>JBFGKE010000010.1:0-88637 GCA_041576815.1 Polyangiales bacterium
AGCGCGAGCCCGCAGGGCGAAGCCCGGCGCGGATGCGCCGGCAAGCCCAAGCGAAGCGACGGGCGCGCAGGGAGGATTACGGGTGGGGGTGGGCGGGTCGGATGTAATTAAACCAAACGCTGCCCCCAATCCTGCGACCGCCCCCGTGCCACCGAAGGACACTTAACCCTTCGAAAAAGGGGACTGTCCCCTTTTTCTTCCTACGCCTCGCCGATGCTGCGGACGTTGGGGGCGACGTCGAAGACGCCGCGGCGTTTGGCTTTGGCGAGGATGCGGAGTGCGTCGCGGTAGCCGCGCCGCAGCATCGTTCGCGCGTGGAGACGCGACGTGAACGGCAACCGTCCGAGGTCGGGCGAGACCACGAGGACTTGAATCTGCGGGTACATCTTGTGGATCAAGTCGATGCCGCGCTTTTCTTTCTCGTTCAAGATGATGTTCAGCGACTGCCGCACGACCGCGAGCCCGCCCTGATGGACGAGCGATGGGCTCCCTGCCCGACCGACGTGAGGTCGGTAGACGTTGGAGATGATGACGACATCGGCGCCGGCTTCGACCGCCAAATCGATGCTGAGGGTGCGCACGACTTCACCGTCGACGTAGTACCGATCGCCGATGCGGTGGGGGCGAAAGAGACCCGGCACACACGTCGATGCGGCCACGGCTTTGCTGATCGGCACGTTGTCTCGATAGCCTCGGCCGAACACCACCCGGCCGCGCCCGTCGACGTCTGCGGCGGTGACCAACAAGTGCTTGTCGAGATTTCGAAAGTCATCGGTCGGGAGCTGTTCGGCTACGAAGCGCTCGAACCGGTCGATCGACACAAGCCCACTCACCAGATAGCCCCAGCTTCGCCGCTGCTCCTGGTTCGGCAAGCCTAGAAAGTATCGCGCCTTGAGCGGCGGCGCTTCGAGCCCTCGCTGCCAAAACGGCCGAAACCAGTCGATCATTTGCGCCGGCGTGTACCCCTGTGTGTAGAAGGCGCCCGCAATCGCACCTGCGGACGCACCCACGCATACGTCGGCCTCGATGCCGAGCTCTTCCATCGCCCGGAGAACGCCGATGTGCGCGACGCCTTTGGCGGCACCACCGGATCCTACGAAAGCGACGCGCGGCCTCACCATCGACCTCCAAGGTGGCACACGTTACACGCGGAGTCGACGCGCAATTCTTGCAGGCGTCAGTCCACCGTGACTGCGGGCGCCGCGGCTGCTGCTTTTTTGCCGAGATACGATTCGCGCGTCACCTGACGTAGTAGTGGCCTCGCTTCGCGAGATAGCGCAGACCTCGGCCACTTGTTGATGAGGAGCTTGAGCGCGTCCCGGGCGGTGTCCAGGTCATCGAGGTCGCGTGCGCAGAGCGCTACGAGCCACCACCCGTCGGGCTGCAGCGACGCATCTGCGGTTTGGTCCGCCACCTGCTGGGCGAAAACCAAGGCTTCGCCGGGACGCTTTTCGGCGCGAAGGGACGACGCCAGGCTCAACTTGACCGCGGGAACGTGGGAACCATTGGGATGAAGCTCGATCGCCTCTCGAAAGCGTTGGATCGCCTCGTCGTGCTTTCTGCTTTCGGCGAGCGCGAGCCCTTTTTGGTAAGCCTCCAATGAAAGGTCTTGGCGAAACTGCTGCTCGAAATCGCGAAAGACCGCGGCCTCCGCCGGAGAGAGCGCCTCTTTGGCCATCGCTGGATATTCACGAACGACCTCCGCTCGCTTTCGCGCGCGAACCAGATCGTAAAACTTGGCTGCTCTTGCGGCCGCGGTCGCTCGATCGGAGGCGCGCCGCACTTCGTCACCGAGGTCGCTCCGGAGCGCTTCGGCCGTCGACTCCGTGCTGCTCATCTCCGAGCGAACGCTGTTGAGCTCGGCATCGAAGTAGAGCTTGAGCCCGGCGAACGACAGGATTCCGATGACGGCGATGGCGACCCAGCTGTTCCAGTTCAAGCGACGCTCGTACCCGGCCTGCCGCTTGGAGATCGATTTGATGTCGGCGCCGAGCGCATTGACCAGGTTGTTGGTCTTGATGATGAGGCCGCGGCTCTCGACGATCTCCTTCTTGATCTGTCGAACTTCGTCGTCGACGTCTCGCATAAAACCTGGGGTACAACCGACCCGGACCCGAGGCAAGGGCAGGCGCTTGACGAGGCAACACCGGCCGCTTACAAGCCCAGGCGAGAGGGTGCCGTGGGGTCACGTCTAGTCACGCTGTTCGCGTTCGCGATCGTCTCCGGCTGTAATCCTCCGGCGGACTATGCGCTGGTGGGAAGCGCATACGTGCCGGCCGCGCACGGAGAAATCGAAACCGAGAAAATCGATGGCGGTCAGATCCTGGTCTCGGTCATCCTCGACTACCTCGATCCACCCGAAAAGATCGAGCTCGGCCTCACGCACTACGTGGTCTGGTTCGTCGCGCCTGGGGAAGCTCCGTCGAGGCAGGGCTTGCTCGACTACGACGAGGACGCGCGGGTCGCCAAGGGCTCGTTTCCGACGCTCTTGCGCGAGTTCGAGCTGCAGATTACCGCTGAAAACAGCGAGACCCCCGAGCGGCCGAGCGATTTACTCGTCAGCTCTCAGAAAATCCGCGAGAAGTAGCTCATGGCAGACACCTCAGACATCAAGAAAGGCTTCAAGATGCTGCTCGACGGCGTGCCGTACGCAGTCGTCGATCACCAGTTCGTGAAGCCAGGCAAGGGTCAGGCCTTCATTCGCACGCGCATCAAGAACATGATGACGGGCGCGGTGATCGACCGAACCTTCAAGAGCGGCGAAAAGCTCGAAAAGGCGGACACCGAAGAACGCACCATGCAGTACCTCTATCCCGAGGGAGAAGCGCGCGTGTTCATGGACACTCAAAGCTACGAACAGCTTTCGCTATCGAACGAGCAGCTCGGCGACAACGTCAACTACTTGCTCGACGGCACCGAGGTCGACGTGATGCTCTTCGAGGGCCGGCCGATCGACGTGACTCCGCCCACGTTCGTAGAGCTCGAGGTGACCGAAACCGAGCCTGGGTTCAAGGGCGACACCAGCAGCAACACGACCAAACCCGCCACACTCGAAACCGGTCTGCAGGTCAACGTGCCGTTGTTCGTCAACGCGGGCGACAAGCTCAAGATCGACACGCGCACCGGCGAGTACGTGGAGCGCGTCAAAGGCTGAGGGCGCTGTGTCGGCGCCTGCCGATCCGGCTCTGCTTCGGACGTTGGAGACTCGCGCGGCGCTGTTGGCAGCCATCCGCCGATTCTTCGCCGAGCGCGATTTCATCGAGGTCGAGACACCCACGGTCGTGCCCTCACCGGGCCTCGACCCGCACCTGCGCGCGTTCGAGGTCCGCGACCCGGCTGGGCGATCCGTGGGGTGGCTCGCGACCAGCCCGGAGTATCAGATGAAACGCCTGCTCTGCATGGGCGCAAAGCGCGTGTTTCAGCTCTGCCGGAGCTATCGCGCAGAGGAGTACGGCCGGCACCACGAACGCGAGTTCACGATGCTGGAGTGGTATCGCGCACCCGCCACTTCGGACGATTTGATCGCCGACACGGAGGCGCTCGTCGCGTTCGCCGCGAAGTCGCTCGGCAAGTGGACGCCCGAGCTGGAGCCCCCTTGGCCGCGTCTCTCAGTCGACGACGCGCTTCGTGCTCACGCCGATCGAACCGTCGATGCGGTGCTCGTGGACGAGGAGAGCTTCTTTCGCATCTGGGCCGAGGAGGTGCAGCCTCGGCTCGGCGCGGACCGGCCTGTCGTCGTCACAGACTGGCCTCGCTCGATGGCCTCTCTCGCGAGGATCAAGCCCAATGGCTGCGCGGATCGTTTCGAAGCCTTCTTTCACGGAGTCGAGCTCTGCAATGGGTTTGGCGAGCTGACCGACGCCGTCGAGCAGCGCCGCCGATTCGAGCACGACCGGGCGACGCGGAAGGCTGCGGGCGCGCCGGTCTACCCGATCGACGAACGCTTCATCGAGGGCTTGCAGCGGGGCATGCCCGAGAGCGCGGGAAACGCGCTCGGGGTCGATCGACTTCTCATGCTGCTCCTCGGCGCCGAGTCGATCCAATCGACGATGGCCTTTCCGGTGGAGCGGCTTTGAGCCGCAGGGGTCAGGATTCGCGCTCGGCGGTTTTCGCTCGCTCCCAGAGCACGTCCAGCTCGGCGTCGTCGTAGTCGCGCAGGTCCTTGCCCTCGGATTTCGCGGCGAGCTCGCAGTGGCGAAACCGCGTCGCAAAGCGATTGAGCGAAGCCCGCAGTGCCGCCTCCGGGTCGAGCGATTGCTTTCGTGCGTAGGTAGCGAGCGCGAACAGCAGATCCCCGAGCTCGTGCTCGAGCGCCGCAGCGTCTTTGCGCTCGGCAGCCTCGTCGAGCTCGCGAAGCTCTTCATCGATCTTGTGTCGCGGACCCCCGGCGTCGGGCCAGTCGTAGCCGACCGCGCTTGCTTTTTCACCTACGCGCACGGCTCTGAGTAGCCCGGGCAAGGCAACTGGGACGCCGCTCAGGGCGCCGCCTGTCTTCTTTTCGTTCGCCTTGATGGCTTCCCAGCTATTGACGGCGCCGCTCGCGTCCTCGACGCGCTGATCGCCAAAGACCCAAGGGTGCCGCCTCACCAGCTTTTCGCAAATCGCGTCGACGACACCATCGACGTCGAACCACCCTTGCCGCTCTGCCAGGGCGGCTTGAAAGACGATCTGCAGTAGCAAGTCCCCGAGCTCTTCGCGAAGCATCTCCGGCGTCCCTTGATCGATCGCATCGACGACCTCATAAGCCTCTTCGATCACGTATTGGCGAAGCGTCTCGAGAGTCTGCTCACGATCCCAAGGGCAACCGTTGGGCCCGAGCAGCGTGCGCATCACTTCGACGAGCCGCGACAGCGACTGACCTTTTTCGCTCACCGGGCGGCTCTAGCACAAGCGGTTGACGAGCCCCAGCGCCAGGCGTCATGGTCCGGGATTGATGGTGTACGCAAAGAGTGCGATCAGCTCTCAGCAGATCATCGATGCAGCGATCCGGGTTCTCGCGCGCCAGGGCTATGCTCGAACGAGCCTGCTGGAGATCGCCAAAGAGGCGGGCATGAGCAAGGGCGCGTTGCACTACCACTACCCAACCAAGGAAGCGCTGATTCACGCCGTGCTCGAGACGGCGTGCAACGTCGTGCAGGCGCGAACCTTGCAGGCCTGGTCCCCGTCCGACAATCCGTTCGAGGCGCTTCGCAAGTCGCTCGAAGAGCTTTGGGCAACACGCGTCGAGCGAACCAACGAGGCACTCGTCGTCGCCGATCTTCTGGCCCTCAGCCTCTATGACGAGTCCCTGAGGCCGAAGCTCGCCGAGTTCTACGAGCTTGGTGCACAGCAGATCCGAGATTATCTCGAGGAGAATCTGATCGCTGTCGGTCTCGAGCCACGGATTCCCCTCGACATCCTGCCGCGTATCGTAATCGGGCTCTTGGATGGGTTGGTGATGCAGGCTTTTGCCGACCCGGACGCGTTTTCTGCGGACGAGGTGGTCGACGCCGTCCAAGCGATCGCGGTCTCGATCTTCACGGGAGGGTCGGGCCAGTGAGCGCACTCGACTCCGTTCGAGCGCAGGATGCCGCCGTGCGCGCGCTTCAGCAGGCCCGAGCGCGCGGTCGAGTCGGATCGGCCTACCTGTTCGATGGCCCCAGCGGGGTCGGGAAGGAGCTTGCCGCGGTGAGCTTCGCGACCGACGTCGTGGCCGGGGGGGATCCTCGCATCGTCGACCGAATCGAGTCTGGGACGCACCCCGACGTTCGGGTGTTTCGGCCGCGCGACGAAGGCAAGCGTAACATTCAGGTCGAGGTCCTGCGCAGCGAGATCTTGCCGCTCGCTCAGTTCGCCCCGTTCGAGGCAAGCGCGACGTTTCTGATCTTCCCCGAGGCAGATGTTTCGTTCCCAGAGTTCCAGCCCGAGGCCGCAAACGCGCTGCTCAAGACGCTCGAGGAGCCCCGCCCCAACGTTCATTTCATCTTGACGACCGAGCGCCCCGATTCGCTGCTGCCCACGATCCGATCACGCTGCCAACGACTTCGTTTCGCGCGGCTACCCGACGCCGCCATCGCCGACATTCTCGCGCGCGAGGGGGTGCCCGATCGGTCGATCGCAGCGGCTGTGACGCTGAGCGGGGGCCGCGCCGACGTTGCGCTGACGCTTGCAAGAGACGGAACGGTCGAGGAAGTAACGGAGCTCGTCGTCTCGGTCGACGACGCGATCGGGGGCTCAGGCCCCGGCTCTCTGGTCGAAATCGCCGAGGAGCTCGCACGGCGCGATGATCTCGAGCTCGTTCTCCTGAGTCTTCAAGCGTTCTACCGCGACCTCGCGATCAGCGGCCTCGATCTTCCCGACGAGCAACTCGGCTTTCGCGCGCTCGGCGATGATCTTCGTGAGCGCGCTGCTTCGGTGTCCCCCGATGTGGCCTGCGAGCGGGTGTCGATGATTCTCGAATGCGTTCGATCGATGCAACAGAACGCGAACCGACAGGCATCGCTCGACGCCTTGCTATTTGGTCTGCGCCGCCTCCGCTAGCGTCGCCCGCGATTTTGGCTAGTCTCGGGCGCGACATGGCACGTCCGTACTACGTCACCACGCCGATCTACTACGTGAACGATCGCCCGCACATCGGCCACGCGTACTCGACCGTGGCCGCAGACGTGGTGTCGCGCTACCAGCGTCTTCGGGGAAAGCCCTCCTATTTTCTGACGGGCCTCGACGAGCACGGCCTGAAGATCGAGCGTCGAGCGCGCGAAGAGGGTCTCGCGCCGCAGGACTTCGTGGACCGGATGGCGGCCCCGTTTCGGCTTGCCTGGGAAGAGCTCGAGTGCGCGCACGACGGCTTCATTCGAACGACCTCGGCACAGCACCGGGAGAACGTGCAGGCGCTGTGGAAGCTGATGAACGCCAACGGCGACATCTATCTCGACGACTACGAAGATTGGTACTGCGTCGGGTGCGAGTCGTTCAAGACGGAGAAAGAGCTCCTGGAGGGCAATCTTTGCCCCATCCACCGAAGCCCGGTCGAGCGAATCAAAGAGCGGAGCTATTTCTTTCGGCTGAGCAACTACACGAAACCCCTTCTCGATTTCTACGACGCACACCCGGAGTTCGTGCAGCCCGAAGCGCGTTTCAACGAGGTGAAGTCGTTCGTCAAGGAGGGGCTACGGGACCTCTCGATTTCGAGGACGAGCTTCCGCTGGGGCGTTCCAGTCCCGGACGACCCCGAGCACGTCGTCTATGTCTGGCTCGACGCGTTGATGAACTACGTGAGCGCGCTCGGTGGTCCGGCCGACCCGGGCGCCGCCCCGCTCTACGACGAGTTCTGGCAGGCGTCGGAATCGATCGTCCACATCGTCGGAAAAGACATCTTGCGCTTTCACGCGATCTATTGGCCGGCGTTCTTGATGAGCGCGGGCATTCGCGTGCCGACACAGATCTGGGCTCACGGCTGGCTCACCGTCAACGGCGAAAAGATGTCGAAATCCCTGGGCAACTTCCTTCCACCGGGCCCCCTCGTCGAGGCTTTTGGGGCCGACGTTCTTCGCTACTACTTCATGCGGGAGGTCGGTTTCGGCCAAGACGGAGATTTCAGCCATCAAAACCTGATCAACCGCTACAACGGCGAGCTCGCCAACGGCCGCGGCAATTTGATGAACCGGATCGTCGCCTCCATCCTCAAGAAGCACCTCGACGGGCGCGTTCCGAGCGTGGACTTCGATGAGCTCGAGCCACCGGATCGCGCGCTGATCGAGCGCGCGAAGGAGCTTTCCCGAGTCGCAGCGACGCACTTCGAGGCGCTCGCCTTCCATCGGGCGCTCGATGCGATTTGGGAGCTGGTGTCATCGGCCAACAAGTACGTCGACACGACGGAGCCCTGGAAGCTCGCGAAGCAAGACGACAAGACCCGCCTCCGACAGGTCTGTTACACGGTTCTCGAAACGCTTCGTTGGCTTTCGATCCTGCTTTTTCCGGTCATGCCTCGGAAGTGCAACGAGCTCCGCAAGCAGCTCGGCGCACCGCCACTTCTTCCCATCGAGGAGCTCGACCTGTGGCCGAGCGCCTGGGGCGGGCTCAGGTCGGGCAGCGACACCAAGGCACCCTCCCCACTCTTCCCACGCTTCGACGAAAGTCAGGAGCGAGCAATTCTCGAGCGTCTCGGAGTGGGCGCTCGCGGCGCAGACGAGCAAGAGGCATCCGCCATGCAACAACCCGAGCAAGACACCGAATCGTTCATCGAGTACGACGACTTCATGAAGGTCGACCTTCGTGTCGCGGTCGTCAAAACTGCCGAGAAAGTCGAAAAGAGCAAGAAGCTGCTGAAGCTCACCGTCGACGTGGGCGAGTCGACGCCCCGCCAGATCGTCGCGGGGATTTCCGAGCACTACGCGCCCGAGGATTTGATCGGCCGCCGCGTGATCATCGTCGCCAACCTGAAGCCGCGAAAGCTGATGGGACTGGAGTCGCAGGGAATGCTCCTCGCCGCGAGCGACGACTCGAGCCTACGCGTGCTCAGCGTCGACGAGGACGTGGATCCGGGATCCCGGGCGAAGTGATCCCGCAGCTCGCGCCGACTTTCGACGCTGCGCTGCGTGACGTGCGAGCGGCGCAACCCCGCTTCCGAGGCGCCGCGGCCGCCCGGCTCGCGGAGCCGCCCCCGGGGCGCCGCGACGAAGCGGTCCGCGGTCTCCTCGCGCTCGCCGAAGACTCGACCGGGGGCGTCCGCGAAGCCGCGTTCGAGTCACTCGGCCTGCTGGGCGCCGAGGAAGCGCTGGGCGTCTTGCGTCGCGGCTTCGACGACCCGCACGCCGGGGCGCGACAGGCGGCGGTGCTCTCGGTTGGGCGCATCGACCAAATCGACGGCGCTTCCGCGATCGCGAGCCTCCTCGACGATCCTCGCCCGGACATGCGCTTTTCGGCGATTTGGACCCTGTCGTGGCTGGGCGCCGAGCATGCAATTCGAATTCGCGCCGGACTTCGAGACGAGGACCCGGAGGTGCGCATGCTCGCCGCCCAGTGCCTCGGGGAGCTCGATGATCGGCAGAGCGCGGACGCGATCGTTCGCTTGCTGCAAGACCCGTCGGATCCGGTTCGCTTCACCGCGGCGGTCGCGCTTGCCTCTCTCGGCGACTCGCGCGGCGCGTCGGTCTTGCGCGCTGGGCTCGCGCACCCGGACCGGGCTTTCACCGCCGCAATTGGGCTCGGCGATCTCGAAGATCACGAATCTCGAAGCGCACTGCTCCGGTTGGCCAAGCATCGCTGGCGTTCTTCGCCGATACTGCGGGTCGCGGCTGCGCGCGCGCTCGTGAAGCTCGGCGAGCCGGTCGGAATCAACGTGATCCGCAGCGTCGTGCGGAGCTGGCGGATCGAGGCGAGACAGTACGCGGTCGAGCTGGTCGGCGAGCTTGGGCTCGTGGATCTCGTGCCCGACCTCGCTCGCGCCATCCAAAAGAGCCGGCGGCGCGAACGCGCGGTGTACGAGACCGCGCTCGAGCGGCTCGCGCCCCAAAGCCAGGAGGCCGAGGCCTTGCTTGCTTCACTCCGAGGCACGGATCACCCTCCGTAGCGAGCACCCGATGTTGTTCGACACGCATTGCCACCTCGACGACCCACGCCTGTTGGACGATCTCGATGCCGTACTTTCGCGCGCTGCCGACGCCGGCGTACGACGGATCACTAGCATCGGCTGCGCCCGGGACGTCGCGTCCGTTCGCTCGGCCGTTACAATCGCAGCACGTCATCCTGGTCGCATCAGTGCCACCGTGGGCGTCCACCCTCACGATGCCAAGCACCTCGACGGAACGCTGAGCGAAGCGATCCGCGAAGCTGGGGCGGACGAGTCGGTGGTGGCCATCGGCGAAACCGGGCTCGACTACCACTACGACCATTCTCCGCGCCTTGCCCAACGAGATGCGTTTCGGCGGCAGATCGCGATCGCCAAGGAGCTCGGCAAGCCGCTCGTGATCCATACGCGGTCCGCACCCGAAGACACCCTTCGGATCTTGCGCGAAGAAGACGCGAGGGACGTCGGTGGCATCATCCATTGCTTCAGCGAGGACGCAGCCTTCGCGTCCTCCGCGCTCGACCTCGGATTCGTTTCCTCGTTCAGCGGCATCGTCACCTTCAAAAAGGCCGTGGCCGTCCAGGAGGCCGCGCGAAAGCAGCCCCTCGACGCTCTCCTGATCGAAACCGACGCCCCATACCTCGCGCCGATCCCGAAACGCGGAAAGCTCAATGAACCCGCGTATGTAGCCTATACCGCAGCCCGGGTTGCCGAGCTGCGCGGAGAGGACCCGGAGACGCTGGCCCAAGCGACCTACGACAATGCGCTACGGGTCTTTGCACTCGAGGAATAGCGCTCCCGCAGGCGTCTTTTCGTATCCGCCTTGACTCGGCACGGCCCCTCACTATTCTTCCGGCCCTTTTTCGGGGGAGAGCACCTGTGAATACGAATCCCGGATTGATCGGCGCCAAGCTCGGCAACACGCAAATCTTCCTCGATGACGGGGAGGTTCGCCGGGTGACTGCGATCAAAGCGGGCCCCTGCGTCGTCATGGGCAAGCGCACGCCCGCCGAGCACGGCTACGCTGCGCTCCAGCTCGGATTCGGAAGCCGCCGCGAAAAGCTGGTGAATCGCCCCGACGCCGGCAACTTCAAGAAAGCGGGCCTCGACGCCCCGCGCGTCGTGCGGGAATTCCGTGTCGACGACGCGCTGCTCGAGCGGTTCGAAGTCGGGCAGGTCCTCGGCGTCTCAGACATTTTTCAGGACGGCCAGTTCGTCGACGTATCGGGCACTAGCAAGGGCCGCGGGTTTACGGGCGTCATGAAGCGTCACAACTTCGCCGGGGCCGGCACCGTCGGACACGGCACACACGAGTACAAGCGCCACGGCGGCTCGATCGGGCAGAACATGACCCCCGGGCGAACCCTTCGCGGACAGAAGATGGCCGGGCAGTACGGCAACAAGAAAGCCACCGTGCTGAACCTGCAGATCGTCAGGGTGCTGTCCGACGAAAACATCGTTCTCGTCGATGGCGGCGTGCCAGGGCCGCGAAACGGTTTCGTCACCGTGAAGGGTGCGATCAAGAAGGCGCCCGTGCCGCTCCCCGAGCCGCCCGCCCCGCCTGCAGCCGAAGACGAAGCCGCAGAGCCCGCCGAAGAGGGCTAGCTGGCTCGCCGCCGGAAGCAGGATCACCACGGACGTCGCGCGCGGCGCGAAGGGTACCCGGCACGCTCGGTATACAAGCTCGAGGAGATCGATCGACGGGTCGGGCTATTCCGAAGAGGCCAGCGCGTTCTCGATCTCGGAGCGAGCCCGGGCTCGTGGACACTCTACGCCGCTGAGCGTGTCGGCCCCCAGGGGCGTGTGGTGGGGGTCGACACTCGAGAGACCGACGCGGCCCTGCCTCCCCATGCTGAAATCCGGACGCTCGACGCCTTCGAAGCGGATCCGGCGACGCTCGGCGGCCCCTTCGACCTGGTGTTGAGCGACATGGCGCCAAAGACGACGGGCCAGCGGCATGCCGACCAATACAAGAGCTATGAGCTCGTCTTGCGTGCACTGCATCTCGCGGAGCACGTGCTCGAGCCTGGCGGAACGTTCGTCGCGAAGATCTTTCAGGGCGCCGAGCTCGAGGACGCGCGCGCTGCGCTTCGTAAGGTCTTCGGCAAGGTGCGAATCATTCGGCCCAAAGCGACGCGCGACGAGAGTTACGAAGTGTTTCTGGTCGGCCTCGACTTTCGATCGGCTACCGGTTGAGCGCTTCGAGCCTCGCGCGCGCCCGGTCGGCGTAAGGACCGCCGGGGTCGAGCTTGATGGTCCGGCGCAGGTGGGAACGCGCCTTTCCGATCTCGCCGCGCTTGGCGAGGATCGACCCATATGCGTACTGAAGCGCAGGGTCTAGCTCGTCCTGTGCGATCGCCCGGCGCATCGTGGCTTCGGCGTCTGCGAGGTTGCCGCGGGCGTAGTGCGCGAGCGAGAGCTCGGCGAGAAGCTCCGTCGGAGGCGGATCGGTAGACTGCCGCAGCGCGTTCGTGAGCACGGACACGGCTTCGTCTGAGTGCCCGGTGCGCCGTAGGCCTTCTCCAACCGCGATCGAAAGAAGCACATCGCTGTGAACGAACGGACGCGCCGCGCGCAGTTGCTCCGCGGCTTCGCCTCGACGACCCGCATCGATGAGCATCATCGCGAGGTTGATGCGCGGAATGGGATCGCGCGGAAGCCGGTCGATCGCGGCCAAGTACTGTGCCTCCGCCGCCTCGATGTCGCCGCGTTCCTCGTAGGCCAGCGCGAGATTGAAAGGCGCGGCTGGGTGCTCCGGGTCCAGCGCGACGGCGCGTTCGAGCAACGGGATCGCGTCGCCCAGCCTGCCGCGCTCTCGAAGGATCACCCCGAGATTGTTGAACGCTTCGGCAAATCCGGGGTCGAGCTCGGTCGCGCGCCGGTATGCCGCTTCTCCGCCTGCTGCGTCTCCCGCCGCCTCTCGCGCCAAACCCAAGTCGAGCCATGCTCGCGCATCGCGAGGCTCGTCGACGACCGCCTGCTCGAACACGCGTTTCGCATCTTCGATCTTGCCCTCGGCGAGGAGCCGCTCGCCGCGCATCACTTCCGGGCTGGCCCCGGGCCGGCTGAGCTCGACATTTGCCGTCGTCGGTGCGGAGGTCTGCGTGGAGCCGCACCCCGCAGCCAACGAAAGAAACGCGCCGGCCAGCAGGGCATTCCGCGCCGTCACGTGTCCTCTGCGCGCGCGTGGAGCGCGAGGATGCGGTTGTAGAGCACGTTCTGCACGCGCTTGAGCTGCTCGAGGTCACGGACCTTGTTGCCGTCGCGGTCTGCCACGTAGAACACGTCTGCCACGCTCTGGCCTTCGGTATTCACTTTCGAAAGCCCGATGGTGAGGTCGAGCTGATGAAACGTGCGCGCGATCTCGTGGAGTAGTCCGACCCGGTCGCGGGTGAAGACGTCCACGACGGTGTACCGAGCCGATGCGTTGTTGTCGACGCTGATGTGCGTCGGAACGTCAGGCCCCGGCCGCACGGACCACGGTGGAGGCGTGCTCTGTCGGGCGATCAAATCTTGCGCCGAGATTCGATTGGTGATCCTCTGCGCGAGATCCTCCTGAAGCTCCTCGCCGAGCCGCGTTGGCGTCGGCGTGTGGTCGCCTACCCTCACCCAGAAAACGTCGAACACCTCGTCTCCGGACGTGCGCTGCCGAGTGTAGATCTGTGCGGTGAGGATAGAGAGATCGTGCGCGGCAAAGACCGCGGTCAGGTCTGCGAGCAGGCCCGAACGGTCTGCGGAGATCACCACGACTTCCTCGACGTCCTCGCTCGGCCCCGGCCCGACCCGGACGGTCGCGATCCCCTCCGACCGATCGCGCGAAATGCGCGCATGGCGCCGCACCACGTCGACGGGATTGGCGAGGAAGTAGCGATCCGGCATTTCGTCGATGAAGCTTTGAAGCTCGTCTTGACCGGCATCCCCTGCAAAGCCGACGACCGCTTGAAGTTTCACTTCGAGCACGCGGTTCTCGGTCTGGATGGGCGCGCTTCCCGATTCGAGCTGCGCAAGCGTGGCGAGGTACAGGTCTTCGAGCGCGCGGGCTTTCCAAGAGGTCATCGCCTTGGGGTTCACCGTGGAAATGACGGTGAACGTGCTCAAAAACAGGTCGCGTAGCCGTTCCGGGGTTTCGACCAGCTTCACGATCTCGGCCAGGCTGTGCGGGTCGTGAATGTCGCGCTGTGTCGCCCAGCGATAGAGGGACCGCTGGTGCTGCACCAGCCACGCAACGTGCTCGGCGTCGACCGCGCTCAAGCCCAGCCGCAGGGCGACGCTTTTCGCGAGCCGCGCCCCGGCTTCCTCTTGGTCGCGGCCCCGCGTGCGCCCAAGCGAATGCAGAAGCACCGCCAAGAAAAGAGGTAGGCGCCTCGGGGCTTCTGCCGCGAGACGGGTAGAAAGCGAGCGGCCGCGCGCCTCGCCACGAGTCAGCGCCTGGAGCTCCTCGAGCGCTTTCACAGCATGCACATCCGCCGTGTAGACGTGAAAAACATCGTGATAGACGCGCCCGACGAGCGGCTCGAACTCCGGGATCATCGCGGACACGAGACCCACTTCGTGCAATTCCGCAACCGTGGAGCCACTCCGAAACGGCGACTCGTCGACGTTCTTGAGCAGACTCAGGAATAGCTGAGTGGCTTCTTCCGAATCCTGAAGCCGCAGCCGCCATCGTATATCGGGCGAAATGCGCGCGATCGCGTCCCGCGCGGAGTGATCGGGCCGCTTGTGATGACGAAGCGCCTGCCGGTAAAAACGAAAAGCCAGCGCAGGGTCGCCGGAAAGCCGTTCCGATTTCTCCAGGGTGATCGAGCCGTCCGCGAGGATGATGCCGTGCGCGAGCTTTCGAAAAGTCGAGGCTCGTTCGCGATTGCGAGGACGCGCACGATCGAGCATTCGCTCCGCCGTCAGGGCGACGATGCGAGCGTGTCGGTAGTAGGCCTGCATGAACTGCTCGACGCCGAGCGTGACTCCGTCGACGAAGCCGAGCTCCTGCGAAATGTCTTCCTGATCCCCGAAGGTCAACCGGTCTTGCTGCCGGCCGGCGCGAAGATGGAGAAGGTTGCGAACCCGCCAGAGCATTTCACGCGCGTCCTCTAGCTCCCGGACCTCGCGTGCGAGAAGCGCGCCCGTGCGGACGTAGTCCTGCTCGTCTCGGGCGCCCCAGCGCGCCCGAGCCGCCCACTCTGCGACGTCCATGTCCCGCAAGCCGCCGCGCCCTTGTTTCACGTCCGGCTCGAGAAGGTACAAGCTCCCGCCAAAGCGCCGGTGCCTCGTCTCCGTGTCCTGCTCGAGCGCGTTGAGGAAGTCTTGCAAGTGGGGCTCGAACACCTGCTCGCGTGCGCCACGCTCGAGATCGTCGAGGATCGACCCACTGCCTGCGACTCTGCGAAAGTCGATCAGCGTAGTCGTGGTGCGGATGTCTTCCCGCGCGAGACGAAGCGTCTCGTCGACGCTGCGGACCGCGTGCCCGATGTCGACCCCGAGATCCCAGAGGGGATACAGCAAACCTTCGGCGAGCGCGCCCACGAACGGATCGTCGGAATCGTCACAGAGAAATACGACGTCGACGTCGCTGTGCAGTCCCAGGGTCGATCGGCCGTATCCCCCGACGGCGACCAGTGCAACGCGCCCGCGGGGCTCGCTCCCCATGGCGCGAGTCGCCGCGTCCGCAGCACAGTAGAGCGCGCTCAAGAGCCCGTCGAGGGCGCGCGCATGGGATCGCGCCGTCGGAACGCCCGGATCGCCACGGCGCACGGCATCCTCGAACGCACGGCGATAACCGCCGAGGTAGCCGCTACACGTCTTGCCGAGAGTAGGTGCGAGCCCACCAAGATCGACGACTGGACTGGATCCATCGGACAACAGTCGACGAGTATGACCGTCCAAAAAGAGGGCGGCAACCTATCGGGCTATCGGCTGTGCAGGTACGATGCGATCCCGGATGCAATGCCGTCCGCCAGCGCGCGACGATACTTCGGCTTCGTCAAAGCACGCGCCTCCGGCTCGTACGTCAGGAACGATGCCTCGACGAGCACCGCGGGCATTCGAGCACCGACCAGAACGTAGAACATCGCCCTGCGCACGCCTCGATCCGCCAAGCTCGGCACGAAGCCGCGACCGCGCTTCAACGTGTAGCGCTGAATCTTTCGTGCGAGCGTCGACGAGCCGTCGGCTTGCGCGCGACGATGATACTTGGCGAGCAAGGCTTGAATCCCCGTCACCTCGGCCACACGGGTTCCATTCTCCCGTGCCGCGAGCCGAAGTGCCTGTCGGTCGTTGGTCGTGTCGAGCACGAAAGTCGTCACCCCGCCCTTTCGAACCGTCTCGGAGCTCGCGTTGAGGTGGATCGATACGAACGCGTCCGCATTCATGGCGTTGGCGAGCGCGCAGCGCGCCTCGAGCGAGAGGTCGACGTCCTCGTACCGGGTGAGCACGACGCGAGCCCGAGGCATGATCGCGCGCAACCGATTCGCCGTGAGCCTCGCGAGGTCGAGGGCGACTCGAGCCTCGACGAGCTGATGTTGGTCGTTCGCAGCGCCCGGCTCGCTTCCTCCATGACCAGGGTCGAGAACCACGAGCGGCCGCGACGCACGGCGCGCTTTGCCCATCGCGCTGACGTCGACGACGATACGGTAGGGGTCGGTGAGATAGAAGACGCGGCCGCTCGCTTCTTTCTGGAGGTCCAACACCACTCGGGGATTGGGTGTCGCCAAGCGAACCCGCGCCAACCCACCTCGCTCGATCGACTGTGAGGTGGGAACGTCCTCACCCCACGTGGTTTCTTCGAGCTCGATCGCGATTCGCGCTGGCAGCACGCCCTGCGCCGGGAGCTGCTTCTGCCGGAACAACGGGGCACCTTCGAACAGAAGAACGACGCGCACCCCTGCGGCGTCTTTCGCGTCGTCGCCATAAACGTCGATGCGGACCAAACGCGCCTTCTCTCGTTCCGGCTTCGGCGCATCCGAGAGCTCGGGCAACGGTTGGGGCAGCGGTTGGTCTTCACCCGTCCGCGCGTTCCCGGTGCATCCGGCCGCCACCAGTAGCAGCCCGATCAGACGGAGCTTCGATCTGGTCATCGGCCCTCGAATGGTCGCGGGTGTACGCGAGGACCGGGCCGCGGTCAACGGATTCGCTGCTCGTTGACCGGCCGCAACCGATGGCCTAGCTTCCGCCGCATGGCGGGGCTCACCTATCGAGACACGGGCGTCGACATCGAGGCCGGTGAGCGCCTCGTCGAGCGGATCAAACCACTCGCGCAGTCTACGCGCTCACCGCACGTGCTCGGCGCGCTCGGCGGTTTTGCGGGTCTTTGTGCGGTTCCCCAGGGAATCGAGGATCCGGTCCTCGTGTCGGGCACCGACGGCGTCGGCACGAAGCTCAAGCTCGCTTTCGAGCTCGGCCGGCACGATACGATTGGAATTGACCTCGTCGCGATGTGCGTGAACGACATCATCACGGTGGGGGCGCAGCCCTTGTTCTTTCTCGATTATTTCGCGACGTCCAAGCTGGACGTCGACCAGGCGGAGGCCGTGGTGAAGGGCATTGCAGAGGGCTGCCGCCAGGCGGAATGTGCGCTACTCGGCGGCGAAACCGCAGAGCTCCCGGGCTTCTATGCGCCTGGCGAATACGATATCGCCGGCTTTGCCGTCGGGGTGGTGGCCCGCGCGGCGATCATCGACGGGACCCGGGTTCGCGTGGGCGACCGGCTCGTCGGGATACGTTCGTCTGGCCTCCACTCGAATGGCTTTTCTCTGGCGCGACGGATTTTGCTCGATGGCGATTCGCCAAGCTCGCTCAGCGATCCATACGAACCGGACGGAACGCTCGGGGCTGCGCTTCTGCGCCCGACTCGGATCTACACGAAGGCAGCGCGCACCGCGGTCGAGCACGAGGTGCACGCCATGTGCCACATCACTGGCGGTGGCTTGACCGAAAACCTTCCGAGAGTGATCCCCGCCGGCCTCGGCGTCACGATCGACCGCAGAGCCTGGACGCCGGATCCGATCTTCGCGCTCATCAAAGAGCGTGGAGGCGTCGCGGATCCGGAAATGCGGCGGACTTTCAACCTCGGCGTCGGATTCGTGATGGTCGTGGGGGCGGATAACACGACCGATCTCATCGCCGAGCTCGAAGCCTCGGGTGAGATTGCGTTCGTGCTCGGTGAAGTCGTCGAGGGCGAAGGCGTATCGTTTTCGTAAGGCACCGATGAACGTCGTGGTTCTCGTTTCTGGTCGTGGCTCGAATCTAAAAGCGATTTGCGACGCAATCGACGCTGGGGAGTGCCAGGCCGACATCGTCGGCGTCGTTTCCGATCGCAAAGGCGCGCTTGCGCTGGAGCTCGCGGCCGATCGCGGCATTGCCGCGCGGATCGTTCCGCTTCGCAAAGGAGATGACCGTGCAGCATGGAACGAGGCACTGGCCGAGGAGGTCGCGTCGCTGAAGCCCGATCTCGTGGTCCTCGCCGGCTTCATGCGAGTCCTCGGCCCACCGCTCCTCGAGAGGTTTCCGGGCCGAATCATCAACGTACACCCTGCACTGCTCCCCGCCTTTCCAGGGCACGACGGGCCGCAAGACGCGCTCGACGGCGGCGTTCGCATCAGCGGCTGCACGGTCCACGTGGTCGACGCTGGGGTCGATACGGGCCCGATCATCGCACAGGCGGCCGTTCCCGTTCTCCCGGAAGACACCGCGGAGACGCTCCATGCACGGATCCAAGTGCAGGAGCATCGGCTTCTCCCGCGCGTGATTCATCAGATCTCGATCGGCGCGATTACGCTCGACCCTCTGTCGGTGAATCTACCAGAGACCGGAACGCAGGCGCTCGTGGTGCCTAGCCTCTAGAGCCGTGCCGACGAGCTTCTACGACGTCGTCGTGTTGGGGGCGCATGCAGAGCCGTTGCTCTGTGCCGCGCTGCTCTCGCGGGCAGGGCTCCGCGTGCTCGTGCTCGGTCATGGAACACCCGAGCCTTCGTATCGGTTGGGCGACGTCGATTTGGAGCTGCACGCGTTCCCGGCCGCCGGCCTACGAAGCCCGGTGGTACAACGCACGCTCGAAGAGCTCGCCCTCCGACAGGACGTTCGCCAGCGCGCCTTGGACCATGGCCCTCCCCTACAGCTTCTCTTTCCCGAGCACAGAATCGACGTCCACCCACGGATCGATCCTTGGCTTCGCGAGATCGCGCGCGCATTTCCCGAAGCGCGTCGGCAGGCCGCCGACATCACGAGAACGCTCAGCGAAGTCCGCGACGAGCTCGATGAAGTGCTTCGCCGTGACCTGACATGGCCGCCTGAGACGTTTTTCGAGCGCCAGCAGTTCTCTTTGACGATCGCAGCGCAGCGTTACGACCGTCTGGGCCAAGGGTGGGGGTCGTGGCACCAGCTCCCCGTGGGCCACCCACTGCGCACCGCGTTCGAGGGCATGCTTCCCTACCTTTCCGGGCTTCTACCCGCCCAGCATTCCGACGCGACGCGTGCGCGCCTGGCCGGCCACGTCCTTGCGGGCGTCACCGAGCTCGCCGGGGGCTGGACCTGGCTGCGGAGTGCGCTGATCGAGCGAATCGGCTCCTGGGGCGGCGACGTCCGGTTGCGCGACGGCGCCGCTTCGATCCGCCAAGGCGGCCGGCGCGGACACACGATCACGATCGCGCGGACCGACGAGGAGATTGGCTGTTGGCAGATCGCCCACGGCGCCCCGATCGCCGAGCTTTCTCGGTTGCTCCCCGAGCGCGGCGCGATGGCCCCGCTCTTCGAGCGCGTCGGGGAGCCACGGTCGCGCGGGTATCGCTGCGCGGTGCACGTGTGCGTTCGCCGATGTGTGATCCCGGCGCCCCTCGGGCCATCGGCGCTGCTGTGTACCAGCAACACCGATCCTGAAAAGGCGTTCTGGTTGCAGCTTCGCACGGTTGATGACGATCGTGGGCTGCTCACGCTGCACCGGCTCGTCGAAGAACACCTGATCGACACGGGATCCTCGCCCCTGCGCTTCGTGCGTCCAGAAGCACTTCACGCTCTCCGGAGCGTCATTCCCTTCCTCGACGAGCACGCGCTCTGGATCGACAGTCCCCACGACGGCCTACCGCCAAGCGCACTGCAAGATGGTGTAGACCTGACGAGCAGCCACCCGTGGGCTCGCGGCCCCTCCACGATGCGCCCCGTCTACGACTATCCGACGCGTCGAGCGCTTGGCGTGTGTGGACTGCCTACACGCACCCCGATTCGTGGCGTGTACCTCTGCAATGAGCAGGTGTCGCCCGGTCTCGGTTTCGAAGGATCCTTCCTCGTCGCCAACTCCGTCGCACGCATCATTCGATCTCGGTACAGAAGGCAGGAATGGCTTAGGCGAGGTCGTTGGACCCGGCGCCTTTAGGAGCATCACGCCGATCGCTCTGATATGCTCTAGCTCATGGCAGCTCCTCAAGAGGCACCGCGGCTAACGCTACGGCAACTGCTGCGGCTGATGGTCGAGCGCGGGGCATCGGACCTTCACATCACCACCGGCTCACCACCCCAGCTCCGCATCGACGGCTCACTGGTGCCCCTGCGCACCCCACCTCTGAAGCCACGCGAGAGCAAGGCGCTCTGCTACGAGGTGATGACCGAAGACCAACGTTTGCGCTTCGAAAAGGGGCACGAAATCGACTTCTCGTTCGGCGTCAAGTCGCTATCCCGGTTTCGCGCCAACGTCTTCCTGCAGCGGGGCGCGGTCACGGGAGCGTTCCGGGCAATTCCGTTCAACATCCGACCGCTGTCCGACCTCGGCGTGCCTCCGGTGGTCGAGGAGCTCTGCACGCGGCCGCGCGGTTTGGTGCTCGTCACGGGTCCCACCGGCTCGGGTAAGTCGACCACCCTCGCCTCCATGATCGACAAGATCAATAGCGAGCACCGACACCATATCGTCACGGTCGAAGATCCGATCGAGTTCCTTCATTCCAACAAGCTTTGCGTCGTGAACCAGCGCGAGGTCGGCTCCGACACGTCCAGCTTCAAGGACGCTCTCAAATATGTTCTGCGACAAGACCCTGACGTCGTTCTCGTCGGCGAGATGCGAGATCTCGAAACCATCGAGGCGGCGCTCACCATCTCCGAGACGGGCCATTTGGTGTTCGCAACGCTCCACACCAACACGGCCGCACAGTCGATCAACCGAATCATCGACGTGTTTCCGTCCGGTCAGCAGAGCCAAATTCGCGCCCAGCTTTCGTTCGTGCTGCAGGGCGTGCTGAGCCAGATGCTGCTCGCGCGCGCAGACGGCCCGGGGCGTGCCATGGCCTGCGAGGCGCTGGTGCCCAACGCGGCCATCCGAAACCTGATCCGCGAGGACAAGATCCACCAGATGTACGGCATCATGCAGACCGGCCAGGGCACGTCGGGCATGCAGACGATGAATCAGTCGCTTTTGCACCTGGTTGCACACGGAGCGATCGATCGCGAGCTCGCCGAGGTACGATCGCCGGAGCCAGATGAATTCCGTCAGATGCTCACGAATTTAGACCGGAAGGGCTATCACCAGGCCATCGGCCCCGCGAGCTGATTCGGCATCCCAGCCAGTTCTTGATTATTGTTAAGGGCGGGATTTGCCGATGACTACTGGAATTAAACACCCGTGCTGCACTTCGGTGCTTGCTTTCACATTCTGTTTGGTATTTTCCGTCGTTGCCGCAGCTGACAGCGGCGCCCACGAGGTTTCGGTGGAGGAGCGGGCGAAGGCTGCAGAAGCCTACGACCAAGGAACCTCTGCGTACCTCTCGGAGCGGTACGAGCTCGCCGCCGACTGGTTCGAGCGAGCGTACCGTTTGGTCCCGACGCCGATTGCTCTGACGCAGGCGGTGCGCGCCCATTACAAGGCCGACAACGCGATCCGCGCTGCAAACCTCGCCCTGCAGCTTCGGCAGGAATATCCAACGGACGCAACCTCGAAGCAGGTGGCCGACGAAGTCATCGCGTCGGTTAAGCCCTTGAACGTTCTCGTGACGACACAGTGCGACCGCGAGTGCACGCTCGAGCTCGACGGGGCTCTCGTTGAGCACTCCACGTTCTTCGTGACGCCACAGATGCTGCACACGATCAAAGCGGGGTTCGACGCGGGTGAGTCCTCGACCGAGGTGCGCGGCTCCGCGGGCGAGGTGAAGAAGGTGAGGTTCGTGGCGCCGATTCCGCCCCCACCCCCACCCGTGCCCCGGGCGGTGTTCTTTTCGACATTGAGTGCCACGCTTGCCCTCGGCGCAGTCACTGTCTGGTCCGGTATCGATGCGAACCGGGGTGTCGACGCCTTCGAGTCGGCCGCGCGCAACGCGAACTCCCCCGGCATCAACAACAACGCCTCACCGACGCCCGAACAGCAGGCGGAGTCCCTTCTCGAGGAGGGCCGCAAGAAGGAGCGGCGAACGAACATCCTGATCGGGGTCACTGCGGGCATGGCTGCCACCACGGCAGTGCTGGGCGTGTTCACCAACTGGAAGAAAGAGTCGCGCGAGCCGTCCGCGAGGCGGATCGAGCCCGCGATCGGAGTGAGTCGCGAGGGAGGCAGCCTGACGCTTAAAGGGCGCTTTTGATGAACTCACCGTTCAGCGCGCCAGGGTCCGACCCGCGGGTTTCGATGCCAATGGCAGGTCGGCAGCTGGGTCGCTACGAGATCCTGACGCAGCTGGCATCGGGCGGAATGGCATCGGTCTATCTCGCGCGGGCGCAAGGCGTCGCTGGATTCGAGCGGCTGGTCGCCATCAAGGTGCTTCACCCGCACCTCGCGTACGAGCAAGAGTTCATCTCGATGTTCCTCGACGAAGCGCGGCTCGCTGCGCGAATCCGCCACACGAACGTCGTGCCGACGCTGGACGTGAGTGACAGCCCGGGTGACGGCTACTTTCTCGTCATGGAGTACATCGAGGGCAATCACCTCGGGGCTCTTCTCGGTCGCGCGGCGAAGCGTGGCGAGCGGCTTCCACGCCCGTTCGTCTGCCGGGTGCTCGTCGATACGCTCCAGGGCCTGGCGGCCGCCCATCGTCTGACAGACGAGCAAGGCACGCCCCTGAAGCTCGTGCACCGCGATGTCTCGCCGCACAACATCCTCATCGGAACCGACGGAATAGCACGGCTGACCGACTTCGGCGTGGCAAAAGCGGAAGTCCGGATGGCCTCGACCCGTGCCGGTCAGTTCAAGGGGAAGCTTTCGTACATGGCCCCCGAGCAGGCGTCGTCCAACGAAACCGACCAACGCTCGGACTTGTTCAGCGTCGGGATCATCCTTTGGGAATCACTCACGGGCCGCCGCCTCTTCAAAGGCGAGTCCAACGCAGCGACGCTCAACAAACTGCTGAACGACACGGTCGTGAAGCCTTCCTCTCTGTGGCCCGACCTCGAGCGTTTCGACGACGTCGTGATGAAGGCGCTGAGCCGCAACCCGGAGGATCGGTTCCAAAGCGCAGAGGCATTCGGGCTCGCGCTCGATGACACGGCCGGACGCGGGGGTGTCGCGAAAACCCGCGACGTCGCCGAGGTGGTTCGCACGCTCGACGCGGAAAAGCTTCAGGCAGAGCGCGACCGGGCCCGAGCAGCAATCGACATGCTCGGGGCGACCGAAATCAGTCGGACGCAGGTGCCGATGCCGCGAGAGGGCACGCCCTCGGCCAGTCAGACGTACGCGCGGGATCGTACGACGGGCTCGTATCTGCACGGAAGCACGTCGGGAGTGCTCGGCGATGGAACGCCGGTGCTGGTGAAATCGGCCTCCGACTCGAAGGTCTTGACCTGGGTCGTGATGGGACTGGCCGCGGTCATCTTCATCTACGCCGGGTTCCTCGTGTCACAGCTCTTGAAACCTCCGACCCCGGCACGGCCCGCGCAGCCCGCGCCGATCGCGGAAACCGAAACGCCCGTCGAGGCATCCAAGCCGGCCGCCCCCGTCCCTCGCCCTACCGAATCGGACACGGAGGCGGAATCGACACCGGAACGCCCTAGCAGCACGTCGCGAGCGAGGCGGCGGCGCTCGAGGCCCAAGGCCGTCCCCGAGGCGGCGCGCGCGGCTGAGTCGGAAAAGGCGGCAAAGAAAGAAGGCACGACGGAGCCGCCTCAAGCCCCGAAGCCCGACCCCGTCGACATCGACATTCGCAACCCGTACCGAAACTAGTCGGAGCACCGGCCAGTCTCAGTGGAATTGCGCCCCGCTTTTGACCTCTCGATCCCTAATCAGCTAGGCTTTTGAAGGGCCCGAAGGGGATCGGGCGGAGAGCAAATGACCGAGTGGGTATACGAAGCGCGCACCCGCGCCGGTGAAGTCCAGACCGGAATCATCGAGGCGGATACGAAAGAGGCGGTCCAATCGCGACTGCGGGCTCGTCAGCTCAACCCCGTCAAGATCAAGAAGAAGGGGCGGGATCTCAAGCTGTCGTTCGGCAGCGGGGTCACCGCAAAAGAGCTCGTCGTGTTCACCCGTCAGTTTGCGACGATGATCGACGCCGGCCTTCCGCTGGTGCAGTGCCTCGATATCCTGTCGACGCGCGGCGAAAACAAGGCGCTCAATACGATTCTCAAAGACGTCAAGGAGTACGTCGAACAAGGCGGCACGTTCTCCGAGGGCCTCGCGAGGCATCCCAAGCTGTTCGACGAGCTGTTCGTCAACCTCGTCCGTGCCGGCGAAATGGGCGGCATCCTCGACACGATCCTCAACCGCTTGGCGGGATACATCGAAAAGCGAGTCAAGCTCGCACGGCAGGTTCGCGGTGCGATGGTGTATCCCACTGCCATCTTTTTCGTCGCGGTCATCGTCGTGGTCGTCATGCTCGCTTGGGTCATCCCGAGTTTCAAAGGGATGTTCGCCGAGTTCGGCGGTGAGGATTCGCTGCCCGCGCTCACCCAAATGGTCATCGCAGCGTCGGAAGGCTTCCTGTCGAACATCCATTGGATCATCCTCGGCACGGCGGCATTCGTGTTCGGCGTGATGTGGGTCTACCGGCAGCCCGGCGGTAAGCACTTCTTCCATCGCACGCTGCTCGTCCTTCCGATTCTCGGGCCGGTGATGCGGAAGATCTCGGTGGCTCGTTTCACACGGACGCTCGGAACGCTGCTCTCGGCCGGTGTGCCCATCCTCGACGCTCTCGACGTCGTGAAGAAGTCGGCCGGCAACGTGGTCGTCGAGATGGCGATTCAGCAGACCTCCAACAAGATTCGAGAAGGCCGGACGATGGCCGAGCCTCTGATGGAAACGAACGTGTTTCCACCGATGGTCGTGCAGATGATCGGCGTCGGCGAGCAAACGGGCGCGCTCGATACGATGCTCAACAAGATTGCCGATTTCTACGAAGAAGAGGTCGACATCGCCGTTGCCGCGCTCACGTCGCTTCTCGAGCCCCTGATGATGGTTTTCATCGGCGGCATCGTCGGCGTGATCTTGATCTCGATGTACCTGCCGATCTTCTCGATTGCGGGTAAAGTCAACGCGGAGTGATTCGACCCTCAGAGAACCCAACGTCCGAGCGCGAGGACATCAACCCGCACCGGCGGCTTCAATGGGTCCTGGGCGCTCGCCTCATCATCGCCAGCGTGCTGCTCGGGGCGACCTTGTACCTCGCGCTGGATGCGATCCGGTACGGCCGCTTCACGCCGACGTTCTTACTCATTCTGATCTCGACGATCTACGCCTCGTCGATCCTCTTCATCGTTTGGTTGCTCCGTGGCAGACAGGAAACCCGGGTTGCCGTGGCGATCACGACCCTCGACGTCCTGCTGATCACCGGGCTCGTCTACCTCACTGGGGGCGCGGGAAGCATTTTCTCGTTCCTGTATGGCGCGCAGATTCTGACCGCCGCGCTCACGCTAGGAACCAACGCAGCATACCTGACCGCTGCTGCGAGCCTCGCGCTCTACTTTCTGCAGGGGCTCGCCCTCAATCTCGGCTGGCTGCCGCCCCCTCCCGATCAACCTCTGAGCCAGTACGTCCTGAGCTCGCGGGATTTCCAGCTCGCGCTGGTGTCGAACATGGTCGGCATCGCAGCGGTCGCGCTCCTCGCGACCAATCTGGCACGGCGTGCACAGGTGGCTGGCGCGCGCCTGCTCGAGGCGCAGAAGAGCGCAGCGCGGCTGGTTCGCCTCAACGACGACATCGTCCGCTCGATCGCCTCGGGCCTCATCACGGCGGACGACGACGGGCGCATCATCGGACTGAACCGTGCGGCTCGCGAGATCCTTCGCGATCGTGCCGGGACACTGCTGGGGAAGCCTCTCTTCGAGGTGCTTCCGGGCTACGAAACACAGCCGCTCAGCGATCCGCCGAAGCGCGCCGATGCCGAAGGCAAACGGGCGGATGGAAGCAGCTTCCCGCTCGGCTACACGCTCAGCGCGCTCCTCGACGCGAACGGCAACCAGTCGGGTCTATTGCTTGCTTTTCAGGACCTCACCGAGATTCAAACGCTGCGGGACCAAGCTGAGCGGGCACAGCGCCTCGCCGTGCTCGGGCAGCTCGCCACGGGATTGGCGCACGAGATTCGGAACCCGCTCAGCTCGATCTCCGGGTCGGTCGAGATGGTGCGTGAGGGCAACGCACTCAGCCCGGAGGACAGAAGGCTTCTCGGTATCGTGATCTCGGAGGTCGAACGGCTCGACTCCCTGGTGACCACGATGCTGCAGGTGGGCCGTCCGAGTCAGATCGAGACCGAGCCGCGCGATCTGCGCACGATCGCGAGAGATGTCGTCGCCGTGGCACGGGGCGAGGCCACTGCGGTCAATCGGCTGCAGATCGAGGAAACCGGGCCGGACGAGGCGATCATCGTGTCGGTCGACGCCGATCGGATGCGCCAGGTCGTTTGGAATCTCGTGAAGAACGCGGTGCAGGTTTCACCTCGCGGAGGCACAGTCGAAGTCCGAACCGGGCGCGACCGCAGCGATCAGGCATACCTGGAAGTCGCAGACGAGGGCCCTGGGATCGGTCCCGCGCACCGGGAGCGATTGTTCGACATGTTCTACTCGGGCCGAAGCCACGGGGTCGGCCTCGGGCTCGCGTTGGTCAAACAAATCGTCGATCAGCACGGCGGCCGCATCGAGGTCCTCGACCGCGATGGTACGGGGACGTGCTTTCGTGTCACGCTCCCGTTGGCGGAGGAACCGATGCGAGCGACGCCAAGAGCGCAGAAAGACGACCGCCCGGATCCTCCGACCGCATGAGCTCCTCACCGATCAGCACGGCATCGGCGCGGCCGTCGGCGACCTGACGAAAGTCGTCTTCGGAGCGAACCCCGCTCATGAAGACGGCGACACGATCGGACGGGATACGGTCGACCGCGGAACGCGCCGCGTTCGTGTCCACGCGAAACGTCCTCAAATCGCGAGCGTTCACGCCGACGATCGTCGAGCCGGCGGCGAGCGCGCGCTCCACCTCGGCTTCGTTGGCTGCCTCGACCACGGGCTCCATCCCGAGCTCACGGATGCGCTCGCTCAGTGACACGAGGTCGCGATCGTCGAGAACGCGCACGAGCAAGAGCACGAGCGAGGCGCCGACATCGTACGCCAAGTCGACCTGGACCGGGTCGACGACGAAGCCTTTGAAGAGGACCGGTATCCGCACGGCGCGCGCCACCCGCCGGACCAGCAGGGGCGAGCCGCCAAACCCGGGCCCGTCGGCAAGCACACTGATGACCGACGCGCCGGCGTCTTCGTATCCCCGCGCCACGCGCACGCCTTCGCCGGCGCTTCGCGGTCGGATCTCGCCGGCACTCGGGCTCCGAAACTTCACTTCTGCGATCACCGATGGTGGCGCGGCTGCCTTGCGGCGAAGCGCGGCGACCCCACGCCGGCCGCGCTCGGGCTCGGGCACCCGATCGACGCGCCGCATCGCTGCGACATGACGCCGACGCCTGCGGTTCTCCCTCCGTTTGCGGTCGAGGATTTGCGAGAGATAGTCGTCCATCATTGTCGGGTGAGCTCCGCCCACTGCTCGAGCTTTCGTTTTGCTTCACCGCTGTCGATCGCCCGAGCAGCCCGCGCGGCGGCGTCCCTGCGGTCCTCGCAAAGCCCCGACACGCAAAGTGCTGCTGCCGCGTTCAGAACGACCGCGGCTCGCGGAGGTCCGTCGTCTCCCTCCAGAACCTTCGTGATGATTTCGGCGTTGCGCTGGGCGTCGCCTCCGCGAAGGGCCTCGAGGCTGACTTCTTGGACGCCGAAGTCCCCGGGGGTGACTTCGAACGTCGTCACGACGCCGCCTGCGAGCTGCGCCACGCGTGTGCGACCGCTTGGAGAGACCTCGTCGAGCCCGCCCTCCCCGTGCACCACCCATGCCGCGGTCGACCCGAGCGCCCCGAGCGCCTCGGCGAGCTGCTCGACGCGAGCTGGATCATAGACGCCGACCACTTGATGCGTCGCCGACGCGGGGTTCGAGAGCGGCCCAAGAAGGTTGAAAATCGTCCGGATGCCGAGCTCTCGCCGCACGGGCGCCGCGTGGCGCATCGCCGCGTGGTGGCTCGGCGCATACAGAAATCCGATGCCGACCGTTTCGATGCAGCGCTGCGCGTGCGCGGGTTCGACGTCGACCCGAACTCCGAGCGCCTCGAGCACGTCGGCGCTGCCCGCCTTGGACGAGACCGCGCGGTTGCCGTGCTTGGCGACCGACACGCCGCACGCGGCCGCCACGATCGCCGCCGCGGTCGAGATGTTGAAGGTGTGAAGCCCATCGCCCCCAGTGCCACACGTGTCGAGGAGCGGCCCCGCAACGTCCGGTTCGATTGCATCGCAGCGGCGGCGAAGCGCCCTCGCGGCCGCTGCGATTTCGCTGGCGGACTCGCCCTTCATTCGAAGCGCGACGATGAAGGCTGCAATCTGGGCGCTGGACGCTTCGCCAGCGAGAATCGCATCCATCGCGGACTCGACTTCACCGGGGGACAAATCGCGACCCGACACCGCCTGCTCGATCGCCCTCGAGATCACGACGCACCGCCCGATGGCAGCGACGACAGCCAGTTGCGGATCAGCGCGTGGCCGTGCTCCGTCAAGAACGACTCCGGATGAAACTGCACGCCCTCGATCGGGAGGGTCTTGTGGCGCAGTCCCATGACCTCGTCCCGGTCGGTCCAAGCGGTGACCTCCAGCTCGTCCGGGACCGTCGACTTCTCCACGATCAGCGAGTGATAGCGCGTGGCGGTCAGCGGGCTCGGGAGCCTGCCGAACACGCCCTGTCCGGCGTGGTGGATCTCCGAAGTCCGCCCATGCATGAGGCGGTCGGCCCGCACGATCGAAGCGCCGAAATGCTGGGCAATGCTCTGGTGGCCCAGGCAGACCCCGAAAATCGGAACCTCTCGACCGAGCTCCGCGATCAGGTCGAGGCTGACGCCCGCTTCCTCGGGGCGTCCGGGCCCAGGGCTGATCAAAATGCCCCCTGGGGCCGACGCGCGAATCTCCTCCACCGTCACCGCATCGTTGCGCTTCACCACGACCTCAGCGCCCAGCTCACCGAGATATTGAACGAGGTTGTATGTAAACGAATCGTAGTTGTCGATGACGAGAATCATGCGCCTTCCTCCGCTAGCGGCTCGCGAGGAACGAGTCAACCAGCGCCGGACGGCGTGGGCTCGTAGCCGCGCTCGCGCAGAAACTTCTCCAACCTCAGGTTGACCATCTCGGGATACTCGAGCATCGCGTAGTGCGTCGCGCCGGGGATGATCATGATCTCGGAGCCGCGAATCCGGCGGGCCATCCGCTCGGCAGCAGATCGCGGGGTGAACACATCCCGGGAGCCCGTGATGATTAGACTGGGAACGTCGATGAGCGGAAGGAGATCCCACCCATCGTGCTCGCCCATTCGCTGCAGCAGCGCGATGAACGCATCCATGTCGAGCGTCCGAAACTTGGCGATGAGCTCGGAGGCGACTTGCTCGTCGAGCGTGCCCGCCGTCAGCCCGATCCGCTTCGCCCACTCTGCCGCATCCGGGAGGCGGGTGGCCTGCCGGACAATCGCCTCGATCGTTCTTGGCATCGATCGAAGGCCGCGCAGGAACGGAGGCAGGAGACGGCCCACCAAGCTCAAGTTGAAGACGTAGTCCCAGGGGCGCCCTGCCACTCCATTGACCATGGCGAGCGACGCGACCTGCTCCGGGGCCGCGCGAAACATCTCGAGGCCGACCTGGACACCCATCGAAAAACCGAGCACCGCTGCCCGGTCCGCGCCCTCCGCACATAGAAGATGGAGGCCGTCCCGGGCGTGGTCGGTCATGGTCATCGCCCCCGGATCGGCGGGCCGCGCCGAGCCAAACAGCCCGCGGTAGTCCCACGACAGGAGCCGATACCGGTCCCGGAAGTATTGAATCTGGTGGGTCCAGGCCTCCCAACCCCCGCCCAAACCGTTGCAGAGCAGGAGCGGAGGGCCTTGCCCGAGGGCAAAGTAGGCGATTTCAGTGCCATCAAACGACGCAAAGCGGCGTTCTTCGACGGGGGGTGGCATCATGGCAGGGCGAAGCCTACCAGGGCCGAAGAGGGGCGCCCACCTTGACACGATCGGCGTCCCACGGATAAATTTGAGGAAGCTGAAATGTCAGACGAACTCCAAAAATCCAAGAAAGTTCGCGATATACGCGAGCGCCTCGGCCGAAACACGGCCCCACCTCCCAAGGACTTGGAGGAGGGAGGCGTGGCCCCACCGCCGCCGGCGCTCGGCGGCATTGCGCCACCGCCGGGCTTCGTGGGGGGTCAGGCTGCCAAGCGCTCGGGGCCGTTCGGCCGTTCGCAGTCGCAGGCGCCGGCGAGGCAGGAGGTTCGCATCGTGGTCGACGAAGAGGCGGTCGCGACTGCGCACGAGGGCAAGAGCCGCCGGGTACGCAAGCTGATGATGATGACCGGCGCAGGAGCCGTCCTCGTCGGCCTCTTTCTGGGAGTTCTAGCGACCACCGTGATGAGTCGGCGTAGCGAGTACAACGTTGCTGTCCGCGACGGAAAGGCCGTCTACGAAGGCGTTCGCGCCGCGGCCGATCAGGTGACCGAGGCCAAGCGATTGCTGGGCCGCGCGCTCGACGCTGCAAAGGTGCGCCCGGGCCAAGGCCCCTCGGTCGACTACGACGCCATCGAGCAACTGCGCACCCTTCCGACTCCGTTTACGGCCGCCGACTTCGCCGGCCTTCACTACACGAAGTTCAACCGCGAAACCGTCAACTCGTTGTTCCTCTACGCGCGCCAAGTCGACGAGCTCTGGGACAAGTTCGACGGGTTGGCCGGCAAGGTTCTTCCGCAGGCGCGACGCCAGGAGCTCGACGAGGCGGCGCAGGACGAAACCGCGATCACCAGCAGCCCGACCGGCTGCGTACCCACCTTGGGTGAAGGCGGCTTCCGTTGTGGTTTGGTGTACGTCGACATGCCCGAATCGATGGCGGGCGCCACCAAGCTCAAAGTCCGCGTGACGCGCGGGAGCAAGCCTTTCGAAAAAGAGCTCTATACGGGTCAAGACCTTCGAAAAAACGCGAGCAGCTACGTCATCCTCACGAACCCGCAGCAGTCCGAAGGGGTGCTCGGCCGCCGTGAGAACGCGTTTGCTTCGTACCGCAAAGACCTGGCCGACATCTCCCGTCTGATGGATGCCACGCTTCAAACGCAGGGAACCCTCGAGAAGGGGCTAGGGTCGGTCGCCGGGCTCGAAGAGATCGTCAGCTTCTAGCTGAATTCCGGCCCGTTATCGCAAGTTCTCCGGTAGCAGCAGATTCGACGCGGGCCCGGTCCGCTTGCTATTCTACTTCGTGGGGTGCCGCGTTTCAGGCTGCGATATCAGGCGACCAACTTGGAGATGCCTCTTGGAGAATTCACCGTTGGTCGCAGCTCGTCGTGCAATCTTGCTCTGGCGGATGGATTGGTCTCTCGGAAGCACGCGGTGCTTCACGTCGGGCCCGAGGCGGTCGTCGTCGAGGACTTTGGCAGCCGCAACGGCGTGGCCGTCAATGGGGTTCGCATCAACGGCCCGCGACGGCTCGCGCACATGGACCGGGTATACATCGGTTCGCAAGAGCTCGTGCTGATCGATGCCGCGAAAATGCGGGATGGCGCAAAGGAAACCGCCGCGTACATCGTTTGCGACTCGTGCGGGGCGATCAACGGGGCAGCCAAACGACGATGTGGTGACTGCGGAAAGCGCTTGACCTTGGCAGATACCCGCACGGCGGGCAGCGACAAGGGCGTCGACTCGGCGTCCCACGCCTGGGGGGCAGAAGACACCCGTACCCAACGCGCGCTCGACGTGATCGCCGGGATCGCGAGCAAAGCCATCGCAATGGGGCGCTTCGAGGAGGCCGAGCGGATGCTCTTGCCGCACCTCGACACGATTTTGGAACGGGCGCTGGCGGACCGGCCACTCAGCGAATCCGAAAAGGATGACCCAGACGCTCTGTTCGGCGGCGCGACCCGGTACGCACTCCAGCTTGCACAGGGGCTTCGCAATCCCCGTTGGATCGACTGGGTGTTTCGCGTACACACGGCGACCAGCCGACTCATGGACGCCGAGACGATCGAGACGCTGCACAGCCTCGTTAGAAGTCACAAGTACTCGAACCCGAGCTACCTTCGCGCGTATCTTCGCGCGATCGAGAGCCGAGCCGACGAATACAGCGCCTCGGAGCGATTCCTGGTGAAGCGGCTCGAAGGGTTGGAGCAAGTCGTCGCGGCACACTAGCCGGTGCGTCGGCTCTCTGGCCCGGCGTGACGTAGGGCCGCGACCGCTTCGGCGAGTCGGTCGTCCGGCGGCATCTCGTCGGCCAACGCCAGCACGTCGCGAGATGGCGGCTCTTCCGCCTTTTCGTAGAGTCTGGTGCCAATCGCCAGCCACCGCGCGCTGCGAAGCGCACAGCCGAGGCGGGCGGCACACTCCGCCACCCCGAAAACACGGCTCGGCTCGACCTCGACGTCTCGATCGAGCTGGTCGTCGAGCTCGGCCACGCCTCTCGACATCATCCGCTCCGCGTCCGCGAGCCGACCCTGGTCGATGGCCCGCTCGACCACCTGCGCCAGCAGATGAAAGGTCCATCCCGACGCGGCGACATCCCGAACCGCAGTGCTCACGCCTTGCTCCGTCGGGACGGCGCCGCAGTGCGGGCACTGTGCGCTGGCACTGGGATACGGCACCGCGCATCCGACGCAAAAGGTCAGGCCCGACGTCGTCCGACGCTCCTTCGCGTGGGAGCCCGGAGTCAGGAATACGAGCTCTCGTGTTCCGATGCGGATACGGTCGCCGTCCTGCAAGGTCGCACGCCCGATGAGGGGCCGCTCGTTGAGCTGAGTCCCGTTGCGGCTGTGGAGATCTTCGATCGTCGGCTTCGGCCCGGTCAGGTCGATCCGGACGTGCCGCCGGGACAGCATCGGATCATCGATCGTGATCTGCCCCGTCGAGCCGCGACCGATGATGATCTCGTCGCCGACGAGGTCGATCTCTTGCAGATGAAATCGGAGACGATACCGCAACCTCGGACCTCAAGAGTCACCAGAGTAGCCGCGGCAAAGGGGCGGTGTAAATCCTACCCCAACCTACGTCGCCGCTATTTCTCGTCGTCGACCTTGGGCTCCTCGCGCCGGCGTATCTCACCCGTAATTCGATCCGCGATGTCGGCGTTTTGGTCGCTGTCGTCGCCCTCGGCGACCATGTCTACGAGCGTCCCGTTTTCGTCGACTACATCCGGCTCGTTTTTCCTGAGCTTGGCGAGGCGGGCCACGGTTTTGGGATCCTCGAGAATCAGACAGTAGAAGCCATAGAACTCGTTGTTATCGACGGCCCGTGCGAGAATTCTCGGCTCGCGCCATTCGAACCACTCGGTGGCTGCTCCACCCGACGGAAGCACGCCCTTCTTTTTCTTGGCGCGGCCGTAGCGCTGCTGGAGCGCCCTGCCGAACTCGCCGAAGGTCGCACCCTCGAACACCGAGGCATCGAACGCTCGGTAGCGCTTCCAGAGCCGGTCGTTGATGAAAAAGAAGTAATCCTGGGTGTTCTTCGTCCGAACCCGGAGGAGTGACTCGCCGTTTCGGTGGGTGAACTCCCCCCGAAGATAGCCCGAGTCGTACGCGCTCGGTGTTCCATCGAACTCGAAATACGAGTCGCGAATCTCGCGCGTGTCCTCGGCCATCTTGTGGCGCAGCCGATCCTCTTCGATCGCATCCGTCGTCTTGGCGATCGGCTCGCGGTAGGACCCTTCGATGTTTTTCTTGAGATGGCGGTACACCTGCTTCGGTGTCCAGCCCCACTCGATGTCGCCCATCGAGCTTTCGAGCGCACTTTGGGCTCTTTTGCTCGCGCTGCCTTTGTCCGCATAGACGCCGGCCCCAATCAATAGCCCGAAGGCCACCAGAAACGCCAAACTGGAGGAACGTCCCATCAGCAAAACCCCTTCCCCCTCAAGCTAGCATCGACGGCACCACGGCTACAAAAAGGCTCCAGAATCACGCGTTTAGGGCTCGTTTGCGGCCTTTCCCTCGCCGAGCGCGACGAAGAGCATCGTGCCGCCAGCCACGGCGGCGGGCATGAACAGCAGGTTCACCAGGGGGATGAAGAGCAGGACCCACACGCCCGTGCCAAAGCCCGCGACAGCGGGGAGCTGTCGGCGGACGAACGCGACGCGGTCGCCGACCGACCACTCCCGTCGAGCGGCCGGCCAGTCGATGTAGTCCACCCCGAGGTAGACCGCCGTGAGCACGAAGGCGGCCAGGGACACGAGCTGACCCACCCCTGGAACGAGAAAGGAGACGACGAACATCGGACCGATGACGACGACGTAGACGACGACTTTGAGGAGCTCGATGCGGATCGTGCGGACGATGTCGGCGACCATCCTCCGAAACGAAAACGGCGCAGCCCGTCGGCCCGTGAGAATGTCCTCGACCGCCTCGCTGAGCGCGTCGTTGAAGGGGGCCGCGATGACGCTCGAGAGCAAGAACACCGCGATCAAGCCGAGCAGCGCGATCATGATCCCCGCGAGGACTTCGAGGAGCCATCGCAGCCCACGAAGCAGCCCCCCTGTCCAGCCGCTCGCGTCGCTCCAACTTTCGGGGAAAAGAGACCAGACGGCGGCCGCGAGGTCGTCGTAGAGGCTTCCTGCCCCGTAAAAGACGCCGATCAGTGCGACGCCCGTGATCAAGATCGGAAACAGCCAATAGCGGGCAAGCCCGCGATGCTGGACATAGACGAACCGCATGCCTCGAAAGGCGTACGAGATTCCGCGGACGAAGCCGACGGGCGACTTCGCAACCGATCCTGCCGTGCTGACCACGCCCTTCATGCTTCGACCTCTCTTAGCGCGGAAGCGCCACGGCGCCGAGTGGGATAAGCGGCTTCAGGTCCTCGTCGTCGAACCGCAGCTGCAGGCCGACGAAATAGTCGCGGCCCCTGTTGATGACGTTGTCGACTCCGGCGAGGAGCCAGAACCGCCGGAGGATCTCGAAACCCGCACGAATTCGGAGCCGTGGATAGATCCGTCTCCCAAACTCGAAGAGGTCGGTGTTGATTTCGAGACGGTCCCGGATGACCTTGATGTCGAGGCCGAGCCCGCCGGTCGATTCGATGATGCCGAATCGAAAGGTCGCGAACGAAATGGTTTTGCCGAACTGCGCGGAAAACCGCAGGCGATTGGTGCGGCTGATTTCGGTTCGCTTGAACTCGTTCGGCTGGAAGAGAGGCGGCGGGCTTTGACGGATGATGCTTTCCGAGACCGTGATCGAGCCCCGCGGGTCGTCGACGAACTGGACGAGGAAGTAGCGGCCCTCGCGCGGCTTCAGGTAGATCGAAAAATAGGTCTTGAACGCGTTCGAAATCGCATAGTACTCGCTCCGGAGCTCGACGATCGTGCGCAGCCGGTTGAGCCCGCCGACGAAGCTGTTGAGCCCCTGCGCCACGCCCTCGACCTCGTCGATCAGCGTTTCGTCTTGGGTGAGACGCCCGATGGTCCCTTCGCCGCGCGCCGTACGCTCCGTCACCACCTTGACGTCTTCGAGAACGGCGTTGAGCTGGTCGGCTGCACGATGGATCGACGCGATGGTGTCGTCGACCTCGGCCACCCCACGATCGATGTCGCCTCTGCGCTCGTGGATGATCTGGCTGAGGTCGTCGGTTGCGAGCTCGACGTTCTCCATGATCCGGATGATTCGTGGCCCCGCTTCGTCCGTGACGACCTTGATGTTCTCGAGAGCGTCGCTCAAGTTCCGGAGCGCGCTCTGCATGCGGTCCCCGGCCTCTTCGGTGCCGAAGGCGCGCTCCATCTGCTGGGTGATCTTGCGAACGCTCTGGGCGATGTCGTTGACGGTCACCAGGATGTCGTCGGTTTGTACACCTTCTTCGGCGGTCTGAATCTCCCCCCCGTCGGGTATTCTCGGAAGTCCAGGTGTGCCGGGATCGATGACCAGGACCTGCTCTCCCAGAAGCGACAGGCTCCGCATCGTGACACGCGCATCCTCGTAGAGAGTGATCTCGGGCTCGATGCGGAGGTCGACCCGCGCTCGCGTCCCGTCGAGGCGAATCGAGGAAATGTACCCGACCGGAATGCCGGCGACGAGCACCCGGGACTTTGCGACCAGACCCTGCACGTCGTCGAAATACGCATAGACCCCGTAGCCTGAATCGGCGGTCGATCGTTCGTCGACGTAGCGATAGACGGCAAAGGTGACGATCAGTCCGAGAACCACCATCAGGCCGACCCGGGCCGCGTTCCAAGTCTCTCGCATGAGGACGGGCGAAGCGTAGTCGAACCGGACCAAAACAGCCATGACCCCCTTTGCGACGGAGGGCCGCCAGTGCTCCTTGCGGTACGCGAAAACAACCGCTATGGCCTTGCAACTTGTCTGAGGGGATCGATGCGGCGACGGCAGCCTTGCTGGGGGCGTTACAGGGGCTGACCGAATTCCTTCCAGTGTCGAGCAGCGGGCATGTCGCAATCGGTGCGCACTACTTCGGAGTTGGTGAGGGGTCGCTCGCGCTGGTCGTCCTCCTCCACGTGGGCACGTTCGTCGCGACAGTCATCGCCTTCCGCTACGACGTTCTCGCTCTCTTGCGAGAAGCGGTAGCCGCGGTCCGTGAGCCCGGCCGCCTTCGCAAGACCGCGGAGGGCCGCACCCTCGGCGGCATCGTGATCGCGACCGCGATCACCGTCGTCATCGCCCTGCTGCTCCGTGATTCCGCGGAGGCGTTCGCGGAAGACATCGAGCTCGTCGGCTTCGGCTTTCTGGTGTCGGCAGCGTTCCTCCTCGCAAGCGGCATTTCTCGAGGCGCAAGCGTGGAGCTCTCGTGGTGGCAGGCCGTCGGTGTGGGGCTCGCTCAGGGCGTCGCCGTGCTGCCCGGCGTCAGCCGGAGCGGCGTGACGATCGCCGTCGCCATGTTGCTTGGAGCTCGAGGGAACACGGCGTTCCGCTTTTCGTTCCTCGCCTCCCTTCCCGCCATCGCCGTGGCTGCGCTCTACGAGGCGAGCGGCGCAAACGGCCTCGGCTCGCTCGGGCTTTCCGCGTGGGTCGGCGGCGCGACCGCGCTGGTGACGGGATTGGTCGCGCTTGCTATTCTCCGCGAAATCATCCTGGTCGGTCGCATGTGGACGTTCGCCGTTTACCTCGTGCCGCTCGGCCTGTTCATGATCACCCGCTGAGGACCGCGCAGCTCATGACCCACTCGGAAAAAGCGTACGCGGTGATCATGGCCGGAGGCTCCGGCACTCGCTTCTGGCCGCTGTCCCGCGGAACGCGTCCCAAGCAGTTTCTCGCGCTCGGGCCGGACGATCGCTCGTTGCTTCGCGCGACCGCGGAGCGGGTGTGGGACATGCTTCCTCCGGAGCGTACGCTGGTCGTGACCTCGGAAGCGCTTCGCTCGCAGGTGGAGCACGAGCTCCCCGAGCTCGCGGCTACCCACATTTTGGGGGAGCCGGTGGGAAGGAACACGGCGCCGTGCATAGGATGGGCGGCCACCCACGTGCGGCGGCTCGATCCGGACGCGATCATGGCGGTTCTGCCCGCCGATCACTACATCGGCGAAACGGAAGCGTACATCGAGACGCTGCGGCGAGGACTCGATGCGGCAACGCACGGTGACTACGTCACGATCGGGATTCGCCCGACCCGGCCGGAGACGGGCTACGGCTACATCGAGGTCGGCGGCGAGCTCGACCCTGGCGTTTACCGGGCCCGTCGCTTCGTCGAAAAACCGAATCGGCAACGCGCAGAGCAGTTCGTCGCGAGTGGCAGCTTCCTGTGGAACAGCGGCATGTTCTTCTTTTTGGCATCGAGGATCCTCGAAGCGATCGGTCAGCACCTTCCAGGCTTGGGCCGGGAGCTCGAGCGGTACGACCAGGCAGCCGCGGCCGGGCACGAGCAAGAAACCGTTCGGGAGAGTTATGGCGGTTTGCCCGCCGTCAGCATCGACCATGGGATCATGGAGAAGGTGAGCGCGGTCAGCGTCGTGCCCGGGTCCTTCGAGTGGTCCGACCTCGGAAGCTGGACGTCCGCGTGGGAGCTCGCACCCCGCGACGAGCATGGGAACGTGTTGCCCGACGACGCCATCACGATCGATGCGAAAGACAACTACGTCTGCACCACGGACGACAAGCTGGTCGTCGTCATCGGCGTCGACGACTTGGTCATCGTCGATGCGGGGGATGCGTTACTCGTGGTCCCGAGGGACCGAGCCCAAGAAGTTCGCGAGGTCGTCGCCACCCTCCGCGAACGAAACGACCCTCGAAAGTAGGCGATGAATCCACACGTTTTTCGCGAGTACGACATTCGAGGCCACGCCGAACGGGACTTCGACGATGACTTCGTGAAGGCGCTAGGGCTGAGCCTCGGCACGTTTTTCGCGAAGCGAGCCCTTCGGCGCATTGCCGTGGGTCGCGACTGCCGATTGAGCTCGCCGCGCCTGTACCGGGCGTTGTGCGAGGGCCTCGTCGAAACCGGGATGCAGGTGGTCGACGTCGGAGTCGGTCCGACACCGCTCCTCTACTTTGCCGTACACCACTACGATCTCGACGGTGGCATACAGATCACGGGCAGCCACAACCCACCCGATGAAAACGGCTTCAAGATGATGGTGGGCAAAGCCTCGCTGTATGGAGAAGACATCGGTGAGCTCCGGACGGCCGTCGAAACGCGGACCTTTTCGCGCGCCCCGGGGGGTCACGTCGAAGCGGCCGACCCGACGCCTGCCTACGTGGAAAAGGCGGTGAGCGACATCCACCTCGGGCGGCGCAACATCCGATTCGCGGTCGACGCGGGGAACGGTGCGGGTGGCCCGTTGGCCCTGCGGACCATGAAAGCCCTCGGGTTGAATCCCACTGCGCTGCTCTGTGAGATGGACGGAACGTTTCCCGTGCATCACGCCGACCCGACCGACCCCGCCACCTTGGAGATGCTCAGGCGCCGAGTGCTCGACGACGGCTTGGAGCTCGGCTTCGCGTACGACGGTGATGCGGATCGAGTCGGCGTCATCGATGGCAGAGGCGAGGTGATCTGGGGCGACAAGCTGATGATCGTCCTCTCCCGAGCGCTCCTCGAGCAACACCCGGGCGCCACGATCATCGGCGAGGTCAAGTGTTCGCAGACCCTCTACGACGACATCGAGGCCCGCGGGGGTCGGGGGCTTCTCTGGAAAACGGGGCACTCGCTCATCAAGACCAAGATGAAAGAAGAAAACGCCCTCCTCGCCGGTGAGATGAGCGGCCATATTTTCTTCGCCGACCGTTACTACGGCTTCGATGATGCGATCTACGCCACGCTTCGCATCCTCGAAATCATCTCTCGAAGTGACGAGCCGCTTCACGCGATGCTGAGCGACGTCCCGGCGACGTTCGCGACACCAGAGATTCGGATCGACTGCGACGACACGCTCAAGTTCGATCTCGTTCAGCGGATCGTCGAGCACTACCGTCCGACACACGACTTGGTCGACATCGACGGGGCGCGCATTCAGCTCGAGGGAGGTTGGGCGCTCGTGCGCGCCTCCAACACGCAGCCGGTTTTGGTACTACGCTTCGAAGCAGATTCGGAGGATAGGCTCGCCGCGATTCGTACGGAGGTCGAATCAGTCCTCGAGCGGTTCAGGCGCAGCTGAGGCAGGCACCGCGGGCAGCTCGACCGCGATGCTGGCACGGTGCGAGCCCGCCTCCGTCGTCGCCCAGTCGCTGGGCCCGATGACCTCGCGCGTGGTTTCGTGGGCGGGGTGATGGATGAGAAGCTCTTGGCCCTCGTGGATGGTGCTCACCGGGATTTGCGCGCGTGAGCCGGTACCCACGAAACGGTAGACCTTCGCGCCCGGCGGGTTCGTCACGACCCGAACCGCGCCGCCCCCCACCGCGTCGCTACCGACCGCCGCGCCTAGTGGTTGGCCCAAATCGCCCCGAGCAGCGTTCGCCGCTTGGGGCGCCGCCTGTATCGCAAGCTCGTAAACCGGCCCACTGACCCCCTCCGGCCAGACGGCGCCCTCGGGCACGGATGCGCGGCTGGGCCGAAGACCGTCGCCGAGCACGACGAACTCGTGTGAAGCGCCGGCGCGCAGGCCGGAGGCGACGGCAGGACCCCGGCCGACGAACACGAAGACCTGCGCGTCGTCGGGGCTCACGGTGAGCTCGATCACGCCGCTCTCTGCAACCGGTACCGGCGCTGACGCAGATCGCTGAAACAGACCATCGAGCGTCCCGGACGCGATCAGCGCGTACACGCCGAGGCCAAGCGCCGCCGCGAGGAGCCAGATCCCCCAACCGCCCCGACGCCTTGGAAGCGTAGGGGCCGGCGCCGCAGACGGCCGATCGGGCTGAGGCGCAGACGGTGGTCGCGACGCGCGGCTCGGCGGCTCCGAGGCGGAGTCGGGCCGCGGTGGGGTGGTGACGGTTCCAGTCCCGAACACCGATTCGCTCGCTGTGTCCAGCCCGCCCGCGGGTGCCCGGGTGCGAACCGACTCGGAGACGGACACGTAGACCGATTCGGCGACCGATGCCGCCGAGGATTCTTCTTCCTCGGCCGCAGGCGGTTGCCACTTGCGAATCGTCGCGGTGATCGGATCCGCCACCCGCTGGGAGATCGGCCGTCGCTCGCGCGCAGCCCCGCCCGCCTCGGTTGGTTGCGGAGGCCGGAGGTCGGGAATCGAGACCGACGCGCGCTTACGCGCGGGCTCGGATGGCGGCACCGGCACGGTTTCCGGCTGAAGGTCGAGGTCGACGTCCTTTGCGACCGGCCTCGGCATCCGAATGCGCTCGGTGATCGGCTCGTCGGCCTCCGGGTCTCCCCAGGGTGACTCGACGGCGGAGGGTCCCGAGGTCCGCACCGACGGATCGCGGAGAAGCTCGTCCAACTCGGCGTCGAGCTCGCTGGGATCGATTCGAGACGCGTCTTCGAGGGCGGGAGGTCGATCGCTTTCGCGGACCAAGCGCGCGAGCACACGGCGCGAGGCACCTCGATTGATGGGGATCAGGGATGCCTCGATGGCATCGTGGAGATGGCGCAGGTCGCGCGGATGGCCGGTCGCACTCTCCTTCACGAGCTGCAGGAGATTCGGCGGCACGCCGGGGCCTGCCGCAACCAGCAGGCGACCGAGGACCGAAGCGAGCGAACGCGCCGCCTCGGCCGGCTCGGCACGCTCGGCAGAATCGGCAACGAGGACTGCGCCGTCCAACGTCACACGGACGTCGTCGGCCTCGAGCCTCACCGACTCCTGCAACAGGCCTTCACAGGCCTCGAGCGCGACGAAGGCTCCGATCTCGAAAGGCAGGCGATCGCCGCGCTTCTCCAGCTCATCCACCAGTTGGCCCACGCCGACGTCTCTGCTCATCGCGTCCCCTCAATCCCGCTCGGGCGGGCGTACACACACCCCTCGTTCGATTAAGTACTCTTTGACCTCCGCCACCGTGAAGTGGCCGTCGTGAAAGATGGAAGCCGCAAGCGCTGCGTCCGCCCCTCCGGCGTCGAGCCCCTCGCAGACGTGCGCCAAAGTCCCGACACCCCCCGAAGCTACAACCGGAATCGGGACCGCGTCCACAACTGCGCGCGTCAACACGAGATCGTAGCCGTCCCGGGTGCCGTCCCGGTCCATGCTGGTCAGCAAGATCTCCCCGGCACCGTAATCTGCCATCTTTTCGGCCCACTCGATCGCGTCGAGCCCCGTATCGCGTCGTCCGCCGTGGGTGTAAACCGTCCACCGGTCGGTGTCTCCTGCGACTCGCTTGGCGTCGATCGCAACGACGATGGCCTGTGAGCCGTACGCCAAGGCCATGTCCCGGACGAACGTGGGGTTCGCGACGGCGGCGCTGTTGATCGACACCTTGTCGGCGCCGGCGTGCAGGAGCTCACTCACGTCGCGGCGCTCACGGACGCCTCCGCCAACCGTGAGAGGGACGGCGACCGTCGAGGCTGCGCGGTCGACCAAGTCGAAAAGCGTTCGACGGTTCTCGTGGGAGGCGGTGATGTCGAGGAAGGTGATCTCGTCGGCACCTCCGTCGCTGTATCGCTGCGCGCTCTCCACCGGATCCCCGGCGTCGCGGAGGCCGACGAAGTTGACACCCTTCACGACGCGTCCTTCTTTCACGTCGAGACAGGGGATGATCCGTTTGGCGAGCATCACGCCCCTTCTAGCGCCGCAAGAGCCTCGGACAACGTGAACGCCCCCGAGTAGAGGGCCCGCCCGCAGACCGCCGCGCGCACCCCTGCTTTCGCAAGCGATCGCAGATCGTCGAGCGTTCCGATGCCACCCGAGGCGATCACGATGGCCTCGACCTCGGATTGGAGACCCGCGGTGCCCTCGACGTCGGGCCCTTCGCGCGTCCCATCGCGCTGGATGTTGGTGAATAGGATTGCCCCGATGCTCCACCGGTCGACCTGGTGAGCGAGCTCGATCACGTCTCGTTCACTCTGCTCCTGCCACCCTTCCACGGCGACTTTCCCGTCGCGCGCGTCGAGCGCCACCACGACGGCACCGGGAAAACGGGCGCAGATCGCCTCGGCCACGCGGGGCGCCTTGACGACGATGGTACCGAGGACGACCCGCGAGGCGCCGGCATCGATCCAGCGCGCCGCGATGTCCTCATCGCGCACCCCGCCGCCGACCTGCACCTCGAGGGTGGTGTTAGAGAGGATGTCTCGAATGACCCACTCGTGAACCGGCGCGCCCTGGCGTGCCCCTTCGAGGTCGACGACGTGAAGTCGCTGCGCACCCGCGTTCTCGAAGCGCCGCGCCATCGCGATCGGATCGTCGTCGTAGACCGTGACCTCGTCGTAATCGCCGCGGCGCAGACGCACGACCTTTCCGTCGAGCAAATCGATGGCTGGAATCAGCTCCACGACACGTCTCCGAGGAAGTGCCCGATCAGCCGCGCACCAGCATGCTGGCTCTTCTCCGGGTGAAACTGACAGGCCAGCACGTTGTCTCGCGCGATCGCAGCGCAGAAAGGGCCGCCGTAGTCCGCCGTGGCCACGGTGAGGCGTTCGTCGTCCGGGACACAGCAGTAGCTGTGCACGAAGTAGTACCATGCTCGATTTTCGAAGACGGGGTGCGTGCTTCGAATCTGGTTCCAGCCGATGTGCGGAACCTTCAACCGGCGGCCGGCACCATCCCGGAGATCCGCGGGGAACCGCTCGACCTTCCCCGCGAAGATTCCGAGCCCTCGCTCTCCGGGCGCTTCTTCGCTCGAATCGAAGAGCGCCTGCATGCCGAGGCAGATGCCGAGGTACGGCCGGCCGCTGTCGATCCATGCACGCACGGCTTCGCCGATCTCGCCTTGAAGCACGTGTGCGCACTCCTTGAATGCGCCTTGCCCCGGCATGACGAGCCGATCTGCCCGCAGCAAAACATCCGGGTCGGCGCTGAGAACGGGATCCGCGCCCGCGCGCTCGAATGCCTTCGCCACGCTGTGAAGATTTCCGAGGCCCAGATCGACGATCGCGACGCGCCCGGTCGTCATTCGGTCAACGTGCCCTTGGTCGACGGCACGCCGACGACTCTCGGGTCGATTTCGGTCGCTTGACGAAGCGCTCTCGCAAACGCCTTGAAGCTGATTTCGATCACGTGGTGAAGGTTCTCGCCCGCGTGCTGCCGCATGTGGAGATTGGACTGGCTTCCGCGCGCGAACCCTTCGAAGAACACCTCGGCGAGCTCGGAATCGAAGTCACCGACTTTCGCTTTGGGCAGCGCGACCGCCCAGACGAAATAGGGCCGGCCCGAGAGATCGAGCGCGCAGGTCACGCAGGCCTCGTCCATCGGAAGCGTCGCCGAGCCGAAACGGCGGATCCCTACCTTGTCGCCGAGCGCTTGGGCAAAAGCTTGGCCGAGCGCGATCGCGAGATCTTCCGTCGTGTGGTGCCCGTCGATGTGCGTGTCACCGGACGCACTCACGTGGAGGTCGAACAGCCCGTGCTTCGCGAGCTGCTCCACCATGTGCGTGAGAAACCCGATCGGGGTCTGCACCTGGTACCGGCCGCTGCCGTCGAGGTCGAGCTCCACGCGGATCTCGGTCTCTTTGGTTCGACGCTCTATCATCGCTTTTCGTCCCATGACGTCGCTACCATAGCCCGGAAATCTTGCCGAGCTACCAGCCTAGGCGATGTTCGGCGGCCTAGCCCGACTTGATGCGCTCCAACACTTCCTCGAGCTTCGCCTGAAGCTCCGGATTGTCTGGCTCGTTTTGAAGCGCCATTTTGAGATTCAGCTTCGCCTGCGGCCAGTCCTCGGCCTTCATGGCGCGGTGCGCTCGCGTGAAGAAGGTTCGGGCCTTGCTGTTTCGCAGCACCACACCGCCCGGTGGGACCATCGTGCGTCGCTTTTCTTTCGCCCGGTCCTCCGAGTATCGGACGATGCCTTTTTCCAAACCCTCGTCGTAGATCTTGCGCTTGAGAGGATCGAGCAACACGCGGTACGCCTCGCTCGCGTGTTGGTAGAGGGCCGTGTGACGCTCGCTCTCCTCGGGCGAACCGATGAAGTTGTCCGGATGGTGCTCTCGCGCGAAACGATGAAACGCCGCGCGAATCTGGTCCGAGCTCGCGGTTCGAATGATCCCGAGCAGTGCGTAGTAGTCCGGTGTCGCCTCGGGTTTGGACACGTCTCAGCTCCCGAGCTTTGCCTCGTGCCGTTGCCGGAGCTGCTCGATCTCGTCCTCTGGAAGCTCGCCAATGAGCTTGATCGCGATTTGCTGTTGCTGCCCCGTGCCGACGTCCTGCGCCCGGACTTGGAGCGTGCCGTCGGCATCGATCATGAAGCGGACGGCGATTTGCACCTTTCCGCGCGCCGCGGGACGCAGGCCGTCGAGCACTACCTCGCCGAGGAGCTGGTTCCCTGCGATCTGTCGCTCCTCACCCTGGCAGATCCGCACGACGACGGTTTCCTGCCGGTCACGGGCCGTGGTGAACATCTTCGTCTGGCCGGCGGGGATGGCGGAGTTTCGGCGAATGATGTGCTCGCAGTACCCGTCGACGGTTTCGACCCCCAACGAAAGCGGCGTGACGTCGAGCAAAAGCGGCGTCGCGAGCCCGTCCGGCACCGCGACGGCGCCCGTGACCGTGTCGACGCTCTCGTCGAGGGCCGCCCTCAGCTCTCTCGGAGCGGAGCTCGCGAGGTTGAGCGGTGCGGGCGGCGGCCCGTCTTCGGGTGCTTGGGAGCCAAACACGTCTTCGCCGAGTTCCATCAAAAGTGAGGACTCCTCGTCGTCGCCCTCGACGCGCTTCGTCTGCGGCTCTCCGAGGTCGTCGAAGCCTTCGGCGCGCTTCGTGTTGGGCTCACCGATCTGCATGAGAAGCCCCGAAGCCTCGGCCATGCGCGTGGGCTGGAAATCGAGCGGATCGGCAGCCTCGGCCATTCGAGTAGGCTCGTGGTCGAGGGGGTCTTCCTGCGAGCGCGTGGGGATGTCGATCAGCTCGTCGTCGCGCGACGGGCCGCCGGCCTTTTCGAGCTGAACCGGCGGCGGCGGCGGCCCCTGACCCTGCAGGGTGGCTTTCCGGGCCGCACGTGCCACAGGCGGTGGCGGAAGCGGCGGACGCTCGCCGACGTTGGTGACCTCTTCCTCGAAGTCCTCTGGTACGGCCCCGTGCGCCCCCGTGTCGGGCTGCGCGACCTTTTTGAGCGCGACGCGCCCAAGCGCTGCTTTGCGCGCCGGCGCCGCCAGGTTCATCGCCTGAAGCGCCGCGCCCTGGGCTACCACGAGGTCCGGGTCGATGTTGACGAGCGGCTGGCGCCCGAAATACTCGGCCACCATTCGCTGAAGGAGGGGGATGCGAGTCGAGCCTCCGACGAGAATCACGTTGTCGAGCTGCGTCGGGCGAAGTCCCGCGGCTTTCATCGCGTCCTCGCACACGTCGAAGCTACGAGCGACCAACGGCTGGCACAGGCTCTCGAGCTGGTCGCGGGTGAGCGAGTAATCCAAATTCAGCGCGGCGCCGCCGTCGCCATAGGCGAGCTCTTCGATGCAGAGCTTCACATCGGGCCGATCGGAAAGCTGTATCTTGGCCCACTCGGCGGCGGCTCGAAGCCGCTCGTAGGCCTGGCGGTCCTGGTGCGCATCGTAGCGATGCTGTTCGAGGAACTGCGCCGCCATGTGGTCGGCCACGGCGTTGTCGACGTCGTCGCCGCCGAGGAACGTGTCGCCTGCGGTTGCCAGGACCTCGAAGACGTCGCCCGCCAACTGGAGGATCGTGATGTCGAAGGTGCCACCACCGAGGTCGTAGACGGCAACGCGCTCGGTCGAAGTCTTGTTGTAGCCGTACGCCAACGCCGCCGCCGTCGGTTCGTTCAGGATGCGTAGAACCTCGAGCCCCGCGACGCGGCCTGCTGCTTTGGTGGCACTGCGCTGGAGCTCGTTGAAGTTCGCAGGCACGGTCACGACGGCCTGACCGCATTCCTTGCCGAGGGACTGCTCGGCGACCTTCCGGACGTGCCTCAGCACGAACGCGCTGATCTCGCTCAGTGTGTAGGTCTCGCCGCGCGCGCTGACCAACACGCCGCCGCTCGGGCCCTCCGAAAGCTCGAAGGCAAAACGGTCCCTCGCCTCGTTGACCTCGTAGCTGGTGAACGGCCGTCCGATGAGGCGCTTGACCGAAGAAACCGTGTTCTGAGCATCGAGGAGGCGGCGCTCTTTGGCCGCGGCGCCGACCAGAACGTCGCCACTCGGGTGAAACGAAACGACCGACGGAATCAGGTTTTCACCGTTTTCGCTCGAGAGGACGCGCGCGCCGGAGGCATCCGCGACGGCCACCACGGAATTCGTCGTACCCAAGTCGATCCCAATGACGGGTCCGTTACTCACACTCGCCTACCCCCTCGAAAGGACTCCCCAAAACTCCCTTCTAGGATAACGCGTTGTTCCCCCGATTACACATTTCCAGGGCGATAAGCCCTAATTTTCCCCGACTTCTCCGGATTCTTCGAGCTCATCCTCTTCGCCCTCGGCCACCGGCTCGACGTCGACCACCTGCTCCCCTTCGCGGAGGCGGATGACCCGCACGCCTTGGGTGTTTCGGCCAGTTTCGCGGATCTCCCCGACGCGCGTGCGGATGACCTGGCCGCCGTTGGTGATCACCATGAGCTGGTCCTCCGGAGAGACGAGCCGGAGCTTCACGAGGGCCCCGTTTCGCTCGGAGGTGTCCATCGCGATGATGCCCTTGCCGCCACGGTTTTGAGGACGCCACTCCGGCACCTTCGTCCGTTTGCCGTAGCCGTTCGCGCTGACGGTCAAGACCTGCTGCTCGCCCTCGTCTTCGATGATGTCCATCCCGATGACGAAGTCGCCCTCGCGAAGATCGATGCCCTTCACACCCATCGAATCGCGTCCCATCGAACGCACGTCTTCGATGGGGAAGCGAATGCTCATTCCGTGCGACGTGCCGATCAAGACGTGTTGACCCGGCGTGACGATCCGCGCCGTCAACAGACCATCGCCCTCCCCGATGGCGACCCCGATGATGCCGGTCTGGCGGATGTTCGCATATGCGCTCAAGTTGGTGCGCTTCACCCGGCCGCGGCGCGTGCACGTGAGGAGATAGCCATCCTCCACGAACTCTCGAATCGGCAAAATCGCGGCCACGCGCTCGTCCGGCTCCATGCCAACCAGGTTGACGACCGCCCTCCCCCGCGCCGCACGGCTTGCTTCGGGAATCTGGTAGACCTTCTTGAGATACGCCTTGCCCTTGTCGCTCAGAAACAGGACGTGCGCGTGTGCGTTGACGACGAACACCCAGCTCACGAAGTCCTGCTCCCGGGTGTCCATCGCCCTGAGGCCCTTGCCCCCGCGGCCTTGGGCACGGTACTCGCTGAGGGGTACGCGCTTGACATAGCCTGCATGCGAAACGGTCACGACGACCTCTTCATCGGGCACGAGATCCTCGATCGAGATGTCGCCTTCGGCTTCGACGATTTCGGTTCGTCGCTCGTCCCCGTAACGCTCGCGGATCTCGTCGAGCTCTTTGACGATGACCTCGTCGAGCAGGGCCCGGTCGGCGAGGATCGCCTCGAGCTCGCCGATGAGATCACAAAGGTTGCCGTACTCGGTCGCGAGCTTTTCGCGCTCGAGCCCGGTGAGACGCGAGAGGCGCATCTCGAGGATCGCTTTGGCCTGCCGCTCGGAGAGGTAGTACTCGCCGCGCGCCTTGGCCTCTTCGATCTCGGATTTGGGACGACCCGCTCGCTTCACGAACTCTTCGAGACCAGTGAGCGCCAACTTCATCAGGCGCCCGCGTGCCTCGTCCGGATCCTTCGACGAGCGAATCGTTTGCACCACGAGGTCGACGTCGGTGACGGCCATTCCCAGGCCCTCGACGAGCTCGCGCTGCGCTTTGGCTTGGCGAAGGTCGAAGCCGGTGCGCCGAACGACGACTTCGCGGCGGTGGTCGATGAAGTGGAGCAGCGTCGACCGGAGATCGAGCACCGCGGGCCGCTGGCCGACGATCGCGAGGCAGTTGTAGCCAAACGTGCTTTGCAGCGCCGTCATTTGGTAGAGCTTGTTGAGCACGATCTCGCCGTGGGCGTCACGCTTGAGCTCGATGACGACCCGAAGGCCGTCCCGATCGGATTCGTCGCGGATGTCGCTGATACCCTCGAGCCGCTTGTCGCGAACCAGGTCGGCGATCTTCTTGAGCAGCTCGGCCTTGTTGACCTGGTACGGGATTTCGCTGATCACGATCATCTCACGATCGGCCTTGCCCGGAAGGGCCTCGATGCTCGCCCGAGCCCGCATCACGATGCGGCCTCGCCCGGTGCGGTAGCCGAGGTGGATGCCCGCACGCCCGTAGATGTAACCGGCGGTCGGGAAGTCCGGGCCCTTCACCCCGAGGCGTCCCGATTCCTCGTCGTCTTCCATGATCTCGTCGACCGTCAGGTCGGGGTTGCCCATGAGGCGCACGGTGGCGTCCAAGACCTCGCGCAGATTGTGGGGCGGGATGTTGGTGGCCATGCCGACCGCGATGCCGCCCGACCCGTTGATCAGCAGGTTGGGAATCCGGCTCGGGAGGACGAGGGGCTCACTTTCGGAGTCGTCGAAGTTTGGGCCGAAATCTACCGTTTCCTTTTCGATATCGGCCAGCAGCTCCGACGCGAGCCGATGCATGCGGACCTCGGTGTACCGCATGGCTGCCGGGGGGTCGCCGTCGACCGAGCCGAAGTTGCCCTGCCCGTCGACGAGCGGGTAGCGCATGGAGAATTCCTGAGCCATCCGGACGAGGGCGTCGTAGACGGCGGTGTCGCCGTGGGGGTGGTACTTGCCGAGCACGTCGCCGACGATGCGGGCGCTCTTCTTGTACCCGCTGTTCCAGGCGACTTTCTGCTCGTGCATCGAGTAGAGAATCCTGCGATGGACGGGCTTGAGGCCGTCCCGAACGTCGGGAATCGCCCGCCCGATGATGACGCTCATGGCGTAGTCGAGGTACGACCGACGCATCTCGTCTTCGAGCGTCACCGGGTGCTTCTGTGGAGAATCCGCCATTGAAGTCCTGCTTCCGGCGCCACTCCCCAAAGCTCCGGCGCCGGCGCGAAGCTACCACGGGTGCACCCTTGCTGCACGCACTCGAAGAGCCGTAGAACTGCGGTTTTTTGGCTGCTTCGCGGGAAGTTTCGTAAACCCGAAACGAGGGCTTGGGCGAGACGGGAAATGGACACAGCCATGCGCGATCTAGAGAGGATCGAAGAGCGCTCCTCGGACGAGAGTCGAGGGGTGCTGGTGCTTTCGGGCGTCGGCCTGCTAGCGGCGATCGGCGTCGTGGTGGCAGCCGTTGCAGCGCTCCCAGACGCCGAGGAACCGGCGACGAACGATCCGCTGCAAATGGTCATTCCAAGTGAGATCGAGGTGAGCGACGCGAACCCGACGATCGAGGAGCCGGTTCCCGACCCCGAGATCGATCCCGAGACACTGAGCTTCCCGACTACGCTGGTCACGGACGACCGCCCAGAGGTCGCCGCGGCGATGGCGGCTGCTGCGGCAGAGCTTGCGCACTTGGACCCGCTCACCAATCCACCCCCGCGCTCGGATATCGCGGCGGGGCTGCCCGCCGCGGTGACCGCCGGGCCCGACCGCACCGTGGTCGAGATGGCCGTGGCGCGCGATCCTCTCGTCGCGGCCACCGTGCCCGACCGAACGCGACCTGCGCCCGCGGGACGCGAGGGGCGCTACACCCTGCAGGTGATCAGCTACCGGGAGCCGAACGAAGCCCACGTGTTCGCAAGCGGGCTGCGGAAGCGCGGTCACGCGGCGTACGTGACGACGGGGACGGTCGAGGGACGGGGCAAGCACTGGCGTGTGCGCATCGGCCCGTTCGAATCGAGGCAGCAAGCCCAGGCGTACCGAACGACGTTCGAGCGCGACGAAGGCATGAACACCTTCATCATCCGCAACAAAGACTGAGCACGGGGCGAAGAAAATCGCGATACGGGGCTACGCCGGACGGGTCGGCTTAGGCGCTCACGCCAATCGGCGGTGGTTGCACGCATGGCCGCTTGGCACTTGCGACGCCGACTCCACCCCACATCGCATTTTTTCGTGGCCCTCCCTACGTCGACTCGTGTCGGAACTTAAATCCGTATACCGACGTCAACGGAGGAAAACTGCTCGGTATGGGCAGCACAGCGATTGGGGGGGAGCCTAGCCGTGAGTGGTCGTGTGGAGTTGGGGGCGAGCGGGTCCCAATCGCGAGCACGCCCGTGCCTAGCTGTTTTCCGGGGTTGCAGTCGCGTCTCACGGCCGCGTGGCCCGGACTTGCGTCTTTCCGGGGGCTACGGGAGCTCTTCTAGCCAGCTTGGGTCCTCGAACCACTTTTGGCGGAGGGCCGAGAGGATGCCTGTGGCTTCGATTGCGTCGATGTAGTTGTCGATCAGATTGTAGAAGCGGGCGTCTCGGGCGGAAACGGCGATGCCCGTCGGCTCCACCGAAAGCGGCTCCTCCAGCGTGATGAGGCCTGCATCTGGGTTGCGGAGCACCGCAAGCGCGCATGCCTCCACGTCGGCGACCATCGCGCTGGCCTTGCGGTCCATCACCATTTGAACGCCGGTCTCGTAGTCGTCGACTCGGATGATCTTGGCTTTCGGCATGTGCTTCTTCACGAACGCCTCGCTGGTGGAGTTCTTCAGAGCGACGAAGATCACGTCGCGAGTATTGATGTCCTCGACGGTCTCTGCGCCTGCGAGGGCCTTCGAAGTCGTCACGAGCGACTTGCCCGACAGCATGTACGGGCCGACGAATAGAAAGTCTCTGGAACGCTCGGCCGTGATGTCGACTCCCGACATCACCATGTCGACCTTGCCCTGCTTCAGCGCGCCGAGAAGCTGGCCGAACGGCTTCTGCACGATCTCGAGCTCGAATCCCAGCGCATACGCGAGCCCTCTGGCAAGGTCGACCTCGAGGCCGATCATCTGTCCGGTCTTGCTCTTGACATTGAGCGGCGGCTGATTGGCAGACATCCCCACCCGTAGCGTCCCGCTCTTGATGACACGGTCGAGCACCGGCGCTTGCGCCGTGACCGACGACGCAGTGAAAACGGTAAACGCGGCAAAAACGGCAATCGCGGCGAGACGAAGAGTTCGGTACATTAAGCGTGCCTTTCTAGAGGGTGGGTCCCCTTTGTAAAGGGGTCAGGCACCTTTTTGAAAGGGTTAACGAACGAGATAGTTGCGGAGCGCTTCTTTGGCGACGTAACTGGCCTTGATTCGCCACTTGGGCTCGTTGACGACCAGCGCGGCGACCGCAATTTTCGGATCGTCGACCGGAGCGTAGCCGACCCACCAGTTGTACGTGCGGTGCGGATTGTAGCGACTGAGCGTGCCCGTCTTGCCGGCGACGGCGATGCCCGGAAGGAACGGACGGCCCCGCGCGTCCCAAAACGCCTTCTTCGAAGTCCCGTGAGTCACCGTTCGCGTCATCATTTCACCGGTCAGACGGGCGGTGTGACGGGGGAGTACCTGGCGGAAGGTCCGCGGGGTGTGCGTATAGAGGGTCTCACCGGACCGGCTCTCGATCCGATCGACGATGGCGGCGTAGGGCATCTGCCCATCGTTGGCGATCGTCGAGGCCAGAAGCGCCCCGTGCAACGGCGAGAGCTGACTGTGCCAGAAGCCGGCGGCCATCCGCGCTCGCTCGAGGTCGCTCTCGGGCACGTCGGCCGGGCTCGGGAACACGGGGAGGTCGAACGGCAGTCTCTGTCCGAACCCGAACGCAGAGACATACTGTGCCATACGTGCTCGATCGATGTGCCGATCCGCCAGCTTCGCAAAGATTGCGTTGATCGAATAGCCGAGCGCATCAGCGAGGGTGGCACACCATCGGTCACGCTTCGGGCTGTCGACGAGGTCTGCCGGCACCAAGCCGCGCATTCCGCCGCCATAGCAAACGGACGTCGAGCTCTTGACGCCCGCATCGAGCAGGGCGGATGCCGTCACGATCTTGAATACCGACGCCGCGGGTGGTGATGGGTCAGTAACGACGCGCGTGCTTTCGCCCTTCCCGGCTTCGTATCCGACATAGGCGAGCACACGACCTGATTTGGGATCGATGGCGACGACCCCTCCGGCCGGCACGTCGTAGCGGTTGAACAAGCTTCGAATGTGCGACTGAAGGTCTCGGTCGACCGTGAGCACCGCCCGCGTGCCATCGCGGCGCGGGACTACCCAGCCGTCGTTGCGCTGCTCCGCGCGCGAGACGTCGAGATCGGCGAACGGAGGCGCAATCGCTTGCGCGACCCGCGTCGAGGCGCGGTGGGCGGACGGTGGGCTCGCGGTCAATCCGACCGGGATCCCGAGCGCGAGGCCGAGGCTCGCCAAACCCCATATTGAGGAGTGAGAAAACGCGCTGCGCACGTCTCTAACGCTAGAGAACCCTTTTCGAAGGGTCAACAAACCCATCGGTCCGCTGCCACTGCAATTCGGGGGCCGGTCATTTTTCGATGCCCTGCTCCGCGCGGTATATTGGAAAGGGGTGTCGTTCAAAGACCAGACGACGAGCGCGAGTCAGACCGTCTTGACGGAGGTCGGCGAGGCGCGCGCTGCAAGCCAAGCGAGCGCCAACGGCTGTTTGGTCGTCATCTACGGCCAAGAGATGGGCCGCCGTGTGCGCGTCACCACTGAACCGCTGATCATCGGGCGTTCACCGCGGTGCGAGATCCAAATCGACCAAGAGAGCGTGTCTCGCAACCACTGCAGGGTCCGCTTCGAGGGCGGTGAGTTTTTGGTCCGGGACATGGGCTCGACCAACGGCACGTACGTGAACGACAATCTCGTCGAGGGTGACGGGAGGCTTCGCCACGGAGATCAGCTCAAAGTCGGCCGAACGATCTTGAAGTTCATCGTCGGGGATGACGTGGAGGTCGAATACCACGAGGAGATCTACAGGCTGATGACCACCGACGGCCTGACACAGCTCAACAACAAGCGGTACTTCGACGAGATGCTCGACCGGGAAGTCGCACGCGCAAAACGGTACAAGCGAACGTTCTCTCTGCTTGTCTTCGACATCGATCACTTCAAAGCAATCAACGATCGGTTCGGCCACCTCGCGGGGGACGCCATCCTCCGCCAGCTCGGCGCGGTGCTTCTCGGTCGACTGCGGGTCAACGACGTGCTGGCTCGAATCGGAGGCGAAGAGTTCGCTTTGATCACGCCTGAAGTCGGGATCCAGGGCGCAACGGAGCTAGCCGGAAAGATCAATCGCCTCATTGCGGACACGCGATTCGAATTCGAAGGCACGAAAGTCGACGTGACCGTCAGCGTGGGCGTGGCCGAGTGGCAGACGGATTACGAAGACCCCGTCGAGCTCTTCCGCGCGGCCGACGACAAGATGTTCGAGGCGAAACGAAGCGGACGAAACCGAGTCTGTTTCTGAGAGGCGTATCGAGGCGCCGCTGAGCCTCCTGCGCGCCGAGGCAGGCACGCAACGAGCTCCACCAGCGCGACCACCATCACGCGAAGCGAGGCACCGGTTTGACGGCCCGCTCGCCGCGGATAGTGGCTCACGGCGTACTCGGCGACGCGGAGCTCGAATCGCCTGGCTTCGAGCAAGAGCTCGGCGCTGATCATCGCACCCTCACTTTGAAGGTGGCTCGCCCGAAGGAGGCTTCGGGGGATCAGCTTGAACGCACAATTTGCGTCACGAATCCGCAGGCCGAACGCGCGGTTCACCACGCCGGTCCACGCCCTTCCCCACACGTGCCGCCACCAGCCATCGCTTCGCTCCGTGCGGTAGCCGGCGACCACGTCGTGCTCGCCGAGCAGCGCCACCGCGGGCGGCAGCTCCTCCAAATCGAACTGGCCGTCGCCATCGGTGAGAAACACATAGTCGAGCGTCGCCCGCTCCAGCCCCGTGCGCACCGCCGCCCCGTACCCGCGATTGATGGGATGACTGACCACGACGAGCTCGCGCACCGTCTTTTGAAGCGCCGCGAGCACCCTTCCAGTGTCATCCGTGCTGCCATCGTCTACGACGACGATCTCGAGCTCGGACGCCAACCGACGCCCGACCCGGGCCGCCTCCCTGACCACACGTGCCACGTTGCCTTCCTCGTTGAAGCACGGGACCACCACGGATAGGCGCATTGCGTGGAGCCTAATTCGGGGACCCCGGCGCTTCAACGCGCGACATCGTGGAATCCTCGGGGCCGATGTGGGCCGCCGGGACCCTTGCCATGCAAAAGGTGCGTGGCTATGTTCGCCACAGTATTGGAAAAACTTGGGTTCTGACCGAGTTGGAGTAGAACACCAGTATGAGCGACGAAGAGGAAACCATCACATCGATCCCGCCCCCGGACACCGGCGAAATCGAGTTCGGCACCGAGCTTCCGGTCCTGCCGATTCGAAACGCGGTGCTCTTCCCAGCGGCGGTGGCGCCCTTCGACGTGGGCCGTGAGAAGTCCGTCGCTCTGGTGGAGGACATCGAGAACCTGGACCAACCGATCATCGCGATCATGGCCCAGCGTGACCCGTCGACCGACGACCCGGATCAAAGCGACCTCTATCCGGTGGGTGTGGCCGCGAGGGTGCTCAAGGCGCTCAAGCACAGCTCCGGAAATTACAGCCTGATCTTGCAGGGCCTCGTTCGAATCCGCCTCGAGCAGGTGGTCACCTCGGAGCCCTACCTTCGCGCACGGGTCTCCCGCCTCAACGAGCCGCCGGCCGAGGACGTCGAAAGCGAGGCGCTCGCGATGAGCCTTCGGGACATCGCCAAGCAAGTCATCCAGCTCATGCCGGAGCTCCCGCGAGAGGCCGGCTCCCTCATCGACTCGATTCAAGAGCGGGGCCAGCTTGCCGACCTCGTGGCCGCCAACCTCGACGCGCCGGTCGACGAGAAGTCCCAGCTCCTCGAGACGCTCGATCCGAAAGAGCGTATTCGCAAAGTCCTTCGCCTGCTCACCCGTCAACTCGAAATCCTCAAGATGCGCGAGCGCATCAACTCGCAAATCAAAGAGGAGATGGGCAAGAATCAGCGCGAGTACGTCCTCCGGCAGCAGCTCAAAGCGATCAAAGAGGAGCTCGGCGAGGAAGAGGGCGATCAGGGTGACCTCGACATCCTCGAGGAGCGCATCGCCAAGGCCAATTTGCCGAGTGAGGCTGACAGTGTCGCGCACAAGCAGCTCAAGCGCTTGCGTCAGATGCAGGTCGGCTCGGCGGAGTATACGGTCGTGCGCACCTACATCGACTGGATTCTCGACATCCCCTGGAGCAAGCAGACCGCCGACAACATGGACATCGCGGCGGTGCGGAAAGTGCTCGACGAAGACCACTCCGGCCTCGAGAAGGTCAAGAAGCGGATCGTCGAATACCTCGCCGTGCGAAAGCTGAAGACCGACAAGAAGGGGCCGATCCTATGCCTGATCGGTCCACCCGGCGTCGGTAAGACGTCGCTCGGCCGCTCCGTCGCGCGCGCGCTCGGACGGAAGTTTCATCGAATCAGCCTCGGCGGCGTGCACGACGAGGCCGCGATCCGAGGTCACCGCCGAACTTATGTCGGCGCCCTTCCCGGCCAGGTGATTCAGGGCATGAAGAAGGCCACCACGGTCAACCCGGTCTTCATGCTCGACGAAATCGACAAGATCGGGCACGATTTCCGCGGCGACCCAGCGGCGGCCCTGCTCGAGGTGCTCGATCCCGAGCAAAACGACACGTTCAGCGACCACTACCTCGAGATTCCCTACGACCTTTCGAAGGTGATGTTCATCGCGACTGCAAACGTCGGTGACACCATCCCGGCCCCGCTCAAAGACCGAATGGAGATCATCGAGATCCCCGGCTACACGCGTCGCGAGAAGCTCGACATCGCCCGTGTGCATCTCGTGCCGAAGCAGCTCGAGGAGCACGGCATCAAGCCTGAGCAGGTGACGCTCGAAGACGCCGCAATCGAGTCGATCATCGACCACTACACGCGCGAGGCCGGCGTTCGAAACATGGAACGCCAAATCGCCAGCGTGATCCGCGGGGTGGCCGTCAAAGTCGCCGAAGGCGAGCAGGGGCCGTGGGCCATCTCCGACGAGGACTCGCTGCGGCCTTATCTCGGCGCACCCCGCTTCAGCTCGGAGGTCGCCGAGCGCACGGCAGAAACAGGGGTCGCCACCGGCCTCGCATGGACTTCGGTCGGCGGCGAAATCCTGTTCATCGAGTGCACGAAGATGCACGGCACCGGCAAGCTTCAGCTCACGGGTCAGCTCGGCGACGTCATGAAGGAGTCGGCGCAAACCGCGATGAGCTACGTGCGTACGCGAGCCAAGGGGTTCGGTATCGCCGAGGATTTCCTCGAGAAGAGTGACATTCACATCCACATCCCGGCGGGCGCCATGCCCAAGGACGGGCCGAGCGCCGGCGTCACCATGATGACGGCCATCGTCTCACTGCTGACGGGAATCCACGTCCGACACGACGTCGCCATGACCGGCGAGATCACCTTGCGCGGCCGCGTGCTTCCCGTGGGGGGCGTCAAAGAGAAAGTCCTTGCCGCACACCGCGCAGGGATCAAGCGAGTCATCCTTCCGGAGCGGAACACCGCGGACCTCGACGAAGTGCCCGAAGAGGTGCGTGAGACCCTCGAGTTCGTCCCCGTCTCCAAGATGGACGCCGTCCTGGCGAACGCCCTCCTCGACCCGGACCGGCTGGAGCTCGACTTGAGCGACCCACGCCCCGACAAGGGCGAGGCAGAACCGGTCCAGGCGTCGCCGTAGTCGTCTGATGGAAGGCGGCCGCTTCCGAATCGTGTACCTGTTTCTGGTTCCCGCGATTCTCGTCGCCGCCGGCATTCTCGGGTACTACACGTTTCGCTCGGCGCGCGAATACGCGCAGCTCGGCGAGCAGACGATTGCCCAGTCGCTGCTTTCGGTCGCACAGCAGCGCGTGGAGCGGATCGAGCGGTACATCGTCATCGCAGACAACACGGTGTTTCATCTCGTCGACCCGGAGGACTCGAGCACGCTCGATTCCGTTTGGCTTCCACAGGCCGAGACGCAGACTCCAGGCGTCCGCTCCGTGCTTTTGATCGATGACGCGGGCAACGTCATTCAATGGGCGAGCCGCGAGGACAAGAAGGCCCGGCGCGCATTCCTACGAAGCTTTCGCCAGACTCTCGTCAAGTCACTCGAGCTCGACGCGCCGGACCCGGAAGTGCTTCGACACGTCCACGAGACGGTGGAGGGCAAAGACTACTTGCTCTCCTACAAGGCCCACTCGACCGAAGAAAAGCAGGTCACGTTCATCGTCGCGGTGACCGACACGCAGTATTTGGTGGACGAGGTCTTTCCCATGATGTTCGTTTCCGACGATACGGCGCCCATCTACAACATCGTCGACGAAAGCAACCAGCTCATCTTCGGGCCTGACCTTTCGGAAGCCGGTGTCTATACGGTCGACCATCGCTTTCCGGCGACCCTCTACGGCTGGCGACTCCAGGTCGCCCCGCGGCACGCTGCGCTTCTCCAAGACACAGGGCGTTCGCGAATGCGCGGCGAGGTCATGCTGCCTCTGATGTCGTTCGCGATCATCTTGCTGGCAGCGATCTTCTTCTTCTACGCCGCGGAGAAAGAGCGCAGCCTCAATCTCCTCAAGAGCGAGCTCATGGCCAACGTTTCGCACGAGCTCAAGACGCCTCTCTCCGTCGTGCGCATGTTTGCAGACATGCTGCGCTCGGACCGTGTTCCGAGCGAGGAACGGAGGCTCGAATACCTCGACATCATTTGCCGCGAGTCCGAGCGTTTGACCTCCTTGATCGACAACGTGCTCGATTTTTCAGCACTCGAGGGCGGCAAAGGGCCGTACCGACTCAAACAGGGAGACCTCGGGGAGGCGATCGAGCGCGCGCTCGACGCGTTCCGCTACCGAAGCGAGCAAGACGGCATCGAAATTCACCTCGAGGCGCAGAAGGATCTCCCGCCCGTGCTCATCGACCAAGAGGCCATCTCCCTTGCGGTGATCAATCTCCTCGACAACGCGGTGAAGTACGGCGGCCAGAGTCCCGTCGAGCTCGAGCTTTCTGCAAGGCGCTCCGCGGTCGACATTGCAGTGCGCGATCACGGCCCGGGCATCCCGAAGGATGCGCTTCGCCGCGTGTTCGAACGCTTTTACCGCGGCCCTGCAACCAACCCGACACGCGGGTCCGGCATCGGCCTCTCCCTGGTGCAGCACATCGCCCAAGCCCACGGCGGACGCGCCTGGGCGAGAAACGCTCCGGGGGGCGGGGCGATCGTGGGCTTCTCGATTCCCGTCGCCGCCGGGGGCTTCGCAACCTGACTCGGGCGTTTTTGCCCGTCCCACCGAGTGCGGCTATCTTCGCGACGATGTCTGCAGATGGACGCGGCATACTGCTGGTCGAGGACGATCCGGCGCTCGCCCTGGGCCTGTCCGATAGCCTTCGCTTCGAGGGATACCGGGTCGTTCACACGCCCAAAGGTGAAAAGGCGATCGAGCTGGCGACCTCCGAGGACATCGACTGCGTGATCCTCGATCTGATGCTGCCGGACATGAATGGCTATCTGGTTTGCGAAACGATCCGCAAGATGGATCCGGTCCTGCCGATTTTGATGCTGACCGCAAGAGGTCAGGAGTCGGACAAGATTCGAGGGCTCGAGGCAGGGGCCGACGACTACGTGACCAAGCCGTTTTCGATCGGCGAGCTGGTCGCGAGGATCCGAGCCTTGTTCCGGCGTGCCGGGCGCTCGGTCCGACCTTCGCAGGCAGAAATACGCATCGGCGACACCAACGTGGAAACCGGCTCGCAAACTTTGACCCGCGGCACCGACACCATGCATCTCTCGTTTTACGAGGTCGAGCTCTTGAAATTCTTGTGGGAGCGCGAAGGAGAGCCCGTGTCGCGCGACGAGATCCTCGAAAAGATATGGGGCCTCGAAGCTGGGCCGAACAATCGCACCGTCGACAACTTCATCGTGAAGCTCAGACGAAAGATCGAGCCGAAGCCCGACCGACCGATCCACATCCTGACCGTCTACGGCGTCGGCTACAAGCTCGTCTGCTGATTGATGGGAACCGGCATCACCACGTTCCTGTGGTACGGGCTGTGTTTCGGCGTCGTCGTGCTGGCCGGCGTGATTGCGATTGGGCTCGTCGTGTGGGGCACCCGGCGCGAGAAGCGCAGAAAAGACAAGCAGCCGCCGTCTTGACCTCGTGCGAGGTGGTCAGTACAACCATGCCGCTTCGTGGAGCACCGTCACGGACGAGGAGAGTCTTTGCCGCGAAAAGAACAACGAGGCGGCCTCGGTCGCTGGCTGGCAATAAGCATCTACGCGGTCTTGTTCGCGTATCTGGCCGTGGTGGGTTTTGCCTCCGTCATCCCGCAGGTCTTCTGGCCCGAAGCCGACGATTCGTTCGAGCTCGAGTGCGCAGACGGGCTGCAGCTCCTTCGGCACGAGGTCGACGAGCTGAAGATGAGCTACGTTGCGACGAATGAAACCGACCCCACTGCGCTCCGGCATGCGCTCGAATCCTGGGATCTGCGGTTGAACGCCTTGGCCAAGCGTTGCGACGAAGACCGGGTGCACACCCTCAACCAATACCGCCATCGGGTCGAGCTGGGCCTCGAACGCTACATGCGTGAGGACGCGCCGCTGGCCAACCGCGTGGGCGAGCCACAAGGGCCGCATCGCGACGAGCCTCCCGCCACGGAGCCCTCCCGATGAGCGAAGAGACCGGCGAAGAGATCCAGTCCACGTTTGCAGATCTCGGCCTTCGCCAGGACGTGTTGGAGGCGCTCGGCGAGATGGGCTGGGAGGCTCCCACGCCGGTTCAGCGTGACGCCTACCCGCTCGCGGTCGCTGGGCACGACATCATCGTTCAGTCGCGAACCGGAACCGGCAAGACCGGCGCGTTTGGTATTCCGCTCGTCGACAGGCTGCTCTCGGACGACGGGGACGAGCAAGCGCTCGTGCTTGCCCCTACGCGGGAGCTCGCCCTGCAAAGCGCGCGCGAAATCGAGAAGCTTGGCGCGCGGCGCGGAATCGACACGGTGGCGGTCTACGGAGGCGCATCGATGGATCGGCAAATCAGCGCACTCGAAAAAGGCGCTAGAGTGATCAGTGGTACCCCGGGTCGCGTTCTCGATCATCTCAAACGCAAGACGATGAAGGCGTCGAGGCTGCGCATCCTCGTGCTCGACGAAGCCGACGAGATGCTTTCGATGGGCTTCGCCAAAGAGCTGAACGCGATCATCGAAAAGCTTCCGAAAAAGCGTCAGACCCTGTTGTTTTCAGCAACGGTGGACCGCGCGATCAAGCGGGTGGCCGAGCGGCACATGCGGGACCCGCAGTTCCTCGGTCTCTCGGGCGATCACGTGGGGGCGCTCGGGATCGAGCATTTCGCGTACATGGTGACTGGCGTCGGCCGCGTCGCAAACCTCATCACCGTCCTCGAGATCGAAGACCCGGAGAGCGCGCTCATCTTTTGCAATACCAAAGCCGAAACCGAAGAGGTGTCGGCAGCGCTTCAACGCGCCGGTTTCAACGCCGAGTGGCTCAACGGTGACAGGCCTCAAAGAGAGCGAGAGGACGTTCTCGGTCGAGTCCGCCGTGAGGAGATCCGCTTCTTGGTCGCCACCGATGTCGCCGCGCGAGGGATCGACGTCTCGCACCTCACCCACGTCATCAACTTCTCACTGCCCGAAAACGTCGAACAGTACGTTCACCGCACCGGCAGGACCGGCCGCGCAGGCCGAACAGGTACCGCGAGTTCGCTCGTTGGCCCGAGCGAGCTCGGCATTCTCTACTACCTGCGTTTGCAGTATCGTATCTTTCCCGTCGAACGGACGCTTCCGAGCGAAGGCGAACAACGCACTCGGCAAGAAGCCGACTTGATCGCCATGATCGACACCGCGTACCCAAACCCACCAAGCGAAAAGGACCTCGCCCTCGTGCGGCGCTTCCTGACGCACGAAAGCGCCGACCGGATGCTGGCCGGGCTCCTCGCGGCGTTCTTCGGGACTGAAACCGACGATCTCGACAAGGTCGCTGCGTCCCGACGCCGTCGCGGCAAAGAGCACGTCGACCGGGCGAGCAACGGCGGCGATTCTGAGTCGCGCGACGACGACGACGAGCCCACGGCGACCCTCTATGTCAACGTGGGCCGGCGTCACGAGCTGAAAGCGTCGGAGCTCGGCCGGCTTCTCAGGGACCGTACCGGCCTGAAGCGCAAAGAAATCGGGCGTATACGAGTACGTGACCGGCATTCCCTCGTCGACGTGCCCGAAGAGAGGGCCCAGGCCGTCATCGACTCGATGGCAGGCGCCGTTTTGCGGGACCAGGAGCTCGAGCTGGAGCTCGCCAGCGGCGATTGATCTCCAAATTTGGGGACCTATCCGATGGTCGTCTATCTTGATTTCGGTAGATGCCTGAGGGGATAGCATCGACGAGGCCGGAGCCGTCAGGGTTGCACCCGGGCGTCGTGGTCGGAGGCCGATTCGAGGTCATCGATCGAATCGATGAGGACCCGCAGGCGATCGTCTGGTCCGCCAAGGACCAGCAGACCCAAAGGGCGATCCTAGTACGTGTAATCCGTCCCGAGCTGGTGCCGGCGGAGGCCGCGGCGAGCCTGCGGGACGCATGCCGAGCTGCCGCCTCGCTCTCACATCGAAACATCGTGCGGATCTTCGGCGTGGGCCGAACCTCGAAGGGCGAACATTTCGTGGCGGGCGAGTGGGTCGAGGGCACCTCTCTCTCCGAGTTCATTCACGGGCGAGACGAGGCCGCCGGGCCAATCCCGCTGCGGGGCATCTACAACGTGATTGCACACCTGTGCGACGCGCTCACCTACGCCCATCGGAAAGGGCCCCATGGAACGCTTCGTCCCGGCGTCGTGTGGGTGACGCCTGGAGGGCGCGTGAAGGTTCGCGACTTCGGTGTCGGTCGGGTCCTGCTGGACGCGAGGGGGCCGAGCGTCTTCAAAGACGCGGAGCACGCCTGTCTGGCACCGGAGGTCAAGCGGGGAGAGGCGCCGACGCCTCGAAGCGACGTGTTTGGAATCGGTGCCATTCTGTACGAGCTGTTGACTAGCCGAACGCCGGGTGCCGACTTCGTGGCGCCGTCGCACGTTCGAAGTGACATCTCGCCGGAGGTCGACGGGATCCTGTTCCAATGCCTCGCGCACGATCCGAAGGACCGCTTGGACTCGCCGGACAGCATTCGCAAAGCCCTCGTCCCGTTCGTCACGCAAGCGAACTCGCTGCCGCCGCCAACGAACGGTAAAGAGCTCAGCGTTCTCCACTCGGTCCCACCGCCGGCCGACCTGGAAGTGCCGATTTTCAGCTTGGTCCCGGAGGCCAACCCAGCGCCGCCTGCGCCGCCCGCGCGTCCCAAGCGCGGCCTGATGAGTCTCATCAACGAGCTTTCGTCGGACTCCAAACAGCGTTGGATGGTGGCACGCGACAAGATGGACCACGGCCCATTCAACGCTCGTGAGCTGATCGAGCGGGTAAACATCGGAGGGTTTTCTGGCGACGACCTCACGTTGAACATCGACACTAAGGAGCGAAAGCCCCTTCGCGAGTGGAGTGAGTTCAAAGAGTTCATCCTTCAGCGAGAGCACCAAGACACCGCTGCGGCTGAACGCGCGGCGCGCGCCCATGCACGCCGATCCGAGAAGCGCTCATCCGCGATGAAGTGGCTGATCGCGGCGTCGGTCATCGGAGTCGTGACGATTTCGGTGGGTGGGTTCTTGATGTCCCGGTCGAGCGATGCCCGCGAGGCCGCTGCGACCGAGCTCGACGACTTGTTCAAGCTCGGGAAGATCACCACCGGCGAAGCGGGCCTCCTGCCCGACCGTCCGGTGCGGACTCGCAGACGCGGCTCGGGGGGAGCGGCACCAAAGCGCAGCAGCGGCGGCGGCTTTGCCAGCTACGACGAAGCGATGAGCCGCGCGGTGGAGATCGGCGACGCCTCGCAGGGCGGCGGTGAGGGCCGCCTGACCGGGGGCCAGGTCGCCAGCGTGATGAACCGGAATCTCAACGGCTTCTATCGAAGCTGCGTAGTGCCGGAGGTCAAGAGCGGCGGCAAGCCAGGCAACGTGAAAGTCGACCTCGCGATTGCAGGCACCGGCTCCGTGCTCGGCGCGAGCGTGCACGGGGGCAGCGCGAGCTTTCAGGGATGCATGGCGCAGCAGATCAAGTCAGTCCGCTTTCCCACCTTCGGCGCCCCACGCATGGGCGCGAGATATACGTTCACGGTGAACTAGGGACTGGGGTCACGGTTTCGTTCCCGTTCCCGTGACGGTGAAATCAACTCTTTGAAAAAGGGGACTGTCCCCTTTTTTTCAGCCCTCGAGCACGGCGGCTACTTGGGGGAGCCTGGCGAAGCTGTCTTTGTCGGCTGCTTTTTCGAGGGCGTCTTCGGGCCTGACTTTGCCTGCGGCGACCATCCTCCCGAGCACGGCGTCGATGCTCTGCATGCCGTGACTGCCACCCCCCTGGATCAGGCTCTGAAGCATCGAGGTTTTCGCCTCTCGAATCGCGGCCGCGACGCCCGGCGTTCCAATCAGGATCTCTTGCGCCGCAATACGACCGCTTCCGTCGGCTTTGCGGAGGAGCTGCTGGGCAACGATGCCTGCCAGCGAGTCCGCCAGCATGCCCCGGATCTGAGGCTGCTGGCTGGCCGGAAAGGCGTTGACGAATCGATCGATCGTCGCTGGCGCCGAGTTGGTATGCACCGTGGCAAAAATCAGGATTCCGAAGCTCGCGAGCTGAAGCGCCATCTTCATCGTTTCGCGACCGCGAAGCTCCCCGACCAGGATCACGTCGGCATTCTCGCGACCCGCGCTTCGAATCGCGTCGGCGAAGCTCGGCGTGTGCTCACCGACCTCCCGGTGCGTGATCTGGCACCGCTTCGGCGTGTGCACGAATTCCACGGGGTCCTCGATGGTGAGAATGTGGCCCTCTCGGTTTCTGTTGATGTGATCGAGCATCGCTGCCAAGGTCGTGCTCTTGCCGCTTCCGGTCGGACCGGTGACCAGCACCAGCCCGGACTGCCGCTCCGACAACCGAACGACCGCGTCCGGCAGCCCCAGATCCTGCGTCGTGAGGATCTCGCTCGGAATGGTCCTGAACACGGCGCCGGGCCCCGTGGTCTTGTAGAGATAGTTCGCGCGGAAACGCGCTTTGTCCTCGTACCCGTAGGCGAAGTCGAGGTCTCGATGCGCGTGGAAGTAGATGCGCTTGTCCTCGCTGATGATTTCATCCATCAGCTGAACGACCTTCGAATGGTCGAGCGGCTGATTCTCGATTGCAACCAGCTCGCCCTTGAGACGAATCGTCGGGGGGTAGCCAATCGAAAGATGAAGGTCCGATCCTCCTTGGTCCAACAGCAGGTCGAAGTAGCGATCGAGAGCAGGCATGGCCTATTTTCCCTTCTTCGAGAACGGATTTCGCATGCCGCCCTTCGAGCTCTTTCGATCGGGCGGAGGCGCACCCTGATCTTGGCTGACGCCGATGGCGCGGGGATCATCGGCAAACTGGTTGGCCGTCTCGACCGTGATCTCGCCCTTCGACAAGAGCTCGTTGAGAGAGTCCTCGATTCGAATCATCCCGAATCCGCGGCCTCGCTGTAGCAGGCTCGGAAGCTGAAACAGCTTGTCGTCGCGAATCAATGTCCACAGAGCCATGCCGCCCGTGAGGAGCTCGACCGCCACCACGCGGCCGTTTCCGTCCCGGCGGGGAACGAGTCGCTGGCTCACGACGAACTTCAGGGCACCCGCCAAAGTCGCCCGCACCTGCGACTGGTCATCTGGTGGGAACATGTCGATCAGTCGGTCGATCGTGCTGGCACCGGACGGCGTGCTCATCGTCGCAAATACGAGGTGGCCCGTCTCCGCGGCTTCGAGCGCCTTTTCGACCGTCTCACGGTCACGAAGCTCTCCGATCGCGATCACGTCGGGGTCTTCTCGGAGCGAGCCTTTGAGCGCTGCGTGAAAGCTCTTGGTGTGAGAGCCGACTTCGCGCTGGCTGACGATGGCTTTCTTGATCGGGTGGATCACCTCGACCGGATCCTCGACCGTGATGATGTGCACGCTTCGCTCGCTGTTGAACATGTCGACCAGCGCTGCAAGCGTGGTTGTCTTGCCGGCCCCGTTGGGACCGGAGACGACGACGAGCCCTTGATGGTAGCTCAGCATTTGTCGAAGCTCGTGAGGAAGCCCCAGCGAGTCGAGGGTCGGTGGCTCAGGCATGATGAGCCGGAAGCATCCTTTGATGCCGCTCCGCTGTTTGTTGACGTTGACCCGCAGCCGCCCCGCGCCTTCGACTTGACAAGCGAAATCCGCGTACCCGAGCTCTTCGAGCTGCTTGGCATTTCGTGGGCCGAGAAGCGGCATGATCAGCGAAAGCGCGCGCTCGTCCGAGAGCGGCTCGCCCTGCGGCTGCATCTTTCCGGCGCATCGGAAGCGCGGCGGCTCGCCGGACATGATGTGCACGTCGCTCGCCGATTGGGCCCGGGCATCGGCCAGGAGAGACTGCAACGCGGCCGGTGCCGTCACCGGCTCGTCGGAACGCGTGAAGGTGGGAAGCGGAGAAGCTTCGGGTGGTGGCCGATACGAGACGTGCGGCTGCGGGCGATGCACCACGGGCGGCGCCGGCTGATAAGGGACCTGCTGCGGCGGGCGATGCGGAACGTGCGGCTGTGGCGAATCGATCGCAGGCGGTGGCGTCTTCGCGACGTTGGCCGGCGCGGGGGCGTGTGCCTCTGGCAACACCGTTTCCCTGCCCTCACGGCGCACGCGCATCAGCAGCATCTCCCCCGAACGCGCAATCGTCGTGATGTAGTTGACTCCGTTCATGCAGGTTGTCGTCGGAGGCGACGCCCCGTCCTTGTTGGGAACGAGATCGGCAAGCGGGGTGTTGCGGACCAGCGTGAGGATGTGCTTCGCGCTCAGCGGCTCGCGCGTGACCGGCTTGTGGCGCCCCGATTTCTTGGCGGTCGCCACCGCACCGCTTTGGAAAACGATTTCCGAGACATCGCCACGTTCGAGATATTGAAGAAACTGCTTGAGCTCACCCACGGTTACAATCTTATCGTGATATTTTGATGTGAATCAAATCACATTCGACCCTTGACCCCGAGGTTCCGGTCAGCCTGTAAATCGCGTGAATTCGTTCGTTTGACATCCACCGGCGCCCGTTGCTAGCGTTTTCCCTACCGCGGCCGGGCATCTGAGGGTTGTCCGCAACCAACGGAAAAGTGTAATATAAGTATCATCATGTCCGAGGATAAAGAGTCTTCTGTTCTCTTCAATCTCCGCGAGCTGATGAACCTCGAAGAGGATCGTGTCCGCGGTGAAGAGGAGGAGCGCCTTCGGCGCGAGGCCGAGGAGCGCGAGCGCATCGCAGCCGACGCCAGGCGCAAACAAGAAGAGGAAGAGGCACAGCTCCGCGCCGAGGAAGAAGCACGCCTCGCCGAAGAGCGCCAAGCGCGTGAGGAAGAGGAGCGGCTCGTCCGAGAGCGAGAGGAAGCGGAGCTTCGGGTTCGACTCGAGCAAGAAGCGCGCGAGAAAGCCGAAGCCCATCGACGGATGCTCGACCACGAGCGCGAGCTCGCAACGATCAGCGCCCAGCAGCGCAAGGGCGTTCATCCTGGTTTGCTGGCAGCAGCCGCACTGTTGGTCATCGGACTTGGAACGGGCGCGTACCTTGGCTACTACAAGCCCAACGTCGAGCGGCGAGAAGCTGCCGCCCTGGCCGCGAAGATGGAGGCGGAGCGCGCTGCCCGCGAGGCGGAGGAGGCACGCGCGGCCGCGGAGCTCGAGGCGCAAAAGCGCGCCGAGGCAGAAGCCGAAAAAGCGCGGCTCGCCGAGCAGGCCAAGCGTGAGGCGCAGGCCGCTGCTGCGGCGCGAAGAGCTGCTGCGCCGAGTGTGAAAGGCAAGCGGCGCGGTGGGTCGCGAAAACCGCGCAAAGCCGACACGGACGACCCGCTCGCTGGGCTGGACAGCCTCTAGCGCACACCGTAGCGTTGCTGCGGTGATTCATGAATGAGAACGACCCCGGGTCGCGCATCGCGCTTGCGCTGGACGTGCCCGACCTCGCCGCGGCCCGGCGGCTGATCGACCAGACCCGCAGCCACCTGGGAACGTACAAGGTCGGCCTCGAGCTGTTCACGGCGGCCGGGCCGGCGGCAGTCGAAGCCGTCCACTCGACCGGCGCGCGCTGCTTTCTCGACCTGAAGCTTCACGACATCCCCGCCACGATGGGACGCGCCGTCGGACGCGCCGCCGCGATGGGAGTGGAGTATTTGACGGTGCACGCCGCCTCCGGCGCCGAAGCGTTGGCCGAGGCGAACCGGCTTGCGGCGCAGACCAAGCTCCTCGCGGTGACGGTGTTGACGAGTCTCGATGCGCAAGCGCTCGCGGCCGTGGGGTTTGCGGACGGCCCGACAGCTGCGGTCGAACGACTCGGCAGGCTCGCATGGGACGCAGGCCTTCGCGGCTTCGTCACCTCCGGGCAGGAGTGCGCCTCGCTGCGAAAGCGGCTCGGGGCGGACGCCTTCCTGGTCACGCCCGGCATCCGGCCCGCAGGCGAAGGCGCCGGCGACCAAAAGCGCGTCGCGACGCCGGCAGATGCGTTGGACGCGGGCGCTGATCTACTGGTGATCGGAAGACCGATTCGGGATGCTTCCGATCCCGCGAAAGCCGCCGCCGACATTCGGCAGGAAGTCCGGGCGGCGCTTTCCCGATGACGCGCGTGGTTGCAGGGCGGCGTCCCGTGCTCGAGGCGATCCGTGGAAAAACGAAGGTCCGTCGCGTCTATACCGAACGCCAGCGCGAGCACGCCGACGTCGAGGAAGCCGCCCGGGCACGAAAGATACCCGTCGCCGAGCGAGACCGCGACGAGCTCGACAGGCTCAGCAATGGAGTACGGCATCAAGGCGTCGTTGCCCTCGCCGACGACTACGCGTTTTGCGACCTCGACGAGCTCACCGCCCGTGCGGGTGGCGCCCCGCTTCTCGTCGCCCTCGACGAGGTCACCGATCCGCAGAACCTGGGCGCCATCGTGCGTAGCGCCGTGACACTCGGGCTCGATGGCGTGATCATCCCGAAGCATCGCGCGGCCGGGATCACACCTGCCGTCGTCCGGGCCTCGGCCGGCGCGACCGAGCATGCGTCGATCGCCCGCGTCACGAACCTGCAGCGTACGCTGTTGGCGTTGTCCGAGTCCGGCCTCGAAATCGTGGGGCTCGACGCTGGGAGCGAGCACGACATTCGCGACCTCCAGCCGACGTCGACGGGCCGGGTTCTGGTCGTCGGGTCTGAAGGAAAAGGCCTTCGGCGAATGGTTCGACAACGGTGCGATAACGTGGTTCAGATCTCCCAGCAGGGGCCGATGGATTCGTTGAACGCATCGGTCGCCGCAGCCATCGCGATGTACGAGATGGTTGGCAAGCGACGAGGAGCCGCGCATGACGGATGACAACCTTGCGCGAGAGCAGGACGAGAGAACCGTGCGTCGCGTGCTCATCCTGACGGGCGGCGAAGACGCGCCTGGTCTCAACGCCGTTTTACGGGCGTTCGTCAAGACGGCAACAGACCTCGGTCTGCAGGTCTACGGCTCCGAGGACGGCTTTGCCGGTTTGATCGAGGAGCCCAACCGGGTCGTCCGGCTCACCCACACCAGCGTGCGTGGGATTCTTCCTCGCGGCGGCAGCATGCTTGGTTGCTCCAATCGCGCGGACCCGTTCGCCTACCCTTCCACGGACCCGGACGGCAAACCGAGAAGCATCGACGTCTCCGACCGCGTGCGCGCAAAGCTCGAAGAGCGCGACATCGACATCTTGGTCTTGGTGGGCGGCGGCGGCACGATGAACATCGGCATGCGCTTCGCAAAACTGGGGGTTCCGGTGGTCGGCATCCCCAAAGCCATCGGAAACGATCTGGCTGCGACGGATCTCGCGTTCGGTCTCGATAGCGCGGTCAGCACGGCAACCTGGGCGATCGATGCGCTGCACTCGACCGGCGAGTCGCACGACCGCGTCATGATCTTGGAGGTCATGGGACGCGAGGCCGGCTGGATCGCCTTGATGTCGGGTATCGCAGGGGGAGCGGACATCGTGCTGATCCCGGAGATCCCGTACGACCTGGACCGCGTCGTGCAGAAGATCGAAGCACGGTCGGCATCGGCGCATCAGTTCAGCATCGTGGTCGTTGGAGAGGGCAGCAAGCCGATCGGCGGGACCGTCTCGAGCATCAGCGATGCGCACGAGGGTGGCGGCCAGCGGCACGAAGGACCGGGGGTTCAGCTTGCGCGCCTGCTCGAAGGCCGCATCGATCACGAGATTCGGGTGACGGCGCTCGGTCACCTCCAGCGTGGAGGCTCTCCTTCGTCGTTCGACCGGATTCTAGGCACCAGGTTCGGCGTACACGCAGCCGAGCTCTGTTTTCACCAAAACACCGGCCAGGTCGTCGCGCTTCGCGGTCAGGACGTGGTTTCGGTGCCGTTGGAGGCCGCCGTGGCCAATCTCAAGCGGGTTTCTCCCGACGGAGAGCTGGTGGGCGTGGCGCGCGCCATCGGGATTGAGCTAGGCCAGGAGTGATATGCCCCGCACCGCTGCCGCACTCGTCATCGGAAACGAGATCCTCTCCGGGAAGATCACGGACACCAACACCGCCTTCCTCGCACGCGCGCTTTTCGAGCTCGGCATCGAGCTCCGCCGCGTCGTCGTCTGCCCGGATGAAGTCGAGACGATCCGCAACGATCTCACGGAGCTCCGGAGCGCGCACGACCTGGTGTTCACGAGCGGCGGCGTCGGGCCAACGCATGACGACGTGACGATCGAAGGGGTGGCTGCATCGTTCGACCGCCCGGTCGTGCGATCCGAAGCAGTCGAGAAAATGATTCGGCACTACTATGGCGATCGCGCCACCGAGGCACACCTACGTATGGCCGACATGCCGGAGGGGGCCGAGATGATCCGAAGCTCGGAGGCCCCCTGGCCCACCGTCGTGATCGAAAACGTGTTCGTTCTTCCGGGCGTGCCCGAAATCTTCGAGCTGAAGCTCACGGATCTTCGCAAGCGGCTCGATCAGGGCCACGAGTTCCACTCGGTAGCGGTCTACACGATGAGCGGCGAAGGGGAGATCGCTGGTCTCCTCGAGCGCATCGCTGAACGCTTCCCCGGCGTGATGGTCGGGAGCTACGTGAAATGGCGCGCAGAGGACTATCGCACGAAGGTCACCTTCGACGGGAACGACGAAGCCAGCGTATCGCAAGCCGCCGACGCGCTCGTCGAGGAGCTCGACCCCACGCTTTTCGTCCGCAGGGAATGACCCCGTAAAGTCGACGCTGCGCGTCGTCCACGGGGCTTCGTCGCCACAGTCACCAGCCACTGGCGCTGTCACTGTGCCTTCGGGTCGAACCACTTGAGCTTCTGCTTGCCCGGGTCCGTAATCACCTTGGCGTCCTCGGGATCGGGCTCCTCTTCGGGCTCGCCCACCGTCATCGCCTCGGCGCCCTCCTCCGGATAGAGCCTCACCGCGGTCCGGGTTTCGACGCGGAGCATCTCCGGCCCGGTTGGGGTTGAGCGCTTGATGCGCATCTGCGAAGTCGATTCCGCCTCCGAGAAAGGTGTGAAGTGCCCCAGACGCACCACCGACGAGCCGAGCACCGACGCCTGATAGGCTTCGAGTCGGCCACTGGAAAGCGCCTGGGGCGCCGCGGTCTGGCGGGCCGTGATCTGGAGCGCGAGCTCGGCGCCTTGCATCTTCTCGATGTGATAGGTCACGACCTGGTCGACCCACACTCCTGAGAGCTGCATCCGGCGCTCGACTTCCCATCGCGCCCGGATCCCGAGCGGCTCGTCGGGAAAGGGAACGCTCAGCAGCGCGGTCCGGATGTTTCCAAGCAACGTCAAGAGCTCCGGCGGAACGGCGTCCATGCCTTCGAACTCCGCGCGTCGCACCCTTCCCTGGATGTCTATTTCACTCCAGCCCCGCACCTGCAGAAGTGGGGCGAGCTTTCGTTCCAATTGCTCCCGCTGCGCAGGGCTCATCTTATGCGCCATTTTGGAGATCCGCACCTGCGTGATCTGCACCGGGTGCCGGATGAAGCCTTGCGGCGTCGGTGACGCGGGGCCCACCTTCACCTGAAGCTGGACCGGCGGTATGCGTCGCTGTGAACCTTCATTCCCCGCCTGCGTCGCCTGCGCCCGCACGAGCTCGAGATAAAGAACCTCCGTCTGACCCGGTGGCACCCGGTAGCGAATCGGCACCCGCGGCGTCAGGCCCTGATCGAGCACGCGTATCGTCGGCAACGTGCGGAGCGGCGGACCGGGATCGCTCACCTCGAGAGTCTGCGGCTGGTACTTGGTGGTACAGGAAACGACTGCCGCCAATCCGCCGGCGAAGATCAGGAATCTCAGCATCGTCCTACCTTTCAACCTTCTTCGAAATCATGCGCACGATCGAGCGGCGGGACGACATCAAGGGCTCGGTTTTTTCGGGAGAAACCAGAGCAATGTCGGCCGCCGAGCTCGACCGCAGGTCAGCCTCCAGTGAAAGCGGGAGACCGAGGTCGGCAAGCACGTGCCCCCGCGCGCGAAGCTCGTAGCCGCGAACGTGCATCTCGAGCTTTGGATTGAGGTCGGCGACCTGGGGAGCGGCCTTTTGCTCGACAGTCACCTTGACACGGAACCGATCGCCGACCCGGTCGGTGAGCTCGTACCGGGTGATTTGCGTAACGCGGGCACTCCAAATCCGGAGGGGGCGTCGCACTTCCCACACCGCGCCGACTCCAACCGGCTCCCTCGGAAGGGGGACGGTGGCAATCGCGGAGCGCACGTTGGCGATCATGATCGCGACCCGGGGATGGATCCGCTCCTGGCCCTGTGCCCACGGAATGTCTGCATCGACGACGATGCCCTGCCGGTTCACGTCGAAGCGGCCGCGCATCGCTTGAAGCGCGCGCACGCCCTGCTCCACCTCGGCCATCTGTTGGCTCGAAATGCTTTCCGGGTACACCGGCTCCGCCTTGGAAATCCGGAGGACGTACCGAGCCCCGCCGGGGATCTCGACGGTTGGACCGGCATGGAGCTGAAGCCGTAGACCCGGAAGCACACCGAAGGCGTCGTCGGCGTCCACGGATTCGTCGGCCGCCGCCTCGATGTCTCGGAGGTCGAGAAGGCTTCGCACCACGGTATCCGGTGGAATGGCGTATTGGAGCCGCTCGAGCGGCTGCGCGCCCGGGTCGAGCACGGTGACCGAAAGCTCTGGAGGCGAAGGCGTGGTCTTGTTCTTCTTGCAGCTCGCGGTGACGACCGCGGCCGCGAGAAGGACTACGAAAGTGACGTTCTTCATGTGGTTGACCGGGCGCTCCCCCCCGGGTGACTTCTAGAGAGGAATCGCGCGCAGGGCAAGCGCGGATCGAGCCGGCATGATTGGGGGGCGTGACGCGGCTGTGCTAGCCTCCGCGCCATGAAACGAACGTTCTACGCACTGATTTTCCTGGTCGCAGGCGCATGCGCGTCGTCGAAGTCCACCACCAAAGACGGCTCGACGATCGGGAAAGGCATCGACGTGGAAGCGATGCGGCCGCCCGAGGCTGCGCAGGTCGTGCAGGAATTTCAGAAGGCCTATGGTATCCCGCCCGTGCCACCGCCGGACACACCGGTGACGTCGATGGCGCAGGTGCTGGAGATCATTCGTGGGGATCGACTGCCCGAGTACGAGGCCGCGAGACGTTTTGCCGCCGGACGCCAGGGCGCCGAGGCGCTGACGCTCCGGGCATATCTAGAGCTGTCCCGTGCGGGCGCGCTCCTGACCGCTGCACGGATCCTCGAGGAGGAGCGGAAGCAAGACCTCACCGAGCTCCGGCAGCTGAGCACGGCTCGACCCCTCGACGCCGACGCAGCCTATGAAGAGGATCGAGCGCGTGCGGCGAGGCTCAAGACCAAAGCCGCGGATCTCCGCAAAGTCATCCGTGCCCTTCGCGTCTTGTCGGAAGAGCCGCTCGTGGCTGGTTTGGACCTCGCCGAGCAGGCCGTCCGACAGGACCCGCAGGCGCAGCTCGCCTATCTGGCTCAAGCCAGCTACTACCGCTTCCGACGCAACTGGCTCGAGTTCGACCGGATGATGCGCATCGCCGATGAAGGCCAGGAAGACCCGCCAATCCGCACGTTCCTTCGCGCCATGGAAGCGTTGGAACGCTACGTCGACCCGGCGCAGTGCGAAAAGCTCCTCAAGGAGACGCTCGCCAAGCGACCCGACTTCGTGCGCGCCCAGGCGAACTTGGTGCTCGTGGATCAGGCGATCGACGACAAATACGCCGAGCTCCAAGCTCTCAAAAAAGCGAGCCCCAACCACCTCGTCGTCCGCTTGGCAGGCCCGATGATCGAGGAGGAATACAAAACCTCCCAAGAGCTGCGCCCCGCCCTCGGCAACTAGCCACGCACACTGTCGCTGTCGCTGTTTTCACGGCGGGATGGGCCGGAGGGTGATCTCTATCGTCGTGGTGCCGCGGGGGAGGTCGAGCTCCATGTCGTGGGGGAAGTGGTCCTCGGCTTGCACGGTCATCAGGTGGATGCCGGGCGCGAGGGCCTTGGGTTCCTCGGCGAGCACGGTTGCGCGGCCGAAATAGTGGCCGTCGATGTAGACCGATGCGTTGGCCGGGATCGCGATGATTTGTAGGCGAGCCGGATCGGGCGCGGTGGTCGTGCTCTTCGCGCACGCGGACGCGAGCAGTACGACCACAAGCGCCGCCTTTCTCACTCCCATTCGATCGTCGACGGCGGCTTGGAGGAGATGTCGTAGCAGACGCGGTTGCAGCCGCGGACCTCGTTGATGATGCGAGTCGAAATCTTCGCGAGCACTTCGTGCGGGATGCGGGACCAATCCGCCGTCATGCCATCCTTCGAATCGACCGCACGAATCGCGATCACGTAGTCGTAGGTCCGCTCATCACCCATCACCCCGACCGTCCGCACGGGGAGGATCACGCAAAACGCCTGCCAAATCTTGTCGTAGAGGTACGCGGCCCGGAGCTCCTCGATGAAGATCGCATCGGCTTCGCGGAGAATGTCGAGCTTCTCCCGTTCGATGGCCCCGGGACACCGAACCGCGAGGCCCGGACCGGGAAACGGGTGACGCCAAAGCAAATCGTGTGGCATGCCCATCGCCTCGCCGACCTCCCGCACCTCGTCCTTGAAAAGCAGACGGAGCGGCTCGACCAGCTCGAGGTGTAGCGTTTCGGGCAAACCACCGACGTTGTGGTGGCTCTTGATCACGGCGCTCGGTCCCGAAAACGACAGGCTCTCGATCACGTCCGGATAAAGCGTACCCTGCACGAGATAGCCGACGTCGTCCAGCTTCTCTGCCTCTCGCTGGAAGACGTCGATGAAGACGCGGCCGATGATCTTCCGCTTTTGCTCCGGGTCGGTGACCCCGTGGAGCGCGTCGAGGAACTCGTCCGCGGCGTCAACGTGGATCAACTTGAGCCCGAACTGGTCTCGGTAGGTGTGGACGACGCTTTCTGCCTCGTCTTTTCGGAGCAGCCCGTTATCGACGAAGATGCACGTGAGACGGTCGCCGATCGCTTTCGACACCAGCATGGAGGCCACCGAGGAATCCACCCCGCCCGAAAGACCACAGACGGCCGCGCGCTCACCGATCTGACGTCGAACCGACTCCACCGTCTGCTCGACGAATGAGCCTGGCGTCCAGCTCGGCTTGCAGCCCGCGACCTCGAAGAGGAAGGCGCGAAGCATTTCGACGCCGCGTGGCGTGTGCGCCACCTCGGGATGGAACTGGACCCCGAAGATCTTGCGCGGGAGGTTCGCCACCGCCGCAAACGGGCTGTTTGAGGTTCGCGCGATGATCTCGAAGCCTGGGGGCAGGCTTTCGACGCGGTCACCGTGACTCATCCACACATCGAGGTGCGCCCCCGCTTGAAAGCCGTGAAGGAGACCCTCTGGCTTGAGCACCTCGAGGCGCGCCGGCCCGTACTCGCGCTCATCGGCCCGCTCGACCTTGCCGCCGAGCAAATGGCTGGTGAGCTGCATGCCGTAGCAGATTCCCAAGACCGGAACTCCCAGGTCGAACACGCCTCGGTCGACGCTAGGCGCCCCCTCGGCAAACACGCTGGCAGGCCCGCCACTCAGAATGATCGCCCGAGGCGCAAGCTCCCGAATGTCCTCCAAGGACAAGGTGCAGGGCTGCAGCTCGCAGTAGACGTGCTGCTCTCGAATCCGCCGCGCAATGAGCTGCGTATACTGCGACCCGAAGTCGAGAATCAAAACCCCGTCAACAATCATGGGCGGCGGTTTAACATGGCCCCAAACCAGGGTCGAGTCGCACCAAGAAGATGCACCCCCGGAAAACAGCTCGGCACGGGCCTCCCGCAAGCCTCCCCTCGGCGCTCACGCCAAGTGGCGGTGGTCGGAGCCATGGCCACTTGGCACTCGCGACGCCGACTCCGCCCCATATCGCGATTTTTTTCGCCCCTCCGCAAGTCAACTGCGGATCTCGCCGCGCGGTGCGTGCGTCTACTGGCTGATGCGGTAGTTTGGCGCTTCTTTCGTCACCATGACGTCGTGCACGTGGCTTTCTTGGAGCCCTGCCGGGCTGATGCGGACGAACTTGGCGTTCTTTTGAAGCTCCGACACCGACGGGCACCCCGTGTAGCCCATGCCCGCGCGAAGTCCGCCCACCATCTGATACACGACCGTCGAGAGCGGGCCGCGGTACGGCACTCGCCCTTCGATCCCCTCCGGCACCAGCTTGCCGACGTCGGACACATCTGACTGCGCGTAGCGGTCGGACGAGCCCTCGCGCATTGCACCCAGCGAGCCCATGCCGCGATAGGATTTGTACGTGCGCCCTTGGTATAGGACCAGCTCACCCGGCGCCTCGTCCGTTCCCGCAAAGAGCGAGCCGATCATCACGCTGTCCGCACCCGCCGCAATCGCCTTCACCGCATCACCCGAGTACTTCACGCCGCCATCAGCGATGATCGGCACGCCGTGCTCCCGCCCCACGCGCGCGCAGTCCATGACGGCGGTCACCTGCGGAACCCCAATCCCGGCGACCACCCGCGTCGTGCAAATCGACCCCGGCCCCATGCCGACTTTCACCGCATCCGCGCCCGCGTCGATCAGCGCTTTCGTTCCGTCGGCAGTCGCGACGTTGCCTGCGACGACCTGGACCTCGGGATAGGTTTCTTTGGTGTCCCGGACGGCATCGATGACGCCTTTGGTGTGGCCGTGAGCGGTGTCGATCACGAGCACATCCACACCGGCCTGCACCAGCGCATCCGCTCGCTTGTCGCGTTCGGGCCCCACGCCGAGGGCCGCACCCACGCAGAGCCGCCCGAGCGAGTCCTTGATCGAATCCGGGTACCGGTCGGCCTGCAGCAAGTCCTTGATGGTGATGAGCCCGACGAGCTCGCCGCTCTCCCCGACCACGAGCAGCTTCTCGATGCGGTGCTTGTGCAGGAGCTCGCGTGCTTTGCTCTGCTCGACGCCTGGAGGCACCGTCACGAGCTCCTTCGTCATCAGCTGCGCTACCTTCTGATTCAGGTTCTGCTCGAACCGCACGTCCCGGCTGGTGAGGATGCCGACCGGCTTGTCGCCCTCGACCACGGGAAGCCCCGAGATTTCATGTCGCCGCATGAGCTCGAGCGCATCATGCAGCGAGAGACCGGGGGCAATGGTGACGGGGTCGACGATCATCCCCGTCTCCGCACGCTTCACCTTGGTGACTTCGAGCGCCTGATGCTCGGAGCTCATGTTCTTGTGGAGAATTCCGATGCCACCCTCGCGCGCCATCGTCACGGCCGTTCGCCACTCGGTCACCGTGTCCATCGCGCTCGAGACGAACGGAATCCGCAGCTCGAGCTCACGCGTGAATCGAGTCGAGACGTCAGCGTTTGCCGGCAGAAAATCGGCGTACCCCGGCAGGAGCAACACGTCGTCGAAGGTGAGTGCTTCCCGTAGGATGCTGTCGGTCACCGGAACCTCCCAAGCGCCTGAAAAATTGGCGGCGAGTATAGCGCCCCGGTGACGGCACGCTAGTAGGCGCGCGGAAAGTCCCTGATATCCACCTGGTCGAGGGCAAACCGGATGAGGGCGCTCCGGCTGATCTTGCGATGGCCCCGCTTCTTGAGCTTCGCCACCATCTCGTCGAGCTGGGCCAGATCTTCTTTGTAGAGGGAAATACAGATCACATCGTAGTGGTCGGGCTTCTTTTTCGAGCGTGCGCGACCGCGTTTGTTTCCTTTTCCGTAGAAACGGTCGCGCAACACCGCGCTCACTTCGTCCTGGTCCAAGACCTGTCGCACTCCTGCTCCTTCGCGTCGCTTCATGTGTCCCCCTACGAAGCCGCTGAGGCCCGAGCCTGGACCGGCACCGGCTGCCTCGCCTCCACCACTTCGGTCAATCGCTGAACCAAACGCATGTAGTCCTCGGCGCCGTGGCTCTTCGGCGCATACTCGAAAATCGTCTGTTTGGCGCTCGGCGCCTCACGGAGCTTCGTGTTGATTCGAATTGGATCGTAGCAACGCGCCTCGAAGTTCTGCCGAAGCGTGAGAATCGCCTCCCGCGAAATTCGGTTCCGCACGTCGAAGAAGGTCGGCAGCACGCCGAGCAGCTGAACGTCGTGCTGCAAGAGCTCCCGAACGCTCTTGATCGTTCGCAGCACCTGCTTGACGCCGACCAGCGAAAGGTAGTCGCAGGCGACGGGTACGATGACGCTGTCCGCGTAGACCATGGCGTTTTGGTTCATCAAGGAGAGCGCGGGCGCACAGTCGATTACGACGGTGTCGTAGTCTCGGCAGGCATCCCCGAGCCGCTCCCGCATGATGCGGTCCCGGTTCGGTCGCTCCGCCAAAAAGAGCTCGGCCGCCGCCAGCGACTCGTTCGACGTCAACACCTCTAGGCCTTCTCGGACGGGAACGGCGACCTCGGATGCGTCCGCGCCGTTGACGAGCACATGGTAGAGCGTGCGCTGCCCCGCGATGCCGAGCGACGCCCCTACGTTGCCTTGCCCGTCCGCATCGATCAGGAGCACACGCCTTCCAGATTCGGCAAGGCCCGCGGCCAGGTTGACCGACGTCGTGGTCTTGCCCGTGCCGCCCTTGTGATTGAAGACTGCAATGCGCTTCGGCGCAGCGCGAAGCGGGCCGACCTCGCTCGAACGGTGGCGGCCGCGCTCTCTGCAGGCCGTCGAGCAGAAGTAGGCGCGACGCCCGTCGCTCACGCTCATCTGATAGGGAAACTCGATCTCGAAGGTCGCGCCGCAGATGTCGCAGGCGTGCACGCCATCGGCCCCCAGCAGGAGCCTCTGCTGGCACGCCGTCGAGCAGATGTAGATGTACTGCCCGTTTTCTTCGCGGACCTGGTAGCGAAACCTGGTCTCGAAGCGCTTCTCACAGACCTGACACGTCGATTGCATCCCGACTCCTTCGAGTTATCGAAGTACTTCACGAAGCACTTCAACCAGAGCGGGCCCGCTGGGTCAAAAAACCGGTCGACGTTCGCGACACTACACGTCGAGCTCGAGCGCCTCGGCCTGCGGCGCCCGTTCCATGATGAACTCGAACCGGGCCGATGGATCCTTCCCCATCAGCTCGCTGAAAACCCGGTCGGCCTCGAGCTCGCCGTCGACGGTCACGCGTAGCGCTCGGCGCCGCGTTTTGTCCAACGTCGTCTCGCGCAGCTCGTCCGCGGTCATCTCACCGAGACCCTTGAAGCGGCTGATCTCCACTTTTGCGTTCCCCGGGGCGTCGGCGATGATGCGGTCGCGCTCCTCGTCGTCCAGCGCCCAGTGCACCTGCTTGCCGATATCGAGGCGATAGAGCGGCGGTTGCGCGAGGAACACGTGGCCTGCCCTCACGAGCCCGGGCAGCATGCGAAAGAAGAACGTGAGGAGCAGCGTCGCGATGTGGTGCCCGTCGCTGTCGGCATCCATCAGCAGGAAGACCCGCCCGTACCGAAGCTTCGAGATGTCGAAGTCCTTGCCGATGCCGCATCCGAGCGCGCTGACGATGTCCTGCAGCTCGCGATTGCCGAGAATCTGCGCCTGGGACGCGCGCTCCGCGTTGAGGACTTTCCCGCGAAGGGGAAGGATCGCCTGCGTCTTTCGATCCCGTCCCTGCTTTGCGTTCCCGCCGGCGCTGTCCCCCTCCACCAGGAAGAGCTCGCTCTCGTCCGGGTTGGTGCTGGAGCAGTCGGCGAGCTTACCGGGCAGATTCAACCGGTGGCTGACCGCCGTCTTGCGGGACACCTGCTGGCTCGCGGCTCGGCTTGCGGCCCGCGCGCGCGCCGAAATGATCACGCGCGCGACGATCGACTCGGCCGTCGTCTTGTTGTTCAGCAGCCACTGCTCGAAGGCGGTGCGGACCGACGTCTCGATCTGCGCCGTGATCTCCGGATTGTTGAGCCGGTCTTTGGTTTGACCCTGGAACTGCGGCTCCTCGACGTAGACGCTCACCAGCGCGACGAGCCCTTCCCGAATGTCGTCCGCGCTGACCTTCACGCCCTTGGGCGTGAGCTTGTGCGTGTCCATGTGGCCGCGAATCGCCTTGGCGAGCCCCTGCTTGAAACCGTTTTCGTGGGTACCCCCCGACGCCGTCGGTATCCCGTTCGCATAGGACCGGATCGTCTCGTCCGTGGCCTCGGTCCACCGTAGCGCGACTTCGAACCGCGGATCCTCGTCGTGCTCGATCGTAAACGCGTCCTTGTGCACGGAAGGCTTTCCGCCCTCGGCGACCAGCTTCTCGAGAAAGTCGACGATGCCGCCCGGATGCTCGAACTCCTGGCGGTCGCCGGTCTTCTCGTCGACGAAGAGGATCTTCAGGCCGCGATGAAGATAGGTCTTGGCTTCCAGACGGTCCGCGACCCGCTTCGAATCGAACGCGAGGCGCTTTCCAAACACCTCGACGTCGGGCCGAAAATGGATCGAGGTGCCGCGCTTGCTCGTCTTGCCGCCGCGCTTGAGCTTCACCGTCGCCTTGCCGCGCTTGTACTTCTGGGAATACGTCTTACCGCCCCGCCACACGGTGGCGGTCAGCTCGGACGAGAGCGCATTGACGACCGACGACCCGACGCCGTGGAGCCCTCCCGCCACCTGGTAGCTTTTCCCCTCGAACTTCCCGCCGGCGTGCAGGGTCGTCAGGATGAGCTCGAGCGCCGACTTCTTGAACTTGGGATGCGTGTCGATGGGAATCCCGCGCCCGTTGTCGGTCACGGTGGCACCGCGATGGTCCTCGTCGAGCACGACCTCGATGCGCGACGCGTACCCGTTGATCGCCTCGTCCACACTGTTGTCCAAGACCTCCCAGAGCAAGTGATGATAGCCGTGGCCGTCAGTCCCGCCGATGTACATCGCGGGCCGCTTGCGAACGGGCTCCAGCCCCTCGAGCACATCGATGTCTTTGGCGGTGTAGGCCACTACTCCTCCGGAAAGATCGGGATTTCGGGTTCTTGGTAGACTTCGCCCTCGACGGCGCCGCGCGTGAAGAGCTGAAAGCCCTTCCCTCCCCGCGAAACGATCTCGTACTTGCGAAGCGTGATGCGATACTCGCTGCCGCCTTCACGCTTGGCGATCAGCACATCGTCGTCGTAGGAGAGCACACGGGCAGCCAGCACCTCGTCGCCCTTCTGAAGCTTGATCAGCATCACTCCGCGCCCCGCACCCGCCAGGAGCGACACGTCCTCCGCCTCGCAGACGAGCGCTCGACGCTGCTTGGTCACGCACGCCACGCAGTCTTCCTCGAATACCGGCGCCACGTAGATCACCTCGTCCCCCTGCTTGGGCCGCGTGAACTTCCGACCGGACCGCGTGGACGGCTCCCGATGACCCCGCAAGGAGAACCGGAGCGCAAGCCCACCCCGCGTCACCGCGATGGCGTAGGGCGGCTCGGGCTCGTCCGACTCGTCGTCGGGCTCCGGGACGTCCAAGAACCGGGGGTCGAATCCCATGGCTCCGACGATCCGCTCTCCGTCATCCATCTTGAACATGGTCTGGAGCGGCGTTCCGTGTCCCGTCGTCGCCGGGATGTCGACGATACGGGTCACGTAGCAAACCCCATGGCTGCTGAAGAACGCCACCGTGCTCTTGGTCGACCCGGCCAGCACCGCGAGCACGCGGTCGCCCTTCCGTGTTCGCGTCGACGCCACGTCCTTGACGCGCTGCTGGCGCTTCACCCAGCCCTGCTCGGTCACCACTACCATCGCATCCTCGTCGACGATGAAGGCTTCAGCGTCGAACTCGGGCTCGTCGAGCTTGGCCGTGATCTTGGTGCGGCGCGGATCGGCATAGCTCGACGCCAGCTCTTGAAGCTCGGCACGGACGAGCTTCCACCGCGCTGCCGGGCTCTTCAGCAGCTTCTGCACGCGCCGCGCTTCCTTCTGTTTCTGCTCGAGCTCGCTTCGAATCTCGAGGATCTGAAGCTTTGCCAGCCGGTAGAGCTTCAGCTCGAGAATCGCGTCTGCCTGAAGATCATCGAGCGCGAATCGCTTCATCAGCTTGGCTGCGGCGTCCTGCTTGCCCTCCGAGCGGCGAATGATGCGAATCGCCTCGTCGAGCGCATCGAAAATCGTGACGAAGCCTTCGAGGATGTGGATCCGGTTGAGCAGCTGCTCGAGCTCGAATTCGAGCCGCTTGGTGACCACTTCCATTCGGAAGTCGAGGAAGTGCCGGAGGATGGCCTTGAGCCCGATGCGCTGCGGGGCAGCGACCTCGGGGTTGGCGGTGGGCACCAGACACGTCAGGTTGACCTGCACGTTGGTTTGAAGCGGGGTGTGCTTGTAGAGGTACGCCAGGATGAGCTGCTCGTCGGCGCCCTTCTTCATCTCGCACACGATGCGGCAGTCGTCGGTGCTCTCGTCACGGACGTCCGTCAGCCCGGGCAGCTTCTTCGCGATGATCACCTCGGCGATCTTCTCGACGACCGCTCGGCGCTCCACCGAATAGGGGATCGACTGAATCACGATCACGGGATTGCCGCCCCGCGGCTTCTCGGTTTTCCACTGCCCGCGAAGCTTGAGCGAGCCCTGACCGTTCTCGTAGGCCGCCGCGAGCTCGGCCTTGCTGCTGATCAGCTCACCCCCCGTCGGGAAGTCCGGCCCCTTCACGAACTTCATCAACTGCTTGGTCGTCATGTCCTGATCGATCAGCGCCACGCAGGCCTGAATGACCTCGCTCAAATTGTGAGGTGGAATCGAGGTTGCCATCCCAACTGCAATGCCCTGCGAGCCATTTACGAGCAGGTTGGGGAAGCGCGCGGGGAGCACCACCGGCTCGAACATCCGTCCGTCGTAGTTGGGGCGGAACGCAACCGTCTTCTTGGCGAGCTCTGCAAGGAGCTCGTCGGCCAGCTTGTGGAGCCTGGCCTCGGTGTACCGCATGGCCGCGGCCGAGTCGCCGTCCGGGGAGCCGAAGTTCCCGCGGCCGTCGACGAGGGGCTCCCGCATCGTGAACGGTTGGGCCATTCGCACCAGCGCGTCGTAGATGGCGGTATCGCCATGGGGGTGAAACTTACCCATGACGTCGCCGACGATGGCCGCGGACTTCCGATGCTTCGCGTCGCTCCGGAGCCGGAGCTCGTTGTACATCGTGTAGAGGATGCGGCGCTGAACCGGCTTCAACCCATCGCGGACGTCCGGAAGAGCTCGCGACGTGATGACGCTCAGGGCGTAGTTGAGATACCGGCGCTGGGCCTCGACGACGAGCGAGGCGTCTTCGATGCTGTCCATCGGGAGCTCGATCTGCGGTGCCCCCTTTTTCTTCCGCCGCCGCGCCATCCTAAGCCTCTCGCATGTAGCAGCCTCGGAAAAGCCGGGGCAACTAAAGGTTCCGCCAAACCTCGAACCGGGCTAAGGTTTTCGGTCGACGCGCCAGAGATGATTGACAGGCACGGCACCTTTTCCGACCGGAAAAGCATGCGCGAGCGCGTCGGTGAGCCATGCCTTCGCCCCGCGCACGGCCGACACCAGTTCGTCGCCGTGCGCGAGCCGGGCCGCGATCGCGGCCGAGAGGGCACAGCCCGTCCCGTGGAACTCTCCGTCGACGACCCGGTTCGCAGCGAGCCGGGCGACGCCGCCGTCGTACCTCAAGAGGTCGGTAGCTTGGTCGGGCCCTTGGAGGTGGCCCCCCTTGATCAGCACGGCCCGGGCGCCTAGCGCCACGATGCGTTGCGCGGCTTCGTCGGCATCGTCCAGCGAGCGAATGGCGACTTCGGCCAAGAGCGACGCCTCTTCGACGTTGGGCGTCACCAGCTCGGCACGGGGAATGACCGTCGTTTTGTAGGCCTCGACGATGCTGCCTCGGGCGATCGGCTGGCCCCGGCTCGGCAGCCACACGGGATCGACCACCCACGGAAACCGCGTCTCCTCCATGATCGAGCCCAGCACGGCCGCGACCGCCGGCGACCCGAGCGCCCCGGTCTTGGCGGCAGCCGGCGTCATGTCCTCGAGCACGCACCGAAGCTGCGCGGCCACCGAATCTCCCGACAGAAGCTCGACGCCCGCAACCCCCCCGGTGCTTTGTACCGTCAGCAGCGTGGGCACCGCCGCACCGTATCCCCCGTGCTGGTGGATCGTCTTCAGATCGGCCTGAAGCCCGGCGCCGCCAGACGGGTCGGAGCCCGCCACCGTTAGGACGATCGGGGGCGCGTCGATCATGGACCTTCGAGGAGCTTGCGGCACTCGCCGAGGACGCGTTTGGCATCCTCGTCGATGGTCGGGTAGTCCACACCGAGGTTCTCGAGCGTGACTCGGACGATGCGTGCGACCTCGAGCCGCATGTACGGCTTGCTGTCGGCCGGAATCGCATACCAGGGCGCCCAGGGGCGAGAGGTTGCGTTCAGCGCATCTTCGAACGCCTCCATGTACTTCGGCCAGAGCGCCCGCTCTTCGATGTCGCCCTTGTTGAACTTCCAATTGCGGCTCGGTTTGTCGATTCGCCGGAGCAAACGGTGCTTCTGCCGCTCCGGCGACACGTTGAGAAAGAACTTCACGATGACCGTGCCGCTCTGCGCAAGATGCTTTTCGTAGTTCCGAATCGCCTCGTAGCGCTCTTGCCAGATCGTGCTCATGTCGAGGTGCGGAAGGCGCTGCCCCACCAAGAACTCGGGGTGAACCCGGACGACGAGCACTTCTTCATAGTGGCTTCGGTTGAACACGCCGATGCGGCCACGCTCCGGTAGACGCAGCGAGATGCGCCACAGGAAGTCGTGATCGAGCTCTTCGTCGGACGGGGCCTTGAACGACGACACCTGGAAGCCCGCTGGATTGACGCCCGTGAATACGTTGCGAATCGTGCCGTCCTTGCCGCCCGCGTCCATCGCTTGAAAGACGAACAGCACGGCGTAGCGGTTGTCCGCGTAGAGCTTGCGCTGAAGCTCGTAAATCGCCGCGGTGTGCTCGCGCCGGCCGGCCTTGAGGGAAGCCTTATCGAATTCCTTTGGCGGCTCGTTTGGGGCGCCATCGATTTGAAACGTCCCGTCGAAGGGCACCAAGTACTCGCTCGGGGGCGCACTCCAGTTGCGGTCGACGGTCATCCGGCGGACTATACACCATGCCTGACGTCTCCCCCGAAGACCCCCATCCGAGAAAGCGCATCGCCGTCGACGATAGCGAAATGTCCTACGTCGACACCGGCGGCGAAGGACCGATCGTGGTGTTCCTGCACGGCAACCCGACGTCGTCCTATCTCTGGCGCAACGTCATCAAAAAGGTCGCCCCCGTCGCACGATGCCTCGCTCCGGACCTCATAGGCATGGGTGACTCGGGCGAGAGCTCGAGCGGCTATCGTTTCGTCGACCATCGGCGTTACCTCGACGCCTGGTTCGACGAGGTCGTGGGCAAGCAGAAGGTCTTCTTGGTGCTGCACGACTGGGGCTCGGGCCTCGGCTTTCACTGGGCGCGACGGCACCCCGAGCGGGTGAAGGGCATTGCCTACATGGAAGCCATCGTCCGCCCCCTCCAAGGGTGGGACGAATGGTCCGAGCCCGCCCGAAAGATCTTCCAAGCGATGCGCTCCCCGGCGGGCGAAGAGATCATCCTGCAAAAGAACGTGTTCATCGAGCGCATCTTGCCGTCGTCGATCATCCGAAAGCTGAGCGACGAGGAAATGAGCCGATACAGGGCCCGCTACGTAGAGCCCGGCGAGGCGCGCCGCCCCACGCTAACTTGGCCGCGGCAGATCCCGATCGGCGGGGAGCCCAAAGACGTTCACGACATCGCCGCGGCCTATTCGAAATGGCTGGAGCAAAGCGACTCGGTACCCAAGCTATTCATCAATGCCGAGCCCGGGATCGTGTTGATCGGGGCGCAGCGCGAGTTCGCCCGTCAGCTGCCGAACCAAGAGGAGATCACCGTGAAGGGGCTCCACTTCATTCAAGAGGATTCGCCCGACGAGATCGGCGAAGCAGTCGCTCGGTTCATCGAGACGAAGAGCCGACCTTCGGAAGAGCCTCGGGGTTGATCCATTCGTCGGGCGGTGGCTTGCAGGTGGGGTTCCGCCCAGCGGCACGCGCTTTGTTGTACGCTTTCATGGCGCGCGGGAGATTTGCCCGAAGGCGCTGAATGCGCGTCTCATCCGACGGATGCGTGGACTGCCACTGCGCGGGGCCTTCACCGCTCATCCGCGCCATGTTTTGCCACAGGGTGATGGCCTCGGCCGGGTAGTAGCCCGCTTTCGCCATGAAGATCTGCCCGACCTCGTCAGCTTCGTTCTCGTGCTTTCGGCTAAACGGCAGCAGCACCCCGAACTGGGCCCCGACGCCGAGCCCGCCGACGATCAGGTCTTGGTACTGCGGGGATGCAGCACCGGCCGCGACAGATGCGGTGCTCAGCGCGGCATCGGCCAAAATCGACTGCGACATCCGCTCGTTGCCGTGCTGAAGAAGCACGTGTGCGACCTCGTGGCCGAGCACGGCGGCGAGCTGGCCGGGGGTGGCGGCGAGGTCGAGCATGCCGGTATGAACGCCGATTTTTCCTCCCGGCAGCGCAAAGGCGTTGGGGGTGTCGTCCTCGAAGACCAGCACCTCCCAGCGGCCGTTCTTCGGGCCGTGCTCACGGGGGACGACGGCCACGATGCCGGCGACGACGCATCCCACGTACTTGTTCAGCTCGCGATCCTGGCTGAGCTTGCCCTCTTTCTTGATGCTCGCGAACGCTGCAACGCCGAGCGCATCCATCTTGGCATCGTCGATGAGCGTGAGCTGCCGACGCCCCGTCATCGTCGTCGAGCAGGCCGACACGAGGAGCGCCAGCAGCACCGTTAGAACCCCGATTCTCACGCGCGGAGGATAGCACGTGCTACCCTCACGTCATCCATGAGGCACACCGGTCAAGGCGGCTTTCCAAGCACGCGTCTACGGCGCAATCGCCGCGCAGAATGGGTCCGGCGGCTCACCCGTGAATCAGCGATCAGCCCGGACGATTTGATCTGGCCGGCGTTCGTTCAGGAAACCAACGGCCCCAGCACCCCGGTCCCTTCGATGCCCGGGGTGGAGCGCCTCAGCATCGATCTTCTCGTCGACGCAGTGGGTGAGGCGAAGTCCCTCGGCATTCCCGCGGTCGCGGTGTTTCCCGTCACCCCGCAGACGCTGAAGACACCCGACGGGAGGGAAGCCACGAATCCGAAGAACCTCGTGTGCCGGACGGTGCAAGCCATCAAAGAGGCACACGACGGCATCGGCGTCATCTGCGACGTCGCGCTCGATCCCTACACCACCCACGGGCAGGACGGGATCGTGCGTGACGGGGAGATCGTCAATGACGAAACGGTGTCGGTCCTCTGCGAGCAGGCGCTCGTCCAGGCGCGTGCCGGCTGTGATGTGATCGCCCCGAGCGACATGATGGACGGTCGAATCGGCGCCATCCGCAGGGCACTCGACGAGGAGGGATTCGAGCAGGTCAGCCTGCTCGCCTACTCCGCGAAGTACGCCTCGGGGTTCTACGGCCCCTTTCGCGACGCGGTGGGCTCTTCGACGAGCCTCGGGAAGGCCGACAAGCGAACGTACCAAATGGACCCGGCCAACGGTGACGAGGCGCTCCGCGAGGTAGCGCTCGACGTGGCCGAGGGCGCCGACATGGTCATGGTGAAGCCGGGAATGCCCTACCTCGACGTCATTCGGCGCGTGAAAGACTCCTTTGGTCTGCCGACGTTCGCGTACCAGGTGAGCGGGGAATACGCGATGCTCCGCGGTGCGGCCGACCAGGGCTGGCTGAGCTGGGACGCCGTCATCCTCGAAAGCATGCTCTGCTTCAAGCGCGCCGGCGCGAACGGCGTCCTGACGTATGCGGCGCGCGAAATCGCGAAGCTGCTCGACGTCTAGGGTGCTCGGGGCCATGGGGTTGCTCGGCCTGGGGGGATGTGCCACATCGCCCCTTCGCAGAAAAGGGAGCCCTGGATGTATCGATGTGAGCTTTGTAATCGCGTATCGCGCCCCGGTGAACGGGCGACGAAGGTGGTGATCGAGCGTCGACCCACCGAGTATCCGAGCCGCGGAAAAGCTCAGCGGGCGCGCTCCGGCCGCCGGTCGAAGTACCAAGACGACCCCGGCGGCGCGGGCTACGAGATCGCCAAGGAAGCGATCGCATGCGCCACCTGCGCACAGGAGCAACTGGCCAAGGAAGCGGCAGCCCAAGAGGCCGAAGCCGTCGGTCTCTGACGACGACACCACCGCGAGTGTGGTAAGTCGGCTCGATGGAATCGCCGATCGCCATCGTCGTGGGGTCGGTCGCGCTGGGCGCCGTCGTCGGGCTCGCCGCGCCAGGGCGGGGCCGATTTCTCGATGCGATTCGCACGTTCGCCGTCGTCTCCTCGATCGCCGTCGTCGTCGGGCGACTGATTCCAGACGCCGTCAGTACGGGAGGCCCACTGGTGCTCACCGCGGTCGCCGCTGCGTTTCTCGCTCCGTGGCTCATCGAGCGGTGGGCGCAAGAAGACCCGGAGCACGATCATTCGTCCACCATGGGGCTCGAGCTCAGCTACTGGGGACTGATGTTGCACAAGCTTGGCGACGGGCTCGCGCTCGGCTCGTTTACCGGCGACGCGCACGCCGGACATCGGCACGGGGACGTCGTGACCGCGATTGCCGCGCATTCGGTTCCGGTTACGGCCCTGATGATCATGGCGTTCACAGCCGCCCACGGGCGACGAAGCGGCATCCGGCGCGCGCTCGGATTGGCGCTGGTCGGCGCTGCGGGCGTCGTCCTCGCGCAGCAGACGTCCCTCGGGAGCTGGACGCGCGGAGAGCCGTGGATCGAGGCGGCCGTTGGCGGTCTCCTTCTGCACGTCGTC
>JBFGKE010000011.1:0-88374 GCA_041576815.1 Polyangiales bacterium
CGCTTCGCTTGGGCTTGGCGGTGCCTTCGCGCCGGGCTTCGCCGTTCGGGCTCGCGCTACCGCCGGCGGCATGGAGCGTGGTCGCAGAAAAAGGGGTCAGGCCCCTTTTTTCTAACTATCCCGGAAATCCGCAACGCCCGGCGCGGGGGCGCTGTAGAAGTCGGATTCTGCCAGGTCGTCGAAGCGGGTGTGCTCGCTGAAGAAGCGGACGCGGCAGGTGCCGGTCGGGCCGGCACGCTGCTTCCCGATGATGATCTCTGCAATGCCGCGGTCTTCGCTATCGCGGTTGTAGACCTCGTCGCGGTAGATGAACCAAATCGTGTCGGCGTCCTGCTCGATGGCGCCCGACTCGCGCAGGTCGGAGAGCTGAGGACGCTTGTCCTTCACGCCCCGCGACTCGACGCCACGGTTGAGCTGCGACAGCGCGATGACCGGAATCTCGAGCTCCTTGGCCATGGCCTTCAAGCTTCGGCTGATCTCGCTGATCTCCTGCTCGCGCGAGTCGTTGCGCGAGCCCGAGCGCATGAGCTGCAGGTAGTCGACCACGACCAGGCTGAGCCCGACTTCAGCGCGCAGCCGCCGCGCTTTGGCGCGCAACTCGAGTAGTGTGATCGCCGGCGTGTCGTCGATCCAAATCGGCATCTCGCTGAGCGTGCCGGCCGCATCGGCGAGCTTCGGCCAGTCGTCCTTGTGAAGCTGTCCGGTTCGAATCCGGTTCCCGTCGACGCGGGCCTCGCTCCCGAGGAGCCGGCGAACCAGCTGCCCTTTCGGCATCTCGAGCGAAAACACCGCAACCGGCGCTTTGCTCTTCGCACACGCATTGTGCGCTACGTTCAGCGCAAACGACGTCTTCCCCATCCCAGGACGCCCGGCGACGATGATCAGGTCGCCCCCGTGCATGCCGGCCGTCATCTCGTCGAGTTTCTTGAAGCCGGTGGGGAGCCCAGTAATCGCCTCTCCGCGGTTCGCGGTTTCGTGGATTTCCTGGAACGTCCGCATGACCACGTCTTTGACGTGCTCGTACGGATGTCGGCTGCGCTCGCGGGCAACGGAGAAAATCGCGGACTCCGATTGATCCAAGAACTCTTCGATCGGCCCGTACTCGCCGTATCCCCGGGACACGACCTCGTGACACGTTTGGATCAGCGATCGAACCACCGACTTCTCTCGCACGATGCGCGAGTGCGTTTCGATGTTCGACACGCTTGGAATCGTGTTGCTGAGCGAGAGCACGTATTCGTCGCCCCCGACAGACGCGAGCTTTCCGCCTTGAACCAACGCCTCTCTCAGGGTGACCTGATCGATCGGCTGTCCCCGGCGAAACAGCTCCATCATCACCTCGAAGATCTTCGCGTTCGCTTCACTGTAGAAGTCCTCTGCCGAGAGCGTCTCGACGACGACGTTCATCGCGTTGTTCTCGAGAAGCACGCCTCCGAGAACGGCTCTCTCCGCCTCGAGCGCGTTCGGAGGCACTTGTGCTGTGAGTGCAGTGCTGATGGCTTGCTCCCCTAGAGCGTTTTAACGCGTCGAGCGCCTTCGTGGAAGCGCTATCGAACCGAGCTCGCCGGGCGCCTACGCGCGCGTTTTCACTTCGAGCTTGATCGTTGCCGTCAAGCCGTACGGTAGCTTCACGCCGACCTCGTAGCTGCCGACCTCTTTGATCGGCTGGGGCGGCATGATGAGCTTCTTCTTATCGACGTCGACCTGGACACCTTTGGCTTTCAGGCCTTCGAGCACGTCGGCCGAGGTCACCGAGCCGAACAGCCGCCCGTCATCGCCGGCCTCCTTGGCCACCATCAAGGTGACTTCCGAGAGCTCGGTCACGATGCTCTCCTGCTCCTTGCGAAGCTTTTCGATGCGACCCGCCTGAATTGCTTTTTCGTGCTCGATCTGGCGAACGTTTCCGCGGCTGGCGACGACGGCAAGCCCTCGCGGCAACAGGTAATTGCGGGCATATCCGCGCCGAACGCGCACCACGTCGCCGATCGTGCCCAGATGCTCGAGGTTTTCCTTCAGTACGACTTGAACGGTGGATGCCATGGCGTCCTCACTTCGTGGCCGTGTAAGGCAGAAGCGCGATGTTGCGGGCCCGCTTGATCGCCCGCGTGAGATCGCGCTGCTGCTTTGCGCTCAGCCCGCTGATCCGGCGAGGCACGATCTTTCCGCGGTCGGTGATGAAATGCCGGAGCTGCTGAGGGTCTTTGTAGTCGAACCTGAAATCGGGATCGAGCGCGAAGCTGGGGGCCTTCTTACGTCCGCCGCGGCGGTGGCTTCCCGCGTCGACGTCGAAGTCCTGTCGGATGTCTTCAGCCATGGCTCAGCTCTCCTTGCTCTCGTCCGGCGCTTCGGCGGTTTCGGTTTTCGCGGGCTCAGCGGCGTCGGGAGATTCCCCCGGCACCTCGACGGGCGCCTCGACCGGCGCCTCGACCGGGGCATCGGCCGGCGCACCCTCGGCTGCTTTCGCCTCGGGCGCCGCCGAAGTCGCAGGCTCTGCCGCCGCGGGGCTCTCCGACCGGGGCGCGCGCGGGGGTCGCGGAGCCATCCCGAGGCTGCGCGCGCGTTCGAGCTCGAGGTCTTCTGCCTCTTCTTCCTCCTCCTCGACGTGGAGGTACTGAACCTCCTCTGGGTCGACCGTGATCGTGGCCGGATCGACTTTGTCGGTCAGGAGGACGGTCTGAAACCGAACCACCTCGTCGAGCAGGCGAAGATTGCGCTCGAGCTCGGCGACGAGATCGCCGAACCCGACGTACTTGAGGTACACGAAGATCCCGCGCGTGTTTTTTTGGATTGGATACGCAAGCCTTCGCTTGCCCCAATTGTCGAGCTTCGTGAGGGTGCCGTCGAGACGTTTGATCACGTCCGTGGCGCGGCCGACCACCTTCTCTGCGACGTCGTTGTCGACGTGGGGGCGAAGGATGTAAATCGTTTCGTATTCTCGCGCCCACCGCTTCGCGGGCGCGGCTGCTGCAGTAGCCATGGTCCTCCTGGTCTGTCGGCCCCGGCGATGAGCCGGAGCGAGGAAGGGCGCGTCATAGCCGATCTGCGCCTTGGCGCCAGCCGTCAGGAGCGGCCGTGGTGACGGTTCATCGCCGCCCGCGCCCCCTCGCGGACCGTGGTGTCGACCACGTCGGATGCGAGCTCGAGGGCCGGGCCGAGCTCGACCCGCTCCAAGCTGCTGAAATCGCTGAGAACGTAGCTCTCCGGGCGCCCTCTCTCTGGCCTGCCAATGCCGATCCGACAACGCATGAAGCCCGGACCACCACAGTGCGTGACCATCGAGCGAAGCCCGTTGTGGCCCGCGGTTCCGCCGCCGATCTTGAGACGCACGACCCCGAGCTCCAGGTCGAGCTCGTCGTGCACCGCGAGCACCCGCTCGAGCGGCACCTTGAAGAACCGCATCGCTTCCTGCACCGATTCGCCGCTGAGGTTCATGTAGGTCATCGGCTTGAGGAGCACGACGTCGGCATCGCGCACCGCGACCTTGGTGAACTCTCCCTTGAACTTCTCACGAAAGCTCGGCGCACCCCAGCGATTCGAGAGCTGGTCGACGGCCATGAAACCGACGTTGTGACGGTTGCCAGCGTACTTGGCGCCGGGGTTTCCGAGGCCTGCGATGAGGTAGCTGCTCACGGCGCGCCGAACGTTCAGCCAGCTGGCTTGTCCGCGTCTGCCGCAGGCTCGGCCGCTGGCGCACCCTCGGGTGTCGCCGCCGCCTCCTCCGCCGCTGCCGCCGCGGCGGCCGCTTCTTCTTCTTCCTCGGCCGTGATCTTTCGTGGCTCGAGAACGATCGCCAGCGTCAGCTTCGGACGGAGGGTGCATTCCACCCCTTCCGGCAGCTGCACCTCTTCGACCGAAATCGTGTCTTTGAGGTTCAGGTGGGTGACGTCGACATCGATCGACACCGGGATGTTCGCCGGAGTGGTCCGAAGGGGAAGCGTGCGCCGGGTCACGTTGAGAACACCGCCCTGCACGACCCCTGCCGCACGGCCGAGAGTGCGGAGCGGCACGTGAACCTCGAGCACCTTGTCCTCGAACACCCGATAGAGGTCGATGTGGAGCAGCTCCTGGGTGACTGGATCGGTCGAGAGATCCTTCACCATCGCGAGCTCGTCCTTGCCCCCTACCGACAGCTTGAACACTACGTTTCGCCCCCGCCCGCCTCGAAGCGCTTTGATCAGTTCTTTGGGGGACAGGGTCAGCGGCGTGGGCTCCAACCCCGGGCCGTAGAACACGCCCGGGACTTTTCCTTGTGCACGCAGCCGACGCGCTGGCCCCTTTCCGCGGCTATCGCGGACCTCAGCCTGCAACGTCGTCGTTTCCATCGTCGAATGCTCCAATCATACGAACAGCGAGCTCACGGAGTCGCTGTGGTGAATTCGTTTGATGGCCTCTCCTAGCAAACCTGCCACCGAAAGCACGCGGAAGCGGCCCGTCTGCTCGGCATCGGCCCGAAGGGGGATGGTGTCGGTCACGATGACCTCTTCCAGGGGCGAATCGACGATTCGCTCGAGCGCCGGCCCCGAAAGAACCGGGTGGGTCGCAGCCGCCAAGACCCGCTTGGCGCCCTGTTCTCGGAGCGCCCTGGCCGCGTTGGCCATCGTCCCGGCCGTGTCGATCATGTCGTCGAGGACCACGCATTCGCGCCCCTCGACGTCGCCGATGACGTTCATGACCTCGCTGATGTTCTTTTCCTCGCGGCGTTTGTCGATGATCGCCAAATCGGCGTCCATGCGCTTCGCATACGCGCGGGTTCGCTCGACGCCACCGGCATCGGGGGACACGAACACGGGCTGCGTTTGAAACCGCGGGCGCAGGTGCTCCAGAAACACGGGCAGAGCATAGAGGTGGTCGAACGGCTTGTTGAAGAAGCCCTGAATCTGGCCCGCATGCAAGTCCATCGACACGACGCGGTCGATCCCGGATGCGCTGAGCAGGTCGGCGACGAGCTTGGCCGTGATCGGGGTACGCGGCGCGGCCTTTCTGTCCTGCCGTGCATACCCATAATAGGGGATGACCGCGGTGATGGAGCCGGCGGACGCTCGCTTGAGCGCATCGACCATGACCAGCAGCTCCATCAGGTTGTCGTTGACCGGCGCGCAGGTCGACTGGATCACGTAAACGTCCACCCCGCGAACGTTTTCCTTGATCTCCGCGAACACCTCGCCGTCGGAGAACCGCGAGACCCGCGCGCGGCCAACGGGCAATTCCAGATAGTTGGCGATCTTCTCCGAGAGCGCCGGATTGGAGTTACCCGAGAAAACGCAGGTCGACTTGAACATTGGTAGTCCCTCGAGCTGAAGAAAGAGCTGCTCCCGGCGGAAGGCGAACGTGGGTAGCAAGCCACCCGCCGAGTGTCAACCAAGGGCCGTTTCGGCCCTCGCGCTAACAAGAATCGTGCCGTCGTTTCCCATTATACACGGTTGTGGTTCATCACGCGCGGGTGTAAACCTCATCGCTCCCGTACTCGGAGGAATGATGACACCAAGCGTGACATTGTTGGCGGCGCGCGAGCAATTCGTGCATCAGTGGCGGCAAGCTCTGGGCAACCACGACATCGATTTCAAGGTCGCGTCTCCTGGCAATCTTCCGAGCGCTTGTCGGGGCGCGCTCGCGGTCATCGTCGATGCGGAAGGCGCAGAGGACGACGGGGACGACCTTCTCTCGACGCTCGGCTTCATTCGCGCGTCGGGCGCCATGCCCGTGGCGCATCTCCGCGATGGAGGCAAAGTCGAGGGCATCGTCGACGACGTGTGCCAGGGCTTGGTCGTTCGCGGCGACGGAGACATCGAGCGTGTCGCGGCCCACATCGTGCGCAGGGCCGACCGCCAGCGACACCTCCGGTTCGAGTTCGTCACGGTCTCGCCCTGCAGTGACGAGGTGCTCGCGGTGGTAGGCAACGGCGACGCTGCACTTCAACGGCGACCCATCGACGCGTCCGACGACGGCTCGGACATCACCCAAATCACGATCGACCGGAGCGCGACCAAGGCCACGCTTCGACTCGAGAGCGGCGCGGTGTGCCAACTCACCGTCGCCAACGTGCACGCAGGCGCCGGAGCCACCAACGGCGAGAGCGACATCGCGATCGACGGGGAGCGTCTCGGCGCGCGGTTGCGCGAGCTTCGACTCGCCGCAGGTCTCACACAAGCCGAGCTCGCGCGGCGCACGGGAATCCACCGACCGAACATCGCGCGCGTCGAAGCGGGGCGTCACACACCATCTCTCGAGACGCTGGCACGAATTGCCAGCGCAATCGGGGTGTCGACGACCCAAGTGCTGGTCTCTCGCGAGCCATGAGCGCCAAACCCGGCGACACCCCCATCCAGGACGCCTCCACGGTGATCCTGCTGCGTGAAACCACCGACGGTCTCGAGACGTTCATGCTGTGCCGCCATCAGCGAAGCGGTTTCATGGGAGGCGCGCACGTGTTCCCCGGCGGCAAGGTCGACCCGGCCGACAAGGCACGGAGCTGGGTCGAGCGCATCGATCAATCCGCCGAGGCGATCACCGCGCGGCTCGGCGAGACCGAACCGGACGTCGGCCTCGGCCTCCTGGTGGCCGCCGTTCGGGAGACGTTCGAAGAAGCCGGTGTTCTTCTGGCAACCAATCCGGCCGGCTTGAATTTGGCGAACGCCCGAAAGCGCCTTCTCGAAGGTGAGTCGTTCCCAACGCTTGCCGAGGAGCTCGACATGACGATCTCCTCGACCGCGCTGACGCCGTATGCGCGTTGGGTGACGCCGAAGATGGAAAGCCGCCGGTTCGACACGCGCTTTTACATTGCGTCCGTGCCGCCAGACCAAAGCGCGTCGCACGACGGCTCGGAAACCACCTCCGCGAAGTGGCTGCGGCCTGCAAGTGCGATCGACGAGATGTACGACGGGCGCATCAAGCTTGCGCCGCCGACGGTCCGCACCCTGCAGTGGCTGGCCGAGTTCGACGCGGTCGAAGGGGTGATGCACGACGCGCTTTCCCGCAAGCCACCATTGATTCGACCGCGCCTCGTCTCGAGCAACGAGGGCTGGTTCATCGCGCTCCCGGGCGACCCCGAGCATCCGGAAAGCGAGCGGGTGCTTGCGGGGGCGACGCGGATGGTGCTCGATGGCACCGCATGGCGCGATACCAGCGCCTGAGTTGCAACCCGTCGGCTCCTAGCGTAACCCCGAGCCCATGGCCTTTGACGACCTCGCCTTCGACGAGCAGGGCCTCGTCGCAGTGATCGCGCAAGACGCGGAGACGGGGGAGGTGCGCATGATGGCCTTTGCAAACGAGGCGGCCGTCGAGCAAACGCTGGAGACGGGCTTTGCGCACTTCTTCAGCCGCTCGCGCCAGCGGCTTTGGAAGAAGGGCGAGAGCAGCGGCCACGTCATGCGAGTCCGAAGCGTCTGGGTCGACTGCGACGGCGACACGCTGGTGTACCTGGTCGAGCCGGAGGGCCCTTCCTGCCACACGGGCGCGGAGACCTGCTTCTTTCGCCGTCTCGACGCCAGCGGTCGCGTGAGCGACGCGGAAGGAACGGCACAGCCCACGTTGCTTCGCCTCGAGCAGACCCTCGGCGCGCGACGATCGTCCGACGCGGCCAAGAGCTACACCAAGACGCTGCTCGACGCCGGGGCAGAAAAGGTCGACGAGAAAGTCCGCGAGGAAGCCGCCGAGCTCGGTCAGGCGCTTCGAGGCGAGTCCGAGGCGCGCGTCGCCTCCGAAGCGGCTGACGTCGTATACCACCTGATGGTCGGCCTGATCCTGCGGCGAATCCCGCTACGAGACGTGCTGCGAGAGCTCTCGCGACGCTTCGCCCAATCCGGCCACGAAGAAAGAAGGTCGCGCTGAAAAAAAGGGGACTGTCCCCTTTTTTTCAGTTGAGAATTTTGTCGATGTCGCGTTCGATGGTTTCTTCGCGAACGCGTCGGGCCAACGCAAGCTCGGTTATCAGAAGCGTGCGGGCCTGTTCCATGAGCTTTTTCTCGCCGTAGCTGAGCTCGCCCTTGTCGGCGCGTACCTTGGACAGGTCGCGAAGCACCTTGGCGACTTTGATTGGAGAGCCGCTTTTGAGCATTTCCGTGTACTCGCGGTAGCGTCGATTCCAGGGCTGAGAGGTCACCGCCATCTCGTCCTTTTTGAGCTCATCGAAGACCGTCTTGGCCGCTCGGCGCGACATCACCTGCCTCAGGCCCACGCGATCGACCGCATTCATCGCCACGCGAATCGTCCCGGATTTGCCGTTCGCCAGCTTGAGAATGTAGAAATCGATCTTATCGGAGCCGATGAGCCGCTCCTCGATTTGCGTGATCTCACCCACCCCGTGCGCTGGGTGCACCGCTTTGTCGCCTACGCTGAAGCTCATGAAATCACTCTCCTCGGTTCAAAAACGACGAAAACCCGCGCGGAGGGCGCGGGTGTGAGGGCTTTCGTCAACGGGCGTGCAACTCACGTCATGCACCCCTTCTTTCTAGCAAAAAACCGCCGGAAAGTCAATGCTTAGTTTTCTTCAAAACCAAGCAATTCCAATGATTTATCAATGGTTCCGAAAGCGATTTGAAGGTTGACAAAACCGCCCGTTCAGGCCCTTCAGTTGGGTCGCGGACGTTTGCCGGAAGACGCGGGCGGCGGCGCTTTGGCGTCGGCTTTCGCCTCGGCCTTCGGCTCGGCGGGCGGTTTCTGGCTGATGAGCCCGTGATTCTCGAGCAGCTTGCGCTCGATCGCCTCGAGAATGTCGGGGTGCTCCTCGAGGAAGCTCCGCGCGTTGTCACGGCCCTGACCGACGCGCTCTTCGCCATAGCTGTACCAGGCGCCCGACTTCTGAATGAGGTCCGCCTCGACGCCGAGATCGAGCACGTCGCCGGTGCGGCTGATGCCTTTGCCGAACAGGATGTCGAACTCACAGAGCCGGAACGGCGGTGCGAGCTTGTTCTTGACGACCTTGACCCGGCAGCGGTTGCCGACCGCGGTATCGCCGACCTTGATCGTGCCGATACGCCGGATGTCGAGGCGTTGCGAGGCGTAGAACTTCAGTGCGTTCCCGCCGCTGGTCGTCTCGGGGCTGCCGAACATCACGCCGATCTTCATGCGGATCTGGTTGATGAAGAAGAGGCTGGTGTTGCTCTTTTGCACGGTGCCGGTGAGCTTACGGAGCGCCTGGCTCATCAGGCGGGCCTGCAGCCCCACGTGGCTATCTCCCATCTCGCCCTCGATCTCGGCGCGTGGCACCAGCGCAGCCACCGAGTCGACCACGATGATGTCCACCGCCCCCGAGCGGACGAGCGTATCGGCGATCTCGAGGGCCTGCTCGCCGTAGTCGGGCTGGCTCACCAGAAGCTCGTCGACGTTGACTCCCAGCTTTCGCGCATAGTTCGGGTCGAGGGCGTGCTCGGCGTCGATGAAGGCCGCGATGCCGCCTTTTCGCTGGCATTCGGCGATCGCATGAAGGGTCAGCGTCGTCTTTCCGCTCGACTCCGGCCCGTAGATCTCCACGATGCGCCCCCGCGGATATCCCCCGATCCCAAGCGCGAGGTCCAGGGAGATCGCCCCGCTTGGAATCACCGGCACCTCGATTTTGGCGTCGGAATCGCCCAGACGCATGATCGAGCCTTTGCCATACGCTTTCTCGATACTTCCAAGGGCGAGATTCAGGGCTTTGTCGCGGTTTGAGTCGGCCATGGCGCGGAAATTCCTTTGGTTTGAGTACCTGAACACCCGTCTAGTCGGATTGCTCACACGAGTCAAGTCTATGCCATAACATCGGGCGTATGACTGCCATCGTCGACCGCTCGGATCAATACTGCGTGATCGGCGCGGGCCCCGCGGGCCTCTTGGCCGCACGCTCACTGAAGCACGCCGGCATCCCCTACGACCAGTTCGACAAAAACGACGACGTCGGCGGCATTTGGGACATCCGCAACGACTGGTCGCCCATGTACGAGAGCGCGCACTTCATCTCGTCGAAGACCGTGTCGAACCTCCCCGGCTTCGACATGCCAGAGGACTACCCCGACTATCCGAATCACCGGCAGATCCTCGAATACATCAAGCGCTTCGCGCGCGCCTACGAGCTCTATCCCGAGATCACGTTCGACATGCCGATCGAGCGAGCCGAACCCGAAGGGGACGGCGAGCGATGGCTCGTGACCCTCGGCAACGGAGAGACGCGGCGGTATCGCGGTCTGTTCCTCTGCAGTGGCAACACGTGGGATCCGAACCTGCCCGAGTACCCGGGCGAGTTCTCTGGCGAGACGATGCACTCGGTCCGATACAAGAGCGCAAGTCAGTTCACCGGCAAGCGCGTGCTCGTCGTCGGTGGTGGCAACTCGGGCTGCGACATCGCCTGCGACGCGGCGCTTCACGCCGACGAAGCCTTCATCAGCCTGCGGCGCGGCTATCACTTCATTCCAAAGTACTTCTTCGGCATCCCGAGCGACCTCTTTGCGAGCCGTGTCAGCCTGCCGCGCTTCATCGAGCGCCCGCTCTTCGAGCTGCTGCTGAAGATGGCGGTAGGCGACCTCACGCACTACGGCCTGCCAAAGCCCGACCACCCGGTGCTGGCAAGCCACCCAATCATGAATACACAGCTCCTGCACCACCTCGGGCACGGCGACCTCGCCTATCGCCCGGACATCGAGCGGTTCGCGGGCAAGCGCGTGTTCTTCACGGACGGCACGAGCGAAGAGGTGGATCTCATCGTCTTCGCGACCGGCTACAAGGTCACCTATCCGTACATGGACAAGAGCCTCTTCCAGTGGGTGAGCAAGTACCCGGACCTCTACCTGAGCTCGCTCCACCGTGAATTCGACAACGTCTGCTGCCTCGGCCTCCACCAGACCGACGGCGGCGCGTACGACTTCTTCACGATGCAGGCCGACATGATGTGCAACTTCATTCTCGACCAAGCGCAGAACCCCAAGCGCGCCGACAAGTTCCGCGCTCTCAAGAAGAACGATCGCCCCAATCTTTCCGGCGGCATCCGCTACGTCGATTCGCCGCGCCACGCGACCTACGTGAAGAAGTCCGTCTTCAAGGCGTACTCGAACAAGCTGATGCGCAGATTCAAGTGGAAGTCGTTCAGTACGATGTTCCCGCCTGGCGCTGCCACCGCGACCCGCACGAGTCCCAAGCGCGACTCAGCGCTCGCCGAGATCGAGGTCGCGTCCTAGCACCGCGCGCCGCACGAGCTCGAGGGCGATGTACGCCGAGACGACCTGAACGCGCTCGCGCCCCCACGGAAGCTTTCGGTGCTGCGTGAGCGTGGGCGCGCCTTTGCGGGCCAGACCAAACCAGACGGTCCCCACGGGCTTTTCCTCGGTGCCGCCACCCGGTCCCGCGACGCCCGTGATCGAGACCGCGATGTCGGCGCCGGAAACCCGCAGGGCGCCGTCGGCCATTGCTGCCGCGACCTCTTCGCTCACTGCTCCATGGACGCGCAGCAGTTCCGGGCTCACGCCGAGCACGGCCTCTTTCGCGGAGTTGGCGTAGACGACCGCATCGAGCAGCAGGTAGTCCGAGGCCCCCGGGACCTGCGTCAACAGCGCAGCGACGCGGCCTCCGGTGCACGACTCCGCCACGGCTAGGGTCTTGCCGTGATCGCGCAGCGCGCGGCCGACGACTTCCGGGAACGAATCGTCTCGGCCCCCGAAGACGGCGCGGCCCAGAATCTCGCGCACCCGCTCGGCGATCGATTCCGCGCGGCGCTCCGCTTCCTCGGCCGACTCGGCACGCACGTGCACTTTGACCTCGATCTCCGGGAAGTGCGCGCGGTAGCCGAGCGTCAGCCCGTCGTGCTCCTTTTCGAGGCCCCGAATCGCTTGCGCGACGCCCGACTCGGTCATGCCGAACGTCCGCACGTGCACCTGATGGGTTCGACGCTCGGCGAGCCCGGCGATTGCAGGCACGATCGACTCGTTGAAGATGTGCTTCATCTCGCGGGGCACACCCGGCACGAAGAACAGGTCGGCCTCACCGAGGCGCATCGCGAACCCCGGGGCCGTCCCGACCGGATTGGAGAGGACGGTCGACCCGACCGGGAAGTCCCCTTGCTTGGCGTTGGACTCGGGCATCACGCGACCAAATGCCTTGAACTTCTGCCGTATACTCTCGACCACGGCTTCGTCGCGCTGGAGCTGGACGCCCGCTGCAGAGGCAGCCGCGGCCGTGGTGAGGTCGTCGGACGTCGGCCCGAGCCCGCCAGTTGCGACGACGACGCGGTGGCGCTCGGAAAACCGCTTTATCAGCGTCACGATTCGGTCGATGTCGTCGTCGACGGTCGCATGCTCGACGACATCGAAGCCGAGCTTGGTGAGCTCCTCGCCGAGCCATGCCGCGTTGGTGTTGACCAACTCGCCGCGCGTGAGCTCCGTGCCGATCGATAAGACAGCCGCGGTCATGAAGGTGGAGGAGTGTCGCAAACCCCGAACGCACGTCAACCGCATTGCCCGTCGGGTTGGATGTGGTAGCGCCACTCCAATGAAATCGATGATTCGAGTCATGGCGCTTGCCCTTCTGATCGGCGTCACGTCGTGGGGAACCGACGGGCACGCCGTCGCAGAGCGGAGCACTGCCGCGCTATCGAACCTGCAGATCACTCGCGCGACTCTCGACAACGGCCTCCGCGTCGTCATGAACCAGGACGACACGGTACCCACCGTGGCCGTATCGGTGTACTACGACGTCGGCTCACGCAACGAAGCCCCCGGCCGGTCGGGGTTTGCGCACCTCTTCGAGCACATGATGTTTCAGGGCTCGGCCAACGTTGACAAGGGAGAGCACTTCAGCCTGATCATCAATCGGGGCGGAAGCGCAAATGGAACCACCAGCAACGACCGCACCAACTATTTCGAAACGCTGCCCGCGAACGAGCTTGCGCTGGGCCTCTGGCTCGAAGCGGACCGAATGCGCTCGCTCGCAGTCACGCAGGCAAATTTTGAAAACCAGCGGGCCACGGTCATGGAAGAGCGCCGTCAGCGCATCGACAACCAGCCTTACGTGCCGAGCATGCTCCGCATCAACGAGCTCGCATACGGCGACTACTTTCCTTACGCCCATTCGACCATCGGCGACATGCAGGACCTAATCGATGCGCCGCTCGAGGCGGTCAAAGAGTTTTTCGACACGTACTACGCACCCAACAACGCCGTACTGAGCATCGCGGGCGACTTCGACGCCGGCGAGGCAATGCGTCTGGTAGAAAAGTACTTCGGCGACATCCCATCGCGGCCGACGGCGACCTTCAGCGAGCCCCCGCCGCCCGTGCAGACGGCCGAGCGCGTCGAAACCATGTACGATCCGAACGCCACCCTCCCCGCCTTTCACATCGCGTATCACATTCCTCCAAACCGCACGCCGGATCACTACCCGCTCGAGGTGCTCGCGCTCATCCTGGGCGACGGCGAGTCGAGCCGTCTCTACCAGACCCTCGTCAAGCAGAAAGAGATCTGTCAGGACATCGCGGTTGGCACGGACGACAGGCGCGGACCGGACCTGTTTTCGTTCTGGGCGGTGATGGCGACGGGGCACGCGCCCAAGGAAGCGCAGCAGCTCATCTTCGCGGCGCTCGAATCCATCGAAGAAGAGGGCGTGACCGAGCGTGAGCTCGAAAAAGCCAAGAACCGAATTCGTGCAGCCTTCGTGTTCGGCCTTCAGTCCAACATGGCGCGCTCGCAACGTCTGGCGGAGTACGAGCTCTACTGGGGTGACGCCAATCTCCTCAAGCTCGAGCTCGATTACTACCTCGCGGTGTCGATCGAAGACCTCCGGCGCGTGGCGGGCACGTACTTCGAGGCCAGCAACCGAACCGTGCTCGACGTGCTTCCGGGCCCGGTTCCAGCGGAAGAGGGGCAGTGACGATGCGGTTTCGGGATTTCTTCATGGTCGTGGGCCTGGGAGCGTCGGTGCTTCTTTCGGGCTGCGCGAGCTCGAAGGGCGCGGAAACGCCCCCTGAAACGACGGCCGGCGCGCAGCCTGGCGCGCAGCCCGGGCGCGTATCGCCGCCCCCGCCGTTTCCGGCAAAAGACATGGCGCTGCCGCCGGTCGAGGTGGATCGCCTGCAGAACGGGCTCGAGGTCAACACGATCGTGACCGACCAGCTGCCGGTCGTATACGTCAGCCTGGTGATTCGAAGTGGCGCGGAATCGGATCCGCCTCGGCTTCCTGGGCTTTCGGGCCTCGTTGCGCAAATGCTGAAAGAGGGCACGGCGAAGCGGTCGAGCGCGGAGATCGCCGAAGAGATCGAGTTCCTCGGCGCGGATTTGTGGGCATCTTCGGACGAAGAAAACACGTACGTGGGCGTTCGCGCGTTGGCGGAGCACTTCGAGCTCGTGATGGCGATCCTGGCCGAGGTCGCCAGCCAACCGGCGTTCAGCCAAAAAGAGCTCGAGAAGCTCAAGCGCCGCGAGCTCGATCGGCTTGCGCTTTCCGAGCGCGAGCCTCGGTACATCGCGCGGCGCACGTTCTATCGCGCGCTCTACGGCAAACATCCGTACGGCACGGTCGACGCCACCCCGCAGTCGGTGAAGCGCGTCCGCCGCGCTGACCTCGCACGATGGCACCGTCAGCACTTCGTCGCGAACAACGCCTTTCTGGTCGTCGCTGGGGACGTCACGCCCGAGCGCGTGACCGAAACCGCAAAAAACACCTTTGGCAAATGGCGGCCGGGCAAACGGGCGGCTCCGAAGTACGCCGAGCCGCCACGACCGAGTGACCGCAACATCTTGGTCGTCGATCGACCCGGCTCGGTGCAGTCGGTGATCTACGTCGGCAACCTCGCGATCGCCCGCCGTGACCGCGAGTGGATTCCTCTCGTCGTCTCCAATCAAGTGCTGGGCGGCTCTGCAGCCTCCCGGCTATTCATGGACCTCCGCGAAAGACGAAGCCTGACTTACGGCGCCTACAGCGCCATCGCCGAGCGCGTAGACATCGGCCCGTTCGTGGCCTACGCGTCGGTCCGCACCGAAGTCACCACGGAAGCGGTGGGCGCGTTCTTCGAGCACCTCGAGCGAATGCATCAAGAGCCAGCGCAGCCCGAAGAGCTTCAAAACGCCAAGCGCTATCTGAGTGATTCTTTCCCGCTGAAAGTCGACACCCCAGGCAAGCTTGCAGAGCTGGTCACGGAGCTTCGGATCTTTGGTTTGTCCGACGACTACTGGGACCGGTACCGAAACTGGATTCGCGATACGAGCGCCTCGGAGGCGCAGTACGTCGCACGCAGCTACATCCGGCCGAAGGAGTCGCTGGTCGTCATCGTCGGACAGGCCGCCGATTTTGCGGAGTCGCTCAGGCGCTTCGGCCCGGTGACTGTCGTATCACCCGACGGTGAAGTGAAAGCGAAGTTCGCAGACCAGCGGACAAAGGCGGCCTCTTCTGGTGCGCCGCGCGGGCCCATCGACTAGAGTCACGACATGTGCGGAATCGTCGGCCACGTCGGTGATGAAGAGGCGACGCAGATCCTGCTAGACGGGCTGCGGCGTCTCGAATATCGAGGCTACGACTCGGCGGGGCTCGCGGTCCACACCGCAGGGCGCATCGAGATCGTGCGCGCGGTCGGCAAGCTCAGAAACCTCGAAAAGGCGCTGATCGAGAAGCCGCTCCCGGGGAGGGTCGGCATCGGGCATACGCGGTGGGCCACCCACGGCCGCCCCTCCGAGGTCAACGCGCATCCGCACGTCGCCGGCCCCGTCGCGGTCGTCCACAACGGCATCATCGAGAATCACCTCGAGCTTCGCAGCGAGCTCGAAGCCGGCGGCTACGCCATCACGAGCGACACCGACACCGAGATCGTCGCCCATTTGATCCACCGCGAAACGAAGGCCGGCCACGACCTCGAAACGTCCGTGCGCCGCGGGCTGGAGCACGTCGAGGGCGCTCACGCGATCGCCGTCCTTTCGGAGCAAGAGCCCGAGCGCATCATCGTCGCCAAGAGCGCCTCGCCTTTGGTGATCGGCGTGTCGAGGGGCGCGACGTACTGTGCAAGCGACATTCCCGCACTGCTTCCGTACACCAACGAGATGGTCTTTCTCGAAGACGGAGAAATTGCCGTGCTCGAGGCGCACGGCTTCCAGCTCTCCAAGCTGGACGGCACGCCCGTCAGCCGGCGCCCGCGAAAGATCTCCTGGTCTCCCGTCATGGCCGAAAAAGCCGGCTACAAGCACTTCATGCTCAAAGAGATCTTCGAGCAGCCGCGCGCGCTCGAAGACACCCTGCGTGGCCGGCTCGATCGGGAGCTCGCCGACATCGCCACGCCAGAGGTGGGGCTGAGCGACGACGACGCCAAGCGCATCGAGCGCGTGATCCTCCTCGCGTGCGGCACGAGCCACCATGCAACCATCGCAGGACGCTACTGGCTCGAGGAGCTGGCCAAGGTTCCTGCCATCACCGAGCTGGCGAGCGAGTTTCGAGGCCGCGATGCAGTCGTCGGTGAGGGCGATCTCGTCATCGCCGTGAGTCAATCGGGCGAGACGATCGATACGCTGATGGCCGCAAAAGAAGCCAAGGAGCGCGGCGCCAAAGTGCTCGCCATCGCCAACGTCAATGGCAGCGCCATTCCACGCATGGCCGATGCCAGCTTCTACACCCATGCCGGCCCCGAGATCGGGGTCGCCTCGACCAAGTGCTTCATGGCACAGCTGGCCAACCTGTTGATGTTCACGATCTGGCTTGGGCGGCGGCGGGGCGCCATCGACCAAGCCCAGGCCTCCGAGCTCGTCGAGGGCCTCGCGCGCGTCCCGCAGTTGATCGCCGAGCGCCTCCGCCTCACCCATCTCGAAATCACCGACATCGTGCGCGACTTTTCCGAGGCCCGCGACGTGCTCTTCCTCGGCCGTGGCCTGAGCTTCCCGATGGCCCTCGAAGGTGCGCTGAAGCTCAAGGAGATCTCGTACGTCCACGCGGAGGGCTACGCAGCCGGCGAAATGAAACACGGCCCGATCGCCCTGCTCGACGCCAACGTGCCCGCCGTCGTGTTGATGCCGCAGGATCGCCACTACGATCGCGTCTTGAGCAACATGCAGGAGGCGCGCGCGCGCGAAGCAAAAATCATCGGAATCACGGCCACAGGGGACACCAAGGCCCAGGCCCTCTGCGATCGCTTCGTCGAGGTCACCCCGACGCACGAGGCGCTCAGCCCGTTCGTCACGGTCGTGCCCCTGCAGCTCTATGCGTACTGCGTCGCGGACCACAAGGGCACCGACGTCGACCAACCGCGCAACCTGGCGAAGACCGTCACGGTCGAGTGAGGCGCGGGTTGCGCGTCGGTCTCGTCACGACGAGCTTTCCGCGCTTCGCCGGTGATTGCAGCGGCGGGTTCTTGCTCACGTTGGCGCAGGGCCTGGTCGACTCGGGGCATCGCGTACGCGTGTTGGCGCCGGAGCCGATACGCCCGCGCGTCGCACCGCGCTGGCCGGGCATCGAGGTGCAGTGGGTACCTTACGCGAGACCCCGCACCGCTCAGCGCACCTTCTACCGCGCGGGCGCGCCGGACAACCTTCGGGCGGACCCCCTCGCATGGGCTGGCGCGTTTGCCTTTTCGGTTGCGCTGTCGGGCGCCTGCCACCGCGAGCTGAGTGACTGCGACGCGCTCGTGAGCTCTTGGTGCATTCCGTCGGGCTTCGCGGCGTCGACCGCGGCACGCGGCCGGCCACACCTCGCCGTGTGTCACGCGACCGACGTGCGATGGCTCGGCCGCATGCCCGGCGGCGCCTTCGCAGCGAGGTCGATCGCGCGTGGTGCGACCTCGATGTGGTTTCTGAGCACTGCGCTTCGCGATCGATTTCTCGACATCGCGGGCGTCGGCGAGATGGATCTGACGTGCCACGTCGGACCGATGCCGATCGAGCGGCCTGCCCCCCCGATCATGCCGCGTCGTGAGCTTCGCCGCCGGCTCGGCATTCGAGGCACGACGGTCCTCTTCGTCGGCCGATTGGTGCCAGTCAAAGGTGTCGACACGCTTCTTCACGCCCTTGCGGGCCTTCCGGAGCCCGTGGCGGTCCGCATTGCAGGCAACGGCCCGGATCGCGCGGCTCTCGTCGCCCTCGCCCGCCGTTTGGGCGTCGATGCGACTTTCGACGACTGGGTTCACGGAGAGAAAAAGGAAGCGCTTTTGCACGCCTGCGACGCGGTCGTCGTTCCCTCGCGCCCCGAGGACGGCCTGCCGACGGTGCTGTTCGAGGCGCAAGCCCGGGGGCTCCCGATCATCGCAACTCGTTCAGAGGCGATCGCGCAGCATCACGAACGCTTGCCGGGCGCAAAGCTCATACCCCCACGCGACCCGGCGGCGCTTCGGAGCGCGATCGACGGCCTTCAGCAAGAGCAGCGTGCAGCGGCTCAGGGCGTCACGCGGTCGGTGCCCCGGGGCGGGCGGTAGCTGAATCGTTTGTCCGGCACCTCGCGATTGAACTTCAGCTTGGAGAAATCGAAACGGTTGCGGTTCCCGGCGGCGTCGATGATCAGCACCCGCTGCACGACGCCAGCACGTTTGCCGCCGGTGCTCAGAGTGCGCACGTAGAAGACCAGCTGCTCGTAGTTCGGCGTCGGCTTCCGGGGGATGAGCTGAAGCACGTGCCCGCCTTTGAAGCGTTCGTTGTCGTGCTCGAGCAGGCGAACCTCGAAATCCTCGTCGAGGTTGCCGCGGCCGATCAAGAAAGAAAACGCCGACGGGAGCTGATCTTCGTGCAGCGCGCGCTCGATGAGCTGGCCGCGCTTCTCACCGGCCTCTGGAGGCTGGTAGATCAAAAGCTTCTTCCCATTGCTGACGAACACCTGCCCGTTTGGCTTCGCGTAGTCCCAGCGCATCATGCCGGGCTTCTTGAAGACCACTTTGCCGCGGGCGCGATCGTAGCGATCGTAGAGACGCGTGTATCGGGTCTGCTCGAACTCCGCCTGCAGGGTGTGGGTCTGATCGTAGAAGGACTGGACGAGCCCGACGACGACCCCCGGGTCTGGCGGCTCGGCCTCGTCGGCGGCAACGCCGGGGCCCGTCAGCAACAGCACGACAGACGCCGCAATCAGCTGGAATTTCGAAGCCATGAATCCGTAGAACGCTCTCGGGCCGGTAGTATTCACCCCGAAGACCGGCCCACAAGGCGAGCACAACCCCCCCAAACGCGGGATTGATCAATCCAGCTAGATCCGTAGGATGACATCGAGGGCGTCACCCGCGCCCGTTCAGGCTTGGCTTGAGGACCCCATTCAGCACCTCGGAGGTGACATGTCCAAGCACCAGGCTCGTAATATCTCGCGGGAGCGACAGCGGTCGCACCTAGAAAAGATCCACGCTGAGCTCGCGGAGCGCGTCGAAGCCCTCGACAGCCGCCTGAGTCTCACGCCGAGCGAGGAGCTGGAGCTCCATCAACTCAAGAAAAAGAAGCTTTGGGCCAAGGACGCCCTCCAAGAGGTTCGTTAGCGATTACGATCTTCCTCGTATCTCCCGTTGCGAACGGCCTGCCTCCCCCGAGGCAGGTCGTCGCTTTTAAAAGGAAAATGGGCCACCGAACGGTGACCCATTTCAAACGAAAGAAGCGATGCTACAATGGAGAAGCTAGGGTAAGGTAAGTGCTTGAGCCATGCCCCCGTTCATGAAAGCTGGCGAAAAGAAGGACCCAACGCCGCGCGGATGCCGGGCAAGCTGGAAAGTGCACGGCGTGGGTCTTAAGCAAGCGAGCCAGAAGAGTGCAATCGGAGTGCCAAGTCTTTGGGTCCCGAAAACACTGGGGATTTCCCTGGCGCCAGCCGTCCAGTAGGACATTTCTGTCATACGCGCGCACGGGTTTGTCGCGGTCGGGAAACACCACGGCTCCGCGGCGGGTAGGCACACATCCACCTACTAGGCAGGTTGAAGTCGTCGCATTGTCCCGCGTATGATCAGAGCATCCGGGACAGGCCGGACCCGATGCCAACGTGCAATAGCTGCAACGGTAAGGTGCTCAGAACGGACGCATTCTGCGGCACGTGCGGGGAGCCGGTTCCCGGCGGGAAGCCCGTGGTGCCGATCGCCCGCGAGCCCAACTCGAGCGGCGTCCTGGCCACCCGCGATCGGACGAGCGAAAGCTTCGAGTCACAGGGGTCCACGGGCGCGGCGGCGCGGGCGGCGGCGGTGGTGGCCATCTCCGAGCCGGAAAGGGCGGCGGAGCCGGACGACCCAAGTCTGAGCCAGACGACGATTCGAGAGCGTGACCACCAGAGCGAGCCGGCCCCAGTCCTCCCTCTCCGCCGAAAGAAAAACGATGCGGCGGGCGAGGCCGCGCCCGAGCAGGCCGAGGTTGCGGCCCCACCGGCCCAGCTGAGCGCGCCCGACCGCGATACCAGCCTTCCGAACATCCCGGTCCCACCCGGCCCTCCGATTCTGGCCTCCGAGCTCCTGCGGGAGCAGATGCGTCCGTCGAGCCCTGGAGAGAAGTCGCTACGGCGTACGACGGTCGCGCTGAGCGGGGTGGGGGCCGTTCTCGTGTTAGCCGCGGGCGGTGTTCATCCGCTGACCTTCGTATCGCTCGTGCTTCTCATCACCATGACGACCCTGGCGCTCACGCCGATGTCCTACCGCGGGCGTGCGATCTCTCTCGCGCTCGTCGGCTCGGTGGCGACGAGCGTGGCGCTTTGGCAGCAGTCGCTCGAGGCGATCGCCCCCGAGGGTATCATTCTAGCTGTCGCGACGATTCTCTTGAGCGGAAGCCTGCTGTTCCGCGCCTACTACCGTGGCGCGCGGTTGGCCCGCATCGCGGTGACGGGCGGCGTCCTTCTTCTCGCAGCATGGTTTTTCGTTTCGGGCGGGCACCACAGCCTCGTGATGCTCGAGGGCGACTGGCAGTCGTGGGCGCCTGCGTCCACCCACATGGCGTTTGGCTTGCTGGCGCTGCTCTCCCTGATGGCCTTCATGGACAGCAGCACACGCGGAGGCGCAAACGTGTGGGCCGTCGCGCTGCTGGTCCTCTATGCGGTGCACATCGGTCTCCTCGTGGCAACCGAGATTTGGCCGGTCCACACGTCGATGCCAAGCATCGAGGGCCCGACGGTGGCGGCGATCGTCGCCGGCACGATCGGCACCATCGTGGCTGGCCTGGCCCTCGCCCAAGTCCTCGTCACCGCGTATCAGGGCACCTCGAGCGGAGTCCGAGAGCGCGCGTCGTTTGCGGAGTGAGCTCAGCGAACCTGGCGCGGCCACGACGCGAGCAGCACGACCGCACAGGTGCGGCCTTTTTCGTCTTTGGCCCGCCCGTAACCGGCGTCGGTGAAGCGCGGGTCCGTCACCGTGAGTCGGTGGCTCGGGCTGTCTTCGATCGTGTGAAGCGCTTCGCGCATCGTCGCGGCTCGCGCCACGGCCTCCCCCACCACGCGGGCCTGAATTCCCCGCTGCAGAAGCCGGGCTTCCGGATCCCCGTGCGGGTCGAGCTCGTGCCCGACCTTCCCGGAATCGCAGACGTTGCGCGCATGGCTGGTGGCTTCCTTCGATAGCAGCCGGTTCGATCGCAGCGTGCGCGCGCCCGCGGCCCGGCGGAGCTGCATCAGCCACGCCTCGGGCGACTCTGCACCGCCTTTCGGCGCGGTGCTCCCGTTGGGGATTTTGCCCACCCAGCGCTCGGCGACGGGCCGGGGGCCGTTCGGACCGGTCGCGACCAGCTGGACGAAGAGCGGTCGGGCCCAGTCCCGCGGAAGCGAAATCGTCGAGCCATGCCCCGAGCCGCCCACGGCGATACGGCGCGAGCTGCCACGAGAATCGCGCACGACGAGGAAGGGGTCGCGGAAGTCTGGGATCACTTCGGCCTGAAGGCTGTCTTCACCCACCAGTGTCAACGCGCCCGCGCGCACGGCCGCTACCAGGACGATCCGCTCACCCGACTGGGCGCGGCCGCAGATCAGCGGGGCGTCGGACTTGTCGCGAAGGTCTTCGAGCCACGCTTTGAAGCTGTCGAACTCGCCCGTCACACCGAACTTCGCGTACACCGGATTGGCATCGACGCCTTCCTGGCGCGCCACCCGGAGCAGCTCCGGAGACGGCGGGATCTCTTGGGCACCGGCGAGCTTGCCCGCCACCGACTCGAGCTTTGCGCTCTTGATGCAAAGCGGCTCGGGCTTGGCAGGCGCAGCCGCCTGCCGGTCCTCGGCCGTCGGTGGCTCTTTGTCGGCGCCGGCCGTCGCATGGGTCGCGAGCAGCACGGCGCAAAGAAGAATCGATTTGCGCAGCATCGGTTTGGGTCACGTCCGGTAATCGGCGTTGATCCGAACGTACTCGTGACCGAGGTCGCAGGTCCAATAATGACCAAGGCCGCGCCCCCGCCCGACCTCGATGGTGATCGCGTACTCGCGTCGTTTCATGACGCGGACGGATTTCGCCTCGGTTTTCGCGGTCATCGTGGGGTTTCCGTCGTGGAAGATGCGCACGTTGCCGATTTCGATCGAGACGTGATCAGGATTGAAACGGGCACCGGACCGGCCGGCCGCCGCGAGAATCCGGCCCCAGTTGGGATCGCAGCCATACAGGGCCGTCTTGACCAACTGCGAGCCCGCAATCGTGCGCGCGATCTGCACCGCATCACCGTCCGTCCTGGCGCCTCGAACGTCGATGCGGACCAGGTGCTCCGCGCCCTCCCCGTCGGCGACGATCTCTTTGACGAGCGACTCGAGCACTTCTGTGAGGGCTCCCGCGAAGCTACGCCCCGCTGCGGTATTCGGCTCGACGAAGCGCGACGACGCTGCGCCCGATGCAAGGGCATAGATCGAGTCGTGGGTGCTCGTGTCTCCGTCGACGGTGGCGCGGTTGAAGGTTTGCTCGGTCGCACGCTCGAGGAGCCGAGACAGCACGGCCCGGCGAACTGGCGCGTCGGTCGTCACGAATGCGAGCGTGGTGGCCATGTTGGGGTGGATCATGCCGGCGCCTTTGGCGATGCCGAGCACGCGGCAGGTGGTCCGCCCTACGCGGAGCTCGGCCTCGGCGAGCTTCGGCTTGCGATCCGTGGTCATGATCGCACGCGCGAACCGCATGGCCCCTGCCTCGGAGAGGTTCTGTACCAAGCTCGGGATCGCAGCCTCGATCGCAGCCCGTGGGAGCTGGACACCGATGACGCCGGTCGATGCCGGCGCCACCATCGTCGTCGGGACCCCGAGCGATTTCGCGACTGCACGAGTGAGATCGACGGCCGCACGATGGCCCTGCTTGCCCGTGCACGCATTGGCATTGCCGCTGTTGGCGAGAATCGCCTGACAACGCCCCGTTGCGACGCGACGCTCGCTGATCGTGACCGGGGCAGCGCGGACGCGGTTCCTCGTGAAGACGGCTGCGGTGACGGCGGGCCGTTCTGCGAACACCAAACCGAGGTCGAGCGCGCCCTCGGCTTTGATTCCGCCGTGCACGCCCGCGAAGCGAAACCCCTGCACCCGTCGGCTCATGGCGAGCCTCTTTACCAGATGCGCGTTACTGCGGCGAGGCCGCGGCCTGATCTTCGCGGTAGTGGCAGTTCTTGTACTTCTTGCCGCTGCCGCAGTAGCACGGGTCGTTCCGACCGAGCTTGGGTCGTTCGCGCTTGACCGTCGCCTGCTGGGCCGCGGTGGGCTCGGGCGGCGGCGGAGCGCCCGGCGAGCCACCACCGGCGCGCCGGCCACGACGGGCCGCTGCCCGACGCGCGCGACGGCTCAGCCCGGGCTGACCTTGGCGGCCCGCGTCCGCTTGGTCCCCGCCTTCGTGGCTTGCGCGGATCGACTGCTGGCGCTTCTCGGTGGCCTGGCGGCGCTGCTCCTCGAGCTGCCGCAGGTCCTCTTCGCGCGCCCGCTCGACCGTGAACATGCTGAGCGTGACCGACGACTTCACGCTTTGGACCATCTCCAGATACATGTCGAAGCCCTCGCGCTGGTATTCCTTTTTCGGGTCACGCTGGCCGTAGCCGCGAAGGCCGATGCCGTCCCGCAGGTGATCCATGCTCTGCAGGTGGTCCATCCACTGCTTGTCGATCTCTTGAAGGTACAGATCGCGAAACAGCCGAAGGAAGTTCTCGGTGCCGAACTCCTGCTCTTTTCGCTCGAGGATGGCCGACGCATCGCCGTAGAGCTTTCGAAGGAGGTCGTCCCGGTCGCTGATCTCGTGAATGCCGGTCGCGTCGATCGAGAACTGCTCTTGGTAGGCGTTCTGAAGTCCCTCGAGGTCCCAGTCTTCGTAGTGCTTTCCAGGGGGGCAAGCGTGGTCGACCATCGTGACGACGATCTCGTCGACGAGGTCGAGCAACCGCTCTTTCTGCTCGCTCAACGACATGCCGACCGCGTCCCGAAGCCGCTCGTAGGCGCCCTGCGGGTCTTTCCGGAACTCCTCGAGCGGAACGACACACCCGAACCAGAGGTAGATGTCTTTTTCGAGGAGCTGTACGCGGAGGTCGGTCAGCGTCGATAGGTCGGACTCGATCGCTTTTTTCCGATGGGCTGGAATTTCATCTTGGGTGAGACCCGTCTCCGGAAGCGGATACGAATGGAACTTCACCATGTTTTCCAGCACGGTTTCGACCCGAGACACGATCGCGGGGTCGACTTCGACGACGAGCGGCTCGGGCTCGACGCCGGCTTTGCGTTCGTCGTCGGTGGGCACCGTGCGGTACTCGCCGCGGAGGACCTGCTTGCGCAGCGCGTACATGCTCTTGCGCTGCTGGTTCATCACGTCGTCGTACTCGAGCAGGTGCTTTCGAATGTCGAAGTTTCGCTCTTCGACCTTCTTCTGCGCGTTCTCGACCGCGCGCGTCACCCAGCGGTGCTCGATGGGAACGTCTTCTTCCATCCCGAGCCGGTCCATCATGGCCTGCACGCGCTCCCCCGCGAAGATCCGCATCAGGTCGTCTTCGAGCGACAGGAAGAACCGGGACGCACCGGGGTCGCCCTGCCGGCCGGAACGGCCTCGGAGCTGGTTGTCGATGCGGCGTGATTCGTGCCGCTCGGTGCCGATGATTTGAAGCCCGCCCGCCTCTTTGACGCGAGCCGCGTCCTCTTTGCACTTGGCGATGAAGTGGTCGGTGGCTTTGGCGACGGCCGCTTCGCGCCGCTCCGGTTCGGAGAGCACGTCTTCCGATGCGTTTTCGAGCACCTCCATCTTGGCGAGCATCTCGGGGTTGCCGCCGAGCACGATGTCGGTGCCGCGGCCCGCCATGTTGGTGGCGACGGTGACGGCGCCCGGCGTGCCGGCCTGCGCGACCACGTACGCCTCGCGCTCGTGCTGCTTGGCGTTCAGCACGTTGTGTGGAACGTCGCGCCGGTTGAGGAAGTGCGCCACGGCGTCCGATTTCTCGACGCTCGTGGTGCCCACCAGCACCGGCTGCCCCCGCTTGTGCGCGGCTTCGATCTCTTCACAAAGCGCCCGAAACTTCTCTCGCTCGGTTTTGTAGATCAGGTCTTCTTCGTCGAGGCGGGCGATCGGCTTGTTGGTCGGAATCACGACGACGTCGAGCTTGTAGATGTTGTGGAACTCGGTGGCCTCGGTGTCGGCCGTGCCCGTCATGCCCGCGAGCTTTCGATACAGGCGGAACAAATTCTGGAAAGAAATGGTTGCGAGGGTCAGGTTCTCGCTTTGAATCAATACGCGCTCTTTGGCTTCGACGGCCTGGTGAAGGCCGTCCGACCAGCGCCGGCCGGGGAGCACGCGGCCGGTGAACTCGTCGATGATCATCACCTTGCCGTCTTCGCTCACCATGTAGTGCTGGTCGCGGTTGTAGAGGGCGTGTGCGCGAAGACACTGCTGCAGGATGTGAAGCGTCTCGAGGTTCACCGGATCATAGAGGTTGCCGGTGTCACCCCCGAGGAGGCCCTTGCCCGAGAGCAGCTCCTGCGCCCGCTCCATGCCATCTTCGGTGAGGGTCACGCTGCGGTTTTTTTCGTCGAGGTCGTAATGCTCGTCTTTTCGGAGCCGCGGAATGATTTCGTTGATCTGCTCGTACTTTTCGCTCGCGGTTTCCCCGGGGCCGCTGATGATGAGCGGGGTCCGCGCCTCGTCGATCAGAATCGAATCGACCTCGTCGACGATGGCAAAATTCAGATCACGCTGGACGTAGTCGTAGATGCTGAACTTCATGTTGTCGCGCATGTAGTCGAAGCCGAATTCGTTGTTTTGCCCGTAGGTGATGTCGCAGGCGTACGCGCGCTTCTTGACCGGGTTGCTCTGCCCCGGGACCACGACGCCGGTGCTCAAGCCGAGGAAGCTGTAAAGCTTGCCCATCCACTCGGCGTCGCGCGTGGCGAGGTAGTCGTTGACGGTGACCACGTGAACACCCTTGCCCTCGAGACCGTTCAAGTAGCAGGGGAGCGTGGCGACGAGCGTCTTGCCCTCGCCGGTCTTCATCTCGGCGATCTTGCCCTGGTGGAGCACGATGCCGCCCACGAGCTGGACGTCGTAGTGGCGCATCCCGAGGACGCGCTTGCCCGCTTCGCGAGCGACCGCATAGGCGGGGATCAGCAGGTCATCGAGCGGGGCGCCGTTGTCGAGCTGCTGCCTGAACTCCGCCGTCTTTCCGCGCAGCTGGGCATCGGAAAGCTTCTTGATGTCGTCTTCGAGCGCGGAGATCGCAGCCACCATCGGCTGCATTCTCTTGACCTCGCGCTGGTGCTTGGTGCCAAGCACCTTCTTCAACACGTTGAGCACTGATGCAATCTAGGTCGGGTGGGCGAATGGCGCAAACTAGGGTCAAAACCAACCTTTGGAGAGCGCGAGTACCGCGATCATCACGAAGACGAAAAGCACGAACGCCCACAGGCCCCGTCCGGAGGAGGCACCAGAACGCAGGGTCGAAGGTGAGTCGCCGAGCCCATCGAGCAGCTCACGTGCCCGTGCTTGCGACATGACTTCGACCCGAAAGAGCACCAGGCTGACGACGACGCCAATCAAGAGAATTGCAATGGCTGCAACCCAGCGTCGACGCGCCTGATCGCGCTCGAGCGCGGCGTCGACGCCAACGCGCGAGCTCATGCCGGCCCCGACGGACACCACGTCGAAGCTCGGAACGGCAAACAGCGCGCGAACCGCCGAGTGGGCGCTCGCCTCGGGCAGGAGGCCGTCGAGAATCGCAAGCGCGAGCGGGTCCAATCCATCGCGGGCCGCGTCGCCGACGACGGTCTGTGCGGCCAGCTCGGCAACACCCGGCCCGCCGTCGCCCGCGACCACGGCGTACGCCACGCCCGCGGTGTTGTCCGACGCCAGGTCGGCGCGAGCCTGAAGCCGCCAGACCCCGGGGCCGAGCGGCGGCAGGCTCGGCTCGCTCGGATCGAGCGAGAGCGCGCGCACCCAGCGGCTCCCCTGAAACACGTCGACCAGCACGGGCCGCGAATCGCCGAGCTGTTCCCACTCGAGCCGCATTTCGCCGTCGACGTAGGAGACTCTCGCCACGATGCCCCCTGGGATCACGGGCAGTCGCACCTCCCGCGAGGCAAGCACCTCGCGGCTCGGACCGAGCGCCTGCACCTCGATGCGTCCCTCGTGACCCGCAACGACGATCGGAAACCGTGCGAACTGGCCAACGGCGCGCGCCATGGGGGCCTCGAGACGAACGCCCGCGAGCGGGCGCAGCCGAACGTCGACCGTCTGAGCGCTGACCCAAACCGAAAGCCAGCAGCGAAGACCGGGAACGCACGCCCCCTCTTCGACTCGGGGGTCGAGCACCGTTGGCCCCGGTGGGCGGCCGGGGGCGCGAATCGGACCGAGCTCGTACGCTTGAAACGCGTTGACGGCGCGGCCCCGCGGCAGACGCGATTCGATTTCATCGCGCACATAGAGCGCGCGCTCGACCGTCACCTCCCGGCCGTCGACCTCCGCGATGGCAACCAACGACAGCACGTCGTCCAGGCCGTCTGGAATCACGAGATGTCCCTCGCGCCCTTCCACCTCGGATTCGGCGAGCTCGGTCGCCGCGAGCCGAAGACCGTTTGCGTTGCGGAGCTCGACCGAGGTGGGTGGAGACGCGACGATCGTGTATCCGTTCTCGTCTTCCGCGAGCTGCCACGCACGAAGACCGATCGTCCCGCCGGGCCGGGCAACGAGCGGCGCGCTCAACCGAACGTCTGGGATCGACGGTGGCGCACCGGCGATCCACAGCGCTGCGAGAATGATCGCGGCGACAAGCGGCGACCATCGGATCGCCCTCGCAAAACGCTCGAATTGCTGTGCGCGCGGAGTCATGGGGATGGACAAAATCGGGATGGTACCTTAGGAACGTTCGAGTTGGAGGGCGAATGGCCGCGCACGCCGAACACGACGTCGAGCAACTCCGTGCTCGCTTGAACGACTACATGGCCAAGCATGGTTTGCGGTCGACGGAGCAGCGGCGCGTCGTCACCGAGCTTTTTTTCGCGAGCTCGGGGCATCTCTCGATCGAAGAGCTGCTCGACAAGGTGCGCGTCGAAGAGCCTCGCATCGGTTACGCCACCGTCTATCGGACCCTCAAGCTGCTCAAGGAGTGCGGTCTCGCCTTCGAGCGCCACTTCGGCGACGGCGTCTCCCGGTACGAGGTCGCCTGGGAAGACGAGCACCACGACCATCTGATTTGCCTCGAGTGCGAAAAGATCATCGAGTTCGAGGACGACGCCATCGAGCAGCTTCAGCACCAAGTGGCCGACGCGCGCGGCTTCACGCTCGTCCGTCACAAGCTGGAGCTTTACGGCGTTTGCCCCGAGTGCCAGGCCAAAGCGCACACGTAGCGGGTGGTCGTCGCTGCGACTAGGCCGCCGCGAAGGCCTCGTCGGGCATGTCGACCGGGAGCGTGTCGATGGCGCTCAGCCGCTGCACGCGGCTCGGAAGCGTCGCGAGCACGCCTTTGGCGAAGTACTGCGCCGAGATTTTCTTGCCGGTGTAGAACGCGAAGTCCGGATGCGTTTCCGACGTCTCCGGGAGCTTTGCGAGCGCGATCGCAGCCTGATCGAGGAGCAGCCACCCCACCGCGAGCTCGCTCATCACGGCGAGGAACTCCTCGGCGGCAAGCGGAATGTGCTCGAGCTTGCCGCCCTTGAACCAGCCGACGAACTGCATGACTGATGCCGCCACGGCCTCGTGCGCGGCTTGGAGATGCGCGATCGATTCCGCGAGCTCGGGGGTGTCCTTGTTTTCGTCGATGAAGCGCTGAATGTCCGTTAGGAACGCCTGGGTGTTCGCGCCGCCGGCCTGGCCGAGCTTGCGGCTGACGAGGTCCATCGACTGAATGAAGTTCGTGCCCTCGTAGATCTGAAAGATCTTCGAATCGCGGCAGTACTGCTCGACCGGGTAGTCCTTGAGGTAGCCGTGCCCGCCAAACACCTGAATGGCACGCGACGACACATCGAAGGCCGCGTCGGTGCCGTAGGCCTTCACGAGCGGCGTGAGCAGGTCGACCTGACCCTTGTGGTAGGCCTCCGACTCGTCGTCGCGGCCCTGCGCCGCCCGAAGACGGTCGCCGTGGTTCGAAAGCTTCATGACGAGGGCGCGAACTCCTTCGACGCGCGCTTTCATTTCCAGTAGGTCGCGGCGAATGTTCGGGTGCTCGAGAATCGGGACGCGGGGAGCGTTGGCGTCCTTGAACTTCTTCACGCTCGCGCCCTGCTTCCGCTCGCGCGCGTACTCGAGCGCGCTGAGGTACGACGCCGACGCGACCGCGAGGCCCTGGATGCCCACCCCGATGCGGGCGGCGTTCATCATGTGAAACATTTGGCGAATGCCCTGATGCTCCACGCCGCCGACCACCTCACCGAGACAGCCGCCCTCGTCTCCAAAGTTCATCACGCAGGTGGCGGAGGCGTTGATGCCCATCTTGTGCTCGATCGAAGGCACGGTGACGTCGTTGTCTTCGCTTAGCGAAGAATCGTCGTTCACACGTACGCGGGGCACGATGAAGAGCGAAAGACCCTTGGTGCCGGCTTCGGCGCCCTCGATGCGCGCCAGCACGAGGTGGATGACGTTTTCGCCGAGGTCGTTGTCGCCACCGCTGATGAAGATCTTGGTGCCCTGCACACTGTAGGTGCCGTCATCGTTGCGGGTCGCGCGCGTGGTGGCCGAACCGACATCGGACCCCGCCTGTGGCTCGGTGAGGCACATGGTACCGGTCCATTCGCCGCTGAGCATCTTCGGCACGTACTTCTTTTTTTGCTCCTCGGTGCCGAACTCGAGGATCAGCTCGGCCGCCGACAGCGTGAGGCCGGTGTACATCGTGAAGGCGGTGTTGGCGCCGCACATCATCTCCTCGACGAAGGAGCCGATCATGATCGGCGCGTCTTGACCCCCCCAGCGCGAGGGCGCGGCGACCGTTCGCCATCCTGCTTGCCAGAGCTGGTCCCAGGCCTCCTTGAAGCCGTCGGGCGTGATCACGCGGCCGTCTTCGATGCGGCAGCCCTGCGCGTCACCGGTTGCGTTCAGCGGGCCGATCGCGTCGCACACGAATCGATAGACCTCGTCGAGCACCATGTCGCACTCCTCGGTGCCCCACTCGGCGTAGGGCTCCTTCCCGAGCACGGCCGGCAGGTCGAACTGCTCGAAGAAGAGGAACCTGAAATCCCGAAGATCAGCGCGATAGCGGTTGAGTGGTTGCGCCACGTGAGCCTCCCGTCCTTTTTGGAGCGGTCACCCTCGAACGAGCGCCCAGCAGAGATTACGGGCGAAGGCCACGATAGATGCCGCCTGTAAGAAAAAAGTGGGGGTACAGACGCGCTGCGTCAAGTGGCCCACGGGATTCGTCGGCGGTGCGATCGCGTACAAATTCGCCGATTCGGACGATCGCCCGGCGGCGTTCCTCGAGGAGCGGGTGAATTGCATGGAGGGCCTGCGAGACTCCAGCAAAGGGGACAGTCCCCATTCTTGTGAGGCTGGCGCTGGGGGCTGCGAACCCGTATTGCTCCGCGCATGCTGCTCGAGCGTTACCTCGAGTCACTTGGATCGAAGGCGATCGACGAAGCGCTCGGAAAAGGGCCTCGGCCTGCGCTCGTGCGACCGACGCAGGATCCGAAATTCGGCGACTATCAGATCAACGGTGCCATGCCGCTCGGAAAAGAGCTTGGGAAGCCGCCGCGCGAGATCGCGCAGCCGATCGCCGAGGCGCTCGCCGGGGTGGATGCGATCGCGAAAGCGGAGGTCGCGGGCCCGGGCTTCGTCAACATCCACCTCGCCGAGGCGTGGATCTCCTCGGTGCTGACGGAGACCCTTCGCGACGCCCGTGATGGGGTTCCTGAAATCGACTCCCCCATGAAGATCGTCGTCGACTACTCCAGCCCGAACATCGCGAAGCAGATGCACGTGGGCCATCTTCGCTCGACGATCATCGGGGACGCGATCGCGCGGATCGCCACGTTCGTGGGGCACGACGTCGTTCGCGACAATCACCTCGGCGACTGGGGCACGCAGTTCGGCCTCCTGATCGTAGGCATGCGAGAATGGGGCTCCGAAGACGCCTTGGTCGCCGATCCGATTGCCGAGCTCGAACGGGTTTACAAGCTGGCCTCCGAACGCGCCGGCGACGACGAGGCCTTTGCAGACAAAGCGCGCGCGGAGCTCGCGAAGCTGCAGAGCGGAGACGAGGCAAACCGTGCGCTTTGGGAGCACTTCGTCGAGGTGAGCCGACGCGCGCTCGAAGAGGTCTACGACGAGCTCGACGTTTCGTTCGACGTCTGGCTCGGCGAGAGTGCCTATCACGATGCGCTTCCCGGCGTGGTCGAGACCCTAATCGAGCGTGGCATCGCGCGCGAGGACGACGGTGCCGTCTGCATCTTCTGGAACGATCTCGACGACGCGCCCAAGAGCCTTCGCAAGCAAAAGACGCCCTTCATCATTCGAAAAAACGACGGCGCCTTTCTCTACTCGACGACCGACATCGCAACCGTCCAGCACCGCCGGGATCGCTTCGGCGCGGACCGTGCGCTCTACGTCGTCGACAACCGGCAGTCGCTCCATTTCCAACAGCTCTTCGCCGTCATGAAGCTCCTCGGGAACGAGATGGAGCTCGAGCACGTCGGTTTCGGCACGGTGCTCGGCCCGGACGGGAAGCCACTTCGCACGCGGGATGCCAGCGGACACGTCATCACGTTGATGTCGCTCCTCGACGAGTCCAAGCAGCGGGCGCGGGCGCGGATCGAAGAAGGCATCGCGGAGGGCCGACTCCGGGTGCGCTCCAACGAGATGGACGAGGTGTCGCGCGTCGTCGGTATCGGAGCGGTGAAGTACGCCGACCTCCGTCAAAACCGGTTGAGTGACTACCAGTTCGACTGGGACAAGATGATCTCGTTTCAGGGCAACGCCGGGCCATACCTTCAGTATGCATACGCGCGATGCGCATCGATCTTCGCAAAAGGCGAGCTCGAGATGGATGAGGTCACCGCTAGCTCGACGATCCGCCTCGACGATCCGGCCGAGCAAACGCTTGGACGGCATCTCCTGCGTTTCGCCGACGTGGTCTATCAGGCAGGCGAGACCAGTCAGCCGCACCTGATTTGCGAGCACATCTACGAGCTGGCACGCGCGTTCAACGGGTTTTACGCGGAATGCCCAGTGCTCGATGCCGACGGAGATACGCGGCAGAGTCGGCTCGGGCTCACCGCGCTGACGGCTCGGCAGATCCGTCGTGGGCTCGGGCTCGTCGGCATCGGCGTCGTGAATCGGATGTAGCGAAAATCCCCGTCGCTCGCTCCGCTGCACCGCGGATGTGCTATGCGATGCGGGTCGATGAGAGGCCGCGTTTTTCGAACGTCCCACGAGAGCCAGTGTCTGCGCGGGAATCCGCTCGGCGACCCGGACGAGCGCGACCTCTACGTTTACCTGCCGCCCGGTTACGACGAATCGCGCCGCTACGGTGTGGTCATGCTGCTCGCGGGCTTTGGCGCGACGAATCACTCGATCGCAGCCTGGCAGCCGTGGAAACCCAACACCATCGAGCTGTTCGACCAGCTGATCGCAGACGGCAAGTGCGATCCTGCAATTCTCGTGCTCCCGGACTGCTTCAACCGCTGGGGTGGTTCGCAGTTCATCGATTCCGAGGGAACGGGGCGCTACCAAACCTATCTCGCTGACGAGGTGTTTGCGTGGGTGGACGCGGAGCTCTCGACGATTCCGAAGCGCGAGGCCCGCGCGGTGATCGGCCGATCCTCGGGGGGCTTTGGTGCGCTTCGCCTGGGGATGGATCGGCCCGACGTCGTGTCCGTCCTCGGAAGCCACGCAGGGGACGCCGCATTCGACGTGAGCATGCGGCCGATGCTGACTTCGGCGGCGATCGCCATCGATCTCGCCGGGGGGCTCGAAGCTTTTGCAAGCGAGGTGCCAGCCGGTGGGCCGTCCAACGCGACCCAGTTCGACGCGATTTTCGTGCTTGCCGCGGCCGCCGCGTATTCGCCCGACCCCAAGGGTTTCCCGTTTGCGGAGCTTCCGATCAATCCCTCGACCGGCGAGCTCCGCGACGAGGTGTGGTCGCGCTGGCTCGAACAAGACCCGCTCCGCAGAATCGATGCGTCGGCGTCGGCTTTGCAAGCGATGTCGCTAATTTACATGGACGCAGGCAACCGGGATGAGCACGGGCTACACTTCGCCTCGCGGCTCCTTCGGGAAGCGCTCGCAGAGCGCCGGTTGCCCGTTCGGTACGAAGAGTACGAGGGGGGACACCGCGGCACCTCGTGGCGCTATGAGGTGTCGCTGCCGCAGATCGTCGAAGCAATTCAAGGACCCGAATGACGACCAAGAAGAAGAGCAGCAAAGAGGCGGCCGGGGGCGCTACTGCAAAGCCCCCCAAGAAAGCGAGCGGCGGCGCCGCTGCTGCAGCTCGGAAGATCCTCGCTGACGAAAGCCCTCAGTCGAAGATCGCCGAGCACGGCGAGACGATGATGGAAGGCCCTCGTACCGCCGCGACGCAATCCGCTCGCGTCCTCAGCGAGATCATCGCCGAAAAGCCGGAGCTCGTCGTGCCGCTGGTCGCCAAGTTCGCGAAGGGGATCTCGTCGTCGAACAAGCGCGTGGTGCAGACGTCCGCCGAAGCGCTCCCTGCGATTGCGCGCATCGCACCGGCCCGCGTCGCGAGGCAGCTCGAGGTGCTCAAGGGGTCGTTCGAGGGGGCCAACGAGGTCGGCAAGGACGGCCTCGTCAAGACCTTTGCCGCGCTCTGCACGGCATCCGTCGCCTATCAAAAACGGCTCGAGCCAGTGCTCACGCTCGCGCTCGACGGTGCAGACGGCAAGACGCTGCTCGCGTGGAGCCAAATCGTGCTTCCAGCGCTCAAGGGTGAACCGCACGCGCGAGCTCGCGCGGTGGTTGAGGGACGGCTCGATCGGATTCCTCGCTCCTATGCGCAGCAGATCGCCGACTTCCTCGGCATCAAGCTTCGGCTGCGCTACCGGTAGGGGTCGCGCTAACGCGAACGCGTGCGGACAATCGAGGGCTCGTAGCCTTCAGGACGCTCGTAGCCGAGCAGCTGGAGGAGCGTCGCGGAGACGTTCGCGAGGCCGGGACTCTCGACGTGATCGTCGAGCTCGAGTGAATCGATGCCGGGCGCATAGAGGTAGCACGGGACCGCGTTGAGCGTGTGACTCGTCTTGCTCTTCAGGTGACCCTCGGCGTCTCGGGAAAACTCACCCGATTTCTTGTCGATCTCGAACATTTCGTCGCAGTTGCCGTGGTCTGCGGTGACGATCATGGCGCCGCCACGCTTCTGGATGACCGGAATGAGCCGCGCGAGCGAGAGGTCGACCGCTTCGACCGCGATCACCGAGGCATCGAGATTGCCGGTGTGGCCGACCATGTCGCCATTCGCGTAGTTGATGCGGGCGTGCCGCAGCCCATCGCGCTGAAGCGCAGCGATCGTCGCGTCGGTGATCTCCGCGGCTTTCATCCAGGGACGTTGCTCGAATGGCACCACGTCGCTCGGCACCTCCACGTACTCCTCGTAGGCCCGGTCGAACATGCCCGTGCGATTTCCGTTCCAGAAGTACGTCACGTGACCGAACTTCTGCGTCTCGCTGCACGCGAACTGCGTGATTTGATTGCGGGCCAAGTACTCGCCGACGGTTCTATCGATCTCAGGAGGCTGCACGAGATAGTGGCGCGGCAGCTTCATGTCGCCGTCGTATTCCATCATGCCGACGAACTCGACGTCGGGAATGGGACCGCGATCGAACTCGCTCAGGTCCGGCTCGGTGAATGCGCGCGTCAGCTCGAGCGCGCGATCGCCGCGGAAGTTGTAGAGGACCACCGCGGCGCCGTCCCGGATCGGGCCGGCCGGGTTGCCTTCTCCATCGACGATCACGAAGCCAGGCAGGTCCTGGTCGATGACGCCGGGATTCTCGTCGCGGAGGGTCTGAATCGCCTCGGTGGCGCTCGAAAAGCCGCGCCCCTCGCCGAGTACGTGATGCTTCCAGCCGCGCTCGACCATCGCCCAGTTGGCGCCGTAGCGGTCCATGGTGATGAACATCCGGCCGCCGCCGGACGCGATGCGATAGTCGCGCCCGCCCTGGTCGTTCAAGTCGCGAAGGAGCGCTTCGAGGGCATCGACGTATTCCAGCGCGCTGGTTTCCGGAACGTCTCGCCCGTCGAGAAGAACGTGCACCCGCGCGCGCGGCACGCCCTCCTCGTTGCAGCGGCGGAGCATCGCGAAGAGGTGCTCGATGTGGCTGTGCACGTTGCCATCCGACAAAAGGCCGATGAAGTGCATCGGCTCGCCGCTTTCGGTGACGCGGCGCACGAGCTTCTTCCACTCTTCCCCTTCGAAGATCTCGCCGCTATCGATCGCCATTTGAACGCGCTTGGCGCCTTGATCGAACACCCGACCCGCGCCGAACGCATTGTGGCCGACCTCGCTGTTGCCCATGTCGTCGTCGCTCGGTAGGCCGACGGCCTTGCCATGCGCCCGAAGCCGCGTGGTCAGCGAGACGCTGGCGAGATGATCGAGCGTCGGCGTTCGGGCAAGCCAGACCGCGTCCCCCTCGTTGGACGCACCGCAGCCGACGCCATCCATGACGACGACGAGCACCGGCCCAGGAACGCCGGGAAACGCCGAAGACTTCTTGAGCCGCCAGTCGGTCACGGCGGCTTTCTAGCATAGTCCACTCGGTGTTCGACGGCGGGCTCGAGTGACTCGAGGTTTTGCTCTGGGAGCCTCGAGTCGCGCGGCGGCTTCAGCAGACGGGGAATGCGACCTGCCCCGGTGATGAGGCGGGCGCCACGGCCTTTGTTGAAGAAGAGCCACACCCACTCGACGAAGACGACGAGCTTTCGCCGGAAATCGATGAGGAACAAAATGTGGATCAGCGCCCAAAGCAAAAACGCCAGCCTGCCTCCGAAGCGGAGGCTCCCGATCTCGGCGACCGCGCTGTTGCGCCCGATGATCGCCATCGAGCCCTTGTCGCGGTAACGAAACGCCTTTCGCACCGGCCGCGGCTCGCCGCGGCGAACGGCCCGAATTTCCCGCGCGATGGTTTCGCCGGCGAACTTCCCGCCTTGAATGGCGCCCTGTGCCACTGCGGGCACCGATTCGCCGGTTTCGGGGTCGCGGGCGTGGGCGAGATCGCCCACCACGAAGGCCTCAGGGTAGCCTGGAATGCTGAGGTCCGGCTCGACGAGCACTCTTCCCTGCTTGTCGAGCTCGACGCCGAGCGCTTCGGCAAGCGGGCTGCCTTTGACGCCCGCGGCCCAGATCACGTTGTTCGCGTCAATGCGAACCTCCCCGTCCGGCGTTTCGGCGGTCAATCCCTTCTCATCGACGTCGGTGACGCGGGTCTGCAGTAGAACCTCGACGCCGAGCTTTTCGAGGTCGCGCTTGGCCCGCTCGGAAAGCTCCGGGTGAAACGACGTCAGCACGCGGTCCGCGAAATCGAGCAAGATGATGCGGGTCGTCCGGGTGTCGATCGACCGGAAGTCCTCGCGTACGGAATCGGCAATGCCAGCAATCGCGCCGGCGATCTCGACGCCGGTGGCGCCTGCACCGACGATTGCAAACGTGAGCGCCGCCCGCTTGGCATCCTCGTCCTGCTCGAGCTCCGCCTGCTCGAACGCCAACAGAAACTGGGCGCGGACGTTGGTCGCCTCCTCGATGGTCTTCATGCCAGGCGCACGCTTCTGCCACTGGTCGTTGCCGAAGTAGTTGGTCACGTAGCCAGCCGCGAGAACGAGGTAGTCGTAGGTATAGCGCTCGATGCCGAGGTCGATGGTCCTGGCATCGAGGTCGATGTCTTCGACGGCCCCCAAGATGACGCGGCAGTTGCGCTGACTTCGCACGATGCCGCGAATCGGCGCCGCGATGTTGCCAGGGTGAAGCGCGGCCGTCGCGACCTGGTAAAGGAGGGGCTGGAACAGGTGATGGTTGTGCTTGTCGACGATCACGACATCAGCATCGGTTCGTCGGAGCGCGCGGGCCGCAGCAATCCCCGCGAATCCACCGCCCACGATCACCACGCGAGGCTTGATCCCGTCCATGGCAGGTATGTAGCGCCACCTGCGCATTGCCGGAAGAGGGGTATGATTCGCCCCATGATCGTCGTGACAAACCGTATTCCCGTGGCCGAGGGCTATGAAATCGACTTCGAGGACCGTTTTCGGAAGCGAGTCCATCTCGTGGATCAGGCCAAGGGGTTCATCCGCAACGAGGTGCATCGGCCAAGGCCAATGACGCTCGACCACCAGACCGGAGAGTGGACCCGGGGGCCGGAGGGCACGGGCTACTACGAGGTAAAGACGTGGTGGGAGTCGTTCGACGATTTCGTCGCATGGACCAAGAGCCCGTCGTTTGCCGAGGCGCACCGGAATCGGCCGCCCAAAGAGATGTTCCGCGGCCCGAACGAGCTCACGATTCACGAGGTGTTTCTGAGCACCGACGAAGACGACACACCCGCGCTTCGCGCCGACTGAGGGTTTACATGGGCGACGATTCCAATGACCCTGTCACCAAGCGGCTCTGGATCACGCTCGTCGTTTTGTTGGTACTGCTCGGGGCCGTGGCGGCTTTCATTGCGATACTCCAACCCTGAGGAGGCCCATCATGGCTGAGATCGCTAGCGATAACCTAGGTTTCGTCGAGTGTTGGAACGAGATTCTGACCCCGAAGTGGATTCGGTTTCGGCATTTGCTCTCGGGAAACGGGAAGATCCACAGCGACATCGCATACGCCGACTTCGACATTCAGCGTGGTGACAAGGTACTCGACATCGGCTGCGGTTTTGGCGAGACGGCGCTCGAGATGTCCGATTTGGTGGGACCCGAGGGCGAGGTGCTCGGGATCGACTGCACCGACGCGTTTCTCGACATCGCCAACCAGGAGCGCGATGCGGCCGGTGCGACAAACGTCCGCTACCAGCTCGGGGATGCGCAGGTTTGCGAGCTCCCCGAGGCGTATTTCGATGTCGCCTATTCGCGGTTCGGCGTGATGTTTTTTCAAAGCGCCGTGCGTGCACTGCGAAATGCAAACCGCGCGCTCAAGCCCGGGGGAAAGGTCTGCCTCATCGTGTGGCGCTCGCTTTCGGAAAATCCGTGCTGGGGGACGGCCAAGGAGATCGCCCTTCGCCACCTCCCACCACCGGGCGACGACGCCGCCACCTGCGGACCCGGGCCGTTCTCGATGGCGAGCGAGGAAACCGACCGCGCGATGCTCGACGCGGCCGGCTTCGGAGAGGTCGAGCTCTTCAAGCGCATCGATGCCGACGTCTGCATCGGCCGCGACATCGAAGAGGCGATCGACTACCAGCTCCTCGTGGGCCCGTCTGGCGAAATCATTCGAGAAGCCGGCGAAGAGGGCCGGCGCAAGCTCCCGGCGATCCGGGAAGACCTCCGCGACTTGATGACCCCCTACCTTCGCCCCGACGGCGTCTTCATGCCCTCGAGCACCTGGGCCATCATGGCCCGCAAACCGAATTAGATAGGGGACAGTCCCCTTTTTCGTTCGGTTGCTTGACCGGGGGGCGGGGGGGTTTACAATGAGGAATAGTTTACATGTCGTAAAGTAATAGCCCGGCGAGGGAAGTGTGACAGATCGTTTGGAAAGTAAGTGCCCGATGAGGTTCGAGAACGTCGATTTCTGTGCACCGGCGACGCACGAGAATCCGGAGGAAATGTACGACTACTTCCTCGAGCACGAGCCCATCTACTTCGATGAGAAGAACGAAATCTGGGAGGTGTTCCGATACGACGACATCGTCACGATCGAGCGCGACACTGCGACCTTCATCAACGGCGAAGGCGTTCGCCCGGGCATTCCCGGTGACCCGGCGATGATTTACCAGGACGGCGAGCAGCACAACAAGCAGCGCGCGCTCGTATCGTCCGGCTTCACGCCGCGCCAGATGCGCAAGATGGAGGACCGCGCACGCGTCATCGTTGCCGAGCTCGTCGAAAAAATGCTCGAAAAAGACGAAGTCGACATCGTCGACGACCTCGCCTCGCCCCTTCCACTTCGCTTGATCGCCGACATGCTGGGCATTCCGGAAGAGCGTCGCAACGACGTCCGGGACTGGCTCAATACGATGATGAAGGGCGGCAACGGCCCCGACTACGTCGACGATGCGGTGAATGACGCCTTCGACAACTTCATCATGCATCACGAAGAGATGATGGAAGCCCGAAAGGCGGCCGGCTGCACCGGCGCCGACATTCTCACGATTTGGATGAACGCCGAAATCAACGGTGAGAAGCTAGATGAGTCGCAGCTCCTGTTCGAGCACGTGCTGCTCAACGTGGGTGGCGCCGAGACGACGCGAAGCGCCATCGCCGGCGGCCTCTATCAGCTCTCCCTCGATCCAAAGCAGTACGACGCGCTCTACGAGGACCCTTCGATCATCCCAAACGCGGTGCAGGAGATCCTTCGCTACGTCACGCCGTTCATCAACATGTACCGCACCGCAACGCGTGACTACGAGCTCCACGGCAAGGTCATCAAGGCAGGCCAGCAGGTCGGGCTCACCTATCCTGCGGCGAACCGTGACCCACGGCACTTCACCGACCCGCACAAATTCGACATCCGCCGCGACTTCACCAAGGAGAGCAAGCATCTATCGTTCGGTCTCGGCCCGCACTTCTGCCTGGGCGCATCCCTCGCGAGGCTCGAGATCCGTCTCACGCTCCAAGAGATGACTCGGCGGGTGAAGAGCATTCGGCAAGCGCCCGGCAAAGAGCTGAAGTACCTGTCGTCCTCGTTCAATCGCGGTCTCATCCAGTTCCCGGCGGTCCTCGAACCGCGATAGGTGATACTGAAACGCCGCGGCTGCACGATCGTCGGTCCAGCGACCGTGTACGCATGCAGGCCATGGGGCTCGTGAACGACCATCTGGAGGGCTGCTTTGCGCGCGACGGCGCTTTTTCGTGAAACATTTCCGGGCGGGTGCCGTTAACGCGGAGGGCCTTAGATAGGAGATTGAGATGCAGAGCCTACGTACGATCGCGCTCGGCGTGCCCATCCTGACCGCGGCCATCCTGGTGGCCATCGGCTGCACGCTTTCGCGCGCTGAACCCCCGCAGTCCGAGACCAAGCAAGCCAGTGCGCCGGCGGCGGACAGCACCCTCGCCACCGCGACGTTCGCGGGCGGATGCTTTTGGTGCATGGAGCCGCCGTTTGAAAAGCTTCCGGGCGTCGCCAGCGTCACGTCGGGATACACCGGCGGTCCCGAGAAGAGCCCGACGTACAAAGCGGTGAGCTACGGGCGCACCGGCCACGTCGAGGCGGTCGAAGTGAAGTTCGATCCGACCGTAATCTCCTACGACTACCTGCTCGAAGTCTTTTGGCGCCAGATCGACCCGACCGATGACGGCGGTCAGTTCGCCGACCGGGGCAAGCAGTACAAGACGGCGATCTTCGTGCACGACGAGGCGCAGCGTAAGCTCGCGGAAGCATCCAAACGCGAGCTCGAAAAGAGCGGCGTCTTCAAGAAGCCCATCGTGACGCCAATCCGCGAAGCGGAGGCCTTCTATGCCGCCGAGGAGTACCATCAGGACTACTACAAGAAGAACCCCACCAACTACAAACGCTATCGGCGAGGCTCGGGCCGCGAGGGCTTTCTCGAGGCAACATGGGGAAACAAGCCTCTCGAGCCGCCAAAGAAACCAAAAGCCGCAGGAAAGAAAAAGATGTCCAGCAAGAGCGATTACGACAGGCCTTCTCGCGCCGAGCTTCGTGAGAAGCTGACTCCGCTGCAGTACGCCGTCACCCAAGAAGAGGGCACGGAGCCGCCCTTCCGCAACGAGTTTTGGGACAACAAGCGCGAGGGGATCTACGTCGACATCGTCAGCGGCGAGCCCCTTTTCAGCTCGACCGACAAGTACAAGAGCGGCACGGGCTGGCCGAGCTTCACCAAGCCCATCGACAAGGACAACATCACCGAGCACGTCGACCGCAAGCTGATCGCGACGCGAACCGAGGTGCGAAGCAAGCACGGTGACAGCCACCTCGGGCACCTGTTCCCGGACGGGCCGGCGCCCACCGGCCAGCGCTACTGCATCAACAGCGCGGCGCTTCGCTTCATCCCGAAGGAAGATCTCGAAAAAGAGGGGTACGGCGAATATCTTGCGCTGTTCGAGTAGACGCGAGGTGCTAACCTCTCGTCGATGTCGCTGATCGGCAGAGGTCTTTCGCTGGCTTGGGAGGCGCCACAGTCGTTGCTCGGCGTGGCGATCCTCGCAGCCGAAGCGGCGACAAAGCGCATCGTCGACATCGAAGTCGAAGACGGCCGGCTCTTGGTCGAGTCGATCGGGACGGGCATCTCGCTCGGGCACGTCGTCTTTTGGTCCCGCGAGAACAGCCGCTGGCACGACCTCGACCTACGAAACCGGGCACACGAGCTCGGACACACCAAGCAGTCGCGCATGCTGGGTTGGCTCTATCTGCCGATCATCGGGCTTCCGTCGATTTCCCGTGCAGCGTACGCGCTGGTGTATCGCGAAATGACGGGCCGACCGTGGACGCGATACTACGAAGGCTATCCCGAGAAATGGGCGGACCGCCTCGGCGGGGTCTGCCGCGACGAGGAGCACGGCTGATGATGGAGCTCCAAACCGTGGGCGGCCGATATCCGGGTTTTCTCTATCGCCGACAGCCGCGAAACGTTTACTGGGAGACGACGATCTCCTGCGACCTCGCTTGCCAGCACTGCCGGGCAAGCGCGATCCCGCACCGGGATCCGCGTGAGCTGACCACCGAGCAGGGCAAGGCGCTGATGCGAAGCGTGCAGGAGCTCGGGAGCATGTTGGTGCTGACCGGCGGCGACCCGCTCAAACGGCCGGACATCCAAGAGCTGATCGAATACGGGCGCTCGCTTCCCATCCACGTTTCGATCACGCCCAGCACGACCCCGCTGCTCCAGCGGGAGACGGTCGATCGCTTCCACGAGCTCGGGGTGAGCGCGATGGGCGTGAGCCTCGATGGCCCGACGGCAGAGATCCATGATGCGTTTCGCAACGTACGTGGCACCTTCGACTACTCGATGCAGGCCCTCGGCTGGGCGCGCGAATTCGAGATCCCGGTGCAGGTCAACACCACGGTGACCGCACGCACGCTGCCTCACGTGGAGGCGATGTACGAGCTTCTTCGAGACACGGCCGCACCCCCGGTGCGCCGCTGGAGCCTGTTTCTGTTAGTGCCGGTCGGGCGCGGGGCCGAGCTCGACACGCCGACCGCAGACGACGTCGAGCGCCTCTTCGAGTGGGTGTATTCGATCTCCGAGGAGGCGCCGTTTCGCGTCGGCACGACCGAGGCGCCGCACTACCGCCGCTATTGGATTCAGCAAAAGCTCGCAGAAGGCATGCCCATCGAGGACATCCAGGCGCGGGCGCGCCCGATGGCATTTGGGATTCGCGACGGCAACGGCGTGATCTTCATCTCGCACTTGGGCGAGGTGTATCCAGCCGGCTTCTTGCCCTACCCCCTGCTCGGCAACGTCAAGGAGCAGCCGCTTCACGAGATCTATCGAGAGTCCGAGGCACTTCACGAGCTGCAAGACCCGAACAACTACCGAGGGCGCTGCGGCCGCTGCGAGTTCAAGTTCGCGTGCGGCGGCTCGCGGGCGCGGGCGTACGCGATGACCGGCGACCCGCTCGGCGAAGATCCGCTCTGTGCCTATCAGCCGAACGGCGCCGAGGCCTAGCCTGCGCTACTTCTTCGGAAGGCCGAGCGCGCGGTCGGCGATCAGGTTCATCAAGAGGTTGTTGAAGACGTAGACCGTGCCTTCGCGAAGCTTGCGCTCGACGTGGTACTCCGACGCGAGGGCCCACCCGCCAAACGTGATGAGCGCTGCCTGGGTCGTCTCCCAAGCCGCTTCGGACGCGAGGACTTTGGCCATGGCCGACCGCGGGACCGCATCTTCTTCGCGGTCGACGCGCTCGAGCACGTCCCAGCGCATCAAATCCGCAGCCTCGACCTTGGCATACGCCTGTACGAGCGGGTACTGAACGCCCTGATGGACGCCGATCGGCTGACCGAAGGTCTTACGGGTCTTGGCGTACTCGATGCTGCGGTCGAGCAGAAAACGGGCGTTGCCGATCGCCTCCGAGGCAGCGAGCACACGACGAATCACGAAGCCTTGCATCAGGCACGCGAGCCCTTCGCCGGCCGGCCCGATGCGAGCGGTGTCGGGCACGCGCAGCTCGTCCATGAAAAGACTCGACGTCATGCGATTGGCAATCAGGTCGATCGGGTGCACTTCGATTCGATCGCCGACGTCGTCGAGGTCGAGCAGAAAGAGGGTGGTACCCTCGTCGGCCCGGGCCAGCAGGATCATCAAGCGCGTGTGCTCGGCGAACGAAATCAGCACTTTGCTCGCATTCAAGATCCAGTCGTCGCCGTCGCGCCGCGCGGTGCTTGCAAGCTCGGTCATGTTGGCGCCGCTGTCTGGCTCGGTGGCGGCAACGGCCAAGAATCGAATGTCGCCGGACGCCACGCCAGGCAGGTAGCGTTTCTTTTGCTCGTCGGACCCGTGAAGAACGAGCGTTCGGCAGATCGCCATCTGCGCATTGATCGCCGCGGCGTCGCCGCCCGCACGATTGATCTCCTCGACGAGCACCGACGCCACGCGCGGCCCCGCGTCTTGTCCCCCGTAGGCCTCCGGAATGAAGGTGCCGAAGTAGCCCGCGTCCCCGATCGCTTCGAAGAGCTCAGTGGGGAAGGCTTTTTTGGCGTCCTGCTCGCGCCAGTAGTCCGGTCCGAATCGCCGGAGCGCGGGCCCCAGCGCGGCGCGAACCTCGTCGGCCACGGTGCTCGGAGTGGATTTCGGCGCCATCGAGCCTCAGCTTTACATCGCCCCGCTTCAAACGCCAAAAGGGCGCCTGCGGCTCGCCCCGTCGCTGATCAAAATCGCACCGTTCTGAGGAACGCGCCCTGCGGGGATCGTCGGGTCACCTTCGACGAGGCGCTCGATCATGGAAGCCTTGCCCGCGCGGGAGACGATCCAGCAAATCGCGCGAGCGTGCTCCAACGTGGAATACGTCATCGTCATTCGCCTGTAGCCGCGGTACGGCCCGGTGAGCGCGACGCGGCGATCGACGACATCGAGCACCGGGTCGCCGGGAATGAGTGACGCCGTGTGGCCGTCGTCTCCGAGGCCGAGGTGAACGACGTCGAGCGCGTTGGGGAGGATCGCTTCGTACTCACGCGCCGCGGCGTTCAAGTCTGCGGCCTCGACGGGCATCGGGTGCACGCGCGCAGGAACGTGCGCGAGCAGCGCATCGGTGAGGCCGGTCAGGTTTCGCGCCGGGTCATCTGCAGGAGCCACCCGTTCATCGACCTGATACACGTCGACGCGCGCCCAATCGAGATCGGTCTTGGCGAGCTCTCGAAACGCGGGCCACGGCGTGCGGCCTCCCGAAAGCGCAAGCGACGCTCTCTCGCGCGCATCGAGCGCGCCGCGCAACGCGTCGGCCAGCGCGGCGGCCGCAGCGTGGGCGAAATCGCCCCCCGCCTCGATCACCCGCATCATGTCGTGATCCAGCCCCAGTCCGACCCGAGCAGCGCGTCGGCTTCGTGCGGACCCCAGCTGCCTCGCGGATAGGGCACGGGCGGCCGGCCGTCCGCCAGCACTTCATCGACGACCCGCCACGCCTCCATCACGCCATCCTGCCGTGCAAAGAGACTCGGATCGCCGCGAAGCGCATCGCCGAGGAGCCGCTCGTACGCCTCGCGCCCGCGCGGCCGGTCGTGCTCGAGGTGAAGCTCGATGGGCCGGCTCACCATCTTCGCCCCGGGCTTCTTGGCCTGCATCGAAAAGCTGATGCCGTCGTCCGGCTTGGTGCGAAACCTGAGTCGGTTCGGCCCAGGCCGGCAGTCGGCGTCCGCAAAGAGCGGCCGCGGGGGGCGGGCAAACTCGACCACCGCCTCGGTTACGGTGGAGGCGAGGCCTTTGCCGGCGCGGATGATCCACGGCACGCCGGCCCACCGCCAGGAGTCGAGCTCTAGGCGCAGCGCCGTATACGTCTCCGTTTGCGATCCCTCGGCCACGCCGGGCTCGGCGAGAAAGCCCGTGTACTGACCGCGGACGATGTCTCGATGCCTTGGCGTGATGATCGCCCGCAGCGCTTTGACGCGCTCGTCGCGGAGCGCGTCGGGATCTTCCGACACGGGTGGTTCCATCGCGAGCAGCGCGAGCACCTGCAGCAAGTGGTTTTGAACGACATCGCGCAGCGTACCCACCTTGTCGTAGAAGGAGCCGCGCCCCTCGACGCCGAAGTCTTCGGCCATGGTGATCTGCACGCCGCGAACGTAGTGCCGGTTCCAGATCGGCTCGAGCACCGTGTTGGCGAAGCGGAAGATCATCAGATTTTGGACGGCTTCTTTCCCGAGGAAGTGATCAATGCGGTAGACGCAGTGCTCGGGGAAGTGGCGATGGACGATGTCGTTGAGCGCGCGCGCCGACGCAGTGTCTCGACCAAACGGCTTTTCGAGCACGAGGCGGCCCCGCTCGTTCAAGCCCACCGATGCGAGCCCTTCGACGACCTCGTTGAAAAGGTCCGGCGGGATCGCGAGATAGGAGACCGTGCAGCTGTGTCGTTTGCAGCGTTTGGCGATCTCGGCGTAGGTGCCGGGCTCGCGGTAGTTCCCGGACACATACGAGAGATTCGCGGCCAAGCGGGAAAAGGCCTCGTCGTCGATCGGTTCGCCCCGCTCTTCGAGCGCTTCACGGGCTTTTCGGCGAAGGGTGTCGTCGTCCCAGCCGCGGGAGGCGACGCCGATCACCGGCATGTCGAGGTGCCCCGCCGCCGTGAGCTCGTAGAGCGCCGAAAAGAGCTTCCTGCGCGCGAGGTCGCCCGTGATACCGAAGAGGATCAGCGCGTCGGCGTAGCAGGCGTCGCTCACTCGGATTCGCCCTTTTCGTGATGGCCGCCGAACTGCTTGCGCATCGCCGACAGCACCCGGTTTGCAAACTCGCTGCGACCTCGAGAATCGAAGCGGCTGAAGAGCGCGGCCGACAGCACGGATGCGGGCACGCCCTGCTCGACCGCGGTCTGCACCGTCCATCGTCCCTCGCCCGAATCCGAGACGCGCCCTTCGAAGCCGTCGAGCCCCGGGTCTTCGACGAACGCGGCCGCCGTGAGGTCGAGCAACCACGATGCAACGACGCTGCCGCGCCGCCACACCTCCGTGATGGCCGGAACGTCGAGCTCGTAGCGAAGATGCTCCGGGTGCCTAAGCGGGGCGGTCTCCGCATCGCTCGAACGCGCGTCGAGCCCGACCGATGCATGCTCGAGTATGTTCAACCCTTCGGCATACGCCGCCATCATCCCATACTCGATCCCGTTGTGGACCATCTTGACGAAGTGTCCGGCGCCGCTCGGACCGCAGTGAAGATACCCGTGCTCTGCCGCAGTGGGCTGGCCGTCCCGACCGGGCGTTCGTGATGCAGCATCGACGCCGGGCGCCAACGTCTCGAAGATCGGCGCGAGGCGCTCGACCGGTGGCGCGTTGCCGCCGATCATCAGGCAAAACCCACGCTCGAGCCCGAACACTCCACCGCTGGTGCCGACGTCGATCAAATCGATGCCATCCTCCGCAAGCGCGGCCGAGCGCACCAAATCGTCTTGGTAAAACGAGTTGCCTCCATCGATGATCGCATCGCCCGGATCGAGATGGGCGGCGAGCTCGTCGATGACCTGCCCCGCGATCCCCGCGGGGACCATCACCCAAACCGCCCTCGGCGAATCGAGCTGCGCAACCAAGTCGGCGATGCTTTCCGCACCCACCGCGCCCTCCATTGCCAGTGCCTGCACCGAGGACGCATCGACGTCATGGACGACCGCTCGGTGACCGCCTCGGAGCAGTCGTCGCACCAGGTTGGCCCCCATTCGGCCGAGCCCGATCATTCCCAAGTCCATCTCGTGACCCTTCCTTACCGCTCAGGCTGCGAACAAGTTACGGAGCGCTTCGTAGACGTCCGGATGATTCGCGATGCGGATGTGGTCCATTCCCGGAAAGACCTCACCGCCCGAAAAATGAATGCGACGCGCGGGCTCGGGCGCTTCCCCGGATGCGCTTGGAAGGCGGACCATCAGATCGCCGAGAAGCTGCCCGAGCGGATGTGCCGGATCACGCGAGATAATCGCGGCCAGGAAATAGTACCCGACGCCCTCCACCAGAGGCACGTTTCGACGCGCGTCCGCGAACACGCGGTCCGGGTCTTTGCCCGCCCACTCTTCGTCGACCGTGTATCCGTAGCGAAGATCCTTGACCCCAGCGCTGCGCGCATCGAGCAGCTCGGCGGGAACCTGCGCGCCAGCGGCTTCGACGCGCCGAAGCACGCCGGTGAGCACGTGCACCGCTTTTTCGAGCGGGGCGCCGAGGTGCGGCGACCCGAGGCAAGCCACGTGCCTGAGCCTGTCGACCCACGGTTCGCCGTGCTCGCTTGCGTAATGCGCACCGCTTCGTACGACGAGCCCGCCCATGCTGTGCCCGATGAGGGCGACTTCCTCTACGGGCATGGGATACGCCTCCACGAAACGCGCCAGCAGCTCCGCAAGCGCACGGCCGTTTTCGGAGATGTGCCGGCCGGTGTTGTACCGGAGGTAAACCGGCGTGAACCCGAGGTCTTGCTCCAAGCGCGTGCCGAAGGTCACGCCGGGATCGCCGTAGTGCGCCTCGGAAGACAGGCTCCAAAGCCACTCGGTGGCGGCGAGGCTGTGGACGAAGACACAGACCTTGGGGGTGGCGTTCGGAAAAGCAGCGCCGAGCGACTCACACGTGATGGGTATTGCGCGTCCTTCGTGCCGAAGCGTCATCCCGAGCTCGAGGCGGCTCTTTCGGCGAATCAAGTGATCGCCCCAGAAGCCGTTGATCGATGCCTGAAGCTGGTCGGCGTACCAGCTCCACGTCCCCGCCGCGTCGGAGCGAATGGGCGTGTGCGGCCCGGGGGCTTCGGGGTCCGGCAGCTGCGTCTCCGCGGCGTCGGCCACCCTGTCGACCGTGAATCGCGTGAGATCGTTGACCACGCGAATCGATTCGAAGACGCCGCTCGAAATCGCCGTCTGAATGCCGGTGACGACGCGCGCGGTGCTCCTCGCGGGCTCTACGGGTGCAAATCGGCGCACCGTTCGCTCGACGACCGCGTCGTGCGTGCGCTCGACTAGATTGGTCGTTTCCTCGACCACGTCGAATACCAGATCGATGAATCCTCGCGCGCGCTGCATATCGCCGTTTGCTGCTTCGCCACGGACCGTAGCAGAGCTTGCCGGCAAAGGCTTGACGCAGTATGCCGACGGCCATGCGACGACATCTCCTAGTCGCTTCGACGTTGCTGGCGCTGCTTTGTACGGCGGGCTGTCGAAGCAGAGGCCCGGCCCCGAAAGAGGGAAACCCCTCGACCGCGCCGGCCGCCGTCGGCTCGACCGAAACCGGCGGCGCACATCCTGGACCTTCGCAGGATCCCCATGCCGGCGTCGCCCTGCCCGGAGGGCCGCCCAGTGGATCCGCATCGTCGGGGCAGCCCGACGACGAAGGCATGATCGACGTAGGTGCCATCGCCTTCGCGCTGCCCGACCCGTGGCAAGCCGAGGCCCCGAGCTCCGCCATGCGCCGCGCACAGCTCGTGGCACCCGGCTCGGCAGGCCCGGCCGAGCTCGTCGTCTATTACTTCGGCGAGCAGGGCGCGGGGGCCGCCAACGCCAACATCGACCGCTGGGTCGGCCAGTTCACGCAGCCCGACGGCTCGCCCGTCACCGATGCCGAGCAGACCAGGATGCAGGTGTCGGGCTTCGACGTCCTGAAGGTAGATGTCCGGGGTCAGTACGCCGGCGGCATGGGTCCGCCAGGCCAAGCGCACGCCGCCAAGCCTGGTCAGCGTTTGCTGGCCGCGATCGTGAGCACCGATAGCGGCCCGTACTACTTCAAGTTCCTCGGACCGGCCGCAACTGTCACAGAGCACGCCAAGGCCTTCGATGGGCTCCTCGAGTCGGTTCGGGCGCGGTAGCCGCCGGCTTTCACTTCCGTCACTTGTTGCTAGATTCCCGGGCGAGTGATGGCGGAAGCTCGCGAACAACGAAGCATCGTGCGACCAACCGACCTGCGCCGCCGCTCGCGGTGGGTTCAGGCGCTTGCCTTTTCCCACTCGACGTCGGTCTCCCCGGCCTGGCGACGGGTGATGACCGTCTCAGCGTACGTGTTGATGTGGGTGGCGACCACCGCGCTCGCGCCGCTGTGGATTCCGGTAGCGTTCGTCATCGGGGTCTTCCGGCGCCGCTCGTTCATCATCCTGCGTCTGCTGATGTTCCTGTGGGTCTATCTCACCATCGAGCTCATGGGGCTCTGCGCGGCAGCGGCGATCTACCTCGTCACGCCGCGGAGCGCCGAGCGGAGGGAGGATCTGTTTTTTCGCCTCGAGTGCTGGTGGGGAAGCGCTCTTTTCCGCTGGATCTCTCGGTTCCTCTCGCTGTCGAGCACGATCGAGGGCAGTGAGCACATCCTGCCGGGGCACGTTCTGGTGTTCATCCGGCACGCGAGCATCATCGATACGGCCGTGCCAGTCGCGTTTCTGTCGAACGCCAAAGGGCTCCGTCTTCGCTACGTCTTCAAGCGCGAGCTGCTCGTCGATCCGTGCATCGACGTCGCGGGGCACGCTTCGCCGAACTACTTCATCGACCGCGGCGGCAGCGCCCGCGAAGAGCTTGCCGGCATCCGAGCGCTCGCGGAAAACCTCGGCGATCAGGGGGTGCTTCTCTATCCAGAGGGCACGCGGTTCACCGAGCGAAAAAAGCAAATCGCGCTCCAACGGCTCACGAGGACGCACCCCGAGCTCGTGCCGATTGCCGAGTCGTTCAACCATTGCCTTCCCCCCAAACCCGGCGGCGCACTGACTCTGCTCGACGCCGCACCGGACGCCGACGTGCTGATCGTCGCGCACCGCGGTCTCGAGGGTTTGGCGGAGGTCACCGACCTGCTCAGCGGCGAGGTCGTCGGTAAAGAGGTGCAGGTGCGCGTCTGGCGCGTGCCGGCCGCCGACATCCCGCAAGGTGAAGCACGCAGGCGCTGGCTCTTCGACTGGTGGAAGCGCGTCGACGACTTCGTCGCGGGCAAGGCGTAGCGCGCTACCTCCGACGACGTCGCCGGCGTGCCTTGGGCTTGGGCGACGGAGCGCCGAGATAGCGGCCGTCGGCCAGCCCGTATTCGTCCAAGATGCGCTCCTCGGCCTGTCGGGCGGCGCGGAGGTCGAGGGTGATCAAGTGACCGTCCTCCATCACGACGCGGAGCCAGCGTCCCTCGGCGGCATCGATGAGCTCGGCGAGGTGCTTCAAATCTCGCGGGGCGACGCCGTTCACGCGTCGCACGATCTCGTCTTCCCAACTCTGGTAGCCGCGATTGACCGGGTCTGGCAACACCCGCTGCATCAGGATCACCTCGCGGCGCTCTTTCGTGACCCCGTAGTTCCACGCCGCGCTGACTAGGTGCGGCGGCGGCTCGTCGAAGTAGTCGAAGTAGTCGGCGCTGAGTGGTTGAAAGACGAGCCCTCCAAAAACCAGAAAACGTGGCCTTTCGGTGGTGCGCCGACCGGGCACGAGCGGGGTGTGGGGCTCGAGCGGAATCGTTTTCGTGAGGGCACGGCCGTCGCGCAAAATCGACAGGCGGACGCGATCGCCGATTTGGCGGCTGAGATACACCATCGAGTAGTGCACGCGACCGACGTCGGGCCAGGCGATCGTGAGGTCGTTGGCGATGGCGCGCCCCTCGATGGCGAGGAGCACGTCTCTCGGCCGAAGGACGCCGTGCGAAGGCCCGCCAAAGTCGACCCGGAGCACGAGCGCACCGGTTTGCCCGGGAGCCATGCCGGCGGCGAGACGTTGGGCGTCGCTTTCCATGTCTTGAAGATGGATGCCCAGCCGTGGAAAGCCGTCGTACCGCCCGTCCTCCACGTCTTCCAAGAAGTGGCGGACGACCGGCGCCGGAATCATGTAGCCGACGTTCTCGGCTTGCTCGAGGGTTTGCATCGCGATTCCGACGACGCGACCGTCGCCGATCACCGGTCCGCCGCTGTTGCCGGCATTGATCGCGGCGTCGATCTGCGTCGACAACAGATGTCGCCCCGACTGCGCGTAGGAATCGACCTCGATGCGAGAGACGATCCCCGACGTGATCGAGAGCGTGCGACCACCTTCGGGAAAGCCCCACACCTGCACCGCTTGCTGAAGCCTCGGCATGTCTCCGAGGCGCAGAGGCTGCACGCCTCGAAAAAAGCGGGGATCGTCGACCTCGACCAGGGCGAGGTCGGCGTCGTGACTGATGAAGGTCACGCGCGCGGGGAATTTCTCGCTCGCGTCGGCCCGCTTGATTTCGATGCCGACCGCGTTCTCGACGACGTGTGCGTTGGTCAGGATGCGATTGCCCTCGACGATGACGCCCGAGCCGCCGTAGAGGGATGCGCCCTCGGTCTGCCACGGCAAGGCGAGGTCGGGCGGATCGGCATACACGAAGAGCTGAACGACACTCCCGGTAATCGACGGCCCGTCCGCGCGGGCTCTCGGCGAATCCACGCCCGCACCCGCCGCCAGCATGACTAGCACGGCAGCGAGAGCGAGTGGTGAGCGTTTCATCCCGTCAGATGTCCTCACGGGTATCGCGCTCGGACACGCACTGTGGGTCATCTGGAAAGTCGATGAAGGTGTCGAGGTCGTTGTCGCGACCGTCGCTGCAACCAGGATTCGGGAACTCTCGAATGTCATCGGCGTTCGAGCAACCGAAATCCGCAGCGTCGATGAGTCCGTCGCCATCGTTGTCGACGCCGTCGCGGCACTCGGGCGTCGTGTCGGACTCGTCCCCGTCGAAGGGGCTGTTGCATCCGAGATCCTGGCCGTAGTCGATCAGGCCATCGCCGTCGTTGTCGACGCCGTCTTGGCAGGCGATGTCCGGGAACTCGCGCGGATCGTTGACGTTCCCGCAGCCGAGGTCGTCGGGGAAGTCGATGTCGCCATCGCCGTCATTGTCGATACCGTCGAAGCACTCGACGGTGCCCCCGGCGAACTCGTCCCCATCGAGCGGGCTCGAGCAGTTCGGGTCTTCACCGTAGTCCATCAATCCATCGCCGTTGTTGTCGATGCCGTCCTGGCACTGGATCTTGGGGAACTCCCGCGTGTCGTTGCTGTTGGCGCAGCCGAGGTCGTCCGGGAAATCGACGTTGCCATCGCCGTCGTTGTCGATGCCGTCGCTACACTCCGCAAGCGCGTCTTCTTCGTCGCCATCGAGCGCGCTGATGCACCCGAAATCCTCTCCGTAGTCGATCAACCCGTCGCCGTCGTTGTCGATGCCGTCGCCGCACGCCAGGTCGGGAAACTCGAACGCGTCGGTACCACCCACGCAGCCCGGGTCGTCGGGGAAATCGGTCTGACCGTCACCGTCGTTGTCGACGCCATCCGAGCACTCGGGCGGCGTGTCGACCTCGCTTCCGTCGCCGGGGCTTCCGCACCCGAAGTCGGCGCCATAGTCAACGAGGCCGTCATCGTCGTTGTCGACCCCGTCGCTGCAGGCTGGCTCGCTTTCCTCGGACGCGCCGAAGGGATTCGCAAAGCATCCCGGATCGACCAGATCGACGAAGCCGTCGCCGTCGTTGTCGATCCCGTCGGAGCAGGCGAGCTCGGCGGGGTCGAAGGCCGTGGTGTTGTTGATGGTGTCGTCGCAGCCGAACGCTGCAAAAAAGCAAGCAAACAGGACGATGCGGTTCCAATCGCCCGAGCGGATTGATGTGCAAAGCATGGTGCCCCCTGAGTCGTCAGCGTACCATGGTCGAAGCGTGCGCTCGTAGTCTTCGGCGACCACCCCGTGGTACATGGGCGTCATGAGAGTCGATACGTTTTGCGCAGAAACCAATTGGGCGGCGCTCGCAGAGGCGGCGCGCGCGGCCGAAGCCCAGGGCTTCGATGGGTTCGCGGTGCCGGAGATCACGGGCGACCCGCTGATTCACGCGGCCATGGCGGCCCACGCGACCGAGCGGATTCAGGCGCGCACTGCGATAGCGGTGGCGTTTCCGCGAAGCCCGATGGTGCTGGCGGGCCAGGCGTGGTCGATCCAGGTGAACTCCGGGGGCCGCTTTGCGCTCGGCCTCGGCACGCAGGTCAAGGGGCACAACGAGCGACGCTTCAGCACGCCGTGGAAGGCGCCGCGCAGTCGAATGATCGAGTACGTGAAATCGCTTCGCGCGATCTGGCGGTGCTGGGAGCTGGGCGCACGGCTCGACTACCAGGGTGAGCACTACCAGTTCACGCTGATGACGCCCGAGTTCGCGCCGCCGAAGTCGAACCTGCCGATGGTGCCGGTGTATCTCGCCGCGGTGCGGCCTCGCATGATCGAATCGGCTGCCGGCATCGCAGACGGCCTCCGGCTGCACGGGTTCTGTACCAAGAAGTATTTGACCGAGGTGGTGTGGCCGGCGATCGAGCGCGGCCTACGAGCCGCCGGGCGACCGCGAAGCGAGCTCGACGTCTGTGGCGGTGGCTTCATCATGACCGGACCTGACGAGGCGACGGTCGCGAAGAATCGCGAATTCGTAAGGTATCGAATCGCATTCTATGGCTCGACGCGGACGTACCTCCCGGTGATGTCGCTTCACGGCTGGGACGACCTGGCAGCGAAGCTCCACCATATGTCGAAGACGGGGCAGTGGAAGCAGATGGCGGCCGAAGTACCGGATGACGTCGTCGATGAATTTGGCGTGAGCGCGACGTACGAGCAGCTCCCTGCCGCCATCGAAGAACGATTTGGCGGGGTGTCTGACACGGTGGAGCTCGGGTTCGAAGGCGGAACGGACCTCGACCTCACGCGCGACTTGCTCGCGCGAGTGCAGCGCATCGAAAGCCGGTTCGAGGCGCCTGCAAACCACTACGCTTGAGGGTCCGCCAGCCGTTTGCTCAGTACGAGAAGCGCGGTTTCGGCGGCGAGGTTCGGGTCTTCTTCCTTGTCGACGATGCGTCCCTTCGTGTCGTCGTAGTAGCGCTCTTGCTCGACGGTGGCGCCGATCTTGTCGCAGAGGTCGAGCATGTCACGAATCGACGGGAAGCGGCGGTTCGGGGTGTTGTACCACTCGTACGAGTACGGCCCCGGGGCTTTGGGCGCGCGGCCTTCGACGCCGAACATCTCACGAAGGGTGCGATGAGCGAAGTTGGTGAAGTAGACGATCGCTCGGCGTCCGACGCGGAGCGCATCTTCGAGGAGGCGCTCGACGTTCGGCACGGCCTGTAGCGTCGAGGAAAGCACGACGTAGTCGAACCGGTCGTCGTCGAACTCCGGGAGCCCGACGTTGAGGTCGTAGTCGATCGCCTCGACGCCCTGCTGCATGGTGGCGGCGATGAGCGCGGTGCTCACCTCGACGCCGCAAAGCAGCGGTGCGCCGCGCGCTTTGAGACGCGCAAGGAGGTCCCCCTTCCCGCAGCCGAGGTCGAGCACCGAGCTTCCGGGGGGAATCAGCTCGAGGACGCGATCGTCCTCCACGCTTTGCCGGGGCTTGGAGGGCTTCGGTGCGCCGAGCTTGGCGGCGACGAGCGGGCTGAACGCTTCGAGCGGGTCGGCGAGCAAGAAGCTGTCGTGGCCGCCGTCGGTCTCTATCTCGCAGTACGACACCGGCTGGCCGAGCTTCGTCATGAGAGCGACCAGCTCGCGCGACTGGCTCGGCGGAAACAGCCAATCGCTCGAAAACGAGATGACGAGCCAATCGCACTTTGCTTTCGAAAACGATTCGATGCGCTTTTCGCGGGTGTCGCCGAGGTCGAAGTTGTCCATCGCGAGGGTGACGGTGACGTACGAATTGGCGTCGAAGCGGCCCACGAACTGCTCGCCCTGGTACGCGAGATAGGATCCGACCGAGAAGCGCTTTTCGAAATCGGTGACGATGTCGCGGGGCGCGTGGCGGTCGAGGTCGAACTTTCGCGTCATGGCCTCGGAGGAGAGATAGGTGATGTGACCGAGCATGCGGGCAAGCGCGAGACCGGTCTGCGGGAACTCGCCGGTTTCGTAGTACTGGCCGCCGTGGAACTGAGGGTCGCTTTGGATGGCGTTGCGGCCGACGACGTCGAAGGCGATCGCCTGGGCCGTGAGCCTCGCCGAGCCCGCGATGACGATGGCGGTTTGCACGTACTCCGGGTATCGCGTTGCCCAGGAGAGGACCTGATGGCCGCCGAGCGAGCCGCCGATCACCGCGCGGAGCCGTCGGAGGCCGAGCTGATCGACGAGGCGTTTTTGGACGTCGACCATGTCTTCGACGGTGACCAGCGGGAAATCGCTGCCGTACGGGATACCGGTTGCGGGGTTGATCGTGCCCGGGCCCGTGGTGCCGCGGCAGCCGCCGAGGACGTTCGAGCAGATGACGAACAGCCGATCGGTATCGACCGCCTTGCCCGGCCCGACGAGGCCCTCCCACCAACCGGGGTCGTCCTTTTCATCGTGGCGCGCGGGGTGGGAGTCGCCGGTGATCGCGTGGCAGATCAACACTGCGTTGCTCCGATCGGCGTTTAGCGTGCCGTAGGTTTCATAGGCGACGTCGATGCTGGGAAGCACGCCGCCGTGGCGAAGCTTCATCGGCGTCGGGAAGACGGCCCTCTGCACGTGACGGAGCGGCTTTCCGCTCCGCACCGTATCCGTGCTTTCGAACTCCTGGTCCACCGCGGCCGGCAGCTTACCCCACGGCGGCGTCGAGCGCTTGATCGATGTCGGCGATGATGTCCTCGACGTCCTCGATGCCCACCGACACCCGGATGTACTCGGGAACGACGCCGGTCTGCTGCTGCTCCTCGGGGCTGAGCTGCTGGTGCGTGGTCGACGCCGGATGAATGACCAGCGTCTTGGCGTCGCCGATGTTGGCGAGGTGCGAGCACAGCTTCACCGAGTTGATGACCTTCTTGCCGGCTTCCATGCCGCCCTTGATGCCGAAGCCGAGAATCGCACCCTTGCCGTTTGGGAGGTAGTGGTTGGCGCGCTCGTTGTCGGGGTGGGACGGAAGGCCGGGGTAGTTCACCCACTCGACGGCGGAATGCGATTCGAGGTGCTCCGCGACGGCTTGTGCGTTTTCGCAGTGACGCGGCATGCGGACGTGAAGCGTCTCGAGGCCCTGCAGGAAGAGGAACGCGGCAAACGGGCTCATCGCGGCCCCGGTGTCACGAAGCCAGTGCGTGCGGGCCTGCACGTTGTAGACGATGTTGCCCATGGGCGCGAGGGCGTCGGCGAGAACGGCGCCGTGGTAGTTCGGCGACGGGCCGCAGAACTCGGGCCACTTGTCGCGGTTTTCCGTCCACTGGAAGTTGCCAGAGTCGACGATGCAGCCGCCGACGTGCGCGCCGTGACCGCCGATGAACTTCGTCGTGGAATAGACGTTGATGTCGATGCCGTGATCGAAGGTTTGAAGGAGGTACGGCGTCATCACGGTGTTGTCGCAGATGACCGGGAGCGCGCCGTGCGGTGCGCTGTGGGCGGCATCGGAGATCGCCTTGAAGTCCGGGACGTCGTTTTTCGGATTGCCGAGGGATTCGATGTAGACGAGGCGGGTGTTTTCGTCGACGAGCTCGTGAATTTGGTCCGGCTCGTTCGGGTCGAAGAAGCGTACCTCGACGCCGAGGTTTTTCATCGTGTTGTTGAAGAGCGTCCACGTGCCGCCGTAGAGGCTGGTCGCCGAGACGAAGTTCTGCCCAGCGTGACACAGCGTGAGCACCGCCGCGTTCACGGCCGACTGCCCCGACGCAAAGCCGAGCCCGGTGACGCCACCATCGAGCGCGGCAAGCCGCTTTTCGAGCACGTCGACCGTTGGATTCATGATTCGGGAGTAGATGTTCCCGAACTCCGCCAGCCCGAACAGCGCTGCCGCATGATCGGTATCGTTGAAGACATACGACGTGGTCGCGTAGATCGGCACTGCACGCGCGTTCGTCGCCGGATCGGGCTCCTGCCCCGCATGTAGCGCACGCGTCCCAAGCCCATAGTTCTCTTCACTCATAACGATCACCTCGTAGAAAAGGGGACACCCCCCTCTCTCAATTGAATGTATATAGGGGACAGTCCCCTTTTTCCGTCGCTGACAATTGATATAGGGGACAGTCCCCTTTTTTCGGTTGCTGGGGGTGGGGAGGATAGCGCGTTTGTTGGGGGAACTGGCAGGGTTTTTGGCTAGTGGGCGCGGCAGCGGTCGCAGGCGCCGCATCTTGGCGGGTTGGCCTCGCCAAAGTAGCGGCGGATGAAGCGGCTTCGGCAGTCCTCGCTCATGGCGTATTCCTCGATGGCGCGGAGGCGCCGGGCGTCCTGGATGCGCTGGGTTTGGAGGCGGGCCAGCAGATCGCGGGCGCCCGCGCGGACCTTCTTGGGGCTCTCCGCCCCGCCATAGTGGCCGCGGCGGACCATGCCGATCAGGCCGAGCTCTTCGAGCTGCGCCGCGAGCGCGCGAGCGACGGTCACCGGCACCTGAGCCGAAAGCGCCAGCTCCTTCGGGGTCACGGTCTTGTCCTCTTCGATCCACGCTACCATCGCATCGACGACCCGGCGCGCCTGCGCGGTGGTCGGCCGCCCCTGCTTCTGCAGGTACGCCTGGATCCGCAGGTCGTCGGGATCGAACAGCAGGATGCAGTCCGAACGCTTCCCGTCTCGCCCGGCCCGCCCGGCTTCTTGAACGTACTGCTCGAGCGACCCCGGCACCTGGTAGTGGACGATGTACCGGATGTCCGGCTTGTCGATACCCATCCCGAACGCGCTGGTCGCCACCATCACGATGCGCCGATCGGCCTTCATGAACTTGCGCTGCGCGGATGCCCGTTCGGTGGCTTTCATCTTGCCGTGGTACCGCGCCGAGGGGATCCGCGCGCGGGCCAGCGCGTTTGCAACCTGATCGACCGCTTTCGTCGTCGAGCAATAGAGGATGCCCGGACGCCGCAGCCGTCGAATCAAGCGCGCCGCGTGGTCGATCTTTTCGTCCCCGGAAACGATGCGCACCGCAAGCCGCAGGTTCTTGCGATAGGGCGGCGCCACGACCACGGTCGGGCGCTTCATTCCCAGGTTTTCGGCGATGTCGTCGCGCACCTTGGGCGTGGCCGTCGCGGTCAAGGCGAGCATCACCGCATTGCCCAGGACCTCTCGCGCCGCGCCCAGCCTGAGATACGACGGGCGAAAGTCGTGCCCCCACTCGGAAATGCAGTGCGCTTCGTCGACGCAAAGAATCGCCGGCCTCACCTCGGCCATCGTGTCGCCGAGCGACTCCAGGGTTTCGGGCGTGGTCAGCACCACGAGGGAGCCCCCTTTGGCCAGCCGCGCCAGCACCTGCCGCCGCGTCGTTGCGCGAAGCGTGCTGTCGATCCGGATGACCGGCACGCCTCGTTTTCGGAGCTTTGTCTCCTGGTCGCGCATCAGCGAAATCAGGGGCGAGACCACGACCGTCGGTCGATCGAACAGCAACGCAGGCACCTGATAGATCAGCGACTTGCCGTAGCCCGTCGGCAACACGACGAGGGTGTCGCGACCGGCAAGCAAGGATTCGATCGCGGTCGCTTGCTCGGGGTGCAGCTTTCGGATCGCAAAGCGATCGCGGGCAACTCGTCGCGCGGCTTGCAGCGTTGGAGCGTGCGCACGCGTCCGTGACTTGTTTCGTGACCTCCCCCGCCTCGCCATGGCGCCACGATGGCACGTGCCGGCCCGTGTGATCCAGCTCACAGCGGCTTTAACCCACGCTAGATCCTCGTCGCTGCTCACACGTCTCCACGACGATGGCTGACAAACTCACGAGCACACGCCCTTCAGATTTGCCAGAATCTTGGAGAAGGCAGGGGGAGACACGCATGCAGGACCAGAGGAACGATTCGCTCGCGGATCAGCTCTTGGAGCTCCATCGAATTCAGGAGTCACGCGTGGCGGCCGAGGACGAGGCCCGGCGGCAAGCCGAAGAGCGCGCGCTGAGGGAGGCCGAAGCCGAGATCGAGCGCCTGCGCGAAGAGGAAGCAGCCCGCCGACACGCGGAAGAGCAGGCCCGTCTCGCGGAGGAGCGCACGCTTCGAGACGAAGAAGAGCGCCGCCTGCGAGAGGCCAAAGAAGCCGAGCTCCGCGTCCAGCTCGAGGAAGAAGCCAAAGCGCGCACCGCCGAGCAGCAGCGCCTTCTCTCGCACGAAAAGGAGATGGCGGCGATCACGGCGGTCGAGAAAGCCAAGATCCGCTCTCGCCGCATCGTCGCCGGCGGTGTCGCCGCCCTGCTAATCGGCACGGCAGCTGCGTACCTGTTTGGTGTGAAGCCGGCTCTCGAGAGAAAGGCGCTCGAAGCCGAGCAGGCGCGACAGGCACGCGAGCTCGCGTTCGACGAAAAGGAGCGCGCCGCGCAAGAGCTCGCGGACGCCGAGGAACGCGCCAAGGCCGCGGAGGCGGACAAGGACCGCTACGTTGACGAGCTCGAGGCCCGCGAGCAGCGCCAAAAAGAGCGCGAGGCGCGTGCCAAGGAGCGGCAAAAGACGGCGCGCCCCGCCAAGAAGAAGGGCGAAAGCTGCGCCCCGGACGACCCGCTCTGCGGGCTCAAGATCGACTGAGCGCCGGCTACTGCACCGTCAGGATGAAGTCGCCCTCGTTGCCGAGCGGCGGTCCCCTCAAGATGGGATCCCACTCAGTCTCACCAAGCACGTGAAGGCGTCCGAAGGCCAGCAAGTACGCCGCCAGCACGCGAACCGACTCGCGCGTGTCGATGAAGTCTTCGCCGCACCCGTCCTGGTCGGCGCCGCTGATGAACAAGCCGAGGATGTCCGGCGTGAGGTCGTGGCAGACCGTGATGAAGCTGTAATGGGCGCCAAGCGGCATCTCGACCCAGAGGTCGTCGGGGTGATCGATGCCAGCCCACGAAGGCTCGGCCGACTCCTCTTGCGTCGTCGTCCGATCGAGCCGGCCGGTCATCAGCATCGTCGGAATGCCGAGGCTCGCGAGCTCTCCGTCGGCGATGGCGACGAGCGCCGGCGCCTGCGGTGCGAGCGCGACGATGCGCGAATCCCCAAAGCCTGCACGATAGACAGCCGCGACGTTGGGGTCGTTGATCACGTCGCAGGTCTCGCTGCTCATACCCTGGCAGTCGGCTGCGAGGCTATCATAGTCGACGTCCGCGCCACCCGCGGTGAACGTCGTGTAGCCGCCAAAGCTGTGTCCGAAGAGGAACACTCCGAGGTCGACGCCGGCCTTGCCCTCGAGGTCGTCCCCGCCGAGGCCCGACTCGAATTCATCGATGATCGCGCTGATGTCGAGCGGCCGGTTCAATGCAACCAGCGCGCCGGGGTCGCCCATGCCGCTCGCCAACTCGAGCGCGGTGTTGCCGGTGTGGTTCGGGCCGACGAGGATCCAGCCGTGCGACGCCATCAGCTCGCCAAACGGATAAGCAAGCAGCCCCTCACCGCCGTTGCCGTGCGAGTAGATCACGAACGGTAGATTCGGATCTTCGGTGACGGGCGGCGCGTCGAGCGCATCCGCCGTGATGTCGATGACACCGGCCACCGCATAGCGCGCCGGCTCCGCCCCCGAGCCCGGGTCGGCGGGATACCAGACGCGTAGCGGCAGCTCGCGCGGCGCCATCGATGCCGCATCGCTATAGGTGATCGCCATCTCGCGATAGCCGACGTCGTAGGGACCCCGCGAAAAGAGCTCGTCGACGTTGCCCGTGGCCGGGGCCGAATCCGAGCTGCCGCAGCCCGCAACGAAGAAAAAGAGTGCAGCCGCGCTGACGGCCACGCCGAACGAAGTAAGTGTGCGCATTGGGCGCGGTGATACCGCCATCGGGCGCCGGATGCCAGGGACGGGCTGCGCGCCCCTTGAAAACCCAGGAGATCCCGTGCTACGTGAAAATCGTGACCAAATCGCCGGTCTATTACGAACGGCTTTCCGCGCTCGATGCTTCGTTTCTTGGATTCGAAGAGCGCAATGCACGCTGGCACGAGGCGGCCGTGATGGTGTTCGAGGCGGCCGAGCTCCGCACGGCAGACGGCGGTCTCGATTTCGAGCGCATCTTGAACAACTACGAGTGGTCTTTCGAGGTCGTACCGCGCTATCGACAGCGGCTCGCCAAAGTCCCCATTCTCGATCACCCGGTCTGGGTCGACGACCCGAGCTTCAACGTCCGCTATCACATTCGCCAGATCGCGCTGCCGCAGCCTGCAGACGAACGGATTCTCAAGCGCGTGTGCGGATACCTCCTCGAGCTGCCGCTCGACATGGAGAAGCCCCTTTGGGAAGTCTGGGTCATCGACGGCCTCGAACACGATCAGTTCGCCATCGTGACGAAGATCCATCATTGCATGGCGGACGGTATTTCCGGGCTCGGCATCATTCAGGCGCTGCTCGGCCTCCAACCGTTCGCGCGCGAAGGAAACCCGCCTCCTTGGACCCCGCGTCCTGCGCCCGGAGGCGTCGATCTCGTCAAGTCGGAAATGCGCCGAAGGATTCGCGCGCCGCTGCAGCTTCTCGAGTCGCTCAAGGATCCAGGCAAAGCGCTTCGAGACGCGCGTGAAGTCGCCGATGGGCTCGTGGAAGCCTCGAAGCTCGGGTGGCGCCCTGCGTCGAAGACCCTCTTCAACCCGAAGCGCATCGGCCCTCATCGACGGTTCGACTGGACCGAGATCTCGCTTCGCGAAATCAAAGAGGCGAAGTCGAGACTCGGCGGCACGGTCAACGACGTGGTGCTCGCGACCGCGGCCGGCGCGCTCGGCCATTTCTTGCGTGAGCACCGGACCACCACCCGCGGCATCGACTTTCGCACCCTGATTCCGGTGAACGTGCGCGACAAGAAAGAGAAGAAGCTCGGCAACCGGGTTGCGATGGTCATGGCGAAGCTGCCGGTTGGCGAACGCGACCCGGTCGAACGCTTGAGGCGCGTAACGAAAACGATGCAAACGCTCAAAGGCTCGAAGCAAGCGCTTGGCGTGGCGTGGCTCGAGAGCCTGGCCGACAAGGTCGGCGGGCGCTTCTTCATGGAGCTGAGCCGGTCTGCGACCCGTGCCCGCCCGTTCAACGTGGCCGTCACCAACGTGCCGGGCCCGCAGATTCCTCTTTATTTCCTGGAATCGAAGATGACGGCGATCTACCCGATGATGCCTCTCTTTCCGAACCAGGCGCTTGCGATTGCCGTCGTCAGCTACGACGGCAAGGTCTTCTGGGGCTTCAACTCGGATTGGGACGCGCTCCCCGACGTCCACGATCTGGTCGAGGGAATCGGGGAGCAATTTGGCGAGCTTCTCGCCGCTGCCGACGCGGCCCACCCGGATTCCAGCGTAGGCGTGCAACCGAGCTCGCCTTCTTGAGTCGCGGAAAGACCTGCTACGCTCCGGTCCATGTTCGTCGGGCATTACGGACCGAGCTTTGCGCTTCGCCGTTCAGGTGGCGTACCGCTTTGGGTGTTGTTTCTCGCGGTGCAGTTCGTCGACGTGCTTTGGTCGTTCTTGGTCATGGCCGGCGTCGAGAAGGTGCGAATCGTGGAAGGGTTCACGGCGGCGAGCCCGCTCGACTTGTACTACATGCCTTATACGCACAGCCTCACCGCGTCGATCGCGTGGGCGGTGATCCTCGGCTTGCTCGGCGGCTTCATTTGGACGCGCCGGGGCGGCGTCGCGATCGGTGTGTGCGTGCTCTCGCACTGGGTTCTCGATCTTCCCGTGCACGTGCGCGACCTTCCGCTCTATGGAGACGAGCTCAAGGTCGGGTTCGGTCTTTGGAACGACCTGCCGCTTTCGTTCGCGCTCGAGGCCGGTGTTCTCTTGGCTGGCATCGCGATCTACGCGCGGTACGCGCGAGGGAAGCTCGCGATTTGGGTCTTCGGCATCGTCATGCTGGCCGTTCAGTACAGCAACTTGTACTTGCCGCTGCCCGAGTCGCCCAATCAGTTCGCCATGATGGCGCTCACATCGTACGTGGTGCTCGCGGCGGCAGCCTGGTTTGTCGAAAACAAGTGGGGGCAGCAGGCGCGTGCCGGCACGCTTGGATGAAACGAGGCCGGCAATGCGAACGACCAATGAGTTCGTGGACGCGTTTGCGGAGTTTTGGAGCGCGCCGTCGGTCGATGGGCTGGACGCGCTCTTGAGTGAGGAGATCGTGCTGCGGCAGCCGCTTGGGCCGACGACGCGCGGTCTTCGAGCAGGCAAGCGCGGGTTTTCGAAGATCTTCGCGTTCATTCCGGACCTTCACGCGATCGTCGACCGGTGGTCGCCCACGGACGATGGCGTTTTGATCGAGTTTCGGCTCGTCGGCACCGTGGGCGGGCGCTCTATCGAGTGGCCCGTCGTCGATCGTTTCACCTTGAAGGACGGCATGGCACTCGAGCGCGTAAGCTACTTCGACCCCACCCCCTTGCTTCGGGCCATTGTCACCCGGCCGACGAGCTGGTGGCGGTTCCTGCGTGCGCAGCTTTAGGGAAAATCGGGCAAAACAGGGGCTCCCCGCCGGCGTGTAATCTCTCTGGAAGCCCGCGTGTAGACTCTGTGGGACCCGGGCGCAGGCCTCATGGGCGGAGCGGACATCCATCGCGCCAAGCGTGCACTTCGGAGCAACATCGCAAGTTTGAAAGAGGAAACGTCATGAGTTGCCCCAACGAGCTCACGCTGTCGATCTACGCGGACGGTGAGCTACCCGCGAACGAGGCGCGTCTCATCGCCGCCCACATGGAAACGTGCGCGGCGTGCCAAGCGCGATTTGCGTCGCTCGCGCAAGAGAACGTGGTATTGCGCGAGGCCCTCGGTGCACTCGATTGGCTGTGGCAGGCGACCCCGACCCTGCCGGCGGGCTTTCGTTGGGTCGGTAATTTGGGTGGGCTCGGTGGAGCCTATTCGCTTTCACGTGGTCTCGTGGAGCTCACGGTAGGAGGTCAGGACATGTTGGTTTCGTCGTTTGGTCTTGGTGCAACGCTGTTTCTCGTGCTGGGGGCGCTCGGCTTCGTGGCGCTTCGTCGTCCGCTCGTCGGCGCAAGCGCAGCGATCGCATTTGCAGTGCTTGCAGGTCTGTCCGCACCGGCACCCGCCCACGCGGCGGAGTTCCGCTATGAAGAAGAAGGCACCGTGAAGGTCGACGCGGGCGAGACCATCGACGATACGGTCTTCCTCGCCGGTAAGACCGCGATCGTCGCAGGCACGGTCGACGGAGACGTGTTTGCCGGCGCAGAGCGAGTCGAAGTGACGGGCACCATTCGCGGCAACCTCTTCAGCGCCGGGGAGACCGTCACCATTGCGGGCGACGTCTCCGGCAACGTGCACGCCGCCGGCAAGAACGTCGACGTGGGCGCCAAGGTCGGCGGCTCTGGATTCTTAGCCGGCCAGAATGTCCTGCTGAACGAAAGCGGCCAGCTTGCGCGCGGCGGCTTTTTCGCGGGCCAGTCGGTGCGCAGCAAGGGTCGAGTCGACCGCAGTCTCTACTTTGCCGCGGAGAAGATGGAGATCGGCGGCAGCGTCGAGCGGTCGGTGCGAGGCTACGGCGAGCAGGTCACGGTGAGCGCGAACGGGTCGATCGGCGGTGACCTCCACGTGACCGGCTCCTCCGAAGACGCGCTCGAGATTGACGAGGGCGCCACCATCAAAGGCGAGACTGTCGTCGACATCGAAGAAAAGAAGGAGCGACGGGCGTTTCTCTACCCCCGGTTTTACTTCGGGGTGCTGGCGAAGGCGCTCGCGCTGCTGCTGATCGGCCTCTTGCTCGTCACGCTCTTCCCGTCGCTCCGTCCATCGTCGCCCGAATCGAGCCGCGAGGTGTTGCGCGACATGGGGATCGGCTTCGTCGTCCTGTTGGCGACCCCCGTGGCGATGCTGTTCATCGCAATCACGGTGATCGGCATTCCGATCTCGATGGTGCTCGGTGCAGCGTATGGCCTGCTCTTCTTTTTGTCGACGCTCGTCGTGGCGTACTTCCTCGCGAAGCGCTTCGCCCCCGAGGGCGATCGCCGCCTCATCCTCGGGACAGCCGTGACGCTGCTCGTGATCCTCTTCATCGTGGAGATCCCCTTCATCGGCGGCGGCCTCAACTTCCTGGTGCACATCTTCGGTATGGGCTGCCTCGTGCTGCACCTTTGGAATCTCTACCAGTCTAGGCGAAAACCGCCCGGCGCACCGGAACCCACGCTTTCGTGATGATGCAAACTGAGTTTTGCAGCCGAGTGTTGCTACTCTGACAGCGTGGGGGCGGGATCGCATCGGGCTCGGATGGGAATCGTGCTGGGCGGGCTCGTGTTGGCGTCGGGGCTCGTGCTCCTCGTGAGCATGCGCCTCGATCGCCGCGTTGCGACCGAGGCGGATCTCAATCCTCGCGCGTCGGTCCACCAGGAAGGGCCCGAGGGAGAATGCTCTCCGCCGCCCCCATACCTCCATCATGTTCCATTGGTCGGCTTCATCTATGATTGCGAGACGCAGGCCGAAAGCATGAAATACGAGCGCGTCGGATACTTCGACTACAACTTCTTTCAAAACTGCACGAGCACCGGCAGCTGCAGCCTGTTTTTGCATTGGGCACCGTCGGGTTACGACCTCGAATCGATCGCTCGAAGGGATGCAAGCCTACCGGACGAGCCGCCCGGCGATGGCTGCGTCGGGTTCTGCTTCAACGCGATCGTCGAATCGGTCGACGAGGACGAACCGCACATCGCAAGGGTGTCGATCATCAGCGAGACCCGCAACGAGAGGACGCCGGCGATCGTCGAGCGAAGTCGCATCCAAGGCGAAGCCCGAGGGGCTCAGCGGGACGGCTTGCCGGTGCGCTTCGCCTGCTTCGACCGGCTCGACGGGGAAAACCCACCGCGCTTCGAGAGCTGCGTGCAGATGCTTGCGGAACGGTAAGCAAGGCGTGACTCCGCGGAACTTGTGCCAATTGCGCGGACGTGACACGAGACTGAAGTCATGAAGCAACGCGAGGTAAAGATCCACGGAAGGCGCCTGACGTATCGGCTTGCCGGCAGAGGCCCTCTCGTGTTGTTGATCCATGGGATGGCCGGCAGCGCGACGACCTGGAAGCAGGTGATGCCGGCGTTGAGCGAGCGCTTCACGGTGCTGGCGCCGGACCTGCTCGGCCACGGTGAATCGGACAAGGCCAAAGGCGACTACTCGCTCGGCGCCATGGCGTCGACGCTCCGCGACTTGATCGTAGCGCTTGGATACAAACGCGCGACTGTGGTTGGGCAGTCCTACGGAGGCGGCATCGCGATGCAGTTCGCCTATCAGTATCCGGAACGCTGTGAGCGATTGGTGCTCGTCAATGCGGGTGGGCTAGGATCGGAGGTCAATCCGCTGCTCAGAGTGCTCACGCTCCCTGGCTCGGAGGCCGTTCTTCTCGTGGCATGCGCGCCCCCGGTGCGGCGCATCGTAGAAGGGATCGGTCGATTTGCTCTACGGCACAGGCTCGAGAATGCGACGGTGATTCCGGAGCTCTGGCGCAGCTACACCTCCCTCGGGAACGACGAGGCCCGCCGTGCGTTTCTACGCACCCTCCGAGCCGTCATCGACCCGAGCGGCCAATCGGTGAGCGCAACCGACAAGCTCCACCTGGCCGCGGGGATACCGACCCTCATCATCTGGGGCGAGGAGGACCGAGTCATCCCGGTCGAGCACGCCCATGCGGCCCACGCGGCCGTCCCTGGGAGCTGGCTCGAGATCATCGAAGGCGTCGGCCACTACCCGCACGTCGAGGCCCCCGATCGTTTCGTCGAAGCGCTCACCGAATTCATCGAATCCACCCGGCCCGCCCGCATCAGGGTGACTCGCAAGAGAATCATTCGGTCTCCCTCCTAAGTCGAGTCGTAGGCTCGGTGAGCCTGCGGTGGCGCTAGTCGTTCAGGAAGCTCGCGATCAGCTCGCCCACCTCCTCCGGTTTGTCTTCTTGCAGAAAGTGGCCGCAACCGGGGAGCGAGGTCACCTCCGTCCCCGGCACGTCGCGCGCGAGGCGCTGCATGGTTTTGGCGATGTCGGGGAGGATGCGATCGTTTTCGCCGTAGATCGCACGCATCGGGACGTCGAGGGTCGGGAGCTTCTCGGCGATTTCGGCGAGGCCACGGATGCTGAGACCGGAGCCAGCTTGGATGAGGGCTTTGCGCGCCGATTCGTCTTTGAACGGCTCGGTGTACGGAGTGAGCACTTGGCGGTTGAGCCGCTCTTTGTGCACGACGCCAAACTTCATCGATGCGACGAGACCGTTCGGGCTCACCAGGTAGTCGCGTACGCCCGGTGTCTTCAACGCGAGGAGGAACAGCTTCACCGCCCACGACGTCTGCGGATACACGAGCGTGTTCAAGACGACGATCCGGTTCACGCGGCTTGGGTGCCGCACGGCCCAATGCAAACCCACCGGGCCGCCGAGGTCATGCACGAGGAGCTGGGTGCTCGGGATGCCAAGCGCGTCGACGAACCCTTCCAGCACCTCGTCGAAGAAACGAAAGTTGTACTTCGCGTCCAGCGGCTTGTCGGAGAGCCCGTAGCCCGGCAGGTCGATGGCGATCGCGCGATGCGTCTTGGCAATCTCCGGCATCACGTTGCGCCACAGATGCGACGACGTCGGGAAGCCGTGAATGAGGAGCACCGGATCGCCCGTGCCGGCTTCGAGGTAGTGGATGCGGAGGTCGCGGACCTGCGTGTAGCGGGAGGTTGGCGTCGTCATCCCTAATCAATACGCCTGGACGTTTCAATTGGCTATGCCGCACCGGCGCTTTCCGTGTCTTTCCAGCGGGTCTGGTGTAGGGAGAGAAGAGGGCTTAGCGAATGCGCGGTCGAATCTCGATGCCAGTTGTTGCCGGCGTGCTGGCGGCGTCGCTTGGGGGGTGCGGTGGGGAGCCGGGGCTCGCGGCCTCGTTCGACTACGAGATGCCGGCCCGCTTCGTGGCGCCCGCGCTTCGTCCGACCGAGGATCAGTCGGAGTACGAAGTGTATGTCGAAGGCCCTCTTCACCCGCAGACGTGGCGCGTCCGTCTCGATGCGTGCCGTTCGACCGGCTCGCCGGCACGGTACATCTGGCGCATCGACGGGGACGAGGTGGCCGTGGAGACGGGCTGTGACTTCGACTACGGCTTTCCGGCCGAGGGACAGTACTCGGTGTCGCTCGTGGTCGAGGATGGGAGCGGCACGCAGATGGAGCAGACCCAAGTCATCGAGGTGCGGGATCTCCTCATCTTTGGTCTTGGTGATTCGTATGGATCGGGGGAAGGCAGTCCCGACGTGGACGAGCGTGAGCCAGGTGGTGCGCAGTGGCAGAACCGGCGCTGTCACCGGTCGGCCCGCTCGGGGCAGGTGCGCGCGGCGCAGATGATCGAAGACGCGGACCCGCACACGTCGGTGACCTTCGTGCACGTGGCGTGCTCGGGCGGCCGGATCTACCGCGGCTTGCTCGAGCCCTACGACGGAATCGATCCCGATGGCACTCCAGCCGCGCCCCAGATCGACCGCGTCGCCGAGCTTGCCGACGGCCGCGAAATCGACGCGCTCTTCGTGTCGATCGGCGGCAACGACATCAACTTCTCCACGGTGGTCGAGGCCTGCGTGTTCGGCACGGACTGTCACTTGGGCAGCCCGGCGGTCGATTCGCTCCTCGAGAGCACCGCTGCGTTGGCGTGTGATTTTCTGGGATCGTTCGAAGAGGACTGCAGGGCGTACTTGGATCCAGAAACGATAGACTTAGACCTGCTCGACGGGCGCACGATCTTCGAGATCGGCTCCAAGGACGAGTACGTCGACGGCGTGGACGTGCGCCGCGACGGCCTCGACGACCTTCCGAACAACTACGATGCGCTCGGCCAGGCCATCATAGACACGCTTGAAATGAATCCGGCGCGGGTCTACTTGACCGAGATCCCCGACGTGACCCGCGACGAGTTCGGGGAGCTTTGTGCGTGGCCGACGGAGCTTGCCGGCTATCAGGAGACCCTGCGCGTTGCCGCGCAGCAGGTGCCCGGGGTGACGGAGGCGGAGATGGAATGGGCCAGCACCTTTGTCTTGACCGAGCTCCGCGCCGCGATGCGGGCTTCTGCGGAGAGAAACGGCTGGCAGTTCGTCGACAGCGTGGACGCACGCTTCGCCGGCCACGGCTACTGCTCCGACGCGCCATGGCTCATTCGCCTGCAGAACACGTTTTTGTTTCAGGGGGACGCGAATGGCGCGCTCCATCCGAACCCCGCGGGCTATGGCGCATACGCGGATGCGATGTTCGAGGCGTTCGTTTCGGCTCAGTAGTGAATGCCGAGACCGAGGATGAAGTGGTTCGTCCACACGGTGGTCGCCACGCTTCGCCCGCGGAGCGTCCACGTAGGCTTGAAATAGGTGGCCCGATATTCGAGGACGACCGAGATCCAGCTCGATGCGATCAGCCGAATCCCGACGCGGGCATCGAGGCCGGGATCGACCGCGGTGTCGGTCTCGACGCGCGCGGTGCCGAGAGCCGCGAGACCTTCGGCGAGCTTTGCGCGCGAGAGGATGAGGGACGGACCGATGCTGAGATAGGGTTGGGCGCGGCCGTTTGGATGCTCCGGGCTTTTGATTAGGGGTGCGCGAAACATGACCAGCGCCGAGATGGGGATGGCACTGACTTCGTACGGGCTCTGAAGGCCCCACGATTGAATGAACACGGAGAAGTCGCCCGACACGCCAAGCCACGGAAACCGCCCGACGAACCACCCGACTCGAATTCCTCCGACCGGTGACTTCGTGCTCGAGCATTCCGCGCCGCAGAGCAGGCTCTCTTCTTGAATGACGCCGTCGAGCCTGACTGTGGAATCCGTGGTGACGGCCGCCCCGAGGTAGAGGTCGGAGAACACCTCCCCGCGCCGCGTTCGGGTGCGGGGTGCTTCAGGGGCGGGTGCGGCTTCAGGGGGTGACGTGGGGTCGGTCGCCTCGACGGCGACATCCGGCTCGCTTTGCGCCGTTGCATGAAGGGCGCTGAGCCCGAGACAGGCTACGGTGATCGCCGCCAGAGCCGTCAGGCTTTGCGTGGTGCCGCTCTTCGTGTCGGAAAGGATGCGCCGAGCATACCTTGCGGGCAGGTTTCTGCTGAAAAAGTCGCGGCTCAGCGCCTGGTGCTAGACTCGGCTTCGGTGTCGGACGACGTTTTGCTTAGCGCGACCATGCACGCGACGCCTGCCAAGGCGCTTCACGCGGTCGAGGAAGCGTTCAACAAGGCGCACGTGTTCGTGACGGAGGCGCATCAGCTCGGCGGGCTTGCGCTGGTTGTGCACTGGGATATGGAAGGCGATCACCGGCAACTGTTGGTCGACGCGCTGCTCGAAGCCGACGTCGACCTTCATGAGAGCGTGTTCGAGGAGCTTCAAGGACTTTGGCGAGGGCCACTCACCGGCTCGCTTCACATCACGCTCGAGCACGAGGGCAGAGATAGCAAAGTGCCGGTGCCGTCGGTGCCGGGGTGAGCTCCGGGGCTCGCGCGCCCAGGCCGAGGTTGCGTCAGGCGCTCAAGACTGGCCTCGCGCGTCTCGATACGCTTTCCGCAGGACCTCGACGGAGCGTTGAAGGGCCTCCTTTTCTTCCGCATCCATTTCGGGCTCGAGCACTTCGACTGCTCCGCTTCGGCCGACGATCGTGGGCAGCGAGGTCGCCACGTCGCGAATTCCGGCGGCGCCTTCCTGTACGCGCGAGATAGTCAAGACGCGCCGTCCTCCTCCTCGGAGCGTCCAACGGAGCAGCGCTGCGGTCACGAAGCCGATGGCGTGGTTGGTCGCGCCTTTTCTCGCGATGATTTCGTAGGCAGCGTTGCGTACGTCATGTGCGATCTCGCGCTCTTTTTCGTGGTTCCAGCCCGGCCGCGCGCGAAGCGGAACCCCGCCGAGCCGGGCGCCCGACCAAATCACCACCGACGAGTCGCCGTGCTCGCCCACCACTTGGGCGTGAATCGAACGCGGCTCCAAATCGAGCATTCGCCCAAGCGCCTCCCGCAGTCGCGCGGTGTCGAGCATCGTACCAGTGCCGATGACCCGCGGGAGGGGTAGACCCGACGCCTCAGCGGCCACTTGTGTCATGACGTCGACTGGGTTCGTCACGACGACCAACATGCCTCGAAGCTCGGACAGTCGCCGCGCGATGTCATGGACGATCGCCACGTTGACCCGAAGCAAATCGAGCCGGCTGTCCTTTGGGCCTCCCGCTTTGCCCGCGGCGATGATGACAGCATCCGCGTCGAGCATCTCGTCGATTGAAGCCGCCCGCACCGATGCCGTCGGATAGAACGACGCGCCCTGCGCAAGGTCCATCGCCTCGCCCTCTGCAAGCCCCGGCTTGGCGTCATCGAGCAGCAGCTCCGTCGCCAGCCCGCTATGAAGGATGGACGACGCCACGCTCGCCCCGACCCAACCCATGCCCACGATGCCGATCTTCATTGATTGCCGCGGCGAAGGGTACTCCGTGGCATCGCCGTGCTCCAGCGCCGCTTCTCAGAGATCGAGCTCACGCGGCGCGGTCTGCCGGCGGATAAGCCGCTTGGGGGCTACGCGGTAGTGTGATTTTCTCGGCTTTCGAGTACAGTAGCGCTTCTTCATGGAGACCCGTTGAAGCGCGCGATCGATCCCGTTTGGCTGCGACTCGTCGGCATGAGCGCCATGGTGCTCGTTGCATCCGTCCCCGCTCTTGCGGATGCGCAGAGCGCCAAAGGCGTGCTCGACAGGATGCTCGAGGTCGAGAGCAAGCGGGCCAAAGGCGTCGACAACTACGCGATGGACATCACGGTGATGGGGCACGAGACGACGCTTTACTACGAGCGCGTGTCGATGCGCGGGCCGAATGGAAAGCCGATGCAGATGTTCCGGCCGGTGTCGTTTGGCGAGATGCAGAATCGGCAGCAGGCGGGGCAAGGCATGTCGCCCGAGGCCTGGCAAGCGTACTCGGACGCGATGCGGGAAAGCGGCTCTGCGGTCAGCGGTGAGATGGACAAGGGCATGAATGAAGCCGGGCTCCCGCCGGCGATGCGCGACGCGATGGGGTCGGGCGCGGAGGCGGAGCCGTGGGCCTCGCCGAATCCAAGCACGATGATGGGGAGCATGGCGGACCTCACGGACGCGGCGGGCCGAGCCTCCGCCGAGGCCAAAGGCGATGCGAAACGGCATGAGCAAGAGACGACGAAGAGCATGGCCCTCTTCCGGAAGCGGGCGAAGATCGTCGGCAAAGAGTCGGTCGGGAAGCGGCGTGCGATCCATGCGCGCGCGGACAAGCTGAACATCGTCGAGAAGTCGGGCGGCGAGGAGCTCGAGATTCAGGCCATCAGCCTTTGGATCGATGCGGAGAAGCACGTGCCCCTCAAGATGCGAATGGAGGGCGTGGCGACGCAGGGAAAGAGCTCGCGCGAAATCGTCATCGAACGGCTCGACCAAGACTACCGAATCGTGCCCGGCAGCAAGCTCTATCTGCCCTACCGAAATCAGATGCGCATCGAAGGCGTGCTCAGCCCCGAACAGCAAAAGCAAATGGAAGACGCCCGCAAGCAGCTTGACGATTTCGACAAGCAGCTCGCCGAGATGCCGCCCGATCAGCGCGCGCAGGTCGAACGCATGGCCGGCTCGCAGATGGCCATGCTCCGGAAGATGGTCGACGGCGGCGAGATGGAGGTCGTGACGGAGGTGCGGGCGATTCGGGTAAACGTCGGGCTCGAGGGGGCGGTTGCGGCGGTCGGGCGCGCGAAGTCGGGCGCGTCGGCCGGTGCGACGGCGAGCGGCGATGCGCTCGTGCAATCGATTCAGCGTGACCTCGTCGCGCTCGGGTACGACCCCGGGGACGCCAACGGCGAGCTGAGCACGCCGACGATCGTGGCGATCTCGAAGTTCCAGGCGGAGAACGGGCTCGAGGTGACCGGCGAGGCCACGCCGCAGCTTGCGGGCATCCTGGCGGCGAAGCGTGATGCGGCAGGCAGCGCAGGCTCAGGCGGGAACGCGCAGTCGCTCGAAGAAGCCCAAAAAGAATGCCTTCAGGCGAAGATCGACGCGGTGAAGAAAAAGAAGCGCGCGTTTGGCCGCGTGATGAAAGCCGCAGCGAACAGTGCGTCGCGCTACGGCGGCAGCAATGTCAGCCGCGAAGTCGAAAAAGCGACGCAGGAGGCCTACAAAGTCGACGCCACCACCAAAGACCTCGAAGAGACGGCGGATGCGCTCGGGTTGACGAAAGAGGACGTCGAGGCCTGCCGGGATCCGGGATAGCGAGAGGCCGTAGGTCGGAATGTCGAACGCGGTGGGGCGGTGGGCTTTTGCCGAGCTTCAGGGGAGCTTCCACTCTCCCTTCCAGTCGGACCAGCCTGCGCCCGTGTCGCCGATGAAGTTGCCTTGGAACGTTTGTTTGCCGGTGATGCCTTTGTACTTGCCGGTTCCGCCCACGAAGCGTTCGGTGCCGGGGCATGCGGGCATCTTGCCCGAGCACTGCCACTCGACGAAGATCTTGTCGCCGTCGGCGTCGGTGACCACGCACGTGCCTTTCGCATTGGCGCGCCCTTTGTTGACGTCATTGAAGATCGAGCAGTCGACGCGGGACTTGTGCATGAAGCCTTTGCCCTTGTCGTTGAACATGACGCCGGGCACGACGCCGGCATAGATCGTCCGGTCTTTTCCGAGCTGTTGGACTTGCCCGGTGAACGTCCAACCGTAGTGGCCGGAATACTTTCCGCTCTTCGGGAGATCGCCGGCGGTGGCCGATGACGTCAGACAGAACGCGGCGAGGGCGAGCAGGGAAATGATGGATGTCAGGCGAGTCATTTTTCTCCTCCTTCAAATGAACCGGAGCGACCGGAACGCCGTACGCTGGGGCCGAAGCTTGCGTGCGGAAGCACTACGATCACACCATTGGAGGTTCTTGTCAGCTCCTTTCGAGCACGCGCAATGGAATCCCGACGCTGCTTCTTTCGGAGACGTGCGTCGTGCGATGAACCCGCTCGAGGGGTATGCTTCCGCCCGTGAGGTTGGGTGGGCGCGAAATCCTCGCAGGGCTCTTGCTGACGGTCGTCGGTACCGCGACGGCCAGCGGCGATGAGGCGCGGGCCCGCTGTGCGTGGAGAACCGGCGAGAAGCTCGGCGTCGCGTTCGCCGAGATCTGCACGCCACCGAGCGCTCCCAAAGGCCTCCTCGAAGAGACCCCTGCCGAGGTCGCGCCGTTCTGGATGAGCGCTGCGCCGCTTCCGTGCTCCCGTGGAAGCCGAGGAACGATCGATTGCCCCGTGGCGACATCGATCCTCTCGGCGCGATCGAGAGCGAAGGACGTGCTCAAGCCGCGCAGCGTCGCCCTCGTCGACGGCGAGACAGCCTACGGGGTCTGCGGGATGCGCTTTGGCGGGCGCCTCCCAACGCGCGCCGAACGCGAGCTTGCACGCTACTCAGCAGCGGTGGCGACGCTCGTGAGCATGAAGGAGCCGGGCGAGCCCGAGCCTCGGATCGGGGAGCTGCCTGAATGGACGCAGGTCGGAGATTGCACCAATCCCTCGCAGCCGGATGAACACTGTCGGCTCGTCATCTTTCCTCCTGTTCTGACCCGCCAAAGGAGCCAGCACAGCGTGCTTCAAGCGTGCCGAGCGTCCTTCGCCCCCGCTTGGATCGAGAGTGCGATTCAGCCCGGCGCTCCCTGCGTGGGTGGCACGTGTACGGTGCGCATCCTTCCCGCGTTCCGGCCCGAGGCGTTCCAGCTGACCTGCCGGCCCACCCCCATCGGTGCGAAGCAGGGTCCGGCCAAGCCCAAGGCGGAGCAAGCCACGTTCCGCTGCGTCCTGCCGGAGTCGGCCCTTGGGGTGGTGGGTGGTAGGACCTCGCGGTGATGCAGCGTGGGGATTCGAGGGGTGTCACCCCACTCTACTCTTCGTACACCTCGCGGCGATGGCCGATCTTCACGACCAGTACGACATCGGGTGGCTCGATTCGAACGGGCCGCCCCGTAGAGTGCCTTCGGCACCGTATCTAGTGGTCGCTACTAGTCGATTCCCGCGGAGCCCGTAGGGGTGTACATTTGCTTGCATACACCTCCAGCCACGGGAGGAGAAAATGGCCAATGCGAAATGGAGCTTCGACGGGGAAATCATAGACACCTGCAACTGTGAGGTCGTATGCCCGTGCGCGATGGGGCTGCCTGCGAGCTACGGCCCCTGTTTGGGAAACGTCACGTGGAGCATCGATGAGGGCTTCCACGGGGACACAGACCTTGCGGGCTGCATCGCGCATCTGGCCATCAATGCGCCCGGTCCCTACTTCGACGATGGAAACTGGCGAGTGGCGTTGTACGGAGATGCTTCCGCCACGAAGCGGCAGCGCGAATCTTTGGAAGCCATATTCCTCGGTCATGTCGGCGGGTTCTTTGGTGATTGGCGCGCGATGACGAGCGAGGTCGTAGGCGTGCGTTGGGTGCCCATCGAAGTCGAGCGCAAAGGCCGAAAGCGCGTTGTCCGAATCGAGGGCATATTGGACATCGACGCGGAGGCGATTGCTGGCTCGAACGAGGACGAGGTTGCCCAGCTGGTGAATCCGCCATTTTGGAAGGGCGCGCCCTACCCGGCCACTCTTGGGCGCAGTGAACGATTCACGTACAAAGATTTCGACTTGGAGTGGGAGGCAGACGGGAAGGCCTGCAGCTACTCGAAGTGCCACTTCGAGGGGCCGTGACTCGGGGAGGGCTGAGATGTCTAACCAGTGGGAGTTCAAGAGCCACACGTACGACAACTGCAACTGCGCGGTGAACTGTGGTTGCCAGTTCAACCTGCCGAGCACCCATGGCTATTGTGAGTCGGCTTTCGTTGGCGAGGTAGTCGAAGGTCATTTCAGCGGCACGCCGCTCGCGGGGCTGAAGTGGGCGGGGTTGTACAAGTGGCCCGGCGAAATCGCAGAGGGAAACGGCAAACGCCAGATTGTCATCGACGAACGCGCGGATGAGGCTCAACGGGTCGCACTCGAAACGATTGTCTCAGGCGAAGCATGCGAGCCACTTAGCAATTTTTTCTCCGTGTTCGCGTCCACGTGCTCGGAGTTTTGCGAGACCTTGTTCCTGCCGATTGACCTCGAAGCGAACTTCGAGCTCAGAACCGCTACGGTTGACATACCGGGCGTCATGAAGAGCCGGGGCAAACCGATGATCAATGAGTTCAGCGGCGAGCCGTTCCACATTGGGCTGGTACGTCCGAGCGGAAGCTTCGAATTCACCTACGCAGAAATCGGACTCGGCACGACCGAGGTGACGGGTGATATCGAGATGGCGTTCGAAGATTCGTGGGCCCATTTTTGTGTTCACCACTTCAATCAGGACGGGCTCATCGGCGGTGGGCTTCGACGCCACAGTTGAGGCGCTGGTCAGGCGCGACCGGGCGGTTGTCGTTACCGCGCTCGTTGCAGTCATCGGTTTGTCGTGGGCGTACCTGCTGGCCGGCGCGGGCATGGGGATGTCGGCGTTCGAGATGACGCGCATGTCGCAGCCCGGGATGGCGGGGAGCATGGCGGAAGGAGGCAAGGCCGGCATGGCGATGATGACGCCCGCGGTCTGGACGCCGGCCTATGCGGCCCTGATGTTCTTCATGTGGTGGGTCATGATGGTGGCGATGATGCTGCCGAGCGCGGCGCCGATGATCCTCTTGTTCGCGACGGTCAATCGCAAGCAGCGGGACGCCGGCAATCCTTATGTCGCGACGAGCATATTCGTAGGCGGTTATCTCGCCGCTTGGGCCGGATTCAGCCTGGTCGCGGTCATCCTCCAGTGGGCGTTCGAGCGGACCGGTATCCTTTCACCGATGCTCGTCGGGAACAGCGTGGTTTTCGGCGGGGTGCTGCTACTCGCCGCGGGCGTCTACCAACTAACGCCGATTAAGCATACCTGCCTTCGCCACTGCCGATCGCCGCTTGCATTCCTCAGCAGCCATTGGCGGCGGGGTGCCGATGGGGCGCTGCGCATGGGCCTCGTGCACGGCGCTTTTTGCGTCGGCTGCTGCTGGTTCCTGATGGGGCTGCTGTTTTTCGGCGGGGTGATGAACCTGTACTGGATCGCGGGCCTCGCCCTGTTCGTTCTGTTCGAAAAGACTGTCCCTGCCGGCCACTGGCTTGGGTACGCGACTGGTGTTGCTTTGCTTTTCTGGGGGGCTGGGATGCTGGCGCTCGCGCTCTGAGAGGAGGAGCTGGCGAGACTGCACTCGGACGTGTCGCGAAAGCTGGCGGCGAAGCGTCGGCGAACGGTGAAGGCGCTTCAGCGGAGTGGCATGGGGACGAGGGACATCCCGGACTTGCTCGAGCTTTCGCAGCAACGCGTCAGTCAGCTTGCGCGGGGACGCGCTAGACTCGGCCCTGGACGTGAAATCTGATCCACACGCGCGGACGTCGCGTGCGGGTTCGTGCTAGAGCACGGTTCCCCGGGGGCGTTCATGCAGCCGATCATCTCCATCGCAAAGCTCAACAAGACCTACGAGTCGGGGTTCGTGGCGCTCGAGGACGCGGACCTCGAGATTCGGCGCGGAGAGATCTTCGCGCTCTTGGGACCGAACGGCGCGGGGAAGACGACGCTGATCAGCATCGTCTGCGGGATCGTGAGCCCGACCTCCGGGGTGGTGCGGGTCGATGGGCACGATGTCGTGATGGACTACCGAGCGTCGCGGTCGATGATTGGCTTGGTGCCGCAGGAGCTATCGACCGACGCATTCGAGCGCGTGTGGGCGACGGTGAGCTTCAGCCGGGGGCTCTTTGGCAAGGCACCCAATCCCGAGCACATCGAAAAGCTGCTACGGCAGCTTTCGCTTTGGGACAAAAAAGATTCGAAGATCATGGACCTGTCGGGGGGGATGAAGCGGCGGGTGATGATTGCGAAGGCCCTATCGCACGAGCCGGTGGTTCTTTTCCTCGACGAGCCGACGGCCGGCGTGGACGTCGAGCTCCGGCGCGACATGTGGGAGATGGTTCGGGGGCTTCGCGAGAGCGGGGTGACCATCATATTGACGACGCACTACATCGAGGAAGCCGAGGAGATGGCGGATCGGATCGGGGTGATGAGCAAGGGGCGAATCATCTTGGTCGAGGAGAAGGAGACGCTGATGCGCAAGCTCGGCAGGAAGCAGCTGATGCTTCACTTGCAGAGCCCATTGGCGCGGATTCCAGACGAGCTCCGCGGTCATCCGCTCGAGCTCTCCGAGGACGGGTGCGAGCTGGTGTACACCTTCACTGCGCAGGGGGAGCACACGGGGATTGCCGCGCTCTTGCAGAAGCTCAATGAGCACGGGGTGCATTACAAGGACATCCAGTCGACCGAAAGCTCGCTCGAAGAGATCTTCGTGAGCTTGGTGAACGAGGCGCGATGAATTTCTATTCGATTCGAGCGATTTATGTGTTCGAGATGGCGCGCACGGGTCGCACACTGATGCAGAGCATCATCGCGCCGGTGATCTCGACTTCGCTCTACTTCATCGTATTCGGCGCGGCGATTGGGTCGCGCATGGTCGAGATCGATGGGGTCAGCTACGGGGCGTTCATCATTCCGGGGCTGACGATGCTCTCGCTTTTGAACCAAAGCGTCTCGAATGCTTCCTTTGGAATCTACATGCCGAAGTTCTCGGGGACGATTTACGAAGTGCTGTCGGCGCCGGTGTCGTATCTTGAGATCTTGCTCGGCTATGTCGGGGCGGCGGCCACCAAGTCGACGGTGCTCGGGCTTCTGATCTTGGTGACCGCGCGGTTTTTCGTGGATTACGAAATCGCGCATCCGCTTTGGATGCTGGGATTCCTGGTGCTCACGGCGGTGACGTTCAGCCTCTTTGGTTTCATCCTCGGCGTCTGGGCGGATGGGTTCGAAAAGCTCCAGGTGGTGCCGATGATGATCATCACGCCGCTCACGTTTCTCGGCGGGAGCTTCTACTCCATCGACATGCTGCCGCCGTTTTGGCAGAAGGTGACCTTGCTCAATCCGGTGGTCTACCTCATCAGCGCGTTCCGATGGAGCTTTTACGGGCTCGCGGATGTGAGCGTGGGGCTGAGCGCTGCGATGATTCTGCTCTTTCTCGCAGCGTGCATGCTCTTGGTGCGCTGGATCTTCAAGACCGGGTATCGGCTCCGGTCTTGAACCGCCGGTGAGGTGGTGGCGCCAGCGCCGAGGGGCTAGAAGGCGTTCTCTTGTGTTCCGCGCTGTTTTGGAGTCCCATCCCTTCATGGCCGACGCCATGCTCGAGGATGCTCCGCGAGTCGAGGTGAACGGAGCCCCGCTTGCCTATCGGGAGGTGGGGCGAGGCGAGCCGGTCGTGCTCGTTCACGGGAGCGCGTCGGACATGCGAGCGTGGCACCATCAGCTACCCGCGCTCGGTGCGGCCTACCGGACGGTCGCCTACAGTCGGCGGTACGCGCTGCCGAACGATCCGATTCCCGAGGGCGCGGACGACCCGATGCTTCCGCACGTAGACGATCTAGTCGCATTCATCGAGGCGGTGGGGGCGAAGCCAGCGCATCTCGTCGGGCACTCGTGGGGCGGATTCATTGCGCTGCTCGCCGCCATTCGGTACCCGGAGGCGGTGAGGCGCCTCGTGCTTCTGGAGCCACCCGTCCTTTCGGCTTTCGTGAGCACGCCGCCGCGGCCGATGGAGCTCGTTCGCATGCTCGTCCGCCGACCTCGCACGGCCGTGGCCATCATCAAGTTCGGCGCTACCGCAGCCGACCCTGCCACCAAGGCCTATCGCCGTGGCGACGACGAGGCGGGATTCGAGATCTTCGCGCGAGGGGTGCTTGGCTCCGATGCGTTCGAGCGCCTTTCGCCGGAGAGACTGTCGCAGGCGCGGGACAACAGGGCAGTCAACAAGGCGCAGCTGCTCGGGGCGGGTTTTCCGCCGCTGCGCGACGACGAGGTTCGTTCGGTGACGGCGCCGACGTTGCTGCTTGTGGCGGAACACAGCCCCGTGTTCCTGCATCGCCTCACCGACCACCTCGAGGCGCTGCTGCCGAACGTGCAGCGAACGATGGTGCCGGGGGCGTCGCACATCATGCAAGAGGACAATCCGCGGGCGGTGAACGACGCGGTCTTGGGTTTCCTGGGCGCTGCGGGCGCCGCTTAGGCAGTTTCGGCTAAAACCGCGGACGCGCCCGGAGGGAGCTCGCGGAAGCGGCACCGTCTTGGCTCCGCCAGTCGTCGTGATGCATCTACGCGTCGTCGAACCTGGCGTTCACGAGCAGATTACCCCCTAGCGCGAACCCATGGCAGCAGGCCGAAAATCACCTGGCCGCCAAGGCCGATCAAGCCGTGGGGCGTGGCGAGCGCATCGGCGTATTCGCTCACCGAGCGGCCGAAGACGCCAACCGACAGAGCGAGCTCGGCGAGCATCAGAAGGCCGAACGCCACGCCGCCCATGCCGAGTCGCGGGCCGGTGTCGCTTGGCACCGTGAAACGGACGAGCACCCAGCCGCACGCAACCCAGGAGACGGCGAGCATGACCGGGAGCTCGAGCACGACGGCGAAGAGCTCGCCAAGCCGGGGCGCGAGGAAGAGGGTGCGCAAGGTGCCGAGAACGAAGCCCGCGGCGAAGACGATCGCGAAGTAGGCAGCGCCGGCTTTGACGATGGTTGGAATGAAGGTCACGGGAGGCGGTGTTCCACGCGACTAGCGCGACGCCCCGCGCTCGAGCTCCTGCACGATCTGCGAATGGTACACGGCGGCGCGTTCTTCGGAGAAGTGGTCGAGGAAGAGGACGGCGAGGCCGAGGACGAGGGTGGCGAGGCCGAGGGCGCGGCCGAGCGGGGTGGGCCGCCACAGGTAGACGGCGAGGCCGAGGATCGTGATGACCGAGAAGGTATACATCGTGTACGGGTACCACCGGATGAAGGCTTCGGTGCGCTCGCGTTCGCTCTGGACGAACGCCGCCGGGTTTTCGGCGTAGGCGGACTGATAGGTGCCGATGCGCGACTGGTTGTTGAAGCTCATCGAGAGGCCGACCGCGAGCGCGAGCGCGCCGACCACCAGCAGTGGGACGAACATCGCGCGGGCGCTCGGCGTGCTTCCGAACCGCCAGAACGCGAGCGACGCGGCGACGACCACCGCGCCAAACAGCGCCAGAAGACGCCCCTCGAAGATTTCACCGCGGCACCAGGCCACGGTGTGCTCGATGAATTCCATGTTGGGCCGTTTTACCGGAATCGCGGGCGCCGGGGAAGGTAGACGGGCTGACAGGAGGCGTGCGAGTATCGGGCGGTCGGAGCGAGGTCAGGCCGACGGACCCCCGCTGTCGCCCGCCGCAGTGCCCCGGCAGAGAGGCACGGGTGCAGCGATGGCATGGGTAATCCGAGGCGTTCTTCTCGCAGTCTTTTTTGTCTCCATCTCAGGCGTAACGTCCGCTGCGGCACAACCGAGCATCATCGAAGTCAGTGGCGACGTCATCATCGGTGTGGGCGACGTCCTCACCATCGGCGACGATGTCGAGCTTCACCTGATCGAGCCTGGCGCGACGCTTCAGCTTCGAGAGAACTCGCGAGTCGACGGGAACGGCGTGTTGGTCTTTCCCGAAGGCGGCGCGACCCAAATCGTGCTTGGCGATCCGGACGCGGCACCCCCTTTTTCGTCGATCGCGGCTATCATCGAGAATCTCCGGATCGAGGCTGATGGGCGTACGTTTACTATCACGGACCAGAGCCCTGGCGACGGCGCGATATCGGACCTCTTCATTACCAACTCGCTCGACGTCGTCGCCGGCACGCTCGACATCGGGGACAACAACCTGAACATCATCGGTCCCACGACGCCGGACGGCGCAGTTCGGATACGAGGCGGGGCATCCATCGAAGGGACCGGCACGTTTTTTACCTCCGTCGACCCGGCGGCACTTGGGGGCGCACCGAACATACTCGCCGATGCGTTTCCGATCCTCGGCGACGGCGCGCTCCGAATGCGCTTCGAGAAGGGCACGGACGCGGGCGTTCGCATTGATGTGAGCGAGCTCGGCAACGGCGGCGTATCGGTGAATCGCGCGGGCACGCTCTTCGTGACGCAGGCCACCACCCTGCGAGGGAGCTTCGTGAACGAGGGCTCGGCGCGGACGGAGCTCTTTCGGCTCGGAACCCTCACCGGCGACCTCGAGGTCCGGGAATCGGGCGAAGTGTTTCCCTCGGATGGGAGCTGCAACGGCAACGAAAGCGGCGTCTATTTCTCGTCGCCGGTGACGGTCGAGGGTGACGTCGTGCTCGCGAACAGCGACGACCCCGCGACGGCGGACTGCGTCGAAGGCGTGTCGTTCGTGGCCGACGCGCCTGGTAGCGCGTCGACCGAGCACGCGTCAGCCATCGACGGCACGCTCTTTTCGACGGGCGCGGCGGGCGTCTTCGTCGGCTCGGCCGACGCGCGCCCGCATGCCCTGGTCCTCCGCGGCGACATTCAGGCCGACGAGGCGCCGACGGTCGTGCTCGACGACGTCGATCCGAGCGTCCCCGATCCCTGCATCGAAACGTTGGGCAACAAGGTCATCTTCTCGGGCAGCGCGGATCAGAACCTGGTCTACAGCGGCACCCTAGACATCGAGAGAGTCCGTATCGAAAAGGACAGCCCCACGAACCGCGTGACCATCGACCCGTCGTCCGGCGAGTTTCGCATTTCCCGCCTGCTCGAAGTCATCCGCGGGATCTTCGAAGACAACGGGAAGCTCACCGCCGATTCGGTCGACCCGACGTTCGACGGGGACGGGGACCTGGTGCTCGACCCGTGCGACAACTGTCCCGAGACCGCCAATGCCGCCACGGACGGCGTGCAGACCGATCGCGATGACGATTCGGTGGGCGACGCCTGCGACAACTGCCCCGACCTCGCCAATACCGACCAGGTCGATGCGGACAGCGATTCGGTGGGCGACGTGTGCGACAACTGCATGACGCTCGCCAACGGCGACCAGGTCGACGGCGACGGCGACACCGTCGGCGATGCGTGCGACAACTGCCCCGCAGTCGCGAACCTCGAGCAGGCGGACGGCGACGAGGACTCGGTTGGCAATGCCTGCGACAACTGCCCGATGGTCGCCATCCGAGACCAAACCGACACCGACGGAGACAACGTGGGGGACTTCTGCGACAACTGCCCGGAGACGTCGAACCCCAACCAAGCGGACGCCGACATGGATGGCGTTGGCAACGTTTGTGAGGTGGATGGAGGAAACGGCGACGGCGGCGGCGGCGGATGCAACGTGTCGACGCGGCCGTTCAACGCGCTCGGCGGGCTCTTCGTACTGATGATCGGTCTCTTGGTCATACGCCGAATTCGCCGCTAGATCGGAGCTACGGTGGTCGCCCACTTCGCGCTTTCGGCCTCACACTCCGCCGGTTACTCTCCTGCGAAGGGGGTTGGGTGATGAAGAAGAGGTTCGTCGGCAAGGGTTCGCGCGCGGGGCTGTGCGCGGCTGTTCTTCTGGGCTCTTGGCTGCTGGCGGAGAGGTCGTTTGCGCAGCCTCCGTCGGCCGCGATGAGCTTCATGCCCGAGGAGATCGGGGAGCGGACCTCGAGCACGCTCGCCATCGTGTTCACCAATTCGGATCCGGGGACGCCGGCGTCTGACCTCGCAGTCACGCACAACGTTCCGGCAGGGCTCCGAATCGCGACGCCGTCGAACGCGTCGACCGACTGCGTCAACGCCCTCGTCTCCGCGCCGGAAGGCGGCACGACGATCGCCCTGAGCGACGGCCGCATCGGCGCGAACACCACCTGTGCGTTGACCGTGGACATCACGGGGGACTCGGCGGGCACGTTCGACAACGTCTCGGGCGACGTGACGTCGAGCGCCGGAAACGGGGGCACTGCAAGCGCGCAGCTTTCGATTTTGGACACGCTGCCGGTGTTCGAGATGTCGTTCGTGCCGAGCTCGGTGCCGTTCGGCGGCACCAGTACCCTCACCTATTCGATCGAAAACCGCCTGGCCACGCCATTGCAGAGCGTGACGTTTCGAAATGCGTTCCCGCCCGGCATGGTCGTCGCCAGCCCGGCCAACGTGAGCACCACCTGTGACACGGCGGCCGGCCCACCGCTCGTCACGCAGCCTGGCGCGACCGGGATCGACTTCTTTCTGTTTACGCTGGGCGGGGGCGTGACCTGCACGACCCGCCTCGATGTGACCGCCGGCGTCGCGGGGACGCTCGGGAACACCACGGAGCCGCTGACGTTCTTCGACGGCGCGGATCGAACGACCGGGAAGGCCGGCGCGATGCTCGACGTCACGGTCGAGCCGCTCAACCTCGCAGGGTTTTTCTCCGGCGATCCCGTACGCCCGGGAGAAACGCTCTTCCTCGATTTCACCATCGACAACCTCAACCGGGATCAGCCCGCCACCGACATCGCGTTTTCCGACAATCTCGATGCAGCGCTCGGCGGCCTCGTCGCGCTCGGGCTTCCTCGGAGCGACGTTTGTGGTGCCGGGTCGATGCTTTCAGGCATCAGCACGATCGGCCTGACGGGCGGGAGCCTTCCTGCAGAGGGGACCTGCTCGTTTCGGGTGGAGGTGCAGGTGCCCGGGAATGCTGCGCCGGGGATCTATACCCACACCTCGAGCGAGGTGACGGCCGAAATCGACGGACGGACCGTGAACGGGAGCCGCGCGGTCGACTCGTTCGAGGTCAACGAGGCGCCGGTGCTCGAAAAGACGTTTCTCACCAACCCGCTCCCCGCCGGCGAGTCGACGACCATGGAGCTCACGATTACCCAGCTCAGCCTCGCGAACGGGGCGACCGAGATTGGGTTCGTCGACAGCCTGGACGCATTCATTCCTGGAATCGTCGTTCCAACGCTTCCTCCAGCCGGATTCTGCGGCGCGGGCAGCACGCTCGTCGTGCAGGACACCGGGATGGATCGCCGGCTCGTGATGACCGGCGGCAGCTTGGCGCCGGGCGCGTCGTGTACGTTCTCACTCGTCCTCGACGTCCCGATTGAAACCGCGTCCGGTCGATACTCGAATCGCACCGAGCCGATCACCGCAATCGTCGACGGCAGCGCCGTCACGGGCAAGGCCGCCGCGGCGGCGCTCGATTTCGTGGCCGCGCCCGAATTGCGGAAAGCATTCGCGGAGGCGCGCGTGGCACCGGGCGACCCGATCGCGCTCCAATTCGAGCTCAGCTACGGAGAGAACGCGCCCGGCGAAGCGACCGGGATTTCGTTCGTCGACGACCTGAGCGCCATGCTCTCGGGCTTGCAGGCCGTGGGGCTCCCGATCGACGACGTATGCGGCCCCGGCTCACGTTTGGAGGGGACGTCGCTGCTCGTGTTCAGTGGGGGAACGGTTGCGCCGATGGATCAATGCACGTTCGAGGTGACGCTCGACGTGCCCAGCGACGCGTCATCCGCTCGGTACACCAACACGACGGGCGAGGTGACCGCCACGGTGACTGGGCTCTCGGTGCTCGGCGCGCCAGCCACAGCCGACCTCGAGGTCACGAGCGTCGTGCTCGAAAAAGCATTCGTACAAGACCCGGCCTTCGCAGGCGACACCGTGCCTCTACGCTTCACCATCACCAACAGCAACGCGAGCGAGCCGGCGACCGCCATGTCGTTCGTGGACGACCTGAGCGCGGTATTGGCGGGGCTGGCGGCGACGGGGCTGCCTCAGTCCGACGTGTGCGGGGCAGGCTCGACCATCAGCGGCACCAGCTCTCTGATCTTCACCGGCGGCAACGTCCCCGCCGCGAGCTCCTGCACCTTCGACGTCGACGTCCAGATCCCCGCGGACACCATCGCCGACTCGTACAACAACGTCACGGGCGCGTTCAGCTTCACCATCGGCGGGACGCCCGCCGTCGTGAGCGGCGCCACCAGCGCGCTGACGATCAGCGAGGCCCTCTCGTTCGCAAAGGCCTTCGATGCCGATGTGGTGGCGCCCGGCGACAGCGTCGCCCTCGAGTTCACGATCGACAACGCCCACCCCACCCTGACGGCCGAAGAGCTCACCTTCACCGACGATCTGAGCGCCGCTCTTCCTGGGCTCGAGGCGCTCGGCCTGCCCGCAAGCGACGTGTGCGGGGCCGGCTCCATGCTCTCGGGCACCGACGTCATCACTTTGACCGGTGGCGCGGTTGCACCCGGTTCGTCCTGCACGTTTAGCGTGGAGCTTCAGGTTCCGGGCGACGTGGCAACCGGCACGTCCGTGACCAACGTCACGAGCGAGCTGACCGGACTGATCGACGGCTTCCCGAGAACAGCAGCCCCGGCACGGGACGAGCTCGCCTTCAACCTGGCCACGCTCGCCAAAGCATTTGAAGGCGCGGCCGAGCAGGGAGGCTCGACCACGCTCACCTTCACCGTCGAGAACCTCAACAGCGCATCGACGGTCACAGGCGTCAGCTTCACCGACGACCTCGATGCGGTGCTGCCGGGCCTCGTCGCCACCGGCACCCCCATCAACGACGTCTGCGGCGAAGGCTCGGTCCTCGACGGAAGCAGCGTGCTGATGCTTCGAAACGGAAGCGTCGGCCCGGGCGAATCGTGCACGTTCAACGTCACCGTCGAGGCGCCGATCGACGCAAATCCGGGAGACTACGAGAACGTGACCAGCGAGCTATCCACGGACGAGGGCGTCGTGGGGGACACCGCGACGGCAACTCTCACCGTCGTCCCTGGCACCGCGGACGGCGGCGGTGGCGGCTGCGGTTGCCGGACCACGGAGGCAAAAGACGCGCCGTTCTGGCTTTTCGCATTCGCTCTCTTCTTGGTGTGGCGCCTTCGGCGCGGGCGGCAGCTCAGCCTGCGCTCGAGGCGACGAGCGGGCCCATGACGATCCACGACGCGTCGAGCCCGGCGATCCGATAGCGGGCTTTGGACTGCAGGCCAGGATTTTGAATCATGCGGCTCACGGCGTCGGCCGATGGATAGGCGACGGCCATGATGTCGTGCCACGCAGGCATGTCGAGCGTGCCGGCGACCACGCCGCGCGACTGCCCCATCCACAAGATGCGCGCGTCGAGGCGGCTGAACGTCGAAAGCGTTTGTCGAAAGTAGGGGTGAAACACCTCGCGGCCGCTCTTCTCCGTTCCGGTCATCGGATCGACCGCGCGATCCCGATACCGATTCAAGCTCAGCACCAGCACGGGGCCGTCCTGCTGCATCGTTTGGAGGGTTCGGAGCTGCGCGTCGTTTGGAATCAGGCTTCCATCGTAATCCGGCGGCAAGGAGCCTCCCGTTCTGCTCGGATTGGGCAGATGTCGCATGAACGACTGGAACCTCTTCAGACGGCGGCCTGACTTCGGCGAGATCGGGGTCGCCGCCAGGATGGTCGTCGAGGCGGGCTCGGTTTCGCGGAGCTCGTCGACGAAGCGCGACGCCACGCTCGGGTCCTCGAGCTCGAGGAAGTAGAGATTTCGAAACGGCGGGTCGAGGCTAGGCCCGACCGCCATGTTCTTGGCACCGGCCGACCACCAGCGACGCGCCGTGTTCATGACGAGGGACATCGCGTTCGGGTCGGAAAGCCGCGACGACGAATCCTCGGCGAAAATCAGAAGACCGACGGATTGGTCGTCGGGCCATTCGGCAAGTGGGTCGAGCACGGCCGCGGAAGCCTATCACATGCCCTTCGAGCCCGAGCGAACAAGCATGAAGACGGGACGCTCGTCCTCGAAATTGGAATGCGGAGCGCGACCCGACTACCCTAAGAGGGGCATTCGACCGGTGGGGGGCAACATGGCACGTTACGGACAACTTCTAGTTACATTGATCGCGGTGGCAGCATTGGCGGGCTGCAGCGACGAGGGCAGCGACGGAAACGGCTCCGGTGGGACCGCGGGCTCTGGTGGCGCGGGCGGCGCCGCGGGCATGGGTGGCATGGCCGGTATGGGTGGTGCCGCAGGCCTGGGCGGTATGGGAGGCATGGGAAGCCCGCCCGAAGCGACCATCGTCGACCCGGCCACCGATTCAGGAAATAGCGACGTGGACCTCGTCTACGACGGCTTCGATATGGACCTCAACCTCTGGTACAAGGACCTGACGCTCGAGGGAACGGGAACAGACGTGGAAGACGGGATGCTCACGGGCGCATCGCTCGTCTGGAAGACCAATCAGACGGCAATTCAAGACGAAGTGCTCGGCATGGGCGCAAACCCGACCGTACGCTTGTACTCCGACGAGTGCACCGGGACGGAGCATCTCATCGTCCTCGAGGCCACCGACAGTGACGGCCAAACGACGGCTTCGGCGGCTCGAAGAGTTTTCATCTGGACGCTCTGC
>JBFGKE010000012.1:0-84634 GCA_041576815.1 Polyangiales bacterium
CTCTTGACCTCGCCGCCGTGCTTGTCGGCCATCACCTTCATGATCGCCGCCGTCAGCGTCGTCTTGCCGTGATCGATGTGACCGATCGTCCCTACGTTGATGTGTGGCTTGTCTCGGACAAACTTTTCTTTCGCCATCGTTCGTTTCCTACTTCGTCGTTCTGATCTGAGTTGCGCTCACGGAGCCCAGGATGAGACTTGAACTCACGACCTCCCCCTTACCAAGGGGGTGCTCTACCACTGAGCTACCTGGGCATAGTCTGGATTTCGGGAGCGGGCGACCGGGCTCGAACCGGCGACATTCAGTTTGGAAAACTGAGGCTCTACCAACTGAGCTACACCCGCAAGATCTCTTCGCTTCTCTCCTTGTGTTTCGCGGGGTCCCCGACCGCTTCCACGGTCACCCCGCTGGTCGTGCTTCGCGGGGTCCCCGACCGCTTTCGCGGTCGTCCCGCTGCCGGTGGAGGGTGGTGGGTTCGAACCACCGTAGGCATAAGCCGGCAGATTTACAGTCTGCTCCCTTTGACCGCTCGGGCAACCCTCCATGGTTATTCGAGTTTTCAGTAGAGCTGGCGATGAGACTTGAACTCATAACCGCCGGTTTACAAAACCGGTGCTCTACCAATTGAGCTACGCCAGCATGACGGCGGCGGCTGGTCTACGGTCCGGCCCCCGCGAAGTCAAGGGAATCGGGGCTCACAGGCCCGACGAGGGGGGCTCACAGGCCTTTCGCTCGTTCCTCGGATCCACGAAGTCGATGCTCCCGACGCAGTTGGCCTCGTTTTCGATAGACCGGTTGAGGTTGCAGTCGGGTTTGTCCACGCATAGCCGGAAGCAGTAGTTCTCCCCGTCCCCACTGTGGGTCACGCAGGCCGAACCGGCCGGACAGTCGGTGTCACCCGTGCAGTCCTCGAGCCCGCAGTAGCCGCCGTCGAATGCGGTCACGCAAGCGAGCTCGATCCCGTCGACGGTGGCACATTCCGCGGCCGCGGTGCACTCCGCACCGACCCCCAGTCGATCGGCTTCGGTGGCCCCGCCGCCGCAGCCGGCCAGCATGGCCCCCATCCAAATCCAAGACCATCCAACTTGTGTCCCACGCATCGCCCCTCCTTTTCATCCTTCCCCGGCCGACTCGACCCGGTTTCGCCCATTCGCTTTCGCAGCATACATCGCGCGGTCGGCGGCCTGGAGGAGCCCATCGAGATCGGCCCCGTGGTCGGGAAAGGCCGCGACGCCTACGCTGGCCGTGACCGAGAGATAGGGCGCCTCCGGGAGCTCCATCTTGGCCACCGCGACGCGGCAGCGCTCCGCTGCTCCCATCGCCTGCCGGAGGTCAGCCCCCGGAAGAAGAACCACGAACTCCTCGCCACCGAAGCGACCCACTACGTCTCCGACGCGCAGCGTGCTTTGCACGGCTTCGGTGGTTCGTGTGAGCACGACGTCGCCGAGCGCGTGCCCGTGGGCATCGTTGACGCGCTTGAAATGGTCGAGATCGAGCATCAGAATGCTCAGCGGCTTCTGAGAGCTCGCCGCTTTCCGTAGGGCCCTCTCCATCAGCGAAATCGCAAAGCCGCGCGCGTAGGCGCCGGTCAACGAATCGAGCTGCACCGCTTCGTGGAGGCTACGCTCGTCACGGCGCCACACGCCGATCAGATGGTCCATCACGATCGCCAGCGGAGCCGAGATCAGCACGACCGCGACCGCTCGCTCCCCTGCAATCGCGGTGAGGGCGGGGTCGACCTGCGCCGATTCGAGAAGGGCGCCGAAGGGCAGAGCGCCGGTCACACTCGCGAGATGCATCAGGACCATCGAGCCAAACCAAGCCGCGGCGGCGAGCCAGAGCCATCGCCGCTCCAAGAGCACCATGCCGAGCAATAGGGCGGCCACCATGATCAGCCCACCGGCCGCGGTATAGGGCCCGATCGCATAGCAAACCGCCGTCCCGGTGACGATGTGCGCGGCGATGGTGAAGAGCAGCAGCCAAGAGAAGCCGCCGTTGTTCCGAACGTACCACTGCTTCGTCCACGCGTAGAGACCCAACCAGAAGACGAGCGCGATGACCAAGGCCGAGGTCGTCGCGCGAAGCGCACCCTCATCCTGCGGCGAGCCAAGTAGAAACGGCCAACCGCGAAAACCGGCAAACGCAAGCGTGACGATCGCCAACAGAAGCGCAGTCAGAAACTGGACGTACAAGGCTCGGTCCCGCGGGCTCCAGTTGAAGGGTGATCCCGTCGGAAGAAGCGGCCTTCGAAACCAAGTCCCTTTCCCCCGGGACTTCGCGCGCACCCCGGCGCGGGGTTCGACGCCCTCAAGCGGCATCGTCTGCGCCGAGCGGCCGGGTTGCGAGCACGAGCGCCCGGACGCGAACCCACCGGCGAACGGCACGCCAGTGCGCATTGGCCATCGCCAAGAACCGAATGGCGGTATCGTTGAAGAGGAGGCCGCGATCGTCGCGCACCACCTCGCAGTCGATCCAGAGTTGGCCCGGCTCACCGGGGAGGGTCAGCTGGAGCTGGAGACGATCGGTCCGACGGTTGGCGAGGATGGCGGGGGAATCGAGGTGCAGCCCATACTCGCTGATGCTGGTGATGAAGACAGGCAGCACCTCCTCGTCGGCGACCAGCTCGGCGTAAAGCGCCACAGGGACGAAAGCCTCGCGATGTGTGCCCCAGAGCATCGACTTCGAAGCTAAGTGGACCGCCAAAAGCGAGCAAAAAACCTACCGAGGCGGTCGGGCGCGGGTTTGACGGGCAGCCAGGCCCTGTGGTACCGAAAACTGAATGGCGGTTCATTCAACTGCGGGAAAGCGAAAAGCCGGCGCCGCGGACAAACGGGACCGAATCCTGCGAGCTGCGATCAAGGTCTTCGCAAAAAACGGCTTCTACGCGACCCGCGTGAGCGAAATCGCCAAGGCGGCCGGCGTCGCGGACGGAACGATCTATCTCTACTTCAAGAACAAAGACGATGTTCTGATCACGATTTTCGAAGAGGGCATTGATCGGCTCCTCGACATTCTTCGCGAGGTGGCCGAGTCCGACGCGTCGTTCGAAGACCGCATCACCCGGATCATCGAGCTGCAGCTCGGGCTCCTCGAAGACCAGCGGGAGCTCGCGGAGGTGATCACGGTCAACCTGCGCCAATCGTCACGGCTGCTCAAACAGTACGCGACACCGCTCTTCATGCAGTACATCGACGTGATCGCCGGCGTCGTACGCGATGGCCAAAGCGAAGGTGCCTTTCGGCGCGATTTGAATCCCCGAGTCGTCGCACGAAGCCTGTTCGGCGCTCTGGACGCCATTCTATTGACGTGGGCGATCGGGGAAGGCGAGCCGCTCGCCCTGAGAAAAGCTGCGTCGCACTGCGCGAGTCTCTTCCTCGAGGGCCTGCGGAAGCGCTGACCCCCAATCTCGATGCGGTGCGGAGCCTCAGGCCGCGCTTGCTCGGCCGATGGCATCGGCGATCAATCGCTCGCTGACTTCCCAGAGCCGTTGGGCAGCCTCTTCGTCCTGCGCCGTCTTGCCCGGGGACTTCTCTTGCATTCGATCGAAGTACCGCCCGCTGACGCCTTCGAGCTCGGGAGCGGTCGCCAGGTACACGGACGTCTCTGCGCCCTCGGCTTCGCTCATGATGAACATGCGCGCAATCGGTGACCGGTGAAGCAGATTGAGAAACGCATTGTTGCGGGTGATGCGGCTACGCACGTTGCCGGGGTGGAGCGCGTTCGAGCTGATGCCGAGGTCGCTCCACCGACGGGCGAGCTCGTTCGAGAACAGGACGTTCGCGAGCTTCGAGTGGCTGTACACCCGGAAGCCGCGCCAACCTCTCTCGAACATCAGATCGTCCCAGTGGAGGTGCCGGGGGCGGGCATGCATGGACGAGGAGACGTTCACGACGCGGGACGGCGCGCCCGCGAGCAGAAGTGGCTTCAGCTCGTTGGTCAGCAGGAAGTGCGCGAGGTGGTTGACCGCGAACGTGTCCTCGTAGCCGTCCTTGCTGAGGGTGCGTTCCTTGTGCCAAACGCCCGCGTTGTTCACCAACACGCTCAGAGATTCGAAGCGATCGCGAACCTCGCTCGCGAGCCGGCGCACCTCGGCCAACGAGGAGAAGTCCGCCTGAAACGTCTCGATGCGGGCGCCCGTGCTCTTCAGCGCGTCGGCTGCGGCGTCGAGTCGGGCGCGGTTGCGGCCGACGATGCCGACCACCTCGACATGCGGGGCGAGGCCCCGCGCCGTTTCCAAGCCAATCCCGCTGCTGCCGCCCGTGACCAGCGCGTACCCGGTAGCGCTTGCACCTGCTGCCATCGCGGGGTTCTATCACACGCAATGCGAGGACAAAGGCGTTTGCCGATCATCGGTGTGATGGGGTCGGGATCGCAGGCCGACGAGTCGCGATGCGTCGAGCTCGGCCGGTGGCTCGCGGGCGAACGGGTCCATCTGCTCACCGGCGGCGGTGGCGGTGCGATGAGCGCCGTGAGCCGCGGCTTCATCGAGACCACGCCTCGCGAGGGTCTCGCCATCGGAGTCTTGCCGGCGGCCGCGCCCGACACGGGACGAACACCCCCGGGGTATCCCAATCCTTCGATCGAGCTCGCGATCCGGACCCATCTTCATCTCAGCGGGAAGCGCGGCACCGAGCTCGGATCACGCAACCACATCAACGTGCTCAGCTCCGACGCGATCATCGCGCTGCCCGGCTCCTGGGGGACGCGAAGCGAGGTCGAGCTCGCGCTTCGCTACGGCAAGCCGCTGGTCGCATATCTGCAGGAGCACGCTGAAATTCCTCAGCTCCCCCAGGAGGTGCCCGTCCTGGGCAGCCTCGCCGAAGTTCGAGCCTTCGTGCGCAACGCGCTCGGGCGTGCTCCTTGACAGGCCGCGCAAACGCTCCTAGAGCGCGACTGTTTTTCAGCACGATTCGGCCTGTACTGGCTCTCTGAACTTGAGGAGGAATTGTGAAGATCCTCGTACCGATCAAGCGCGTCGCAGACCCTGACAACGCAAGCAAGCTCAAGGTGAGCGGCGACGGGAAGTCCGTCACGTCGGAAGGTCTCGAATGGAAAATGAATCCGTTCGACGACTGGAGTCTCGAGGCCGCGCTGCGATTGACCGAAAATGCCGCCGAAAAGAACAAGCGTGTCGGCGAGGTCGTCCTGGTCTCCATCGGCCCCAACGACGAGCACACCCAGCGGATCATTCGCGAAGGGCTCGCAAAGGGCGCTGAGCGGGGAATCCTGGTCGACGCGGAGGATGTCTCGCTCGACGCGGGCACCATCTCGGACATTTTGAAGGCGATCGTGGACAAGGAGAGCCCCGATCTCGTCGTGATGGGCAAGCAGGCCGCCGACGGAGATTCCAACGTCGCCGGCACGAAGCTCGCTGACAAGCTCGGGTGGCCGATCGTCAACTACGCGATGCGCATCAAGACCACCGACGACGGCAAGACCCTCGAGGTGCGGCGCGAGCTCGATACCGGCGTTGCGACCGTCAAAGTCACCGGACCGGCCGTGCTCACCACCTCGGACCGCATACTTCACCCCGAGTCGGTCAAGAACGGCGTCACCCCGGACGACCACCAGTACGCGAAGCTCGAAGTCGGCGGCCGATACGCGTCGCTCAAGGGCATCATGCAAGCCAAGAAGAAGCCGATCGATCAGACTTCGATCTCCGATCTCGGCGTGCAGCTGAGCCCGTCTCTGAGCTACCTCAAGTTCGAGCTTCCGCCGGCGCGCTCCGGCGAAACGACGTTCGTCGAGGATGTCGCGGATCTCGTGGACAAGCTCCACAACACCGCCAAGGTCATCTAAGGGAAAGGAACCAGCAGTCATGGCGAACGTTCTCGTTGTTGCGGAGCTCCTGGAGGGCAAAGCCCGTAAGACCACCCTATGTGCCGTCACCGCCGCGAAGCAGATTGCCGACGGGACCAGCGGATCATTCGACATGCTGTCGATTGGAGAAGGCGCGGCGGCGGCGGCTGCCGAGCTGAACGACCTCGGCGCCGGCAAAGTGCTCACGGCCGAAGTCCCGGGCGGGTATGTCTGTGAGAAGTACGCGCCCACCGTTGCGGAGGTGGGCAAGGGCTACGACGTGATCGTCGCCTGCGCGAGCGCCTACGGCAAAGACCTCCTCCCGAGCGTCGCGGCCAAGCTCGGCGCGGGGGTGGCTTCCGACATCTCGGCGGTCAACGTCGATGGCGGCAAGCTCTCGTACACCCGCCCGATGTACGCGGGCAACGTCTCGGGCACGGTCGAGATTCTGACCGACAAGCAGGTCGTGACGGTGCGCCAGTCGGAATTCGAGGCGGCAGCGCCCTCGGGTGGCTCGAGCCCGATCGAAGAAGTCGCAGTCAAGAGCGACCCGACTGCCGACAAGGTCGAGTTCATCGGGGTGGAAGTCGTCAAGAGCGAGCGCCCCGAGCTCACCGAAGCCGACATCGTCGTCTCGGGAGGCCGCGCCCTCAAGAGCTCGGAGAACTTCACCAACGTGATCGAGCCGCTCGTCGACGCGCTTGGCGCGGCGATGGGGGCTTCCCGTGCGGCCTGTGATGCAGGCTACGTTTCGCCGGAGCTTCAGGTCGGTCAGACCGGCAAGGTCGTCGCACCCAAGCTTTACGTCGCGATCGGCATCTCGGGTGCGATTCAGCACTTGGCCGGCATGAAGGGGAGCAAGACCATCGTGGCGATCAACAAGGACAAAGAAGCGCCGATCGCGCAGGTCGCCGACTACTTCTTGGTGGCGGACCTGTTCGACGTCGTCCCGGAGCTCACCGAAGCCGTCAAGAAGCTCTGAGCCCTACGAAGATCACGACCTTGGAAGCCCGGGCGAAGCAGCGCCCGGGCTTTTTTGTGGCCGATCCACTGTCAGATCCGGCACAATTTCGGGATGGCGTGGTCTCTGGCGGCCCTGGTGTTGCTCACGGTCGGCGTAGCCGCGCTGACGAGGCGCCAACGTGGTCGGCGAAGGGGAAACGACGAGTCGCCTTCCCTCGCGTGCAGGCCCGAGTCCTCGAAGCTCCCGCGGGCGGCCGAGCCCGCCCCGGAGCAGCAGCCACCGGTCAAGAGCTGTCCCGCATGCCTGGCCGAATATCCGCCGCGCAACCGCTACTGCGTTCGCGACGGCGCCGAGTTGATCGAAGGCCGCTCGCGCGGTCCGTTTTCCCAGGGGATGATTTGCCCGACCTGCCGTCGCGGCTACCCCATCGACGCGAGCTTCTGTCCGGAAGACGCCGATGAGCTGGTGCCGTACGGCTTGTTCGGAGCGGCAAGCTCGACGCGTCCGCCGGTCAGGCCCAATGCCCGCAAGATCTGCCCGGAATGTGGGGTGCGTCACGCCCCGACCCACCTCTTCTGCGGCCACGACGGCGCCGAGCTGGTCGTGGTCAACTGAAAAAGACCCAAGGAATCGCCAACATGCGGGTCAAAGGTGGCGGGGAGAACCTTCGTGAACTTCTTGCTCGGCATGGGAGAGGACCGCTATGATCCCGGTCCTAAAGGGGAATCCTCGATTCGGGGCTGGCGCGCGCCGAGGGGAGACGGGGGCTACAGATGAAGATCGTTTGCGATAGCTGCGGGGCCAAATACTCGATCGCCGACGAAAAGGTCGCTGGAAAAATCTTCAAGATCCGGTGCAAAAAATGCTCGTCGGTTCTCGAGGTGCGAGGCGATCAGACCGGCGCACACCCGTTCGAGGGAGCCGGCGGCGGTCCGGATCGCGGGGGTGAGGCCACCTGGTACATCGTGGTCGACGGAGAGCAGAAAGGGCCGCTCGCGCCGATCGAGCTCAGCCAGCTGTTCGCCAAAGGCAGCGTCGGTCTCGACTCCTACGTCTGGAAGGAAGGGTTCGACGACTGGAAGGTCGCCGGTGACGTGTCGGAGCTTGCACAGGTGTTCGGTGGCGCTGCCGCGCAGGAGAGCACGTCTGCGACGACCGACGACACATCGGCTTTCGCGACGGGCGGCGACCTGTTCAATGACGGCGGCCGCGAGCCGACCGGCGAGATCGAACCGAGCGGGATGTTCGGCAGCTTCGATGAGCATCCGACCCCAACCCCAGGAGAGGACGCTCCGATGGCCGCTGCACCCGCGGAATCGGGCCCTGCATCCGGCGCGTTCGGACAAGGCGGCGCGACGGGCGAGGCTGCTGCACCGCAGCGGATGACCGGCCAACGAAATGAGAACTCCGTCCTCTTTTCACTCAGCAATCTGCAGCAGCTCGCGTCCCGCGGGGGCGGGTCGGGCGGATCGGCACCGATCGCGAGCGAGCCCGCCCCGGCCGCACAGCCGTCGCCGCAAGCGGCGGGCGAGGGGTCGGGCCTGATCGACATCCGCGCGCTCGCGAAGTCGACGACGCCCGGCACCAAGGCAGCCCCCTCGCAGGCGGTCGACGATCTTCTCGCGATTGGAACCGGCGCCGGCGGAGCCGCGCTCGGCGGGCCGCTTCTCGGGCCCGCGCCCCTCGAAACCTCCGGGGGCAATCGCTGGCTTTGGATCGGTGGCGCGGCGCTCGTTGGAGTGGCGATCATCGCCGTGAGCGTCGTGGCCGGGATGGCGCTTGGCGGTCCGGACGACGACACGCTCGAGATCACCGCATCGGCCGAAGCGCCTCCCAATCAGGCGATCCCTGGGTCGAACGCGCAGGCCAACGCTGCGCAGGCACCCGTGGATCCACCCGGGAGCGCGCTTGCCGCAGCCGAGCCCATTCAAGAGGCGGCTACGATCGACGAGCCGACTGCGGCGCTGCCTCCGGAACCCGAGCCGACTGCGGCAGCCGCGGCGCCGGCACCCAAGCGCCGGAGCACGTCCACCTCACCGAAGCGCCGACGCGCCACCGACACGGCCGAGGCCCCCGCGCCCGCCCCCAAGAAGCGGAGCAGCAACAACCTCGACGCGCTGATGGACGAAGTCGTGGGCGGGTCCTCTTCACCGAAGCCGAAGCCAAGCCAGCGCTCATCGAGCTCGAGCGACTCCGGCCTCCCCGATGCGCCCTCCCGGAACGACGTCAAAACCGCTCTGCAAGGCGTGAGCGGCGGGGTCAAAGCCTGCAGGAAGGAGTCCGGTGGCACCGCAACGGTCAACGTGACGTTTAGCGGCAAGACCGGCCGGGCGACCGGCGCGCGCATCACTTCGGGTCCTTTCAAGGGGACGCCGGTCGGCTCCTGCATCGAGTCGGCTGTCAAGCGGGCACGGGTGCCGCGGTTCAAGCAGTCGACCTTCAAGGTGACGTTCCCGTATCGCCTCTGACGTCGCTACTCGGCGAGGCTCTCGAGAAATCGGACGCCCGTCGCGACACCGAAGCCCGTTCCTCCCTTGGGCAGACGGCCCTGCGGACGCTCGGCAAACGCGGGGCCCGCGATGTCGAGGTGCATCCAAACCGTCTCCTCGATGAACTCCTTGAGGAAGAGCGCAGCGGTGATCGAGCCCCCGTAGCGGCCGCCGACGTGCTTCAAGTCGGCGATCGGGCTCTTCAGCGTGGAGCGTAGGTCGGCGTCGAGCGGCATTCGCCAAAAGGACTCGCCCTCTACGTCCGCGGCCTCGAGATACTTCGACGCCAATCGTTCGTCGTCGGTGTACAGCGCAGCACGCCACGGACCGAGCGCGATCATGCAGGCGCCCGTCAGCGTCGCGTGGTCGATCATGTAATCGGGCTTAAGCTTTCGCACCGACCACGTGAGCACGTCGGCAAGCACGAGCCGGCCCTCAGCGTCGGTGTTGATCACCTCGACGGTCTTGCCTTCGAGAGACTCGTAGACGTCGCCAGGTCGGTACGCCTTGGAACCGGTCATGTTCTCGGTTGAACCGACGACTGCGTGGACCTCGATGGGAAGCTTGAGCCGCGCTGCGGCGAAGACGATTCCGAGCGTGGTGGCTGCGCCTGCCATGTCGCACTTCATGTCGACCATGGACCCTGCGGGCTTGATGCAGAGACCGCCCGCATCGAACGTGAGGCCCTTGCCGACGAACACCACTTTCTTCTTTGGGCGCGAAGGCTTGTAGACCACGTGAATCACCCTCGGCTCGATCGCGCTCCCCTTGTTGACGGCGAGAAGGAGGTTCATGCCCTCTTTTTCGATTCGCGCCTTGTTCCAGACCCGGCAGGATAGCCCGAGCTTTCGGGACTGAGAGGACGCTGCCCGGGCCAGCGTGATCGGGGTGAGGTCGTTTGGCGGCCGGTTCACCAAGTCGCGTGCGAAGTTCACGCTCTCGGCGACGGCCTTGCCCTCGCGGATCGCTGCGGCGAGCCCGCGAGTGCTCTTCGGGGCCCCGAGGATGACCGCGGAGGTCAACGTCGTGCTCGCTGCCTTGTCCGACTTGTACTCGGTGTACCGATACGCCCCCGCGATCAAGCCCTGCGATGCAGCGCGGACCGACTCCGGGGTCACGTCGGGCAGCGAGAGAGCACCGCTCTTTTGCGCCCGAGCCGCGGACGTGAGCGCATGGCCCATGTGCCAGGCGATTTTGGTCGCGTCCTTTTCGTCGCCGATCCCGACGAGCAGGAGCCAGCGGGACTTCGCTTTTCCCTGCGCGGCGACTTTGAGACGCTGCGCTGCCTTGCCCTCGAAGCGCTCGTCGGACGCGAGTTGCTTGATGGTGCCCTTGCCCGTTACGGCTTCGATTCGGCCGAGCGCTCGGCTGAGCTTCGTCTTTCCCGACGGAACCGCGAGCGCGACGATGTCTGCGGTCGATTTGTCCCAGCTGCTCTCGGAAAGTGAAATCCTCATCTGACTCCTTCTCGGTTTCGTCGGCCGGATAGTGACAGGAAGTGTCGCAGCCAACAAACGAAACCAAACCCTCGTGATGGAGTGGCGGTCGTCGTCGGCGTCGGCGGAGCTCGCCAGCGCGCCCGATGCACGGCCTCGAAATCACTCGGCCGACCGATGGCACTTTCCGTGCATGGGATCGGGTCGCAACCAGCCAGGAGGAGTGATGCAAGAAGAAAGCAAAGTGAAGATCGCCTACACGATCGTCGAGCGGAACAAGGACGGCCGGAAGTTCTGGGTGCGTGTCGGCGCCGCCTTCGTCAATCGCGACGGCAGCCTCAGCGTTCGGCTCGACGCCATGCCGGTCAACGGTGAGCTGCAGATTCGCGACTATCAGCCGCGAGAAGCACGGGAGGCAGCGTCCCGCGAGAGGGCGGCATGATTCGAGCCCTCCTCGCGGTCCTGCTCGCGGCCGGGGTTCTCGCTACACAGCCGGCGCGAGCGCTCAGCGGGGCCGATCCGCCCGCACAGGGGCCCCCCACGGTCGCGGAGGACGCACGCATCAACATCAACGAGGCGGCGCCGGCCGAGCTGGTTCGGCTTCCCGGGATCGGGCCTACTCGCGCAGAGGCGATCGTGGCCGAGCGGAAAAAGCGCCGGTTTCGGCGCATCGCGGACATCATGCGCGTCCCCGGCATCGGCCGAAAGACGTTCGGCCGAATTCGCAGCTCGATCCGAGTCCGGTAGGCGGCCTCTACCCACAGGCGGGCGAAGCGCTTAGGTTCGCGCCATGGGTACGATCTCGGTGCGTGAGGCCGAGAGCACGGATCGCGCTGTGCTCTGGGCGTTCCACCAACGCCTGTACGTCGAGCACCGCGACGAGGTCGTGCCCGCCGAGCACCTGCCGCTCATCGGTTACAGGGACTACGAGCAGGTGCTCCGCGACGATCTCGACGCGACGCTCCGCGACAGCCGCAGGGTCGTCCTCGTCGCCGAACGAGAAGGCGCCTGCGTCGGGTACATCACGGGCCGAGTTGCGGTCGAGCCCCGCCGCGCGCTGCCGAAGCGGGGTATCGTCGAAGATTGGTTCGTCGAACCGGACGCGCGCGGTTCGGGCGTCGGCCGAAGGCTCGCGCAAGAGCTGGAGAAACGGTTCGCCGCGGCAGGGTGCGAGGTGATGGAATCCGCCACGTGGTCCGACAACCGGGGCGCCCGCCGCGCCCACGACGCCCTCGGCTTCCACGAGATCCGAGTCCTCTACCGAAAACCTCTCTAAGAAAAAGGGGACAGTCCCCTTTTCAGTGGACGGCGGGGCGGAGCGGGAGGGCGTCTATGATCTTGGCCTCGGCGTCGAGAAGCTGGTCGAGTCGCTTTTGAACGCGGTCGGCTGGGAAGTACTCGCGTGCGAGGCGAACGAAGAGGCCGTGGTGCCTCGCTTCCGAGCGCGCGATGTCGAGGTAGAAGTCCTTGAGCGAGCCCGGCTCGAGCGCCTCGGCGACGAGCCCGAACCGCTCGCATCCTCGTGCCTCGACGACCCCGAGCACGAGAAGCCGGTCGAGAAAGTACTGCTCCGGCCCTCGCTCGATCAGCTGCATCAGCGCGCCTACGTACGGGTCTTTCTCGTCGGGCCGGGTGTCGAGCCCACGGTCGATGATGATCTCCATCGCGCGCCGATAGTGGTCGAGCTCCTCCTGCGCAAACGGGATCAGCTCGCGTACCAGGACCTTCCGGTCCGAGTAGTGCGAGACCAGCTTGAGCGCCGTCGCGGACGCCTTTCGCTCGCACGCGGCATGGTCGACGAGAAACGCGTCGAAGTCGCGCATCACGACCTCGATCCAAGCAGCGTCGGTTGCGGTTCGGAGACGAAGCATCGGCGGCTAGGAACGGAGCGCGTCGAGGATCGGCTGAATTGCAGCGCGGCGCAACTTGAGGGCGGCGCGGTTGGCGATGACCACCGAGCTGATGTCTGCGATCTTCTCCAGCGGCGCCAAGCCGTTTTGCCGGAGCGTTTCGCCCGTCTCGACCAGATCGACGATCACGTCCGCGAGGCCGGTGAGCGGCGCCAACTCGACGGAGCTCTGGCAAAAGATCAGCTCCACGGGCGTTCCGCGGTCGCGGAAATAACGCTCGGCGACGTTGGTGAACTTCGTCGCCACGCGAAGCGGCCGCTCGCCGCGTCCGTTGATCGATTCCCCGGGGCGGCCGCAGACCATCATCTGGCACTTTCCGATGTCGAGGTCGACGGGCGCGAACACGTCGTACTCGCGCTCCATCAGCACGTCGCGCCCGACGATGCCGAGGTCGGCGGCCCCGTATTCGACGTAGGTCGGTACGTCATCCGGCTTGAGAAGCAGATAGCTGAGACCCGAACGCCTGTCGTGACGAACGAGCTTGCGGCTCTTGGACGTGAGCGCTTCGGTCGCGATCCCCGCGTCGCGAAGCCTAGCGCCGAGCGACTCGAGTACGCGACCCTTTGGAACCGCGATGACGATGGTTTTTTCGTTGCGTCTAGGCATCTCCGGAAACCCGCCGGATGTCGGCACCGAGTCTGGCCAACTTCCGTTCGATGTGCTCATAGCCCCGATCGAGGTGATAGACCCGTCGAACGTTGGTGGTGCCATCGGCGACCAGACCGGCCACGACCAACGATGCGCTGGCGCGGAGATCGGTGGCCATGACCTCGGCCCCCTCGAGCCTCGCCACACCGTGAACGGTGGCGGTTCTTCCCTGAACTTGGATGTCGGCGCCCATGCGGTTGAGCTCCGAAACGTGCATGAAGCGGTTCTCGAAGACCGTTTCGGTGATGCGGCTCGTTCCCCGGGCGAGACACATGAGCATCATGAGCTGCGCCTGCATGTCGGTGGGGAACCCCGGATGCGGCTGCGTGATCAAATCGGTCGGATAGATCACCTCCGAGCCAACGACGCGAATGCCGTCCCCCTCTCGCTCGACCGTGGCGCCCGCTTCGCGAAGCTTGGCGACCACGGCCTGGAGCGGCTCGAAGCCGATGCCTTCGACGAGGACGTTCCCGGCCGTGGCCGCGGCGGCGACCATGAACGTACCGGCCTCGACGCGATCTGGGATGATCGCGTGATCGATTGGGTGCAGCGCATCGACTCCCTCGATCGAAATGACCGACGTCCCGGCGCCTTCGATCCGGGCACCCATCTTGTTCAAAACCCGCGCGAGCTCCTCGACTTCGGGCTCACGCGCACAGTTCGTCAGCGTCGAGCGTCCCTCGGCTAGCACGGCCGCGCACATGAGGTTTTCCGTGCCCGTGTGTGTCGGGAAGTCCAGGCTGACATCGGACCCGTGCAGCCTTCCCCCCGGAACCTTGACCTCGACGTAGCCGTGGTGAAGCTCGACCTCGGCTCCCATGGCAGCCAGTCCCTTCAGGTGTTGGTCGATCGGGCGCGCCCCGATTGCACAACCGCCCGGCAGGGACACGACCGCGTGGCCGCAGCGTGCAACGAGGGGGCCAAGCACGAGCACCGATGCGCGCATCTGCTTGACGAGCTCGTAGGGTGCGGTGGGCTCGATCGCCCCTTCGAGCGTGACCTCGACGCGACCGTCTGCGAAGCGCGCCCGCGCTCCGAGGCGCTCGAGCAGTTGGGTCATCGTGTGCACGTCGCGAAGGTTCGGCACGTTTCGAAAAACGTGCTCCCCGTCCGCCAAGAGAGCCGCCGACAGAATCGGCAACGCGGCGTTCTTGGCACCGCTGGTTGGAACGGAGCCGACCAGCCTCCTGCCACCGACGATTTGGATGCTGTCCACGACGCCCCCTGTTACCGCGAGCCCCCTCCCCGGGCAACTTCAGGCGAAGAGCAGTCCCAAGCAAAAGGAAACCAGGCCGACCAGGGCACCCCAAAACGGGGCCTTGGCGGACGCCCACTGGAACCGACCTTCCGGATCGAATCCGCGCCGCGCCAACACGAACAACGCGCCGGTCCAGATCCCCATTCCCACAATCAGCAGGGTAGCCCACCATGGGTTGGGGGAGCCGTCTACGGCGAGCAGTCGCAGATGATCGGCGGCGAGCTGCTCGTCGCTCAGACCCCGGTCGAGCTCGGCGTTTCGATCCATCGCCAGCAGACGGGCAATCTCGGCGTTCGCGTCCTCCCTCGCAGGATGTTCGCCCAAGTAGAGGACGCGGGTTGCTGCCAGGGCGCCTGAAAGCGAGCGCCACGCCAACAGCGCTCCTTCCCGATCGCCCGACCTTTCGAGCTCGCGACCGATCGACTGAAGCGCCCCCACAGCTTTCGCCGAGTGAGGATTCATCGGATACTGCCAGCGGATCGCACGTCGGTAGTGCTCGATCGCCAACGGGATCTCACCCCCATGCCGATGGGCGTTGGCAGCGACGAGCTCGTTGCGCGACGAGCTCGCGACGCGTGCAAGGGAAGCCGCGCTCAAGAAGATGATGACGGCGGCTGCCACGAACCCAGGGCGCCGGTGGATTGGCGTCACAAGAAATCCCGGCGCCGAAAGATCAGCGCTGCGATGAACAGGACCACTGCCGCGTAGAGGACGGCATAGCCCATCGTGGTCGCCACGTAAAAGCCCGATCCGCCCGCCACGAGCGTGCTTCGCCCCGGAACGAACAGATTGAAGTTCGGGAGAATCTCCGCGAGCCAACCGAGCAGCGCTTTCACCCCGGGGCTCAGCACCCGGGTTTTCATTGCCACCATGTCGTGCGCCGCCCGCCCCACCAGCCACACGCCAAAGGTGAACGCACCGGTCAAGAACGGCGTAGAGAAAGACGAAAACAGGAGCGCTACCGCGGTGAGGATCAGAACCTCACCGAGATTGAGCAGGAGGGACGCGAGAAGACGAAAGAGCTCCACATCGACCGTCGAGCAGAGCCACGCGGCACCGGCGAGCGCAGCGAGGGACCAGATGGGCAACACCAACGTACGGTCGGCCACGAGCAGCAGCCCAACGCCGAGCGCCACAGCGAGCGCAGCCACGACGAGGACGATTGCGGTCGTCGACGCACCGGCCTGAATGGCGGTCACGACCAGCTGCAGCGCGCCGACGACCGCGATGAAGACCGCACACGTCGCGACGATGCCGAAGTACTTGCCCAGCAGGAACTCGTATCGGGCGATCGGTTTTGGGAGAATCACGTAGAGGGTCTTTCGCTCGATCTCTTTGTAAAGAAGGGACGAACCGAGGAAGATCGCCACGACGACCGAGAAGAGAGAAATCGAGGCGAGCCCGAGGTCGGTCACGACGCGCATCTGTTGGTCGAGCGAAAGCTCCGCTAGCGCCAGGGTGAGCGCCAGTACACCCGCGGCGAATACGACGACGCCGAATAGGACGCGGTCGCGAACGGCTTCGCGGTACGTATTGAGCGCGATGGCGTAGATCCGCGGCGAGCTCATCGCGGGCTGCCTCCCGCGTCACCGGCCGATTGGCTCGTCGAGACGCCGGACCAATAGGCCCGGCCCGTCACGAAGTGGCTCAACACGTTGAGCGCCATCAGCATCACCATCGCGGACGCCACGGTACAGCCCACCTCCAACCATCGGGAGCCCTCGGGCCGCCGAGCCCACCCCCAGTCGCGGATCGACGCCGCGACGCCCTGGGAGAGAAACAGGCCGAGCGAAGCAAGCCCCGCCACGTAGAACGCCACGACGAGCGGATGGGAGAGAAAACCCCGGAGGAGCTCGTAGTGGCTCAGCGACACCGGTCCAGCCACGAACGTCATGAACCACTGAAGTGCCAGGTGCGCGACGGCGAGACCCCACGCCATTCCGCCGGCCAGCTTTTGCAATCGTAGGCAGCCCTCGGAGCGGTAGGGAGCCGCGCCGGCGGCGGTCTCGCGCAGCTGACTCCATCCACGGGCGTACGCCACCAGAAAGACGGCGACGACGATCGTGTGGGCGACGAGGGAGAGCCAGCTCGCTGGGGAAGCGGCCGCAAACGCGCTCGCGCCTCCGAGTGCGGGCCACATCCGTGAGAGCTCCAACGAAAAAAGAGCGGCCAAAGGCCAGACGGTCATGGCGAGATGGCTGCGAGTCCCCCCCACGACGTACTACCTAACGCCCCGGCGTTCGGGTCGTCAATTTACTTCACTGCGGGGCGGGTGCTCGACCCGTCGGTGCGCCTCGAGAGGCCGAGAAGCGTGAGTGGCTCGTCGGAGAGCTGCATGCAAACGCGGTCGCCGATGCCCACGACGTGCACCTTCTGCGTGCCATCTAGAAAGATCCGACCCTTGGTCATTCGGCTGGTAATCGTCACGCGCGTCCCGGGTGAAACCATCCCCTTGACCAACCGATACTTGTTGTCGATTCCGCGGTATGGCTCTCGAACGACGAATTGGATTTTCTGCGACCCGATCGGCAGCACCTTTCCCCCGGCCGACCGGATCGCGGCCGTCGACCCTGCCGCGGGCCCCACCCAGACGCCGCTCGACATCTGGCGCTCGCTGTCGCCGTCGTGTTCGATGATGTACCGGGACGTCGCCGCCGGGCTCTCGTGACAGTAGAGCGCGTCGTTCAAGACCCGTGTCGAGATCACCTTGTCTCCGACGTCGACGCGCATTCGAGCAAGCCGGCTTGCACGAAGCTCGCCCGAGAGCGCTTTTGCGAGAACGTCGTCGACGTCGTTTCCATTCCCCGCGCAGAAGTAGCCGACGCTGGTATCGGGGGCACTGTTGATGGCGAGCATCGGTGTCGACGAGTCGGCAAGATGAGAGGCCCAAAGCAACGTGCCATCGCCGCCCAAGGTGACGATGAGGTCCCAGGCGCCCTGCTCGGGCATCGGCTCGGGCCGATAACGAAGTACCGCCCGCGCACCGAGCTCGCGCAGCGCCATTTTCGCACGCTTGAGCGTCTTTTGGTGGATCTCGTGCTCGCGCAGCAGCCCTTCCACCGAGATGTCGCCGTGCCCGATCAGCTCCTGGAGCCGCGCCTGAGCACGACCCACGTAGCGCTGGTAGGTGCTCTTCTTGTAGACGACGAGGACTTTGGGCCGCATGCGTGAGGCTCGCGAGCTGCGGCCGTCCTACCCCTTGGGGATCTTCATGGCGTCGGCGAGGAACCGTTCGAGCCCGATGTCCGTGAGCGGATGCTTGAGCAGCTGGTGGATCACCTTGTGCGGAATCGTTGCGACGTCTGCCCCGAGAAGGGCTGCCTGCACGACGTGTACGGGATGACGAATGCTCGCGGCGAGCACCTGCGTGCTGAGCCCGTAGGTTTGGTAGATCGTGACGAGCTGCTCCACGAGCTCCATGCCGTTGCCGCTGATGTCGTCGATGCGGCCTACGAAGGGGCTGATGTACGTGGCGCCAGCCTTCGCGGCGAGAAGCCCTTGGGTCGCACTGAAGCAGAGCGTCACGTTGATTCGAATCCCTTCACCGCTCAGAGTGCGTACGGCCTTGAGGCCTTCCGCGATGAGGGGGATCTTCACGACGATGTTCTCGTGCATCTTGGCGAGCGTCCGAGCCTCTTTCAGGATGCCTTCATAGTCGGTGGCCACCACCTCGGCGCTGATCGGTCCATCGACGACCTCGCAAATATCGACGAGCACCTCCTCGAAGGGCCGCCCCGTCTTTGCGACGAGCGAGGGGTTCGTCGTCACGCCATCGATGACTCCCATTGCGGCGGCATCACGGATCTCTTCGATGTCCGCGGTGTCGATGAAGATCTGCATGCGGCTAGTAAAGGTCGGCGGCCCCGAGGGGTCAAGCAGAGCCTCCGCAGGCCCAGAAGCCTTCGAAGAACCGCTCGAATCGGTCACTCGACGATGTCGACGTCGAGATCGAATTCGCCCGTTGGGGCGGCCGGACCGGGCCCGCTCGCAGGCCGCGACTGTGAGCAGACGATGAGGCTCGCGACGACGGCCGCGATCAGCCACAATAGGATGCCCCCGGGGGTCCATTTGCTCTCCACTCGCACGCCGAAGCCCCTCGAGCGCCTTTTTGCCGCGGCATTGAAGAATCGGCAACCGCCGCCGTCCAAACGGCATGCGTAGATTTCTAGTAGCGTTCCTTCTTTTCGCGGCGTGGAGCACCAACGCGCTTGCCGAACAGCGGACGAGCCGGGTTGACGCGACCGTTGCGCGTCTAGGCGCGTTGAACGTCGAAGAGCGTGCGCTGTTGAAACCTTACGTCGCGAACGGGCCGGTCGTGCTGACCGAATTCTCGAATCGGCAAACCGATCTACCAGCGGTCATCTACATGGCGCGAATCCACGCGCCTGCGGAGACGGTCGCGTCCGTGATCGGAAAGCCCTCCGACTATCCACGCTTCATGAGCGCGTTGACCTCGGTGGACGTGCACTCCGTGAACGAGAACATGACGGCCTTCGACTGGACGTGGGGGGTCACCTTGTTCTCGTTGACGGGCCAAAACGTGATGACGACCTATCCCATCGATCCCACTCGAGGCTACCGGTTCGACATCCGAACCACCGGGGGCGATCTCGGGATCGGGCGCGTGATGTGGCGCGTCTATCGAGACGGGCCCAACAAGTCGTTGGTCGTGTTTTCGTCGCGCCTCGACATGCGAAATGCCAACTACATCACCCGGCAGCTCGCGTCCGAGGGTAATGCCGTGAATCGCACGATCAACGTCGCGGTCGCGATGGTCACCCTCTTGGAGGTCAAGACGGAGTCCGAGCGACGCGCTGGCACCTTCATCGACGGAAGATTCGCCCAGAAGCCGCTGCGTCGGCCCAACGTCGACATGCAGGCGCTTCACCCACTGCTCGGCCGCGGCGATCTCGTGCTGATGGACATGGACGGCGCGACGCTTCAAAGCGTCACGGTCGTCGGACGCGCGGGAGCCAGCGTCGGCCGCGTCCGGCGGGTGATGCTCGACCCGGAAGAGTTCGGGAAGTCGCTGCTTCATGGAACGTGTGCAGAGGTGGTCGCAAAGACCGACAGCGGGGTGAAGTTCGACTGGGAGATTCCAATCCCGCTCCTGCAAGTCGGCGGCCAGATGATTCTGCGTCCAAGCGCCAACGTCATCGCGGTGGACGGCATCTCGGGAACGCTCTCGAAGGGGAAGTGGCGGTTCGACACGCACACGTATCGCGGAGGTGAGGCGGGCGTCATCGCGTGGGCCGCGTTCGACCCATCCGACTCCCCGAAGCTCATCCGAAAGCTAATCGCTGGCAACACGCACTTCTCACACGGCTTCGTTGCAGCGACGCAGCTTGCCGTGATGCGCTCTTTGCGCACGCGCGTGAAGCTGCTCGGCCGTCGCTAGGCGGCGCTGACGCGTCTCAAAACCTCAACGTCGCCGTTGCGCCGGCGCCGTGGATGTCGATCTGCAGGTTTGCGGCTTCCCGCTCGCGCCGCTTCTTCTTTTCGTGTGTCAGGAAAAGGGTGAGCGACGTGACGCCGGACAGCACGGCGAGGCTCAGCGTGAGTTGTGCGCCCAACGCAAATGCATCTCGCTGATCGGCGGTGCGGGCGGACGGCGCGTTCTGATTGTCTCGCTGTCTGTCCAGCGCGAGCGCGCCTAGCACGGCGCCGGTGGCAAACGCGCCGAGGGCGATGCTTCCGGTGGAGATCGAAGCCCGGCGAACGATCTGGTCCTCCCGGGCTCGGGCGGCCTCGGACTGGCGTACCGCTTCTTTGCTCTGCGCGACGATTGCGTCGCTCTCGCTCTCGCGCGTGAAGCTGAGCTCCTTTACCTCGCCGTATCCTACGCGGACGGTCTTTTCGCCGACCTGGCTTCCTTCACCCACCACGAGCACGGTGTGGGCGCCAGGCTCGACCTCGACCCTGGAAGGCGTCTTTCGTTCAATCGGCGCTCCGTCGAGCAGGATCGCGTGCCCCGGCTCCTCCGAGCGAACGACGAGGACTGCAGGGGTCTTTCGAAGCGTCGCGATGCGCGCCTCGATCGCTACGCGATCCGGCGCCCCGGGTCGCTCGCGGAGATACTGCCCGAGCATCGCCACTGCGCCAGGCTCATCGCCGCGCCTTTCCCGGGCGTCGGCAACCGCCAGCAAGAGAGCTGCGTCGCGCCCGAGCGCGTGCGCCCGAAGCCAGGCCTGCTCGGCGGCTTCGTACCGCTCGACCTCGAAGAGCCGGACACCGAGCGCATAGGCTTCCTCCCGGCGAGTCCGAGGATCGGAGAGCTGCGCTTCGATCTCGTCATCGGAGGGCAGCGCCACGTCTGCGGAGCCAGGTGCGGGCTGCGCTCCCGCTTGCGCTGCGATGCCGCACATCAGCAGAGCGAGCGCGTGCGGCCGCATGAGAACTAAATGCCTCCGACGCCGGCCGTGCCGGCCGCTCCGCCCATCCCGGATGAGCCACCCATCCCCGATGAGCCACCCATCCCCGATGAGCCACCCATCCCCGACGCCCCGCCGATACCGCCTGTTCCGGCGGTACCCCCGGTGCCGCCTCGACCGCCCGCACCCGCGTCGCCGCCGGCACCCCCTTGACCGGCATCCACGCCGGCGTCCGGCGTTTCGCTGCATTCGACCTGGCACTCGCCCTGGGTGAAGGCGCTGCCGGTATGACAGCACTGAAGCCCGCTTTTGCACTCATCGTCTTGAAAACACGTCGTACCCACGCCGCCCTCGCAAGCGGTGAGCGACAAGAGGAAAAACGACGCGATCATGGGCCAAGCGGAAGTGTGTTTCGTCATGAGCGCCGCGAGCATAGCGCACGGGACATGCCGGGGCCACGGCCCTACACTCTCGCGCGATGTCGAGGACGGAGACCGAGATACCCCGCGCCGGGCGATGTGCGATCGTGGGACGTCCGAACGTCGGGAAGTCCACGCTGCTCAACGCGCTGCTGGGCCAGAAGCTGGTGATCGCGACGCCTCGGCCCGGGACGACGCGGTCGTGTGTGCTCGGCGTAGTCGCGCTCGAGGAACCGCCGACGCAAATCGCATTCGTCGACACGCCCGGCCTCGAGCGTCCAAGAGGTGCGCTCGGACGGGTCCTGGCAAGCAGCGCCAAGCAGGGCCTGGCGGGCTGCGACTCGGTCGTGTTCGTGACGGAAGCGCCGCGGGGCGAAGCGGCGCCGCGTGTGCATGAAAAAGACGCGGAGGTGCTGAGCGCACTTCGGGGCTCGGGGCTTCCGGTGATCCTCGCGATCAACAAGGTCGACCGGCTCAAAGCCAAAGAGAAGCTCCTTCCCTTCATCGAGGTGTACCAAGAGCAGCTCACGCCGGCTGCAATCGTCCCAATCTCGGCCACCGAGGAGACCAACCTCGATGCCCTGCTCGGCGAAATTCGCCAAACCCTGCCCGAGGGCCTGCTCTACGATCCGGAGTTCTTGACCGACCGCCCCGAGCGATTTTTCGCGAGCGAGCTGATTCGTGAGGCGGCCATGATGAACACGCGGCAGGAAGTCCCGTATGGAATTGCGTGCGAGCTCGACCGCTACGAGGACGAGGGGGAGCTCCTTCGAATCGAGGGTACGCTCATCGTCGAAAAAGCGAGTCACAAGGCGATCGTCATCGGAACCAAAGGCGATACGATCAAGAAGATCAGCACCGAGGCGCGGGAGCAGATCGAGGCGTTCGTCGACAAGAAAGTCTACCTGCGCCTCTGGGTGAAGGTGATTCCGGGTTGGACGCGCGATCCGGTTCAAGCTCGACGGCTCGCGATCAAAGAGGGGCAGCCGTGAGCCCTCGCCACCGCAGCCATCGACGGCCTGCCGGCTCGGTGGTCGGCAAGCCTCTCGTCGCGATCGTGGGGCGCCCAAACGTCGGCAAGAGCACGCTCTTCAACCGGTTGGCCGGGCAGCACCTCGCGATCGTCGAAGACGTCCCCGGGGTCACGCGTGACCGCCACTATGCCGACGCGTTCGTGCTCGGGCGAGGGTTCGTCTTGATCGACACCGGCGGCTTCGACCCGGAAAGCGACGATCCGATGAAGGCGGGAATCGTCAGCCAGGTCAGGCTCGCTCTCGAGGAGTGTGACGTGGTGATCTGCGTCGTCGATGCAACGGTCGACCCGCTGCCCGCAGACCGCGAAGCGGTTGCACTCCTCCGCGACGCGGGAAAGCCGGTGATCTTCGTCGCGAACAAGGCCGACTCCGAGGCCAAAGGACACGGAGCGGTTTCCTATTACGAGCTCGGGCTACGCGAGATCCTTCCCGTGTCGGCGCTTCACGGCCGGGGCATTGGCGAGCTCGAGGATGCGATCGCGGAACGCCTCCCCGAACCGGTCGAGAGCGCGGATCCCGAGCTCGACGTGCCGCGGGTGGCGATTGTCGGCCGGCCGAACGCGGGCAAGTCGTCGCTGGTGAACCGCCTCTGCGGCGAGGATCGCCAACTGGTCGACGATCGGCCAGGGACGACCGTCGACAGCGTCGACACGCTCGTCGAGCGCGATGGCAAGAGCCTGATCCTGATCGACACGGCGGGGATCCGGCGCAAGCGCAGCGTGAAGAAACGAGGCGTCGAAGGTTTGAGCGTGCTTCAGGCGATCCGGTCGATCGAGCGAAGTCACGTCGTGGTGCTGATGATCGATGCGGAGGCAGGAGTTGGGGAGCAGGATGCCAAGATCGCCGGACTCGCCCACGACCGCGGCCGCGCACTCGTGCTCGCACTCAACAAGACCGACCTTCTGGAACGGGACGCCCAGAAGAAGGCGATGGATCGCACCCGCGAGGTGCTCGCGTTCGTGCCTTGGGCGCCGATGGTCACGGTCAGCGCGCTAGAAGGGCGAGGCATCAATGCTCTGCTCGGTCGGATCGAGGACGCCGTGAACGAGCATCGGAAGCGGATCCCCACGGCCGAGCTCAACCGTTTCTTCGATGAAGTGCTGGAGCGGCACCCGCCACCCACGATGCATCATCGCGCCGTGCGACTCTACTACATCACCCAGGTGAGCGTGGCGCCGCCGACGTTCGTCATCATGACGAACGCTCCGAGAGACGTACACTTCAGCTACCAGCGCTACGTCATCAATCAGATTCGAAAGCGCTTTGGGTTTCAAGGGACGCCGCTACGGGTCCGCTATCGCGGCAAAAAGCGAGGCAAGGGCTAGGCTCGAATCTGCCCCAACCGTTTGTGATCGCGGCGCGCAAGCGGGTTGCCGAGCTGACCACACGCGGCCATGACGTCGCGGCCTTTGGTCACGCGCTGGCGCACTGGCAGGCCTTCCGCACGAAGCCAACCGATGAAGCGATCGACCTCGGCGTCGTCGGGTGCTCGGGTAAGCGGCGAAGAGCCGGGGTTGTACGGGATCAAGTTGACCAAGACCCGCGCGAGAGGTCGGCAGAACTCGGCGACGGCCTTTGCATCGCCAGGGGTGTCGTTGATGCCAGGCAGCAAGCAGTAGTTGACGCCGAGCGCGAAGTTGCGTCTCGGACGATAGGCGACGAGTGCGTCGCGAAGCTCGGAGAGGTTCGTCCGCCGGTTGATCGGCATGAGCTCACTTCGAAGGCCGTCGTTCGCGGCGTTGAGGCTGATCGACAGGTTGAGCCGCTTGAAGCCCGCTTGATCGAGAAGGCGAATGCCCTCCACGTGACCGACGGTGCAAACGGTCAAACGTTCCTGTGCGATCGCGAGGCCTCCTTCATCGTTGAGGACACGGAGCGCCTGAAGAACGTGTGCGTGGTTGTCGAGCGCTTCGCCCATGCCCATGAAGACGATGTTTCGAATTTCCCAGCCGAGCCGGTGTTTGACCACGAGAAGCTGCGCGACGATCTCCTCCGCCGTGAGATGACGAAGAAGGCCCATGCGGCCGGTCTCGCAAAACGTGCAGCCCATCTTGCATCCGACCTGGCTCGAAACGCACAGCGTGGCTCGCCCACGGCCCATCGGGATCCGGACGGACTCGATCTCCATGCCGTCGTTCAGCCGCAGCACGACCTTCGAGGTCGTGCCAAGGGCGCCTTCGTCGGATTGGACCCGAACCACCTCGGGGAGCTCGAAGGAGAAGCGCGAACGCCAAGACGCGCAGGATTCGAGCCCGAGCCCGAAGCGTTCAGGCTCGAAATGCCCCCCGAGCACGACCTGGCGATGAATCCGTCGCGCCACCCCGTAGCCGCGGGGAAGTAGCGCGCGCGCCGCGTCGACCAGCTGCGAGTTGGTGAGCGCATGAATGGGTTGCTGCGACATCGCGCTCACTCCTGGACCAACAAGAAATGTGCGGTGGCGATCGCGACGGGTCGCTCCTCGTCGTCCTGCCATGCGAAAACGCGCACGTTTGCAACGCGGCGTCCATGTCGGGTGAAGACCGCCCTTGCTCGCACGTCTTCGGCGCGGGCGGCCCGGAGATATTCGACCGTGATGTTGATCGTCTTCGGTATCGACGTGGTTTCGCCATGCCAAAGCAGCTTGAAGATGGCCGTCGACTCGAGAAATGCGCCGAGCGCACCCCCGTGTAGCGCAGGGACCGATGCATTCCCGACGAGGTGCTCGGAGAAACGCATTCGGCCAACGATGTCGTCATCGCGCAGCTCCGCCGTGATTCCCATGAACCGCGTGTATGGGATCGCCTCTTGAAGGGCAGTGAAGTCACCGGTATTGCGCATGGCAAGCACTGCGTCTCGGAGCCTCATTCTGAGCCACCTTCCTCGCCCTCGCGACGGCCTTCCCGGAAGACGACGAACGTGCCAGATGCCGTCGCGATCGGGCTAGCTACGTCGCCGTGATGCGCAGACGCCCGCACGAATGCGACGTGGCGCGTCACTTTGTAGCAGTGTGCTTCGCAGATGACCTCCTGATACGGAAGCGCCGCGCGTACGTAGTCGATGCGGAGGTCGAGGGTGGCAATCCGCCGTGGCGCGACCAGTGAGAGGATGACGGCACCGCCGCACGTCGCATCGATTAGGCTCGTGATGCATCCGCCGTGAAGCACGCCGGTCTCGGGATTGCCCACGAGGTCTTCGCGATATGGGAGCGCGAGGGAGAGCACCTCGGGCTTGTAGTCGACGACTCTGAGGTTCAGCGATTGGTTGTGGGGGACCGCCCCGACGTAGCGCCCTTCGAGGCGCCGCCGGACCTCGTCCTTCTGCGGGAGAAATGAGTCCGTCATCGGCTATGGCCGCGGCGGGGGCGGTGGAACGGCCTGCTCGGCGAGCCAGCGATTGGACGAAACGAACTCCACCCCGCGGGTGCCTTTGGACGCGAGAAGATCGGGATGGTCGGTGAGCACCCGGCCGACGCCGGCTGCCCCGGCAAGCGACTCCAGCGCCTCCGCCCAGTCCTCGATGAAGAACTCCTTCGTGTCCACCACGTCGACGAGCCCGCGAATCGTCGCCATTTGCTGGGCGACCGCATCGTCTTTGAATTCGGGGAGCGCGTGCAGCATGGACTCGACGCGCTCCATGACCCACACCGATGTCTTCGGCTTGGTCGGTGCACCAAAGGCTCGGCGGATCGCATGCTCTGGAGGCGAACCGAGTGCCACGGAAGCGTTGACGTAGATATCGGGTGCCAAAACGACGTCCATGCCCGAACTCTAACACGAGGCCTCGTTGCTTGACATCGTTCTGGCCAGCGGTACGCGTCGACTATGAAGGCTGTCTGGATTTCGAAGTACGGAAAGCCCGACGTTCTCGAAGTTCGCGAGGCGGCCGACCCGGCTCCAGGTCCGGGTGAGGTCCGGATTCGCGTGCACGCGTCCGGGATCAATTTTGCCGAGATCATGGCACGCCAAGGGCTCTATCAGGATGCCCCACCCCCCCCGATGGTCATGGGGTACGAAGTTGCCGGCGTCATCGATGCAGTCGGCGAAGATGTCGGCGAACGCAAAGAGGGTCAACGCGTTCTTGCGACGACGCGCTTCGGTGGTTACGCGGACACCGTCTGCGTCGATGCATCACAGACGTACGCGTTGCCCGAAAACATGACTTTCGAGGAGGGCGCCGCCCTTCCCGTGACCTATCTCACGGCGTACCACATGCTGTTCAACGTGTGTCGCGTTCGATCCGGTGACCACGTGCTCATCCACCAGGCTGCGGGCGGCGTCGGCACCGCGGCGAGCCAGCTCTGCCGCTCGGTCGGCGGGGTCACGACCTATGGAACGGCGTCGAAAGCGAAGCACGACTACGTTCGAAGCAACGGGTGCGACCACCCGATCGATTACCACTCGGTCGACTACTCGGAAGAGATTCGGAAGATGACGAACGGCCGGGGCGTTCATGTGGTCCTCGATGCACTCGGCGGAGACGATTGGAAGAAAGGGTTCGCGCTTCTTCGTCCAGGCGGCCTGCTGGTGCCGTTTGGCTGGGCGAACATGGCAAAGTTCGGAAAACGCAAGATGACTCACGTCGTCGGGCAGCTCGCCCACACGCCGTGGTGGACACCGATGAGGCTCATGCACGAAAACAAGGGGGTGGCGGGCGTGAACATGGGACGCCTCTGGGATGAAAAAAAGATGATGCAAGAGGCGTTCGGGTCCCTCATGGCGTTCTACGAACGGGGGCAAATCAAACCACACATCGACCGCTCCTTCCCGATGGCGCATGCGGCCGAAGCACACGCCTACATCGAGGCCGGCCGGAACGTCGGCAAAGTGCTGCTCACTCCATGACCATGACCGTCCGTATCTGCTTCGTGTGCCTGGGAAACATCTGCCGGTCGCCGACCGCCGAGGGCGCGATGCGAAAGCTTCTCGAAGACGAGCAGCTGACTGGCCAGATCGAGATCGACAGTGCGGGTACGGGCGCATGGCACGTCGGAGAGCCGCCGGATGCTCGCGCGACGGCAGCAGCCAAACGGCGTGGGATTGCGATCGGTGGCCGGGCCCGCCGTGTGACCGCGGAGGACTTCGCGCGCTTCGACTACATCGTGGCGATGGATCGATCGAACCGGCAAAACCTCCTCCGCCTCGCGCCCGACGATGCCAGCAAGCGAAAGGTCGAGCTGTTTCGAAACTACGATGCCGATTCGCCGCGCGACGCCGAGGTGCCGGACCCCTACTACGGCGACGGGAACGGTTTCGAGACGGTCCTCGACATTTGTGAAGCGGCGTGCCGCGGGCTGCTTCGGCACGTGCGCGACAACCACTCGCCATGACCCCCGAGCTCCGCGCAGCGCTCGAGCAACGACTCGATGCCAAAATCGTCCGCGTCGCGCGGCTTTCGGGCGGGGACATCAACGAAGCGTTCGAGGTTTCTCTACCGGACGGCGGCGCGGTCTTCGTCAAGACCCATCCCCGGCCGCCGGCCGGCATGTTCGAGGCAGAGGCGCGAGGCCTTTGCTGGCTCGCTGAAGCCGACGCAATTCGGGTCCCCAAAGTGCTGGCCGTGTCGGACGCGGGCCCTTGCTTTCTCGTGCTCGAGCTCCTGACTCCTTCGCGCCGATGCGCGGGCTTCGACGAGCGGCTCGGACGCGCGCTGGCCGCCCTCCACGCCTTCGGCGCCCCTCAGTTCGGGCTCGATCACGACAACTTCATCGGGCGCCTGCCGCAGTCGAACGCCCCCGCTTCAGACTGGGCTTCGTTCTTTTGGACATCGAGGCTCGAGCCGCAGCTTCGTCTTGCTTCCGATCGCGGTCTGATCGACACGGCAACGCGCGCTAGGTTCGATGCGCTTCGTTCGGTGCTTCCCGATATCGTGGGCCCTGACGAACCGCCCGCCCGACTGCACGGAGACCTCTGGGGCGGAAACCTCCACGTCGGCGAGGACGGGGCGCCGTGCTTGATCGATCCGGCGGTTTACGGGGGGCATCGTGAAATCGACCTCGCGATGATGAGGCTCTTCGGCGGGTTCGGCGATCGCGTGTTCGAAGCTTACGAAGAAGCTTCACCGCTTTCGCCCGGTGCGAGCGAGCGCGTCTCGCTCTACCAGCTCTATCCGCTCTTGGTGCACGTCAACTTGTTTGGCGGGACGTACGTCGGCTCCGTGAAGCGCGCGCTATCGAACTACACGTGACCAAACCCTTGACAGCGACGGCAGGCGGAACCAGGAACGCAGGATGACCAGCGCGAGTGGAGATGTGGAAATCGGCAAGCGCGATGCGATTTTGCTCATCGATCATGGAAGCCGTCGGCGTCAGGCCAACGCGTTGCTCGAGGAAGTCGTCGCGCTCGTTCGACAGAGGCTTGGCGCTGCGAGCATCGTCGAACCGGCGCACATGGAGATCGCGGAGCCGACGATCGCGCAGGGCTTTGCTCGATGTGTCGAGCAGGGCGCAAGCCGGGTCGTCGTCCACCCTTTCATGCTGGCCCCTGGACGGCACGTCAGCGAGGACCTGCCGCGCATCGTGCAGGAGTGTGCGGCGGCTCACGATGGCGTCACCTTCATCATGGCCGCGCCACTCGGCAGTCACACCGGCGTCATCGAAGCGGTCGTCGACCGGTGCCTCGCGGCGCTCACGTCGCAAAGCGCCTAGGGGAGCAACACCAACTTGCCGGTGGTCTTTCTCGAGCCGAGGGCGTCGAGCGCCTTGGCGGCATCTTCCAGCGGGTAGGTGGCCGAAACGACGGGGGAAATCTTGCCTTCAGCGTACAGGCGAGAGATCGCTTTTTGGGCGTCTCTCAGAACCTCGGGGTCCTTTTCGAAGTAGAGCCCCCAATGAAGGCCGACCAGCGAGAAATTCTTGACCAGCACCCGACTCATCTCCGCCGTTGGGATCCTCCCGCTGGCGAAACCGATCACCAAAATTCTTCCTTCGAAGGCGATGCACTTCATCGAAAGATCGAAGGTGTCACCTCCAACCGGATCGTAAATCACATCGGCGCCTCGCCCATCGGTGAGCTCTTTGACGCGCTCGACCCAGTCCTCTTCGCGATAGTTGATCGTCGCAGCCGCTCCGCTTCGTTTGACGAGCTCGAGCTTGTCGGGCGCGCCGGCAGTTCCGATCACACGCGCGCCGAGCGCGACGCCGATTTGCACGGCTGCGAGACCGACCCCTCCGGCGGCAGCGTGAACCAAGAGGGTTTCGCCCTTCCCGAGCTTGGCCCGATGCACTAGACCCACGTACGAAGTCTGGTACACGAGCCCGAGCGCAGCGGCGTGCTCGAACGACATGCTCTCGGGGATCGGGAACACGCGCTCTTCGGGCGCCGCGAGCACCGAGGCAAAACCACCGAAGGGTAACAACGCGCTCACGCGATCGCCGACCTGGAATCCAACGACGCTGCTTCCGACGGCGCGCACGGTTCCCGAAACCTCGGCCCCGGGGGCAAAGGGAAGATCGGGGCGGACTTGGTACTTCCCCTGCGTGATGAGAATGTCGAAGAAGTTGCAGCCGGCCGCGCGAACGTCGATGACGACTTCGCGAGGGCCGGGAACGATGTCGGCCAAGTCCTCGCGCTGAAGCGCGGCTGGGCCCTCGAGCTCACGCACGACCATCCGGTACATGGGTGGGCAGTTTGGCGCCAAAAACGGGCTACGACTACTCGGTCGCACCAAAAACGCCGCTGTCCTGGTATAACCGTCCTGGTGGTCGGGCAGAGGAGAAAGCACCCGCTACCCGCGGGGGTCCTTCCGTCGGGTTATGGGGACAGCGCCGAAGACGCGGGCTCACGGGTCCGACCAAGAGCGCCGGCGCCAACCGAAGATGCTTCAGGCACGCAGGAAGTGAGCGCGCCGACGCCGGCGGAGCGCGCACGCATGCTAGCCGACGAGCTCGTCGCGCTCGGCCCTCGCGAGGTGGCTCCGATCGTCCGGCGTCTGCTGCCGCTCGGGAACTTCGCGCTCGAAGAAGTCGCCGAACGATTTCCGGGGCCGCTCTGGCGCCCTTCCCTGGCCACCGACTCGAGGCTCCCACGACCGGAAGAGCTTTCGGCGTGCGCCGCGGCGTTGGTCACCTTTGGAAGCGAAGGCGTGCCCTATCTCCAGAGGTTGATGCGCCACGGCAGCCCGCACGTTCGCTATTACGCGACGATCGTTTGCGCCAGCTTTGCAAGCAATCGTCTGATCGAACCCCTCATGCAGGTTGCCTTGGACGAGGACCGCGAGTGCCGGCGCGTCGCGCTCCATCTGCTGAGCGCCTATCAGCACGAACCCGTCTATCGAAGCGCGCTTGCCGAGGTTCGCCGGCATGCGGCAGACCCTTCCCAGCCACTTCCGTCGAGGCGACGCGCGATCTCTGCGCTGACGCAGCTTCGCGACGACGCGTCGGCGGCGCTTTTCGTCGACCTGTTGGGAGACTCCGACCGCGGTATCGCCACGGCGTCGCGCGTGGGGCTGAGGGTGCTGACCGCCCACGATTTCGGCTTTTCACGGGGGCTTTGGCTGCGCTGGCTGTCGGAGCGCGGTCACGAGATTCGCATTCAGTGGCTGATCGAGGGCCTGGGTGACAGTCGCGCCAACATTCGGTTGCTTGCATCGCGGGAGCTCTGGCGTCTGACTCGCCTGCTGCAGCCGTTGTCCGAGACCGCGGGCCGCGAGGAGTTCGTCGAGGCGCAGCGACACTACCAGCGCTGGTGGGCCAAGAGCCATCCGGGCTAGGCGATCAGCCCAACCTTTTCCAACGATTCGCGAAGGGCTTCGACACCTTCGAACTGCACGGCATGGATACCGCTTTGACGTGCGGCTTCGCAGTTGCTCTTTCTGTCGTCGACGAACACGCATCGCTCTGCGGGCGCTCCCAGCTCGCGCAAGACGTTCGCGTATGCCTCGGGGGCGGGTTTCCGAAACCCCGTTCGGCAAGATACGAAGCTCCAATCGAGGAAACGCGACAAACGGAGTCGCTCTTCGATGAGCTGGTACCACACCGGGTAGTTCGAAAATGCATGCATCGTCGTGCCGGCGTCGCGCAGGCCCGAGAGCAGGTCTTCGGCCCCAGGCAGCCAACGGTACGAGCCCCGAACCTCGTCGATGAATCCTCGACGATCGAAGTCGCGACCGTCGGCAAAGAAGCTCTCGAGAAATTCTTCCTCAGAAAGCTGGCCCAGCTCGAACCGCACCCAAGCACTCGGATGCTTGGCTGCGAGGAGCTCTTCGAAGGTCATCCCGAAGAAACTCGGCATCTCTTGGAAAAACGGGTCGTGGACGAGAGTTCCCATCACGTCCCAGAGCAGAATCGGCGACATCGTCAGCCCACCGCGGACCCGCTCACGTCGTGAGCCATGCCATGCTCGAGGCCGTGGCGCCGGAGCTTGTCGAGGAAGGTCGTTCGCTTCAGCCCCAACATCCGGGCGGCCTCACTCTTGTTCCCGCTTGATTTCATCAGCGCGCGCTGCAGCAGGCGGCGCTCCACTTCGAGATAGCTGCCGCTCAGCGACTCCCGCTCGTCCGTCGAAGGCCATGCCAGAGGCGGCAAGTCGCGGAGCGCGATCGTCTTTCCGGAGGCTCTGGTCGTGGCGAGCTCGATCACGAGCTCGAGCTCTGCCACGTCACCTGGCCAGTCGTGCTCGACCAACGCAGCCATGGCCTCCTGGGAGATGCCGAGCGGCTCTCGCGCCAAGACGCGGCAGGCCCGATCGATCGCGAGAAGCACGAGCGAGGGAACATCCTCGCGCCTTTGATGTAGCGACGGGATCGTGAGGCCGGGCCCCGAGAGGCAGCGGGCGAGATCGGGATCGAGCGCAGATCGGCGCTGAAGCTCGGCCGAGGAGGCACGGGAGGTCGCGATGAGACGCGGGGCCACCGAGAGCTCGTCCCGGGAGGCCAGTCCCGAGAGAAAATCTCCTAGGCGAGCCTGCGCCGGCTGCGAAAGCGCCGGTAGATCGCGAAGCACGAGCGTCCCACCAGCCGCGGATGCAATCCAGCCTGCGCGATCGTCCTGCTGAGAGCCGAAGAGCAACTGCACGGCCTGATCAGGCGCCACTGCCGAACAGTCCGCCACGATGAACGGCGCCTCCCAGCGTGGACCGCGATCGTGAATGAATCGCGAGACAGGCAACACGGGAGAGCCCGCGGGTGCCACGACCAGAACCGGGTCCGATGAGGGCGCAAGGTCGATTGCGCGCGTTTGCACGCGCCGCATCGAGGCGCTGTAGGCGACATGCAAGGTCTGATCTTCGGCAAGCCCGCGCCCGAGCAAGTCGCATTGCCCGCGGAGCTGGGCGACTTCGCCCTCGAGCATGCAGATGCGGTCTTCGGCCTCTCGGCGAAGCGCGGATAGCTCGTGGATGTGGGTATCCGCCCGCCGCTGTGCGAGGGCGGAAGCAAGCGCCCCGCCGAGCGCATCGCCGAGGCTCCGAAGATCGTCGATCTCGGAGAGCGTGAGGGCCTCCGAGCGGTCTCCGAGCGGCAAGAGGACCAGCCCCTCGACGTGGTCGAGGTGCAGACACGGCAATACGCATCCGATCCCACCGGCGTCCATCGTCTCGACGAGCGCGCGAATCGCAGGCTCCCGCACCACGTTCGCGCGGAGAGGGACCAGGTCCAGCACTTCCCGCGAATCGCCGTCAAAAAGGGACTGCATCACCGCGGACGGCGGGTCACCGGTGCGAATGTGGGTGCGATTTCCCCTGTCCAGTCCGATGCGAAGCGGAGGCTGAAAAGCGTACAGCTCGGGCTGCGCGCCGGGGCTGCCTAAGGCCTCGGCAAACGGCGTCAGCGCTCCGGTCGCGAGCTCTTCGAGCCCAGCGCCGCCCGTGAGGCTGCGCCGCGCAGCTTGGGAGGCGTCGGAGAGTCGACCCGAGGTGCTCCAAATCGTTCGACTGGAAAGCCGTCGCACGAGCGAGAACGTCAGCCACCAGAGGATCCCCGACCCGAGTGCGACGAGTCCGAGCTGCCAACGATCGAATGCGGCGTCGGGAAGCACAGCGAACGCGCCCGCAAAGCAGACCGCCGACGCCGCGACCGCCGGCACGCCGACACGGCGCAGAGATCGCCATCGAAGATCGACCCAAGCGAGGTGACCAAGCCAAAGAAGCAGGGCGGCCGCGAGCTCGACGGCCGTGGCAAGTCCCGTGGAGAACGGACCGAACCACGCATATGCGAGACCTACGGCGACCCCGGTGAGCGCGATCGCCGACACGGACCCTTCGACCGCGTGGTTCCTCCGAGCGAGGCGAATTTGATGCAGGACGCCCGTCGCCATGATCGTCCCGACCACGACGACCGAAAAGGCCGGGCTTCCGGGCACCAGCGAACCCGCAACGAAGGCGCTCACGGCGACGACCCCGAGGGAGCCGAACCGCACGGGCGCGGGAAGGCCGCGCGCGAGGACCAGATCGAGCATCAGCAGCGCGACCGCCAGCCATGCGATCTCGTGAGCCCTGGCGAGCGCGGGGGAGGAGGTGCGCGCCGAAGCGAGCGCAATCGCCAAGCCGATCCCCATCCAGGCGACCTTCGTGCTGCCCCGTGCATGTCCTCGTGCTCCGTCGACGGCGAGTGGAGTCAGGGAAAGGGCAAGCGACGACAAGGCGACCAGCCACTCGGGTGACTCCGTCGTGCTCGACGCGGCCCGGGCCGCCAACACATAAAGAACGGACGCCGGACCGACAATTGCCAGGAGTCTCGAGATTCTGACGTTTCCAGCTCGCCGCACGCGGCCGCAGTCTATCACTGGCCAGGTGGGTGACCAGAAGCGGAAGCGTTTGGATCGACGAACATCCGAAAACCGACACGCTGCCACCAAACCCGGTACTTGCGCTGCGCGGCCTCCCGCTGTTTCTTGGGATGCCCCGGCTCGTAGCCGAAGTACTCACGCGTGAGGTGCTTGAGCTCATCGATTGCGCGGCGGCGGAGCCTTTCGTCGGAGTGCATCAACCCGTCGATGAGCCACTCGACTCGGTGGCGGTCCCCGTGCTTGCGAAACCACGACGTCCATCTCTTCTTGCTGGTCCCGAAGTCCTGGCAGCCCAGGCGAACCAAGCTTGCATGCGCCGCCCTACTCACTTTTGGCTCGGCGCTTTGAAGGAGCGACACGAAGAACTCGAAAGAGTCGGTGTCCCGGAGGCGACCGAGCGCCTCGATCGAGGTCACCTGGGGCTCGAGCTGCCGATCGTCGCGTGCCGACGCGCGAAGGCGTTCGATGAGCTGCATGAACTCGACCTCACACGCATAAAGGACACTCAAGGCGCGGTACGCGCTACTGCGGACCCCGGGGTCCGGGTCGAACAGACGTCGGCCGACGGGTTGCACGAGCTCGGGATGGACGAACTCCGAGGCGAGGACGGTGGCGTAGAAGCGGATGTCGGGATCCTCGTCGTCGAGCAGCGGAATCAAGTACGCGACCGAGCGCTGGCCGAACGCGACGAACGTCCTCCCGATCGGCGAGATGTCTCGGCCCGCAGGAACGCGCGCGTGAGGTTCGTTTCGATCGAACCACAGCCGTCCGGGGAACTCGCGCGCCAGCGCCGGCAACGCAGCCTCGCCGACAGCCAGCAGGGGGAGGAGCACCATCTCGTCTTCGGGTCCGGCATCGCGAAGCGCGGCGACGAGGCGCTCGATGTCATCACCGACGTCGACGATGACGCTCGGTAGGTCCCCTTCCGAAGAACCAGGCGCGGACGCGGGCCGCCATCACCCCTCGACTGCCGGGCTATTCTTGGCGACCGGCGGCGCGGAGCTCGGCGCATTGGGACCGAGGGACACGACGTCGTGCGAGATCGCGCTGCCGTCGTTGTCGCGTCGAGAGTCCGTCGGCACGGAGCGGGGTTTGGACGCCCCCTTCCACCGCGACTCGTTGCCCGCGGGTGGCGGACCAGAGCGCCAGCTCGACCTCGGTTCCGCCGGAGGCGAGGACGGTCCGCGCCGGGGCCCCGGCTGTGATCCTCGACGGCGGGCTGCAGGCTTTCCGAGGACCTCCGGGGGGCGAGGCGGCAGGCTGTAGCGGGTGGCATCGACGAAACCCGAGCCCGGCTCGGACTTCTTGCGGGCGGGGGTGGCCGGGTCCGAATCGCGGAAGGTGCCCGCGGGAACCGACGAGCCGATCTGGGGGATGATGGCGGGCGGCGGCTCGGTATCAGCGACGCCGACGGGCGCGGGCACCGAGGAGTCGACGCGGGGATAGGAGCCGGACACCTCCTTTTTGGGAGGGAGCGAGCTTCGCTTCCCTACACCTTCGAAGGGCGCGACATAGGGGGTGGGTCCGGCTTCAGCGGCCTCGAGGCGCTCGTTGAGGTGTCTCATTCGGGCGGTCATTTCAATGTCGTAGTGGCGCGCGAGGCCGGCCTCGACGCGTACGGAGCACACCACGCGCTGAACCGGGTCGACGCCGAGCTCGAATGAAATCTCGCGAAGCGTCGCTTCGGGCAGAGTCCGGTCGACGGCCAGCACCACGGCTTCTTCGGTGCGCGCAACGGGGATGAGCCTGTGCCGAACGGCAAATTCTCGGGGCAGCGTGCGGATCGTGCTGAGGGGCGCCTGCATCACCTCGTCGCGCGTCGCGGGGAGGAGCCCATACACGGCCGCACAGTAGGCGTTCATCTGGTTTTCACGCAGGCAGCCGAGCTCGAGGAGCACCGTGTCCAGGTTTCCGCCCCTCACCACCTGCTCCTGGATGACTTCTTGAACCCGATCGATGGGGATCACCTGGTCGCGGACCAGGAGCGAGGCGAGAACCGACATACTCCACCCCATGGTGGGATCCCTCCCCCTTTCGTGTCAACGAGCTTGCGAACGCCGGCCGAGGCGGTCGTGCACCAGGGTGAGCGCGGCGGGCACGGCGGTTTCGACCCGTAGAACCCAGCGCCCGAGGCTTGCCACCGCAAAGCCGGCCCGCTCGAAGAGCGACACCTCCGACTCGGTGAACCCGCCCTCGGGGCCGACTGCACACCATACCTGCTCAGGAGTTCCGTGAAGGTCGAGCGGTTCGCAGGCCCGCGCTGCGAACAGCACGCCGGCCGTCTTCGGGGGAAGCTCGCGGAGCCAGGCGGCGCAACCCCGAGGAGCGTGAATGACGGGGACGTCGCCCCGCTCGCTCTGTGCCGCGGCTTCGCCGGCGAGGCGGGTCAGCCGGTCGAGGCGGGAGCGAGCGCGCCGAGCATCCCATTTCGGAACGGCGCGCTCGGTCTCCATCAGCATGATCTCGTCGACGCCGAGCTCGGTGGCCATGCGAACGCAATCGTCGACCTTCGAGCCCTTGGGCATGCCGAGAAGAAGGGCGACCCGCGTGCGCGACGTCTCGGCTGAGGTGGGCGCATCGGCCAAACAGGTCACCTCCTTCCCGACGGACTGAAGCTCGGCCTGCGCGGTAAACCCCTTGCCGTCGAAGAGGACGACACGATCGCCGGAGCGAAGCCGCAGGACGCGAACGTGGCGGCTCGGCCCCTCGCCGAGCTCTACCATTCCACCTCCCTCGGGGAGCTCCGGAACGAAAAGCCGCCGTACGGTCACGGCCCCCCCGGCTCGAGCACGAAGGCACACCACTCGCCCTGTTCGAGAGTCTCATCGACGCGCATCGATGCATAGGCCGAAAGAAGGGTCTCCCGTTCGCTCCCAAGGACGCCGCTCAGCGCCAAGAAACCGCCGGGCGCGACCCGCGCCTGAAGATCGGCAGCCATCGGGACGAGAGCTCGGGTTTCGATGTTGCCGAGGACCACGTCATACTCACCGGTCACGTCTGACAGGGGCCGAGTCGAGGCATGGACGCGGGGACCCACACCGTTCAGAGCCGCATTTCGGCGGGCCGTGATCACCGCGTCGTGCTCGACGTCGATCGCATCTGCGGAAGACGCCCCGAGAAGAATTGCCGCGATGCAGAGAATCCCGCTCCCACATCCGACGTCGAGCACCCGCTCTCCGCCGGCGAGTCGTCGTTCGAGAACCTCGAGCACCAGTCTCGTCGTCTCGTGGTCGCCGCTTCCAAAGGCGTTCTCCGGATCGATCGTCACGATCACGTCGTCCGGTGCGCCCTCGACCTCCTCCCACGAAGGACGCAGCAACAAGCGCCGGCCGATGCGCTGCGCGCGAAAGCCGTGGCGCCACTCCGTCGCCCAATCCTGGTGATCGACGTAGACGAGATCTGCTTCGTAGTCATCGCGAATCGCCTGAAGCGCATGCCGCGCCGCCGCGTCGTCGGGAAACGACGCAAGCACGACCGGGCTTCCCTCCACCGGACCGGAAACCAGCGTGGTGGCGTCGCGCTCCTCGAGCCCGCTGGCCCCCAGCTCCCAGAGCCTCAGCTGGGCGAGCTCCAGCTGCTCCGGGGCAACCCGAACCTTCACGAAGGGATGGCGCCGGCGATCGGTCATCAGACCTCGACCATGCGCGCGGAGAGATAGATCACTAGGAAGAGCAGCCACGTGATTGGCCCCAGGCGATTGCCGCCGCGCCAGGCCACGATCGGCGTGAAAACCGGTACGAGAAATCCGAGGTAGCGCCACTGCGCGGCCAGCGGCCCCGCCAACACGCGCCAGGCCATCAGCAGATGCGTGAATAGAAGCGCCGCCCCCGAAACAGTCCAAAGCGCGAGCAGCCAAAGCTCCACAGGGGGGGTTCTAACCCATTGTCGATCGGGTGTCGCGCCACGGAAGGGGACAGTCCCCTTTTTCACTCTTCGACGAAGTGGGTGACGGGTTCTGGTTCTCCGCCGCAGCTTGCGGGGCGCACGCCGTCGGTTTGCTCGTTGCGAAGACGGACGGTTTGCTCCCCCTGGTGTGAGCTGAAGCGGGCCTGCCAAACGTTGTCGCCTTCGCACTCGGTGCCCAGCCACTCGACGGCGTTCGCCCCCTGCAAGCCCAAGCGGCGGCGCAAGAAAATCTCGGCGGCTTGAGTGGGTCGGTCGTAGGCGCAGCGGCCGCGAAAGTGATCGAGGTCGCCGACCTCACCTGCCTCATGGGCCGCTACGAACGCCGCCGCGTCCTCGGGGCGAAGACGCCCGTACATGAGCCCATCGGGAAGCCAGAGCGCGCACGCAGCGAAACGGTGGCCGCCAAGATGACTCGTCTGCCAGACGTCGACCCCCTGCGCCTGGACGGCCCGAAACACCGCGCTTCCATGCTGCGCACAGCATCGATCGCGTCGCCCGTGAACACATACCAGGCACATCGCCGGGCAGGCGAACGTGGGCAACGCGTCGAGCTCCAGGTCTTGGATGGCTTCGAGCGCGTCGAGCTCGACCCGGGACATCCGCGAACCACCCGTCGTCGTGGAGATCATCATCAGCATCGGCCGTCCGTTCGGCCGGCCCGGTCGCCGAATCAACTGAAGCCTCCGGCGGGGCGTCTGCAGCCAACGTTCGAGCGTTTCCCGGACGGCCGCCGGCAGCGCCTCGGTCTGGATGGCCTTGGGGGCCCACGTGTCGGTGACCTCGAGCAAGAGCCACTGGTCGACCGAGTCGACTGCCGTACCGGCGAGGGGCTCTCCCACATCGAGTGATGCCACCGAGCAGCGGGACAGATCCACCGGCTAGCCCGATTTTGTGGGAAGAGGGCGAGACATCTCCTCCGCAGCCTGATCGATGGTGTGCTGGCGGCGGACGGCGATGGCCGACCGCCATTCCTCATGCTGAGCTTCGAGCTCTTCGAGCTGCTCGTCCGCACGCGCGAGATGGCGCTCGAGCCGAACCGCTTGCGCTGGGTCCGACGCCTTGCGCAGTGCATTCGCGACTGCTTCGCGAACGAGCTTCACCCGCGCTACGGCATCCGGGAAATTTTGCCGCTCCGCGAACCGGCGAGCTTGAACCATCCAAACCGCCCAGCGCTCTTCGTCGCTTCTCAGGTCCATCTCGCTTCAGCTTAGGGGGTTTCGGCCGCGGGTCCAGTCGGACTGCCGCGCCTGTGATAGAGCCACCAGTTCTCGAAGTGTGCGACGCGATGAATCGAAGGGTCGGTGACGAAGAGGCTGTCGGGCGAGCCTACGCGCCGCACCAAGAACCACTCGAAGAACCTGCCGTGCTGGTCGAGCTGAAACTGCTGCGGGCTCCACTCCCAGCGCACCGGGGTTTCGGGCGGCACCTCGGCGTTTGGATCCGTCTCGTCCCGATACCGGAGCGGCGAATGGCCGAGCTGTGCGAAGTGAAAGCTGAGCCATCCGCCTCGCTCGGCCTGCACGTAGGCCGGAAGGTGGACATAGGGGCTGTTGGTCGCCCGCGAGCCGTCGTGGTCATACACGAGGTACAGCAGCTTCGGCGCCCTCGGCAGCTCGTGAATGATCTCGCGAAAGTGCACCGTCGACGTGGAGAACTCCCGGTGCGCGCCCGCTACGAGCTCGCCGATCGGCGCAACGGCGATCGCCGTCCACACGACAAACCCGAGATGCGCCCACGTCTTTCGGGGCAGATTCGGAAGCAGCGCGGGCACCAAAAAGGCTGCGACGGTGATTTCGCGCGGGTAGACATACCACCACGTGCCGATTTCCATCGGGAGCACGAGGTAGAGCGCGAGAGAAATCGCGATCGCGACCCCGACGACGGCATGCGCGGGCACCACCCACCCCGCTTTGGGCCAGGAGCGCAGGCGAACTGCCGCCACCACGAAGAGCACCGCGGCCGTGGCACCGAACAGAAGCCAAATCCTGCGAAAGACAAACGTGTCCTCGTCTCCGATGAAGACGTCGAAGAGGTTCGTCGACGCTTCGGACATTCGCGACCAGTCGGGGGGCCACACCCACTCCATCCCGGTCATCAGCGGCGCGGAGCGCGTCGACCACCACCCCACGAAGAGAGCGATGGCGACCGCCCCCGGCGCGAGCAGCCCGACGACCCCATCGACCTGTCGATACATCAGCACGGCCACCAACATCAGCATCAGTACGGCGAACGGAAACCGGAACACGTGCGTGAAGAAGAGCAAGATCAAGACGGCGATGAGAGCACCCTGCACCCGCAGGCTAGGGCGATCGACCACGCGCATGGCGAGCCCGATGACCATTGCGAATAGCCCGATGGCACCGACGAAGTTGATGAACCCCCAGTGGGTGAGCACGCCCCACACCGGCACGAGTCCCCATAGCCCGAGCAGCGGTGACTTCCGCAAGCCCCAGCAGAGCGTCATGAGCCCGAGGGGCAGGAGCGCGAGCATGATCGCAGCCGCGAGCTTCGTCGCGACGACGGGCGGGAGCGCGATCATGAAGATCGCCGCGAGCCCATAGAACGAGACGTAGGGAACCGCGAACAGCTGAAAGACGAACTGCTCTCGGAAGTGCCAGCCCGCATCGGTGTAGTGACGAAAGACCGACGACGACGCCGCGTGGAACGGGAAGTCGGTCATCATCGGGTAGTCGGCAGCCCACAACGGCGCCCCGATGACGTATACGATGGTTGCCCCGGCACACAGCCAGGCGAGCCACAGCAAGGGTGGCGGCCCGGTGATGCGTGCACCGGGATGTATCGGCCCCCCCGGCATCGGCGCTACGGTAACACGGCCCTGCCCTCAGCCCTTGAGAGCTTCAGCGCCGCCGATGATCTCCATCAATTCCGTGGTGATCGCCGCTTGGCGGGCTCGGTTGTACTGCAGCGTCAAGCGGTCGATCATGTCGCTCGCGTTGTTGGTCGCGGCATCCATCGCGGTCATTCGGGCGCCATGCTCCGACGCGACCGACTCGAGCAAGGCTCGGTAGATTTCGACCTCGACGTACATCGGAAGAAGACTGTCGAGCAGAGCCTGCTGGCTGGGCTCGTAGATGAAATCGCCGAGCTGATCCTCGGCGAGCTCCATCGGCTTGATCGGCAAGAACGGCTCGATCACGACCTGCTGATTGATCGCGCTCTTGAACTCGTTGTAGACGAGATAGCAGGCGTCCAAGTCGATCGACGTGTAGTCTTCGACGATGTAACGCCCGATCTCCCCGGCTTTGTCGACGCTCAAGTCCTCGAACACACCGAGGAAATCATGGCGAATGTTGGCGTCTCTTCGGTTGAAGTAGTCGCGGCCCTTTCGTCCGATGATGCCGAAGCAGACCTCGCTGCCTCCCGCTTCGAGCTCTTTCCAGCGGTTGTAGGCCGCCTTGCAGATGTTGGAGTTGAAGGGGCCTGCAAGCCCACGGTCGCTCGTCAGCACGACCAGCATCACGCTCTTGGGCTCGCGTCGTGCCAAGAGCGGATGAACGTCCTCGTCCCCACCGACGCGGGCCGCGACACCGCTCAGCACCTCGTACGTCTTGAGCGCGTAGGGCCGCAGCTTCTCGATGTTCTCCTGCGCTTTTCGGAGCCGGGCGCCCGCCACCAGCTTCATCGCGCGCGTGATTTTCTGCGTGCTCTTGACGCTTACAATCCGCTTTCGAATGTCCTTCAGGGCGGCCATGTGCGCTCAGTCTTCTTGTGTGGGCTCGAAGATGCCGGCAAAAACCTTGAGGGCGTCCTCGAGCTGGCTTTCGAGCGTGTCGTCGATCTTTCCTTTGGAGACGATGTCGGAAAGGATCGAAGCGCGCTCGGCTTTGAGATACGAGATGAGCTCTTGCTGATAGCGGCCGATCGACTCGACCGGGAGCGGGTCGAGAAAGCCGTGCGTGCCAGCGAAAATCGACACGACCTGTTCTTCGACGGGCCAGGGCACGAACTGCCCCTGCTTGAGCACCTCCACGAGCCGCTCGCCGCGCGAGAGCTGTTGCCGAGTGGCCGCATCGAGGTCCGATGCAAACTGGGCAAATGCTGCCATCTCGCGATATTGCGCCAGCTCGAGACGGAGCGTGCCGGCGACTTGCTTCATCGCCTTAATCTGCGCGTTGCCGCCGACGCGGGACACCGAAATGCCGACGTTGATCGCGGGGCGCACGCCGGAATTGAAGAGGTCGGACTCGAGGAAGATCTGCCCGTCGGTGATCGAGATGACGTTGGTCGGGATGTACGCCGAGACGTCGCCGGCCTGGGTCTCGATGATCGGTAGCGCCGTGAGTGAGCCGCCGGAATCGGGAAGCTTCTTGGCGACGAAGCCGCCGCCTTTTTCTTTGGCAGCCGCCTCCGCCTCGTGATGCGCCTCGGGCCCCCTGAAGACCTGATTGCCGAGCCGGCTAGGCTCTTGACCCTCTTTCACGACGACCCAGTCCTCGGCCATCTTGGCGGCGCGCTCGAGCAGGCGGCTGTGGAGATAGAAGACGTCACCGGGATAGGCCTCGCGACCCGGCGGACGGCGAAGCAGAAGGGACAGCTGGCGGTACGCGACGGCCTGTTTCGAGAGGTCGTCGTAGATGCACAGCGCGTGCTGACCGCTGTCGCGGAAGTACTCGCCCATCGTGACACCGGTGTACGGGGCGATGAACTGAAGGGGCGCCGGCTCGGACGCGCCCGCCATGACGACGGTCGTGTATTCCATCGCGCCGAACTGGCTGAGCTTGTCGACGACCTGTGCGACCGTGGACTGCTTCTGGCCGATGGCGACGTAGACGCAGAAGACGTCCTTGCCCTTCTGGTTGATGATCGTGTCGAGCGCCACGGCCGTCTTACCGGTCTGCCGGTCCCCGATGATGAGCTCGCGCTGACCGCGGCCGATTGGAATCATCGAGTCGATCGCCTTGAGGCCGGTTTGAAGCGGCTCGCTCACGGGCTGTCGCGCGACGATGCCAGGCGCCTTCAGCTCGACGCGACGCGTGAGCTTGCTCTCGATGGGGCCTTTGCCATCGACCGGCTGACCGAGCGCATTGACCACACGCCCGACGAGAGCGGGGCCGACGGACACCTCGACGATGCGGCCAGTGCGCTTGACGGTATCGCCTTCGTTGATGCCGACGTCGGAGCCGAAAATCGCGCAGCCGACGTTGTCTTCCTCGAGGTTGAGCGCCATCCCATAGACGCCACCCGGGAACTCGAGAAGCTCGCCGGCCATCGCGCTTTCGAGGCCGTAGAGGCGCGCGATACCATCACCCACCGTCAGCACGGTGCCGGTTTCGACGACGTCGACCGACTTCTCGTAGGACGCGATCTGCTGCTTGATGATGTTGGAAATCTCTTCAGCGCGAAGTTGCATATTGCAAGGCTCCTGATTCGATGCGCTTACGGCGTTTGGCCATCCGCAAGCAAACTCTCTTTCAGCTCACTCAAGCGATTGCTGAGGCTCCCGTCGAAGACCTGATCGCCGATGCGGGTGACCACGCCACCGATGAGCGAGGGGTCTTGTTTCTTGACGAGCACGATCTCACGGTCCGTCGCTCGACGTAGCTTCTCGGTGAGCCGCGCGTAGTAGCTGTCGCTGAGCGGCTTGGCGCTGACGACTTCCACGCGTACACGCCCCGTCTCGGCTTCGGCGAGCTCCTCGAGCGCCCGCAGCACGTCATCCAGGTGCCCGAGCCGGCCCTTGTCCGCCATGAGCTTGATGGTGTTGCGCACCAGCGTCGAGCATCCGAGCCGCTCCATCACCGCGTCCACCGCGGCCTTCAGCGCGGGCTTGGGAAGCACCGGGTTGCCCACGATGTCTCGAAGCTCGGCGCTCACCTTCCACGCCTCGGAAAGCGCCCCGACGTCGCGAAGCACCGCGTCGACTTGACCCTGCTCGCGCGCGAGGTCGAGCAGGGCTTTCGCGTACCGCCGCCCGAGAGCGCTCATCGCTGCCGCTCCTCGATGGCTTCATCGAGTCGGTTGATGTACGCCTCGGCCAACCGGTCTTGGTCGTCCTCGGTCGCACGCTCCTCGAGCAAAGCTTGGGCAGCTGCGACCGCTGCGCTGGCGGACTGCTGCATGAGATCTTTTCGGAGCTGCTTGATTTGCTGCTCGATGAGAAAGCGCGTGTCCTTGCGAATGCGGGCAGCCTTTTCTTCGGCCTGCTCGACGATTCGATCGCGCTCGGCCTCTCCCGCCTTGACCATCTCTGCCCGAATTTCGATCATTTCTTCATCGAGCTTTTCGAGGCGTGTCGCGGTCTCCATGTGCCGGCGCTCGGCTTCGGCGCGAAGACGCTGCGCCTCGGCAAGCTCGGCCTCCACTTCTTTTCGGCGCTCGGCGAGCGCGGGATTGCCTTTGCTGCGAATCACCCAAACGAGCAGCGCGATCAGCACCAGGAAGTTGAAGACCGAGCCTTGGAAATCCCGGCTGGAGATCACGCCTGTGAACGTGAGCGGCTCGTGCTCTGCGTGCGTGTCTCCGCCTTCGGCCGCGTGCGCATCGCCATGCTCCGCCTCTGCAGCGAAGCTCGTCACGGGAACGGCTGTGAGCGCAATCCACAGCGCCAGCAACGCCACGCGAGTCATTGGACCTCCCTATCGAGCATCTTGGAGGCGATTTGTTTGGCGAGCGCGGGAATCGTTTGGTCGAGCTCGGCGCGGAGCTGCGCCTCTTCAGCACTGAGTTGCGCGTCGGCTTCAGCGAGCTGCTTTTCGGTCTCCACGCGTACACGATCGAGGAGCGTCCGCTCGAGGCGTTTGCCCTCGGCGCGCAGACGGTCGCGCTCTTCCCCGGCCTGAAGTCGGAGGCGCCGCATCTCTTCCTCGAACTCTTCGCTCTCGGCGGCGGCTTCGTCCTGAAGTCGTAGGGCCTCGAGCTTGGCACCCTCGATCGCGTTCTCACGCGCCTCGAAAAGCGCGATCATCGGTCGGAATACGAGAGGGCGGAACAGCAAGAAGGCGATGCCGAAAAGCGCCAGCTGGAATGCCATCGTGGCGTCTAGGTCGATGATCGACCCCTCGGACAAGAGGGCTGTGAAAAGCAGGTTCATCGCAGCGGTATTCCCGGTCGGGCCTCGAGACCCCGCAGGAGCTCTCCTACAAAGGGCGCTTGGGGCCGATTCGCAGCCACGGCAAGGACGACGCCCGCGCGGCGCGCGTTCCTAGCATGGGGTCCAACCCAGTCAAGCTCGCTTGGGCCCTGTTTCTCAGCGGATTCAGCTCGCGCTGCGGTGGTGTGACGTTACGTCACGACCCGCCCGGACGCCTCAGAGCTTGATCGGCTGGTCCTTGTAGCCATCGGGGGAGGTGTCGTCGGCCGCCCGGCCAGACGGAGGCGCGGGCAGCTCCTGAATCTCGCCCATGATGCAAGACCCGTCGAACACGACACCTTTGTCGAGAAACAGGGTCTGGGTTCGAACGTCCCCGCGTACCTCCGCGGGCGCGTGCAGCTCGACGAGCTCGGTGGCGTGGATGTTGCCGTCGACGCGTCCGCCTCGAACGATCAGGGTGCCAACCCGAAGCTCGCCGACCACGTGGGCCTCCTCGCCCACGATCAGCATCCCGTCGCTATGCACCTCGCCTTCGAAGTCGCCGTCGATCCGCGCCCTCCCCTCGAAGAAGAGCTTGCCCTGGTATCGTGTTCCGACACCTAGCAGTGCGTGGATGACCGCATCGTCCTCGTGCATTCCGCAGAGCCTAGAAAGCCGCGACGGATGGGTCAATCGATGTCCCCTCGAGGCCTTGCCCGAGGTGGTCGTGACCCTACCTCTCCGCCGTAGGCGGCGTTGACCGGCCAAATGGGCCGTGCTAGGTCGCGGACGCTTTTCCGGCGGCGTCGCCGCTGGCCGACACCCTCCACAGAATCGGAAACGATCATGGCAGAGCTTCAGAACGGGCGCGTTACCCAAGTCATCGGTCCCGTCGTCGACGTGACTTTCCCCGAGGGAAGCCTCCCTTCGATTCTCACCGCGCTTCAGGTGAGCAATCCCGCGATCAGCGAAAAGGATTGGAACCTGACCCTGGAGGTCGCGCAGCACCTCGGCGAAAACACGGTCCGCGCCGTCGCGATGGACTCGACCGACGGCCTGGTCCGAGGGATGGCAGTCAAGAACACCAACGGGCCAATCTCGATGCCTGTCGGCAAAGAGTGTCTTGGCCGCATCTTGAACGTCGTTGGGGAGCCCGTGGACGAACGCGGCCCGGTCAATGCAACCAAGTTCTCGCCGATTCACAAAAAGGCGCCGGCCTTCGTAGACCAGAGCACCGAGGTCGAGATCTTCGAGACCGGCATCAAGGTCATCGACCTGCTCGCGCCCTACCGCAAGGGCGGTAAAATCGGTCTCTTCGGCGGTGCCGGTGTGGGCAAGACGGTCTTGATCATGGAGCTGATCAACAACGTCGCGAAGGCGCATGGTGGGGTGTCCTGCTTCGCCGGAGTCGGCGAACGGACGCGCGAGGGCAACGACCTCTTGCTCGAGATGAGCGAGTCGAAGCTCGAAACGGGCGAGACGGTGCTTTCGAAGACCGCGCTGATCTATGGCCAGATGAACGAGCCGCCCGGCGCGCGCGCGCGGGTCGCGCTGAGCGCGCTGACCGTGGCGGAGTACTTCCGCGACGACGAGGGGCAGGACGTCCTTCTCTTCGTCGACAACATTTTCCGATTCACGCAGGCTGGCTCCGAGGTATCCGCGCTTCTCGGACGCATTCCGTCGGCCGTTGGGTATCAGCCGACGCTGGCCACCGAGATGGGCGAGCTTCAGGAGCGGATCACCTCGACCAACAAAGGCTCGATCACCTCGGTGCAGGCGATTTACGTTCCGGCAGACGACCTCACCGACCCGGCCCCCGCCACGACGTTCGCCCACTTGGACGCCACCACGGTTCTTTCGCGCTCGATCGCAGAGCTCGGCATCTACCCAGCGGTCGACCCGCTCGACTCCAGCTCGACCATGCTCGACCCGGGCGTCATCGGCGAGCGCCACTACCGGGTGGCGCGCGGCGTTCAGGAGACACTTCAGCGCTACAAGGACCTGCAGGACATCATCGCGATTCTCGGTATGGACGAGCTGAGCGAAGACGACCGCCTGGCGGTGGATCGCGCACGGAAGATCCAGCGATTTCTTTCCCAGCCCTTCTTCGTGGCCGAGCAGTTCACGGGCCTCAAAGGGGCGTACGTACCGCTCGAAGAGAGCGTCGCTGGCTTCGAAGAGATTCTCGACGGCAAGCTCGACCACGTTCCGGAGCAGGACTTCTACCTCAAGGGCAACATCGACGAGGTCAAGGAAGCCTACGCGAAGCGCGGCAAAGACTGATCGGAGGACGCCATGGCAAACGCCGAGCATCTTCAACTCGATGTCGTGACACCAGGCGGCTCCGTCCTGTCGCAGCAGGTCGATTCGGTGCAAGCACCGAGCGTCGAAGGCGAGTTCGGCGTGCTGCCAAACCATCTTCCACTGCTGGCCGCGCTTCAGTGCGGGCTACTGGTGTGGGAGGTCGACGGCAAGCGGAACATCGCGGCCATCGGCCCGGGCTTCGTCGAAGGCGGGCCGGACAAAGTGCTCTTGCTGACCGACTTGTTCGCGTCCCCAGACCAGATCAAGCCCGATGCGGTTCGACGAGAGCTCGCCCAGGCGGAAGAAGCCCTGAAGGCATTCGACGAGCTTTACGAGGGACCCGAGTACAACGAGCTTCAGCGCGACGTCGACTGGGCGCACGCGCGGCTCGAAGCTCACGCAGCTGCGCGCGCGGTCTAGCTCTCTAGTCGTCGGCGCCTTGGGCGGGGTCTTCGCCGGCGTTCCAAGCGTCGAGGGCCGAGCTCGCCGCAGCCTGCTCGGCGACGAGCTTCGAGCGGCCGGTCCCCCGTGCCACCTCCTCACGATCGACTTCGAGCGCCACGGTGAACTCCCGTTCGTGATCGGGGCCCTCCGTATCGACCAAACGGTAGCGCGGGGTCGCGCCGAGATTTGCCTGCGCCCACTCCTGCGCGCGCGACTTCGCGTCGCGACGACCGAGCGCGCTCGCCTCGACGCGGGGCTCGAAAACCCGGCTAGCCGCCGCGAACGCCGCATCGGGACCGCCGTCGCAGTAGATCGCCCCGATGCAGGCTTCCAACACGCTCGAGAGCAACCTCGGCTTCGAGCGTCCCCCCGACTTCTCCTCGCCTTTGCCGAGTCGCATCGCAGCGCCCACGCCGAGCGCTTCCGCGGCCTCCGAAAGCCCCTTCTCGCTGACCAGATCGGCGCGCCTGCGGGTGAGCTCACCTTCGTCCGCCTCGGGGAACAGGTCGAACAACATCGATGCGACCACGACGTCGACCACTGCATCCCCGAGGAACTCGAGCCTCTCGTTGTCGGACGGAGCGAGCCCGGGCTGCTCGTTGCGAAACGAGCGGTGAGTGAGCGCGTCGAGGAGCCACTGACGATCGGCGAACGTGTATCCGATGGCAACGCACAACCGTTCGACGGCTTCGTCGAGTGCGTCGTCCGGTGTCGGCATGGTGCGGAACCTATCAGGTGCCCCGTCGACAATCCAACGCGCTGCAGGCCGTGCTATACGCGCTTCGTGAGGTTTCCGCCCGAGCGTTTGGAAACGGCGCGATTGATCCTGAGACGCCCGACGGTCGAAGATGCCGAGGTGGCGTTCTCGTCGTATGCGAGCGATCCGACGATCACGCGCTACCTCACGTGGACCCCTCACACGAGCTCCGCGGAAACGCGCGAGTTTTTCCAACAATGCATCGACGCATGGGACCTCGGAATGGGCCATCGTATGTGGCTGGTCGAGCAGCGGAACGGCGGCGAGCTCATGGGGACGATCGGGTGCACGGTTCATTTCCATCGAGTGGAGGTCGGGTTTGCGCTGGGAAGCCGGTACTGGGGACATGGCTACATGCCGGAGGCGCTCCTTGCGGTGTGCGAAGGTGCGTTTTCCGACCAGCGCATCGCGCGCGTACAGGCCCATTGCGACGAAGAGAACACGAGGTCGGCCCGCGTGATGGAGAAGGTCGGGATGCGGTACGAGGGGCGTCTGCGGCAATACGGGCATGCCCCCAACCGCTCCGATACGCCGCGGGATTGCTTGATGTACGCGATCGTTCGCGGTGATTGAAACGGCGATCGAAGCGGCTACACTCGCGCGCGATGCGTCTACTCACCACGGTCGCCGGCCAAGCCGAAGCCAAGACGCTGGGCGACGCGCTCTACTCCGACGGCGTGGTGACGACCATCAAAGAGACGCGTGATGGCACCTTCGCAATCTGGGTTCACGACGAAGAGCGCATGGACCAAGCGCGAGCGTTTTTGGACGGGTTCGATGCGAGCGCCAGCCGGTTCTCGGACATGGCGCGTCAAGCGAGAGCACAGCGCCGGGAAGAAGCGCGCGCCGACGAGAAGCTGAGAGCGCGAACGGAGAAGATCCGAAAGCAAATCGAGGCAAAGCAGAACATGCGAATCGGCACGGTGACGGTTGGCCTCATCGGGATCTGCGCAGTCGTGTTTTTCGTGGTCTACATCGGCAAACGACAAGACGCCCTGGCGATGCTGACGTTCGTACCGATCGTCGGCGGCCGAGCGTTTGGCGACGTGAGCGCGATTTGGGAGGGGCAGCCGTGGCGGCTGATCACGCCGGTCTTCCTTCATTTCGGCTACATGCACATTTTCTTCAACATGTGGTGGCTGAAGGACTTGGGCACTGCGCTCGAGCGCGTGTTTTCATCGCGGTACTTGCTTGCATTCGTGCTTGTCGTCGGCGTGCTGTCGAACACGCTCGAGTACGTGATGTCGGGGCCGACTGTGTTCGGCGACATGTCCGGCGTCGTATATGGCTTGTTTGCGTTCGTGTGGATCCGCGGGCGGCTCGACCCGAGCTTCCCGTATCGGATGCCGCAGCAGCTAGTGACCTTCATGCTGATCTGGCTGGGGCTCGGCTTCACCGGATGGGTCGGCCCAATCGCGAATTGGGTGCACCTGGGCGGCCTCGTGAGCGGCGCACTCTGGGGCGCGCTTTCATCCGGCAGACTCAGCCGATAACCGGTTGAAAAAGGGGTCTGACCCCTTTGTTTGTCTAGGTTTTATGGAGCCGTGCGTAGGTTTTGTCTCGGTCCTGGCGGATGTCGTCGAGGATGGACTGGAGCTTGGCGCGGCCTTCGCATTCGAGGGTGCGTTCGTTTCGGGCGAGGACCGTCGCTGCGACACTGCACGGAGCGTGGTCGCCTTCGAGGTCTTGGAGGCTCAGCGCGAAGATGTCTGCGTAGTGGGGGGGATCTTGGACGCGGACCGACTCGAGGGTCGTCCGTCGGACGAGCTGCACGGTGGGGTCGGGAGTCTGGCGCAGGAGCTGAACGGTGCCTGCCGACCTCGGGGCTCGTGGAAAGAAAGGCGCGGAAAAAAAGGTCTCCTCGCTTAGCCGCTCGATCGACTGCGCCCAGTGCGAAAAGGCTGCGGCGTCGCCTTCGAAAAGCGGCGCGATCACGAACCCCACGTCCACCTCGCGGTCGGCGCCCCACTGCGCGACGACCGGTCCGACGAGATCGAGCGGACACGCCGCATCCGTCACCACGTGCGCGCGGATGCGCCCTTCGAGACGCGCCGGTTTCGCCCATGGGCAAATCGAAAAGCGCTCGATCACCTCGCGCTGGTAGCGATCGTGCAGGCGCAGGGCCTCGGTGACGAGCACGTCCCGTGGATGCGTAGGGCTCAACCCGCTGCCTGACCGATCCGCCGCGAGAGATAGTCCTCGAGGTGTGGCACGATCTTCATGTCGAGCGCTTCGTCCGGAGTGCGGAACTCCGCGAACACGACCTCGCGGTCGTCCACCGCGACCCGGGGCGCCGCCTCCACTTCGAGCTCGTAGATGTCGAGCGTGTCTTTGCGATGCTCGAAGAGGTGGGTGCCGTGGTACGCGTGCACGAGGCGCTTCGGCTGCACGCTGATGCCGACCTCTTCGCGAAGCTCGCGTGCGGCGGTGGTGCGCCGGTCTTCGCGAGGCTTGACGTAGCCGCCCGGCAGCGTGAGCTGCGGCCGGTACGAGTTCTTCACGAGCAAAACGCGGCCGTGGTACCAAACCGCAACGAGCGCCCCCGTCGTCTCCGGCCGGCGAACGAACCAGAGCAACCGCAGCCCCCAGTGTGCGAGTCGATACACCGCCCTGACCAAGGCGTTGATCATGGCCCCAGGTTAACAAAAAAGTGCCGCGGCGGAAAACCCCTGGGCGCGCTCAGATCGTCGCACCCACCTGCGCCCACCGGCCGCGGCGATAGGCGAGAATTCCGAGAAACATGCGAACGACGAATGAAATCGGGAGGGCCACCCAGATCCCGAAGGCGCCCCACCCCACGACGAACCCGAGAAACCAGCTGAGCGGAACCTGGATGACCACGGTACCGACGATGTTGATCATCAGGCTGGTGTTGGTGGCGCCCGCGCCGCGGAGCATGCCGATCAGCGCGATGTGCACCCCGACGATCGGCATGCCCCAGCCGAGCACGCGCATCCAGAGTATCGAGTAGCGCCCGAGCTCGGTTCCGGCGTCCACGTCGAAAATGGCGATGATCGGCTCCGCACCGACGACGATCGAGAGCCCGATGACGGTCATGATGAGCGTCGAAAGAATGACGCCCCCACGGACGACCTCGCGAGCCTCCGGCACGTCGAGAGCGCCGAGAGCGTTGCCGACCATCGCGCCGATCGCTTGGGAGACCCCAAGCCCTGGAACGAACGCGAGCGACTGAATGCGCAGGCCGATCCCGTGGGCGGCCACCGTCACCTGCGCAACGCGCGCGAGCATTCCGACGATCGAGAGAAACGCAACGTTCAGAATCACCATGTCGAGGGCCGCCGGCGCGCCGACGCGAAACAGATCGTTTGCGAGGGGTCGGTCGATGGGAGCGGGGCCGAGCCGAGCGCGCAGCCCTTTCACGACGTCGCGACGCAAGAGCAGCACCATTACCGCGACGGCCGCGGCTTGCGCGATCACCGTCCCCCAAGCCGCCCCGCGGACACCCAAGGCGGGCAGCCCAAAGCGGCCCAGGATCAGCCCGTAGTTCAGGACGATGTTCAAGAAATTGCTGAAGAGCGCCACCGTGAAAGGCAGCATCGTGTTGCCCACCGCGCGAAGCGCCGCGGCAAAAAGCATGTTCAGATAGAAGAAGACGGTGAGTCCGAACAGCGGGCGCAGATAGCCCACGCCGAGGTCTCGAACGGTGGGGTCGGCGCCGAGCCATTCCATCGCGATGCTTGCTCCGAGGTTTCCCACGACCGCGACTGCGGCGGACACGATGTAGGTGAGCAGAATGCTTTGGTGAAGGACGTGATTGACGCGTTCGGTTTCTCCGGCCCCGTGTGCACGCGCGATGAACGCCACCGTGCCAACCGTCAGCCCGAGCATTGCGACCATCAGCAAGAAGATCAGCTGGCTGGCGAACCCAAGTGCGGTGAGGGCGGCCTCGGCGTCCACGAGGCGTCCGCACATCGCCGTGTCGACTGCGAGCGTCACCACGCTCAGCACGTTGAGGCCGATGATCGGCAGCGCTAGATCGACGAGGCGCCGAAAGATTGTGCGATCGACGCCTTTGGCTGAACCTGCCGTTGCCTTCATCCGCGGCGCTGGAGCCTGCATCGCAGCGCGTGCCGGCGCCAGTAGTTTCGAGAATGGTGCTAGTCTGTGACGCCTGATGGCCGCTGAGCCGCGACAGTTCGGCCCCTACCATCTCCTGCGCCGCCTGGGCGTCGGCGGCATGGCGGAAACGTTCGAGGCCACCCGTGCAGGCGCCGGCGGGTTCGAGCAGCGTGTTTGCCTGAAGCGCGTGCTTCCCGCGTTCACCGGTGACTCGGAGCTCGTCGACCGGTTCGGACGCGAAGCCAATCTCGCTGCCCGGCTTCGGCACACGAACATCGTCGGGGTCGTCGACGTGGGGCGCATCGACGGGGTTCACTACATGACACTGGAGCTCGTCGACGGCATCGACCTGCGGTCGTTGTTGAAGTCGACTGCTGGCGAGAAGCTGCCTCCCGAGTGGGTAACCCTCATCGCGATCGATCTCGCGCACGCGTTGGAGCACGCCCATCAAACCCTGATCCACCGCGATATCTCTCCCTCGAACATCCTCTTGAGCCGGTCCGGCGAAGCCAAGCTCGCGGATTTCGGCATTGCCAAAGCGATCGAAAACGCAGGCGCCACCGCGAGCCGCACCGCCAAGGGCAAGGTTCCCTACATGTGTCCCGAGCACATGCGCGGCGAGGTCGTCGACGGCCGGGGGGATCTATTTTCCCTCGGCGTCGTGCTGTTCGAGGCGGCTGCCGGTGTACGGCCCTTCGACGGCGCACATGACGTCGAGACGATGCAGAAGATCCTGGACGGCACTCGCCTGACGTTCGAGCGGGCGGCGCCCGAGGTGCCGAAGCAGCTTCGTGAAATCATCGAGCGCATGATCGAAATCGATCCGGACGCGCGACCCGCCTCTGCGGCCGACCTAATCGAAGAGCTCGCCGAAGTTGCGCCACCACCTGCTTCTCGCCGAGCGCTCGCCGCGACGATCGAAACGCATCGAGGAGGCCCCCAGGCACGGCTTCACGTTCGCGAACGCGAGCGCGACCGGGACACCGAGCTCAGCCCGGCGTCGGCTCTGAGCTTGCCCGGCCGACCGCCTGCGGCGCAGAGCCCAGTACGACGGTCGCGACGGGCCGTTTGGATTTCAGCGCTCGCGCTCGCGGGGACGAGCGCGGCTTTCGCTGCGATCTGGCTCGAAGCGGGGTCGGTCATCCCCAGCGCGACCGAAGCGACGGCGCCCCGGAACGCGTCCCCGGGGGAGCCGAGCAAGCAGCCGCCTCTGGCTCCAATCGATGCCGTGCCCGCGCAGGGCGCGGCCGGCGGGGCGACGGCAACGCCCGAGAGGCGCACGACCACGCCGCGCAGCAAGAAAGGCTGGCTTCACGTCGTCGTGCAGCCCTGGGGCAACGTTTGGATCGACGGCGTGTGGATGGGCCGCGCCCCCGTCGAAGCGCGGGTTTCGAAGGGCCGCCACGTGGTCAAAGTGGGACGTGAGCTGCCGACCCAAACGCGAGTGGTTCGGGTCGAAGCAGGCGCTCGAAAGGAAGTCGAGCTCAGCCTCACGGAATAGCGATCACTCGACGATGATCGCGCCGCACGGGAACTCGGCCGTGAAGGTGACCTCGCCACTCTTGAACGTGTCGCAGGCCGAACCGAGCAGCTCGATCACGTTTGGCGCGTCAGGCTTGACCTGCCAATCCTCCGGGCAGCTGAGCGGGTTGCCGTTCAACCGAACGTCCCCCTCCGCACAAGCCTTTTCACGGTCGTCGAACGGTTTGTCGATTTCGACCTCGCACGAAATGCTCGCGCTGATGATCGTGCGGAACTCGTTTTCCAGGTCCTGTGGATCGGTGCCCACCCAGAACGGGGCGTTGCCTTCGGAGCCGTCCTCCGCCAGGCCGACGCCCACGTTGGCCATGTCTTGAAGGTGCCCGTTGCTGACCTCGGTGCCCACGCTCAGGATGAAGGTCTGAATGCCGGCAACGTCGAAAGCACGCTCAGCAGCCGCCACCGCCTCGGCGCGCGCGCCATCGGTCGGATTCGGGTCGGGAACCTCGCAGGAATCTGGCTCACCATCGGTGGCCAGGACGATGATGGTCGGCCCGTCCGCTGGCGGCGGATCGGCCTGGATGATGCCGACGAGCGCATCGATGCTGTCACCGGTGGGCGTATCTTCACCGCCCGGGAAGGTCGCCGGATAGCTCGCGTTGATCGTCGAGAAGTTGTTGAGGTCCATCGCGATCTGCGTGTCGAGTCGGGGGCACGGTGGATTCACGTCGCCGTCGTCAGACTGATAGGTGGTGAGGCCGAATCGTACGATCGCATCCAGCTCGGACACGATGCTGGTGATCGCGGTGTGTGCGGCTTCCCATCGGTCCTGTCCGCCGCCAAACGCCGAGGTCATCGAGCCGCTCTGGTCGACCAGGAACATCGCGTTTGGAATGCTCCGAGTCGGCGTCACCTCGACCGATTGGCAGCCGTTGCCGCCCGAATTGCCGCTGCCGCCGGAGCCGCCGGTGCCCATGTTCGGCACGCATCGGCCGCGAGTCGTATTGCATATGGCCTCTTCACCACACCCTTCCTCGGCGGTGCAGTTCGCCACGCACTTCCCGTTCGAGCAGAAGCTCGCGGTGCACTGGGAGTCCGAGGTGCAGGACTTATCGCAGTCCGGCGGTGGGTTGCTCAACGTCGCGCAGGTGAGCGGCGTGCCGCCCGTGCCGCCGCCGCCAAATGGGGGACCGTCGGAGCCACCCCCGCCACACGCGAACACCAGGAGGCCGCCTGCGGCCAACATCCCGATCGAAAGCCAACGATTCATGACGAGCTCCCCAACACTAAAAAGCCAACTATGCCAACATTCTACACTGGCTGTGTAACGCCTGCAAATCAGGTCAGTACAACGGCGCAGGATAATTACTCATGAGTTTCGCGTGCTTAGGCCGGCTCGCACCCTTGACCTGGTCCGCGCAGCAACGTAGATATGTGCCACGGGACACCGCGCGCCACCGGTTTTTTCACGGAGGAAAGGGCTGGGAAACCTCACTGAAACAATCGCGCGCCACAGATCCCCGGACGACCTCCTCGGATCGGTGAATCACCTACCGAGGGTGCAACCCCGTGGTACACCGCCGACCTCGTTCGCGGGACCGCCCCCGAGACGAGACCATCTTTAGGAGTAGGAACGATGAGCATCATACAGGCTGAATACATCTGGATCGACGGCACCGAGCCGACGCCGCTTCTTCGCTCGAAGACGAAGATGCTCGAGGCGAACGTGATCGAAAAGGTTCTAGGCGCCATCACGGGTGTCGCCGCGCTTCCACACTGGGGGTTCGACGGGTCCAGCACCAACCAGGCGACCGGCGATGACTCCGACTGTCAGCTGTTCCCGGTTTTCGCGTGCAGAGACCCGCTCCGAGGCGGCGACAATCTGCTGGTGCTCTGCGAGGTCGTGACGCACGGCGGCACCCCTCACCCGACCAACACGCGCCGCGCCGCGGCAGACGTGGAGGAGCGCACCAAGTCGAAGCTCGATTGCTGGTACGGCATGGAGCAGGAATACACGATGATGAAGGATGGCTACCCGCTCGGTTTCCCCGAGAACGGTTATCCCGAGCCGCAGGGGCCCTACTACTGCGGAGTCGGCGCGAAGTACGTCTTCGGGCGCGAAATCGTCGAAGAGCACATGACCGCGTGCATCAAGGCCGGCATCAAGATGTCCGGCATCAACGCGGAGGTCATGCCCGGCCAGTGGGAGTTCCAGATCGGTCCGGCGAGCATCACCGAGGTCGGCGACCACATGTACATGGCGCGCTACCTACTCGGCCGCATCGCCGAGACCTACGGCGTCGACATCTCTCTCGACCCGAAGCCCGCGAAGGGCGACTGGAACGGCGCAGGATGCCACACCAACTTCAGCACCAAAGCCATGCGTGAGGAAGGAGGGCTCAAGGTGATCAACGAGTACATCGAACGGCTCGGCCAGCCAGAGCGCATCCAGCTGCACCTCGCCAACTACGGCGCAGGCCTCGAGGACCGCCTCACAGGCGCCCACGAGACCGCATCGTACAAAGACTTCACCTATGGGGTGTCCGACCGAGGCGCCTCGATTCGTATCCCAATGCAGACGGATCTCGACGGAAAAGGCTACCTCGAGGATCGCCGCCCCTGCGCAAACATCGATCCCTACACCGTGGCGCGTCTCCTCGCCGAAGCGGCCGAGTAAGCGCTGCTTGCGTTCGAACAGGCGCCGCGTTCTTCGGAGCGCGGCGTTTGTCGTTAAATCGTCAGCACCGCAGCCCCGCGGATGCCGTCGTTCCGCAAACGCTCGAGCGCAACGTTGGCATCCTCGAGGGCAAAGCACTCCGTATGCGTGCGCACCGGAACTCTCGCAGCCTCGGCGAGAAAGGCGTGCCCGTCTTCGCGCGTGTTGTTCGCGACGCTGCGAATGACGCGCTCGCCATAGAGGAGCGCGTAGGGCAGCTCCGGGATCGGGCTCATGTGAATGCCACCGAGCACCAACGTGGCGCCTTTGTCGAGGTGCGATAGTGCCGCGGGCACGATCTCACCGGCCGGCGCAAACACGATCCCAGCATCGAGTGCGACCGGAGGCGTCTCCTGGGTGTCTCCAGTCCAAGCCGCGCCGAGCTCCTCGGCAAGCGCTTGGTGCTTCTCTCGATTGCGCGTGCACACGTATACTTCAGCGCCACGCGCGCGTGCGATTTGAATTGCCACGTGGCCGGCTGCGCCAAAGCCGTAAAGGCCGAGGCGGGCGCCGGCCCAGTCGGAAATGCCCGTTTTCTCGAGGCAACGAAAACCGATGATGCCGGCGCACAGCAGCGGCGCAGCTTGGAGGTCTGAAAATCCCTCGGGCAGCGGATACGTGAAGCTCGCGGGGGCCACGAGGTACTCGGCGAAACCTCCGTCCACCGTCCAGCCCGTGAGCTCGGGCGCATCGCAGAGGTTTTCGCGCGCGCTCGTGCAAAAGGTGCACTGCCCACAGGCCCTGTGGAGCCATGCCACACCCACGCGTGCTCCGACGTCCCGATCGGTGACATCGGACCCGATCGTTTCAATCACGCCAACCGCCTGATGACCTGGGACCGTCGGCGAGCGACGTAGATCGAGATCACCTTCCACGACGTGCAGGTCGGTCCTGCAGACGCCGCAGGCTCGAATGCGTACGAGAACCTCGTCGGCCGCCGGTTTTGGAACCGCGCGATCAACCAGACGAAGTGGGTGTGCTTCGATCCGTGCGGGACCGTCTAAAATCATGGCGCGCATCGAGTCGACGATACCACGACGCAAATCTTGCGCGTCCTCCGACGACGAGAATTGCGCAAACTGTGTCGTTTCGATATACGGCTAAACCAACATGGCGCGAGATCTCCACCACGCCTGGGACGTCAACGATCTCTCTCGCGGCCGTGCGCTCTCTTTCGAACGCGGTACACGCGAGCTTTCGACGGGACTCGGACCGCGCGGGCTGGTTCAAAAGCTCGCCTACCGAATCGATGGCGTGCTGGTTTCACAGTTGGGAAAGCTGAAGCCGTCCGATCTCAAGGAGCCGCGTGAGCTCTTGCGAGACCTGACCGCGTTTGCTTCGAGCGACGCGTATCGTTCTTATCGCCGAAGCGACCGCAATTTGTTCCCAGCTCCGGGACGGATCGCCGTTCGAAAACGCTGGCTGGCGCCGCATCGCGTGGGGTTTTCGGAATGGAGCTGGCAAAGCAAGCACCCGATCTTGTTCCGAGACATCGAGCGCGAGTATCAAAGCCACGTCGATAACCAGACCGCGCTTCTTCGCACGCTGAACCTGCGTATCAAGGGCAAGCCCATGGCGATCCTCGTCAACGGTTTTTCCTCGGGCCATCATCTCATGGAGCGTGTGGCTTGGCCGATGCGCGAGTTCTTTCGGCAAGGCGTGAACGTGTCCCTCTTCGCTCTTCCGTTCCACGGCCGGCGTGGTCATGCCTTCCCGCCCGAGTGGCCGCAGCAAGACACCGCGTTCACCATCGAAGGTTTCAGGCAGGCGATCTGGGACTTACAGATCGCGATTGACGCAATGCGCTGCACCGGCGCGAGCCACGTCGGGGTCGTCGGTATGAGCCTTGGCGGCTACACCGCAGCACTGCTTGCGACTGTGATGTCCGACATCGATTTCTTAATCTCGTTCATCCCGATTGCGAGCGTGCCCGACGTCATGAACGACAACGACTTGGTGCCGGGCTCCGGCAGCGTCCAGCGGACGCTTTACGAAGGCTATCGCGATCAGCTCGTACCGATTACACCGGTCTGTCGCGACCCGAGGATCGAGCCGCGGCGGGTTGCAATCATCTCAGGCGCACTCGACAGGCTCGCGACACCGCGGCACGGCGAGCGGCTCGCCAACCATTTTGGAACCGACCTGATCGAATTCCCCGGTGCGCACCTCGTTCAGCACCGGCGTGCAGACGCGTTTCGCCGTGCGCTCGAGCGGTTTCGGGCCTCCGGCGTCTTGCCGCGTGGACGGCGCTGGGGACGCTGAGCGGGCTACCACGCGAGGATCGGCCAGCCCTTCTTCCGCGCGGCGCGACTGAGCCGCGGATCGGGGCTCACCACGCGCGGGTGACCGACCGCCTCGAGCATGGGCGCGTCGGAGTACGAATCGGTGTAGAAATAGCAGTCGCGGAGCGTCAGCCCGCGCTCGGCGGCCCACACCTGGGCGCGCCGAACCTTCCCGGCTCCGTAGCAAAGCGGCGGCACGAACGATCCGTCGAGCTTTCCATCGCGGTCGGTGGGGAAATCGTTCGACAGGAAGTCGTCGAGCTGCCAGGTGTCGCGAGCCGCCCGCGCCGCGAACGCCGATGCGCTCGTCAGCAGGACGAGCTGATGCCCGAGCTCGCGGTGTTCCCTCAGCGCCCGATGGGCACCGGACCGAAGATGGTGCGCGACGTCGCGAGAAAACCATCGTCGCGTCTCGGCTTCGAGATCGTCGTAGAGGCGGCCGCGATAGTGCCCCACGGCCTCTCGAAACGCGGTCTCGATGTCGATCAACTGAAGATGATAAAGCACGTTCCACACCAGGACGCGCCCGAACTGTTTGACGGAGATGCTCCCCTTGAGGAGCTCGTGCTTGGCCCAGAGCGTCGAGCTGTTCATGTCGAGCAGCGTGCGGTCGAGGTCGAAGAACGCGGCGGGCCGGGGGCTCGAGGAAGTCACCCGGGCAGGCTGGTCCAAAGCAGAGCGGCGCGCCAGGGGGCTTGCGCACGGAGGAAACTGCTGGCTTGATGCAGGCGTGATGTCACGACCGCCGACGGTCACGAACGAGCAGATCGCGGACATTCTCGAACAGGTCGCCGATCGGCTCGAGTCGCAGCGCGCAAACGTCTATCGTGTCGACGCGTACCGGGCGGGTGCCGCGGTGGTTCGGCGCCACGAGAGCAGTGTCCAGGACGTCGCGCTCACCGAGGGCCGCGCGGCGCTCGACGCGCTCCCGCAGATCGGGTCCAGCCTCGCCGGGTCGATCGACGAAATCGCCCACACGGGACGGCTTCGTCTGCTCGAGCGTCTGGACGGACGTCTTTCACCGGTAGAGCTCTTCAAGACGGTACCGGGGATCGGCGAGGAGCTCGCCGAGCGAATTCACCGCGAGCTTCACATCGACACGCTCGAGGCGCTCGAGGTCGCGGCGCACGACGGACGGCTCGACGCGGTCGCAGGATTCGGCCCGCGCCGGCTGGAGGCGATTCGCGACATCTTGGCCACGATGTTGACGCGGTCGTCGCGAGGAAGAGCGCGACGCTTCGAGGAGCTGCGGCACGCTGGGGCCAGTGTCGCGTTGGACGAGAAGGCCGAAGCGCGACCGGACGTGGCTCTCCTCTTGGACATCGACCGCCGGTATCGCGACAAAGCCGACGCCGACGAGCTCCCCCGCATCGCACCGAAACGAAACAACCCCGACGGCACGGCGTGGCTTCCAATCATGCACGCGTACGAAGATGGCTGGCACCTCACCGCTTCGTTCTCCAACACCGACCGCGCGCACGAGCTCGGCCGCGTTCGCGATTGGGTCGTGATCTACTTCGAACGCGACGGCCACGAAGGCCAGTGCACCGTCGTGACGGAATATCGCGGGCCCCAGACCGGCCAGCGCGTCGTCCGCGGACGCGAGGACGAAACCGCGGAGCTTCGCCGCGCTCAACCGACCTGATTGGAGATGAAGCGGCCAAGCGCGTCGAGCACGGGCATCGGAATCTCGTGGCCGCCGCGAAATGGCAGCCACTCGGTTGCGAGGCCGGCGGTCCGCATCGTGTCGCGGAGCTGCTCGGCGGCTTGAAACGAAAGCAGCGGGTCCTGCATGCCGTGGCTCTGGAAGACTGGCATCTCTGGGCGCCGCGCCATCCCGGCCGTCCACGCGCCGAGGTTCACCGGCGTCCCCGAGAGAATCACCAGTGCGCCGGGATTCACGTCTCGGGTAAACGCGGCGTTGCAGGCCGCCATCGAGCCCTGCGAAAATCCACCGACGACGAGCTGCCCGTCGGCGACCCCGAGCTCGCGCTGAAGCGCGGCCAGCATACCCACCACAGCGTCGGTTGCCGGCTCCATTCCGTCGGGAACCTCGTCTGCGTAGCTCTTCGGCCCCTGGGCGAGCGCCTGCTCCGCGCGAGCGAGATCGAGCATCCACCAGGCACGCGCGCCGAACATTCCGGGGATTTCGTAGGGTGCCTCCGGAAACGCAAAGCGTACGTCGCGCGGCACGTCGAGCACGCGCCAGAGGCCGACCAGATCGGTGCCGGGAGCGCCAAAGCCGTGCATGAGCACCACGAGAGGCCCGTCGCCGCCCCCTTCGCGATCCTCGCCACCGGTTAGGCGGACCTCGATGCCATCAAAGCGTGCTTGCCGCATCCGCGGAAGCATAGCGCAGCCGTGCCTCGGTGCTCGCGCTCAGATGTCGCCTTCGTTGACGAAGGAGAACTGCCTATTTAGTTCAGGGTGGTGTGGCGGACGTAGTGGCCGTTTTCGAAGGCGTCGAAGAACTCGGTGATGAGGGGGTGCTCGATCGGGGCGCCGAGGTCGTCGGGCTCGAGGTTGCGTTCTGCCACGTACGTTTCGTGAAACGCGCCGCCAACGAGGACCCGATACCACGGGGCGTCTTTCGGCGGCCGGCTCTTCGCGACTTGCTCGTACCACTCGTCGCTCAGCGAGAACGCCGGATCGACGTCGATGACCACCCCCCGATAGTCGAAGAGCCTATGGTGGACGAGCTGGCCAATCGTGAACTTGGGTTGAATCAGAATCACGCGCCTGATCGGTACTCCCCCCGTGCGGAAGTGTCCAGCTTCAACGCGAGGCTCCGGAGCTCGGATTTGAACGACATCGCCACCGTGCTAGCCATGCGAAATCACACCGCAAGCGAGGGTGGCGGAATTGGCAGACGCGCTGGATTTAGGTTCCAGTGTCCTTTGGATGTGCAGGTTCGAGTCCTGTCCCTCGCACGACTGGAAGACGAGGCCGCCTGACGGCACGTCGCTCAGAAGACCAGGGCGCCAGAGGGGATGTCCCACTGAAGGCGACGGCCGTACTGACTGCGGCGAATGTCGCGTTGGATTTCCCGTTTTCGCTTGTTGGAGACGCCGAGCATGATGCCGGACGTAAGCATGCCGACGAAGCCCAAGCCGACGAGGGTTCCACCGAGAGGCAGCATGACCTTGCCTGCGTTGTTGCAGAGCAGGCTATCGTAAGTGTTCGCCTGTTCTTTCGGCACCTCCTGACACTGCGAGAGCCCGATGCCCGCAAAGATGGCGCCGACCGCGAAGCCAGTGCTGGTGCCGATGAGCGCGTTTCGTGTGCGCCGGCTGCGCGCGTTGGCTTCTTCGAGGTCGACTTGCCACCAGCGCTCCTGCGAAATCTGCCTAGGCGCGTCGGTTGTCGTCGAAGAAGTGGAGGCTGCTTCGCCTTCAACAAACGTAGAGGCCTGTTGCGCAGATGCGGGGGCCGCCACCCAACAAACGACGAAGAGAAAGCGAGTTGCTGCAAGCGATGCGCGGTTCATGGGGTGAACGCTAGCCCAACGGCCAGGGCTCATCAAACCTAGAGCGCTTCAGTCAGAAACTCGATGAGGAGACGATTCGACTTGGCTTCTGCGAGAATGTTCCCGATGCGCGACTACAGCCGGTCGGTCGCCTCCGCCAGCGCATAGAGCCGCTCTGCGAGCGGACGATCGAGCTTTTGTTTCTTGAGCCTCCAAGTCCAGTTGCGGCCGGTGGTCCCTGGACGATTCATGCGATGCCGCCCATCGAGGCGGAGCGCGTCTTGAAGCGGGAGGACTACCGTATCGGCCGTGGAGGCAAACAGCGCGCGAATCGCGGCATCGACGATTTCGGTGTCGCGGTGAACGCCAAAGTAGCTCTGCACGCGCGCGAGCTCGGCTTTGGCGCTAGCGTTCGACCGCGCGCGGCGCCGAAGGTCCCGATACCAACCTAGGACGGTATCGCTGTCGTGCGTGCCGGTGACCGCGACCGTCTCGCGGGAGAACGCGTGGGGTCGATGCACCCGGTTCCCGGGCTCGTTTCCAAACGCAAACTGCAACACCTTCATTCCAGGGAGCCCGTACCGGTCACGCAGGTCCCACACCTCTTGTGTGACCGTGCCGAGATCCTCCGCGATGAACGGAAGCTCACCGTACGTGCGCGTTAGCTGGTCGAAGAGCGCGCGCCCCGGGGCGCTGATCCATCGCCCGCCCTTCGCGGTCTTGGATCGGTTTGGAATGCGCCAGTAGCGGGCGAAGCCGATGAAGTGGTCGAGTCGCACCAAGTCGAAGAGATCGAGCTGGCGCCTAAGCCGCGCTTTCCACCATGCGAAACCAGTGCGCTCGTGCTCCTTCCAGTCGTAGAGTGCATTTCCCCAACGCTGACCGTCCTCGTTGAACGCATCGGGTGGAGCGCCCGCAACGAACCGCGGCCGCCCGTTTGCATGGAGCAGAAAGGCGTCCGGATGTACCCAGACGTCCGCGCTCTGGTGAGCGACGAACATCGGCAGGTCGCCGATGATCCCCACCTGCCTTCGCTTGCAACTTTTTCTGAGCGCCCTCCACTGTCGGTCGAACAGGAACTGCTCGAAGGCGACATAGCCGATGCGTTCAGCAAGTTGCTTGCGCGCGGAAGCGAGGGCTTGCGGCTGCCGCCGCGCGACGCTTTTGGGCCAGGCCGTCCAGTCGGCGGTCCCATACCGGTCTCTGAGCGTGACGAACAGACAGTAATCATCGAGCCAGCCTCGCTCGCGATCCCGAAAAGCGTTGAAGTGACGCTGCATCGCGTGCGGCCTGCGCGAAAGGAAGGCTTCATGAGCCTGCGCCAGCAACTTCGATCGCAGTCTTCTCGAGCTTTCGAAGTGCGCTCGCCAAGTTTTCGCACCCTCGGGCACACCCTGGAGTGACCGCGCGCTCAGCAGCCCGTCTGTCACCAATGCCGCCGGAGAAATCATCATCGGCTCGCATGCAAACGTCGAGATGCTGGAATAGGGCGACGCAAAGGGGCCGATCGGGTTGAGCGGAAGCGTTTGCCACCAGCGTTGCCCCGCGTCCGCGAGGAAGTCGGCAAACGCGTGCGCAGAAGGCCCGAGATCCCCGGTGTAGGGCCCGCCTGGGAGCGAGGTGACGTGCAGGAGGATTCCGCTGTGCCTCGGAAGCCGCACCCTCACCTCGCGCCGCGCTGAGCCACCAGGACGACGATTGAGTAAGGCTGTACGACGTGCTCGACCTCGCTCACGATCTCAGCTTCGTGCAGCTCCGCGAAGTCGTGAGGCGATGGGCGGTGGGTGTCGATGATGCGCCGCCATTGGCCCACTCCACCCTCGTGCGGGACGGGAAGGTCGAACGTCAAGGGCTCGGTGTATGCGTTCAACATGAAGTGCCACCAATAAAGCAACCCCTCGACGGAAAATGCGAGGCTCCGTGAGTGGTGGGCGACGTCGGGCTCGTGAAGCCTGATGCCATGCCAATGGACTGGAACGGCGTGGAGCAGATCGGCGAGGCTCATTTCGGGCGTCTCGACGGCCACGTGCAGCCGGAACCGAATCAGCTTCCGAACGAAACGGTGAAGGCCAGCGTGCTTTTCGAGCAAGCTCCAATCGAACCAGCTGAGCTCGCTGTCGTGGCAATAGGCGTTGTTGTTCCCAAGTTGCGTCCTGCGCGTTTCGTCGCCCATCAAGAGCATCGGCACGCCGAGCGAGAGGAGGTTCGTCGTAAAGAAGTTCTTGATCTGCTGATTGCGGAGCTGTTCGATCGCTGGGTCGTCGGTCGGGCCTTCGACGCCGCAGTTCCAGCTCCGGTTGTCGTCGGTGCCGTCTCGGTTGTCCTCCTGGTTTTCCCAGTTGTGCTTTTGGTCATAAGAAACGAGATCGTTCAGTGTGAACCCGTCATGGCACGTCACGAAGTTGATGCTTTGCTCGGCCTCGCGCCCTCTCGGCCCATAGATGTCCGGGCTCGCCAGAAACCGGGCCGCTACCTTTTCGACGTGGCCCTCGTCGCCTCGAAAGAACGAGCGGACGTCGTCTCGGAAGCGGCCGTTCCACTCTTTCCAGTGATCGCCAAAGAAGCTACCGACCTGGTAGAGGCCCGCGGCATCCCATGCTTCCGCGATGAGCTTGGTGCCGCTTAGAACCGGGTCGGTCTCGATGTCCCAGAGCACGGGCGGGTTCGGCACCGGGCGACCTTCGATGTCGCGCGACAGGATCGACGCGAGGTCGAAACGAAAACCATCGACGTGCATCTCCGTCACCCAATAACGCAAGCTGTCGAGAATGAGGCGCCGCACCACTGCATGGTTTGCGTTCAGCGTGTTCCCGGTGCCGCTGTAGTCGGCATACTTCGACTGGTTGCCGCGTTCGAGGATGTAATAGCTGCTGTTGTCGAGGCCCCTGAACGAGAGGGTCGCTCCGTCTTCTCCCGCTTCGGCCGTGTGGTTGTAGACGACATCCAGGATGACCTCGATGTTGGCCCGATGGAGCGCTTTGACCATGTCTCGAAACTCGTCGAGCACCTCGAGCGGTTCATCGTGGGAGGCGTAGCCGCCGTGCGGTGCGAAGAACGAGATCGGGTTGTAGCCCCAGTAGTTGGTGAGGCCGGGGGGAGCCTCCTGAGGGTCGAACTGAAACACCGGCAAGAGCTCGACCGCGGTCACGCCGAGCTCCTGAAGGTACGGGATCTTGTCGATGAGGCCTGCAAACGTCCCCCGCTTCGGGTCAGAGACCCCGGAGCTCGGGTGCCGCGTGAACCCGCGAACGTGCATTTCGTAGATCACCGTCTCGAGGAAGCTATGACCCGGTGCGGTGTCGCCTTCCCAGTCGTACGCCTCGAGATCGGCCACGACGCTCTTCATCGCTGTCGCTGCCGTCTCCCCAGGCCTGCGAGCCGCTTCGCGATCATAGAGGCGCGGCACGGCAACGCATCGGCCATACGGATCGAGTAACACTTTGTCGCGGTCGTAGCGCAGACCTTCTTGTGGCGCGTACCGCCCGTCGGCCCGGTAGGCGTAGACCTGGCCCGGTCCAATGCCGGGCACGAACGCGTGCCAGTAATGAAAAGTACGATTCTTTCGCGACGGATCGAGCCGGATCACCCGCGATGGACGTGCTTCCTCGGGACCGTCGAACAGGAGTAACTCGAGCGCGTCGCAGTGCTTCGAGTAGATGCTGAAGTTCACTCCGTCCCGCTGGACTGTTGACCCCAACGGATAGCTTTGGCCGGTCTCGATCGTCGATGAGCTCAACGGAGCCGAGTGTACCGTTTAAGGCGCACGCACGCTTTGGCGAGTTAAGGCGCACGCACGCTTTGGCGAGCTCTGGGGAGCCTGGGACGCTAAAAACGCGTACGAAGACACTGAGCTGACCAGGCGTTCTTCATCGGCGGCCTCGGAGGTCAACCAGGGTCGTTTCGTTGTCGGACTGGTCATTGTAGCCCGGATACGCTAGACGCCCTCCCATGCTGGCGCAGGCCTTTCACAGTCACGAGCCAAGGCTCCAATGAGAGTCGCTTCCCAACAAGTCCCGATACGTGATTTTCTGAGCGGTCGGTCGCCCCTGACGAACCTTCAACGGGCCGTCGAGAGCGCCCTCGGTCCAGAGACGACGCCGGTGCGGCTCGGTGTCACGGGCAAACTCGGCGATGAGCATCTCTGTGAAGTCGAAGCCGTCTACCCTCGCGTCCGCATGGCCAATGGGACGGAGCCCTCGATCTTCGACTACCGGCCGCGGCGGATCGTCCGCAACGATGCGTTCAACGTGGTGATGTTGATCCCAACTGGCATCGACTGCGCGATCGGCGGCCACGCAGGGGATGCGACCCCGGCCGCTAGGCTGTTGGCCTCCGTGTGCGATCAGTTGATCGTCCATCCCAACGTCGTCAACGCCTCGGACGTCAACGAGAAGACCGAAAACATGCTCTACGCGGAGGGCAGTCTGCTCTGCCGACTGATGATGGGAACCGTGGGCCTCCGCAAGGTCCGACAGAACCGCGTCATCTTGGTGACCGAGAACAGGAAGGACGCTCCCAACGTCGTCGACCAAACGATCAACTGTGCGGAAGGTGCGAGGGCCACGCTCGGCATGGACATCAGCGAGGTGGTCGTGCTCGACAGGGAGCTATTCATGCAGACCGGCGTGTCGGAGTCGGGCCGCATCACGGGCCGCGTCGAACGCTTCGAGAGTCTGCTCGAGCTCCTCGCCGACAGGCGCGACAGCTACGACGCCGTAGCCTTGGCGACCCGGATTACGCCGCATATCGACACGGTCGCGCTACACCGACTTTACTTCGGCGAGGGCGGTCCAAACCCATGGGGCGGCGTCGAAGCGATCCTCACGCACATGGTGTCGACTGTGCTCGACGTCCCCTCGGCCCATGCACCTACGATGAGCAGTGAAGCGCTGCGCACCGAGCGCTGGGGTGTGGTCGATCCGCGCAAGGCCATGGAGACTATCTCGACGACGTACCTGTTCTGCCTACTGAAAGGCCTCCACCGCGCGCCGCGAATCGTCGCCAACCCGACCGGTGCCTACGACCCGTCGGTTGTTACAGTCGAGGACGTTTCGTGCATGGTCATCCCGGACGGTTGCGTCGGCTTACCCACGCTCGCGGCCATCGAACAGGGTGTGCCGGTCATTGCGGTGCGCAGCAATACGAATCTGATGCGCAGCGACTTGCGCGCACTGCCGTTCAAGCCGGGACAACTCCACTATGCCGCGAACTACCACGAGGCCGCGGGGATCATGGCCGGCATGAGAGCGGGCGTCGCCCCGGCCGCTGTGGCCCGCCCGATGCAGCCGCTGCGGATCAGCCGAGTCAGCACGCAATCCGAGGCGGTTGCCGGGACGGTCGAAGCGGACACCCCAGCAGAGCTCGGAGATCCGTGACCGCCGAGTTGCGGAGGCCAGCCGACCAAGACCGCGCGCCGCTGTTCGACACGCTGCAGCGATATGCGCGGGGTGGCATCTATCCACTGCACACACCAGGCCACAAGAATGGCCGGTTCGCGGACTCGGATTTCACCGCCCTGGTCGGGCCGCGCGGCCTTGCGCTCGACCTGCCGAGCATGCTGGCCACCGACAATACCTTCCATCCGGCAGGCTGCGTCCGTGACGCGCAGGCCCTCGCCGCCGAGCTCGTCGGGGCTCGAGAATCGTTTTTCCTCGCCGCCGGCTCGACGCTCGGTGTGGCCACGGCCTTGTTGGCATGTGTTCCGCCGGGGTTGCCCGTCGCCCTTCCGCGAAACGTCCATCGCTCGGTCGTGGCTGGACTGGTGCTGTCCGGGGCGCGACCGCGGTTCTTGAACCATGACGTGCTTCCGGAGTGTGGAGCGCTGGGTGCACCGCTGGAGGAGCTGGCGCGAGCGCTCGACGCTCGACCGCAGGTGGCGGCGGTGCTGCTGACGCGCCCGAGCTATTATGGTCTTGCGCAAGACTTGTCAGAGCACGTGGCACTCTGTCGATCGCGGGGTGTGCCGCTCATCGTCGACGAAGCCCACGGCGCGCATTTTCATTTCTTGCCCGCTGGATCGCCCGAGCCTGCACTCGCGGCGGGCGCCGACGTCGTCATCCAGAGTTGGCACAAGACGGTCGGGTCGCTGGTTGGCTCGGCGATGCTGCACGTCGGCCGCAACTCGCCCGTCGCGCCACCGCAGGTACGCGACGCGCTCAACCTGCTCCAGACGACCAGCCCCAGCTACCTGCTGATGGCATCGCTCGATCTGGTCCGCCGACGTATGGCCCGCGACGGGACGCGGTTGTTCGCGGAAGCTGTCGACCAAGCCCGGCGCTTGGAGCAGGAGATCGAGCGCCTGCCCGGTTTGCAGGTGCTCCAGCCCGGGAACGATTCGCGGATGGCCGGTCACTCGCGGGATCCGCTTCGGCTGGTCGTCGATGTCGGCGGGACCGGTTGGACTGGGTACGACGTCGAGCTGCACCTCAGGAACGACTTTCGAGTCGAAGACGAAATGTCCGACTCGTCGAATGTCGTCTTCATTCTGAGCCCGGAAGACGATCCGGCGGCGCTTCGCCAGCTCGTTTCGGGGCTGAAATCCGTGAGCGACCAGCCGAGGCCGGCCACTGTTCGACCATCTGATGAAGAGCTGATCCGCTTGATGCAACCGTCGATACCGCCTCTCGCGCGGCTGCCGCGGGACGCAGCGCTGGGGCCCAAGCAGCGCATCGCCCTGGCCGTGGCGGCTGGTGAGGTCTGTGCTGAGATGGTGACGTTTTATCCGACGGGAGTCCCATTGTTGATCCCCGGCGAAGTCATCACGGAAGAAGCCATTCAGGCCTGTCAGCAACTGCTTGCTGCGGGGGCCCATCCTTACGCCAGCGATACCTCACTCGCCACGGTTCGTGTCGTGAAGAAGTGACCTCCTGATGCCCGTCGTCAGCTTTGCTTTGGAAACGCTGTGAAGGTCTTCACTTTATCGAAGAGCACGGGAATCTCTTTGTCCTTGTCTAGGGTCTCCATCTGATCCGGGCTCCGAAAGTCGGAAGGCAACACATCGAGGGGATCGACGTCGGGGGCGAGAACCCCGAGGTCCTGTAGGACGAGCGCGGTGTGTTGGCTGCAGAAGAGCTTTTCCGACGAGTGGACTCGCGCGTACAGGCCGCGCCAGGGGCGTAAACGCTCGTAGAGCGCGCCCAACAGGTACAGGGGATTCCACTCGAATTTTCGATCGAGATAGTGCTCTACGGTGCGCTCGAGCTCTTCAGGATCGATGTTGGGCCGCACTTCGTCGTGCATTCGCATCCAGGCCAACTCCGTTATCTCTGAACAGTCGTAGTTGGGCACGACGGCATCCAAATCGCGAAGCTGTACCCCTTGGAACTTCCTGCCGTTCGCGGTCGTCACGTGATTTTCTTTGGGATCGGTACATTCAAACGCATAGAGCTTGGTGTCATCGTAGAAACGGCTCGTCTTCGGAAAATCGGAGCCGCGGACGACGAGCGCAGCATGTGTGAAGCGCGCACCGTTCGCGCCTAGCGCTCGTCGTTCGAACCGAATCATGCCGCGCGAAACCCAATCCCATCCGCGGAACTGGATCATGTCGAGCGTCTTGAGCTGGCTGCGAATCTCGCTCCACGCCACTCCAGGCTTTTCGAGGGTATCGGGATCTGCGCGTCTAGGTGCTCTCATGATGAGAATCTGGCTTCATCTGTGACCCTGCGCCATACGCAAATTGTTTCCCGGCAGTCCGGGTCGAAAAAGTAGGCAGGTATCTGGAATGATTGGGGTTTAGGGACGGGCGGTCCACGAGCTGGGTCGGCCCGCTCTTGATGTCGCTCGGGTTCTTGGTCATGACCAGCGAGCCCGTCGGGAGCATGACTCCTTGACGCAGGAGAGACATTGAAGCCCACGGACACCCTCCAAGACACGCTTCAGGGTCTGCTCGATGAGCTCGGCAGCGAGCCCGTCGTGCTTGCACCAGAGCTCGAGCTCGAGCGCGACCTGGGCCTCGGGAGCCTGGAGGTCACCGAGCTTTTCGCGCGCCTCGAGCGGATGTTCGAGACGACCTTCCCCGATCGTGCGCTCGTCGACGTGCGCTCGGTCGCGGACCTGCAGCACGCGCTCGACGAGGCACTCACCGGGGGAAGGAGCCCGAAGACGCATGCAGAGATGGTGCGCGCGCGCGCACCCACCGGCGATGTCCCCGAGCCGAGCGCGTTCTTTGGGACGCCGCCGAACGCGGAGACGATCCTCGATGCTGCGCGCTACCGCGCCATGATGACGCCCGACGAGGTCCATGCGCGCGTGCTCGACGAGTTGGGCGAGGTCGAAGCGGTCACGTTCTCCGACCTCTGGTCGCGCGTCCTCAAAGTTGGTGGGGGGCTCGCATCATCAGGTATCCGGCCCGGTGACCGGGTCGCCCTCGTGTTGCCGACGTGCAGCGATTTCCTCGCCGCTTTCCTCGGGATCCAGAGTGCGGGCGCGGTGGCGGTGCCGATCTATCCGCCGATCCGACTCGACGAGATCGCCTCCTATCTGACCCGGCACGCGCGGCTCTTGCAAAACGCAGGCGTGCGCGCACTAGTGACCGACGCCCAGATCCTCCCCGTCGCCCGTCTCTTGCAGGATCGCGTCGCGAGCCTCGACTTCGTGGCGAGGGTCGCGGACTTCGACGTCGACATTGGCTTCGGTGCCGTACGCGTCTCACCAGACGCTCTTGGACTGATCCAGTACTCATCGGGCAGCACCGGCCTCCCGAAGGGAGTTGCGCTGCGCCACGGCACGTTGGTATCGAACATGAAGGCCAACGCGCACGGCCTCGACCTCGTCGCCGAGGACGTCTGCGTTTCATGGCTGCCGCTCTATCACGACATGGGGCTGATCGGTGCCTGGCTGAGCGCGCTCTTCCAGTCGACGCCCTTCGTGCTGCTCTCACCGTTGCACTTCTTGAGCCGGCCTGAACGCTGGCTTTGGGCGTTCCATCGCTTCCACGGTACAATCTCGCCGGCACCGAACTTCGGCTACGAGCTCTGCTTTCGCAAGGTCCAGGATCACCAGATCGAAGGGCTGGATCTCTCGTCGTGGAAGGCAGCGATGAACGGGTCCGAACCGGTGCGCGAGCCCACTATCGAGCGCTTCTGCACGCGCTTCGCGCCATACGGCTTTCGCCGCGAGGCGATGACGCCCGTCTACGGCCTAGCCGAGACGTGCGTGGGGCTTACCTTCACGCCGACGCTGCGTGGCCCGCGCATCGAGCGCGTCGACCGCGAGACGTTTCTCGACGCGCGCCGTGCGGTGCCAAGCGCCGACGGTGATACGGAGCACGAGAGGCTGGCGTTCATCTCGTGCGGTCGTCCGCTCGAGGGTCATGAGGTGCGCGTCGTCGATCCGGCGGACATGCACGGCGCCGAGGTCGGCGATCGTGAGGAAGGACGCATCCAGTTCCGTGGCCCCTCGACGATGGATTGCTACTTCAATGCCCCCGAAGCTACGGACGCCGTGCGCGCAGGCGACGGTTGGATTGACACCGGCGACCTGGGCTACGTCGCGAACGGCGAGCTTTATGTGACGGGACGCATCAAGGACCTAATCGTCAAGGGCGGCCGCAAGTACCACCCACACGACGTGGAGAACGCGGCGCAGACGGTCGCAGGCATTCGCGCGGGTTGCGTAGTCGCCTTTGCGGCACCTGACGATCGCGGCGCGGAATCGATGGTGATCCTCTGCGAGACGCGTGAAGAGAAGAAGCGACACGACGTGCTTCGCAAAGCGGTCACTGCGGCGGTGTTCGACCACATCGGAACATCCCCCGACCGCGTCGTGATGCTCCCGCCGCGCAGCATGCTGAAAACGTCGAGCGGGAAGCTGCAGCGCACGGCCATGCGCGCGCGCTTCATGGCCGGCAACGCGGAGATTCGCACCACGCCTCCGCCAAAGTGGCGCGCATACCTCGAAATCGCGGCCCGTAGCGCTCCCGGGCGCATCGCGCGGCTTGCGCGGCAAGGTGCCAAGCTGGCGTACGGCGCGTACGCGACTGCAGTCAACGGTTTCATGGTTCTCGGGGGCAGCGTCGTGATCGTGCTTGCCTGTCGCAGCGAGCACGGCGCTCACGACGTCGCGCGCGGCTTCTTGCGCACGGCGTGCCGGCTGACCGGACTCACGCCCGAGGTTCAGGGCCAGCTACCCGAGGGGCGGGTGCTCCTGGTGAGCAATCACGCGAGCAACCTCGATGCGCTCGTGCTCACAGTCTGCTTCGACCGCGACCTGACCTTCACGGTGAAGAACGTCGCGTTCGACGATTCGTTGTTGGGTCGCGCCCTAGCGCGTCTGGGGCACCTGCCCATCGACCGATCGACGGCATCGAAGCGTCTCGAGGGCTACCGGCTCACGCGTGAAGCGGTCGAAGCGGGACGGCTCGTCCACGTCTTCCCCGAAGCGACCATCACGCCCGCCGCGGGGCTGCGGCCGTTTCGACTCGGCGCTTTCAAGCTTGCTGTCGAGCTCGGCGTGCCGATCGTCCCCATCGTCATTCGGGGTACGCGCCGCGTGCTGCGTGACGAAGCGCGCAGGTTCCACTGGGCGCCGATCGAGGTGGACGTGCTCGAGCCCATCGCCCCGCAAGGCGATGGTTTCTCGGAAGCGACACGACTGCGCGCGTTGGTGCGTGAGCGCATCGCGTCGCGGCTCGGCGACGACGAGCCCGACCTCGTCATCCAGAGCGCCGCGCTGCCGCCAGGAACGGAGCTGAGCCCCGAGGGAGCCTAGGGATGGTGCTGCCCGCGGTTGTTGCTGCGTGGGTGACGGTATCAAATCGTCGGCAGTGAAGTCTTCGGGGTCGCGACTTGGCCTCGCTGCGGGCGCCATTCGTCGAGGCTCGAAGCACGGCGAACACACGCGATGGTGCAGCTCGGCTCGCAGCCCTTGGGCCGGTCGTACTCTCGTTTGAGATCTTTGCGCGTGTAGCGAAGCAACGGAATACCGGGCTCGGAGCGCCGCTGGCTGCAATAGGCCACCTTTCCGTGCTCGTCCACGTAGAGGTAGCGCGCGCCCGCCCTACACCGCCACGGCGCGACGCCTCCTCGCAGCATCTTCTGCTCCCAACCCTCCCCGAACTGGTGAACGAAGCTCTTGTTGCAGAGCGCTCGCATCTCCTCGTAGAACTCGGGCAGAATGTCGCCGATGAGCCCCGGGTCGATTTGGCCTTGCTCGTCGTGCAAGAGGCCGACGGTCATGTAGAAACCCAGAGCGCGAATCTCTTCGATGAGCTCGCGAGTTTGCTCCGGAGGAGAAGAGCCGAGGACCGCGTTGACGTTGAGCTTGAACTTCGCGTGCTCGCGCAGAAGCATCAGACGTTTCCGGATCTTCGACCATGATTTCTGCGAGGTTTCGTTTGGTTCGATGTTGTCGACCGAAACCTGTAGCAGCGAGAGCCCCGCATCGTTCATGCGATCGATCCAGCGTTTGGTGATCGGGTACGCATTGGAGATCGCGGTCACCACCATCCCGTGAGAAGAAGCCCGGGCGACGACCTTGTCCAGGTCAGGATGCATGAAGGGCTCGCCCCCCGTGACGGTGAGGACCAGGCAGCCGAGCTCGGCCAGATGGTCAATTCGCGCGAAAAGCTCTTCGAGCGGAACCGGCGGCGAGAAGTCGTCGTACTCGTTGCAGTAGCCGCAGGTGAGGTTGCACCTGCGGATGACGACCAGCTGAGCAAGCAGTGGCGACTCGGGTCGCAGCACGGCGCTGAACGCACGTCTCGCGGTCTTCATCGGGTGGGGGGCAAGCAAACGCAAATCTTTCGCTAGGGGCGAATAGCCTTAGGTAAGGTGCCTCTCGATGCCGTCAAGCTCGATTCGTGACCGAAAAATAACATTCAATTGAAATCATCTTGTAATTCGCGCATGACTCCCGCGTAGGAGCATTCAGATGCCGGCGCTGCCGCCTCTCAGAAGCGTATTGAAGTCGAATGACGTCGAGGACCCGGTGAATCGGTGGGTCCACCGAACTCTTGCATATCTCTTCGTTAAGTCGATCTTCCGGACTGGCATCACGCCGAACATGATTACCCTATCGACGGTCCTATTCGGCCTCGTCTCGGGGTGCGCCATGATCTGGGGGACGCCAGCCGCCATGTGGGTCGCGGGCCTCAGCCTTTGGACCGCTGCAATTCTCGACGGAGCGGACGGCATCCTCGCGCGGGCCAAGAACCTTCAATCCGAGTTCGGACGGGCTCTGGACGGCTCCGCCGACGCGCTGGTTGCGGTCTTCACGGTGTTCCCGGCCTTCTTCCACATCTGGGTCAAGCACCACGACTCGTACCACCTCTTACTGATGGTCCCGGCGCTCCTCCTCACCATCGTGCACCTGGCAGTCTACGACTTTTACAAAGAGTCGTATCTTCGAGCGACACGGCAGGGGCAAGGAGGCGAGGGGCGCGACGTCGACCAGATCGCGCCAAGCGTCGACGCAGCCCGTGAGCAAGGGCGGGTCGTCCAGATGGCCATGCACTTCGCCCTGGTTCCCCATCTTCGCCGCCAGAAGGCATTCATCCAGGTGCTCAATCCCGCCGCCTGGAGCCTGAGCCAGCGGCTCGAGGAAGACGGTCATGCGGCGCAAGTTTACAAACAGGAAAATTTGGGACCCATGCGCCTCTGGGCGCTCGTGTCGTTGGCGCCCCACAGCTATTTGATGGCGATTTGCGCGATGTTCGATCGTCTCGAAGTCTACCTTTTCATCCGTGTCTTCGTGATGAACGGGATTTTCTTGGTCGCGATGGTCTGGCAGCGCTTCGCGACGAAGAGAACTCTCGAGCGGCTGGGCGGATCGAAAGCAGCCGAGCTTCGGTGGTCGGGTGTAAAGGAGTAAGCGGAAGTGCCTTCCAAACCAACCTCTGCAAAGCGCTCCCGCGCGGTCATTCTGGCCGCAGGCCTCGGCAGCCGCCTCGCAAACGGTGAAACCATCCCCAAGCCGCTGCGTGAGGTTCTGGGAGTGCCCCTGCTCGTTCGGATCATCCGGGCTCTCGAACAGGGCGGAGTCCGGGAGATCGGAATCGTCATTGGTCACCTCGGCGACGCGCTCGTAGAGGGCCTGTCACACCATGACTTCGAGGCTGAGCTTCGCTTCTTCGAAAACGACGAATACGAAAAGCCCAACGGAACCTCCTTGCTGAAGGCACGGGACTTCGTCGTCGGGCCAACCCTGCTCCTGATGAGCGATCATTTGTGGTCACCATCGCTCTTGGACGCCGTCGCCTCCTATCCGATTGGGGAGGGGGAATCCGTGCTCGGAGTCGACTACCGCATCGAGAGCTGCTTCGACTTGGACGACGCGACGAAGGTCCACGTCGAGGGCGATCGGATCGCGCAGATTGCCAAAGAGCTTCCGGACTACAACGCGCTCGACACAGGTGTTTTTCTGATCACGCCCGCTTTAATCGAAGCGCTCGAAGCCGTGAATGGCTCTCGGGGCTGCTCGCTTTCACAAGGGGTCGCCGCGCTGGCCGCGCAGGGCCTCATGAAGGCCGCGGATGTCGGCGATGCCACCTGGATCGACGTCGATACGCCGGAAGCCCACGCCGAGGCGGAGCGTCTCATCGTCGAGCTCGGCGATAGCTTGGACGGAGAGCGAGACGAGCTGGCCGTGAAATACGGACGGACCGACCCGCTGTCCCCGTCCACGACCGGATTGTGAAATCATGAGCTTAATTCACGAGGCCCCGCGGCTGTACGACACGAAGCCTTGGACGGCGCACCTGTATCTCACCGACCAGTGCAATCTCGACTGTCACTACTGCAACGAGTACGACAACTCGGTTCCACATCCCGAGACCGCAGATCTGAAACGATACTTGGATAAAATTCGGGAGCTCGGTTGCCTTCGGATTGGCTTTCAAGGAGGCGAGCCGCTGATGCATCCAGACGTCGTGGAGCTCGTCCGATACGCCAAGGAGCTCGGCTTTCTGAAGGTCAGCATGTCGACGAATGCGTTCTTGCTGACGAAACGCATGCTCGCCGAGTTGGCGGACGCCGGGCTCGACAGCCTGCAGATCTCGGTCGATCGGATGACCCCGGCCGAAGCCACGCGCAAATCCCTCAAGACGGTTGGGCACAAGCTCCGTTGGTTCGAGGATTCGCCGATCAAGCTCGTCGTCGCTGGGGTCTTGTTCCACGATAGCCTCGACGAAGCGGCCAAGGTGATCGACGAGTGCCTGAAGCAAGGCGTTCGAGTGCACTGCCGCGTAATCCACGACGACCTCGTAAACGACCGCAAGCTTCGGCTCTATCCGGCGATCGACGGCATGCAGCGGATGCTCGACTACCAAGAAGATCTCAAGCGCAAAGGCGAAGCGATTCACACGAGCTGGCGGCTCCTTCAATACCAACGGGCGATGCTCGCGGGTGAGCCGCAGGAGTGGTCGTGCGTAGCCGGATACAAGTATTTCTTCGTGTCGGCTCGGGGGCAGTTCTGGTTGTGCAGCCAGGTTCGCACCGACAAACACATTCTCGATATCACGCCCGAAGACTTGATCTCCTATGACCATCCCAAAGACTGCCAAACGGGTTGCGGCGTGTACTGCACGGTCGACATGTCGCTCGCCGTCAACGACCCGATCGGCTACGTCGCCGGTGAGGCCAAAGGGATCGTACGGAATGGTCTCTTTTCGCTTCGTCGCAAGGCGGTCCGGCTGACCGAAGGCACGGCGGTCCGAGGTTGAGCCACGCTAGCTCGTGAGGAGGTCGCACGATGGAACGACCAGTTCGCGTTCGACTAGCGGAGTCTCTGGGACCAAAGGTCTTGGGAATGAGGGTTCGTGACCGGAACGAACGTGTCGTTTCGCGCAGCGAGCACGCGGTCCTCACGGGTGAGACCGATGAGCAGGTGCTGTTCGTGCCCGAAGACGTGCTGCTCGAGCCGGGCCTATTCGAGCTTCTCCGCGAGCTTTCTCCGCCTCTGCGGCTTCGCGCTCTGGACGGCGCGGAGCTCGGCTGGGGGCCGACATCGAAGGAGACGCCGCTACGAGAGCTGGAAGCGGATCACTTCCTCGACGCCTCCGACACATCGACGCGAAAGCGTGCCGAGCGGATCCTTCTTCTTCACACCGAAAAAAGTACGGACGGCTGGGTTTCTCGGCGGCTCAACCGCCCACAAAGCCGGTTCTTCAGCCGCTGGTTTCTCAAAGCGGGTCTGGGCGCAAACGCTGCGAGCGCCATCAGCGTCGCCTTGGGTCTGGCGTGTGGGCTTGCCGCGGCGCAGCCGGGCGGCCTTTGGTTGGCGCTGACCGGAGTGCTGTTTCAGTTTGCCTCGATGTTCGACGGGGTCGATGGCGAGATGGCACGGGCGACGCTACGAGACTCGAAAATCGGCGCCGCGATCGATTCACTCGCAGACAATCTCACCTATCTTGCGACCCTCGTGGGCTTTGGCGTGGGTTGGGGACGGGAAGGCCTCACGTCGGCACAGGGCTGGTCACTCGTGATCGTTTTATCCTTGGTCGGCCTCACACTGCTCGCGGTGTTCAGTTTCGTGCGTACGCACGGACACGACATGTCTTTCGTCTTCTTCGATCGATCGCTTCGGCGGGCGGCAAAGGACTCCAAGCGCCCGTCGCTACGAGCCATCGACTTCGTTTTTCGTGCCACACGCCGCGACATGCTCGCTCTCATCCTGATGTTCGTTTCGTTTTTCGGCAGCCGGCTCTTGGTGTTCTACTTGGTTGCGTTCGGCGTTGTGGTCGCCGACTACGTGCTGCTTTTCCATCGGCCCGATTTGGTGCGGGCCGCGGGTGTCCTGAGAGCCGAACGACGCGTGGGATAGATGCGAGGAGCGAACGTTCTGCTCGAACAGCTGGGTAAGCTGCAGTTTCGACGCGCCGGGGTATTCGTGTCTTGCAGTGTCGTCATTGCAGCACTTTCGCTGCCATTGGTCGCCGAGCTCGGCCTCAACAGTGATTTCGAAGCGCTGCTTCCGCGAGACAAGCCAAGCGTCATCGATCTCGAGCGCATTCGAGATCGCGTTGGTGGTTTCAACACGCTGACCGTCGCCATCGAGTCGACTGACGTCGAGGCGATGCAACGGTTTGCAGAGGCGCTCGTCCCTCGCATCGAACGGCTTCCGCCGGATCTCGTGCACTTCGTCGACTGGAACATCAGCGCGTACGAGGACTTCGTTTGGGAACACAGGCACCTCTACGCCACCCTCGAAGACCTGGAGCAGGCGCGCGATGACCTGGATGAGCGTCTGGACTACGAGCGAATCCAGAAAAACCCTTTCTACGTCCAGTTGGACGACTACGAACCGCCGGATCCACGAGAGATTCTGGAGCGGATCCGGGACGAAGCCGAAGAAGGCAAAGAGGAGATGGAGAAGTACCCGGGCGGGTACTACGTTCATTCCGATCGTGACTTCCTCGCCATCTTCGTGAGGAGCGATCTCGGTGCAGGCGACGCGGCGGGGATCGCGAGTTTGATCTCCGCGATCGACGCCGAGGCGCGGGCGCTCGACCCACGCAGCTACGCGGCCGACTTGACGGTTGCCTACGCGGGAAATCTCGTCGTTGCAGGAGAAGAGCACGCAGCGCTCAAGAACGAGCTCACGAGCGCAGTCGTGCTGACCGTGTTCTTCGTCATGCTGGCGATCCTCGTCTTCTTTCGCAGTTGGCGTGCTCCTTTTATCTTGGGCGGGTCGCTCGCGGTTCCGGTGATCATCACCTTCGGGTTTGCGGAGCTTGCCGTCGACTACCTCAACACGTCGACGGCGTTCCTCGGAAGCATCGTCATTGGCAACGGCATCAATCCCAACATCATCTGGCTGGCTCGGTATTTCGAGGAGCGTCGACGAGGGAAGGACGTCCCAGAGGCCCTGGTTCGTACGCACCGGAGCGTTTGGCTTGCGACTTTGACCGCATCCTTCGCAGCCGCCCTCGCGTACGGGTCACTCGTGCTCACCGATTTCAGGGGATTCCGTGATTTCGGCATCATCGGCTCGGTGGGTATGGTGTTGTGCTGGGTCGGGGCGATCGTCCTGCTTCCTGCGCTCGTCGTCCTCAACGAACGCGTGGGTCGCCTAGTCTCGGTCTCCGAGAACGGCCGACGCAATTTCTATGGGGCGCTGTTCACGAGGTTGGCGTTTCTGAATCCTCGCGTGACCATCGCCGCGTCCGGTGCGCTAAGCATCGTTGCCTTCGTTTTCATCGCGTCGGCGATCGCGTCGGGACCGTTCGAGTACGACTTCCGCAATCTCAAGTCGGTCCGTGAGGGGTCCACGAGTGCGCGCCAGATCAACGACCGCGCCGGGTCGATTGCGTCCGGCTCCAAGAGAGGCGACGGGATCGCGATCGTGGTCGATACCGTCGAAGATGCAGAGCAGCTCCGGACAGAGCTGGAGCGCCGAAAGAACGACGATGATGTCCCCTGGAGCGACGTCTATTCGATTCAGGCTCTTCTTCCCGACAACCAAGAAGAAAAGATCCCGATTCTGGCCGACCTCCGAGAGCTGCTTCTCGACTTGCGTCAATACGCCGACGACGAAGAGCTCGAAGAGATCGACGAGCACATCCCGCCCGAGCACATCGAGCCGTTGACGTATGACGACGTGCCCGTCGAAGTCGCCAGCATGTTCGCCGAGAAAGACGGGACCCGCGGGCAGATCATCGTCGTGAGCCAGCGCGACGGGTTCTCGACGTGGGATGGGCGGTATCTAATTCGCTGGGCAGAGGCGTTGCGCGAGCTTCGAATGCAATCGGGAAAACGGCCCGCGCTCGCGGGTCGCGCACCTGTCTTTGCAGACATGATTTCGGCCATCGTCAGCGATGGGCCCAAGGCGATCCTTGCTTCGTTCACGGCAACGCTTCTGTTGGTGCTTTTCGCGTTCGGAGCCCTGCGCCAACGCTTCTTCACGATGGTGGCGCTGCTGCTCGGCATTGCGTGGATGGCAGGGACGATGGCGCTCGTCGGCATGAAGCTGAACTTTCTCAACTTCATCGCCTTTCCAATTACGTTTGGCAATGGCGCGGACTACGGCGTGAACGTGATGCGGCGGTACGCATCGGAGGACGCCCTTCCCAACCGCGACCGTGTTCGCACGGCCGTCGAGGAGACCGGAGGCGCGGTGGTGTTGTGCTCGCTGACGACCATCATCGGCTATTTGACTCTTTTCACGAGCGCAAACCTTGCGCTCAACTCGTTTGGGGCCGCCATGGCGATTAGCGAGGTCACCTGTCTGCTCGCGGCGGTCGTCACGATGCCAGCTTTGCTCCTTCGTTTTGGCCCGAAGCACGAGAGGTAGAGAAAAGACCGCTCTTTTTGCGGAGGAAACGACCTTTTGTTTACTCGCTGTAACCTGTTACACCTGGCTTCGTAGAGCGAAGCGAAAGCCGGCGCGGGGTGTGGTATCCCGGGGGCCGGCGGGGAGTTGGAATGAAGTCACCGGAGCTCAAACCTGCCGAGGGCAAACTCGGCGTCCTCTTGCCGGGGATGGGTGCCGTCGGCACGACGTTCATCGCCGGCACCATGTTGGCCCGCAGAGGGCTGGCCAGCCCCATCGGCTCGCTGACCCAGATGGGGACCCTCCGATTGGGCCGGCGAACCGACGCGCGGGCACCGCTGATCCGCGACTTCGTGCCGCTTGCCGGCGTCGATGACCTGGTGTTTGGCGGTTGGGACCTGTTTTCGGCGAACGCGTACGACGCTGCTTTGGAGGCGGATGTTCTCTCCGCCAAGCACCTCGACGCCGTCCGGGACGAGCTCTCCGCGATCGAGCCGATGGAATCCGTGTTCTTTCCGGAGTTCGTCAAGAGGCTCCGCGCCGAAAACGCGAAGGTCGGGGCAGACAAGATGGAGCTTGCGGAGGCGGTGCGCGAGGACATACGCCGATTCAAGCGCGCGCACGGAGTCGATCGCTGCGTTGCGGTCTGGTGCGGCTCCACCGAAGTGTTTCGGGAGCGCACCGAAGTGCATGCGTCGCTATCGAATTTCGAAGAGGGATTGCGCCGTTCCGACGCGGCGATCAGCCCCTCGCAGGTCTATGCGTACGCCTGCCTCCAAGAAGAAGTCAGCTTTGCAAACGGAGCACCGCATCTCACGGTGGGCGACGTTCCAGCGCTTCTCGAGCTCTCACGCGAAACGCAGACACCGGTTTCCGGCAAAGACTTCAAAACGGGGCAGACCTTGATGAAAACGATTCTCGCACCCGGCCTACGGGCCCGTGCGCTCGGTATTCGCGGTTGGTTCTCGACCAACATCTTGGGGAATCGAGACGGCGAAGTCCTCGATGATCCGGAGAGCTTCAAGTCGAAAGAGGTCAGCAAGCTCGGGGTTCTCGAGACGATTTTGCAGCCAGAGCTGCACCCCGAGCTCTACGGCGACATGCATCACCAAGTGCGCATCAACTACTACCCGCCGCGTGGAGACCAGAAAGAGGGCTGGGACAACATCGACATCTTCGGTTGGCTCGGATACCCCATGCAGATCAAAATCGACTTCCTCTGCAGGGATTCGATTCTCGCCGCGCCCCTGGTTCTGGACCTGGCGCTCTTCATGGACCTCGCACACCGCGCGGGGTTGTCGGGCATTCAAGAATGGCTTTCGTTCTACTACAAGAGCCCCATCACGCCCGAGGGCCTGTACCCCGAGAACAATCTGTTCGTACAGCTCGGGAAGCTCAAAAACACCCTTCGGTGGTTGCAGGGCGAAGAGCTGATCACGCACCTCGGTCGCGAGTACTACGACTGAGCAGCCGCACGGAGCGGCGGTGGCCGCCGACGGACTAGCCTTGGTCCGGCGTTTGGTCGTACCGCCACACGTAGGTCGTCGACTCGCCCGCAACCCAGATGCGCGACTCGTCGAGCGTGACGCTCGATCCGAACAGGCTTGCGCCTGGAACCTTGACGTGGTTTCGCTGGTTCCAAACGCGATGGTTCGGTCCGAGGTTGCCCTGCACTCTCTCGAACAGATAGACCGCTCCGCGGCTCGTGCGCGGCCTCACGTCGGCCCCGCCGAGAAGGGGATCGTTCACCCCTTGCGCCTTACTGTTTTCCTCCGGCGCACCGACCAGCAGCAGGCCGTCGCGCAGCGCGATCGAGGCCCCAAAGCTCTGAGCTTCGGCCTCCCCGAGCTCGATGATGTCGGCGTTGGACGCTTCGACGAGCGCCTCGCCCTCCCAGCCCGTCGGTCCGCCTCGTTCGAAGACGAACACGCCGCCGGGCGTGAAGCGGCTGTAGGCGGATACTGCGATCAGCTCCTCGGATACCGAGACGGCGTGACCGAAGCGCGCCCCCGGGAGAACGAGGGGCGCCTCCAGCACGGCGGTTTGCCTCCACTCGCGTTCGCGCGGGGCGAGCGGATCGTCGACGTACTCGAACACGAAGGCCTGCTCGCGAGGCTCATCGCCCACGACGATGACGTCGCCATGCAGCGCCACGCCGCCGAGACGACCGAATTCCGTGAGGCTCTCCTCGATGTCGGGTGAGGTCTGCGCCGCGCCGACCTCGCGCCACGTGCTCCCCTCTCGCTCGAAGACGCGGACCAGCCCGCGGACGACCGCGCCGTCGGACCCGCTGCGAACGCCGTCACCGGCCAACACGACGCGATCGCCGTCCAACGCGCCCGCGCGGATTCCAAACGACGCGACTTGGAAGACCGGCTCCCAAAGCAGCCCGCGCCGTTCCATGAAATCGACGCTGGCCTCGCCATCATCGGAAACTCGCCCCACCAACAGCGTGTCGCCGTTGATCGCGAGAACGTGTACATCTCTGCCGTCGGGCTCGAGCGCGAAATCCGTCTCGTTCCAAGCGCCGTTGACGCGCTCGAACACGGACGTTTCGGGATTTGCGATCGCGAGCAGCGACCCAGCTGCGGTCAGGCGGCCTCCTGGCTCGACGAGCTCTTGCTCGAACTCCAGCCCGGCGCCGCTGAGCGAGATGCTGTTCTCCCCCCCCCCGCAGCCGATCGGTACCAGCGCGAGCGTCGCGCTCAAGCCAAGGACGAAGAAAGACCAAGAATTCATGGCCGGCGAGGATAACCCGGCTCGAGCCGTGTTGACTAGGCCCCCGAACGACGGGTCAAGCGGCCCCGCCCGGGCCGTGGGCGATGCGGGCGCGAAGGGCGCGGACCGTTCGGCCTGCCGCGCGCTCGTTTTCGCGGCTAAAGACCGAGGAGGGGAGCGGAATGTCCGGGTCGACGTAGATCTTGAAGTCGATCTCGGTCCGGGCGCCGCCGTCGACCGGGGTGAGGGTGAAGCTGGCGTCGAAGTCGTTGATGTTGCCCTCCATGAGCTTGCCCTTCACCACGCGCGCACCCCCATCCTCGGGCTGCTCGGCGAGATTCAGCTGGCCGTAGAGCGTGTACATGCCCTTGGCGACGCTTACCTCCATGTAGACCATCGCTCGGGTGCCCCGCTGTGCAAGGATCTTGGACTTTGTGAAGTTCGGCATGAAATCCACGTAGTTGGCGTAGTCGAGGACGATTGGAAGCACCTCCTCGATCGGCTTGTCGACGACGAGGACCGCGCGTCCGATGGCGATATCCGAGCCGGCCATCGGGACCTGCGCCGTGACGATCCCGGCGTTCTCGTCCTGGACCTCGGTGGCCCCTGCTGGGATTGGCATCGCGAGCCATGTGAGCGCGGACGAAAGGAAGGCCGCCGCGAAGAGCGGGGTCAGGGGTCGGCGGCTTGGGGTGGATGGGGAAGTCATGACGATCTCCTAAGGCCTTGCAAAACGGCTTCGTTGGATTACACTGCACAGTGTAGTTTCACTCTTCAGTCGGTCAAGGGGTAATTACACCGATCAGTGTAGTTTTGGGCTAACTCAATGGAAATACAAAGAGAATCACGGGTCTTTGCCAAGCGTGAGACCATTCTCGCGGCGGCGATAGCCGCGTTTAGGGACGAAGGCTTCGAGTGCACGAGCATGGATCGCATTGCGGAGCTCGCCGGCGCCTCGAAGCGCACCGTCTACAATCACTTCCAGAGCAAGGAGGCCCTCTTCCGAGCGGTCGTCGCCCGGCTCTTCGAGGAGTCGATGGCGCTGAAAGAGGTGGGTTGGGCCCCCGACCGGCCGCTGGAGGACCAGCTCGCGGACTTCGTGCGCGCGAAAACGCTTCTCGCGGAGGACAAGGCCGCGCGTTGCCTGACTCGCGTCGTGCTGGGCGTCTACATCCGGCGGCCAGAGCTCATGCAGGAGGTCATCAACCGGGCCGCGGAAGAC
>JBFGKE010000013.1:0-82533 GCA_041576815.1 Polyangiales bacterium
ATCGCGGCCGAGTGGTTCTTGAAGAGCGACCACGCATCGCAACATCAGACATGAAAATCTCGGTCGACCATTTGACGGAATACCGATACGGGGAGCCAGTTGGGTTCACGGAGCACCACCTGTACCTACGCCCGAGAGAGAGCCAGACGACTCACGTGCAGTCATTCGTGCTGCAAAGCGAGCCCGAAGGGAAGATCCGATGGGTTCGCGACTGCTTCAACAACGTGGTGGCGGTGGTGAGCTTCGGCGCCGTTCAATCTTCGCTGCTCCGGTTTCATAGCCAGATGACCTTCGAGGTCGCCGAGGAGAATCCGTTCGACTTCATCCTCGAAGCGCACGCTGCCGACTACCCGTTCACCTACGATGACAAGGAACGAGACGCGCTCCGCCCATTCCTCGAGCCGAAGGAATCGGAGCGGCCAGAAATCCTCGACTGGGTCCGCGAAGATCTCGGCATCATGCCAGAGGGGCGCGAGACGATTCCGCTTCTGACCGAGCTGAATCTCGGCATTCATCGAAGCATCGGATACGAGCGTCGCGACGACGAAGGCACGCAACCGCCGATCGAGACGGTTCGTCGCGCGAGGGGCGCTTGTCGCGATCTCGCCGAGCTCTTCATCGCCGTCAGCCGGCAGCTCGGGCTCGCAGCTCGTTTCGTGAGCGGCTACCTCCACGAGCCGCGGCCTCTCGACGGGTCGGCCAGCTACAACCGCGCTGCAGGATCGATGCACGCCTGGGCGGAGGTCTACCTACCTGGAGCGGGCTGGCGTGGCTTCGACCCGACCAACGGGATCCTCACCGACCACCACTTCTTGCCGGCAGCAGTTGCGAACCGGCCGGAGTGGGCGAGCCCCGTGCAAGGGCGCTACCTCAGCGCTTCGGCGGTGGCCACGAGCATGCGGGTCGAGCTGACGGTGCAAAGCGAATGAGACCGGGCTACCCGTCCACCACGCGCATCACGGCGGCGGGAATGGGGAGCTTGGGCAACTGGTCGAACGCAGCTTTCAGGCTGTCCTGCCATGCGCGCCGCAAAGCACGCAGGTAGTCGTCGTCTTCACCAAACGTGACCTCGGTCCCGAGCCGCTGACTGTTTGCAGAATAGATGAGGAGGTCGATCGGCGGTCCAACGCTGGCGTTGCTTCTCATGGTCGAATCCATCGAAACGAGCGCACAGCGGGCCGCGACCTCGAGATTGAGGCTCGGCTCGATGATGCGATCGAGGATCGGCTTGCCGTACTTCTCCTCTCCGATTTGCAGGAAAGGGGAATGCCGGGACACGGGGATGTAGTTGCCCTCGGGATAGATCAAATAGATCGAGTGGGGAGACCCTTGAATCTGGCCGCCGAGAATGAAGCTTGCGGACGCATTGAGCTTCGAGTCCTTCATGTGTTTTTCGTGTTTTCGCTGCTCCTCGCGGCTGCATCTGCCGACGTAGTCGGCGACTTCTGTCAACCGCCGCGCGGACTGGAGGCTGACCTTTGCTCCCTCCTCGATGTCCCGCCGAAGCCGCGACACCACGGCGCGGCTCGTCGCCAGGTTGCCCGCGCTCAGCAGCACGAAGAACCGTTCGCCGTCGCCACAAAACGTATGCATCTTCGCATAGGTGCTGATGTGGTCGACGCCCGCATTCGTTCTGGAATCGGAGACGAAAACGAGCCCTTCATCGACTTTCACCGCGATACAATAGGTCATTTTGGTCCAAGGTACGGTAGCGGTCGGGGGCGGTCAATCAGGAGCGGCGTCTCGGGCGGGCGATAGGGCCATCGATCCGCGAGTCACACGTCGAACTCGACGCCCTGCGCGAGGGGTAGATCCGTCGAGTAGTTCACCGTGTTGGTGGCGCGGCGCATGTAGGCTTTCCACGCATCGGAGCCCGATTCGCGCCCACCACCCGTGTCCTTTTCGCCGCCGAAGGCGCCTCCGATTTCAGCGCCGCTCGTCCCGACGTTCACGTTGACGATGCCACAGTCGCTGCCTGCCGGGCCGCAAAAGATCTCGGCTTCGCGAAGGTCGCTGGTGAAAATCGCCGACGAGAGGCCTTGCGGTACCGCGTTGTGAATTCGAATGGCTTCACCGAGGTCGTCGTAGGGAATGACGTAGAGGATTGGCGCAAAAGTCTCCTGCATGACGATGTCGGTTTGCGAATGCATCTCGACGAGCGCCGGCCGGACGTACACGCCGCCTTCGGGGACACCGTCGCGGACGCGCTCACCAAAGTGCACCGTGCCGCCGTCATCCTTCGCCTGATTGAGGGCCGACTGCATCCCTCGAAAGGCGCGCTCGTCGATGAGTGGACCCACGAGCGTGTCGGGGTCGGACGGATCGCCGACGCGAAGCCGGGCATAGACCGCGCGGACCGCCCTGACGACTTCGTCGTACCGATCCCGATGGACGATCAAACGCCGGAGCGAGGTGCAGCGCTGGCCCGCCGTGCCGGCCGCGGCGAACACCAAGGCGCGAAGCGCCAGCGCGAGGTCGGCCGACGGTGTGATCACCGCGCCGTTGTTGCCGCCGAGCTCGAGCAAGCTTCGGCCCAGACGCGCAGCAACGGTTTGCCCGACCGCGCGACCCATCCGAACCGACCCGGTCGCGGAAATCAAGGGGAAGCGCGCCTCACCCGCCAGCGCTTGCCCGAGGTCGGCGCCGCCGATGACGACGGAGCTGACCGCGCCCGGTACGTCGTCCATCGTTTCAGCGGCGCGCATCAGGAGTCGATGGCAGCCGAGTGCGCAGAGCGGTGTATTTTCGGAAGGCTTCCACACGAGAGGATCGCCGCACACCAGCGCGATCGCTGCATTCCAAGCCCAGACTGCCACCGGGAAGTTGAATGCGGTGATCACACCGACGGGGCCGAGCGGGTGCCACTGCTCGGCGAGTCGGTGCGCGGCCCGCTCGCTGGTCATCGTGTTGCCGTAAAGCTGGCGGCTGAGGCCGACGGCGAAGTCGCAAACGTCGATCATTTCTTGCACTTCGCCGATGGCTTCACTTCGAATCTTGCCGACTTCGAGGGTCACCAAGGAAGCCAAATCGTCGCGATGGTCGCGCAGAACTTCTCCAAAACGCCGCACGAGCTCACCGCGCCTCGGCGCCGGGACCTGCCGCCAAGCTTCGAACGCCCCGCGGCTTGCATCCGCCACCGCGTCGATCTCCGAGGGTGCAGCCCACCGGATCGACCCGAGCACCGAGCCGTCGATCGGCGATTGCCCTTCGTGGACGTCACCCGTGCCGGGGCGGCTCTCCGCGCCCACCCACACGCCGTGCACCTCGTCGACCCCGAGACGCTTCAACGTGTCGCGCGCGTCGTTCATCGAGGCCTCCGCTCCACCACGGGGTGGCCGCCGACGTCGGGCGGAACGAAGTGCTGACCGAATCGGTTCTCCAGGAACACGTCGAGCGGCACCTGCTCCTGCCGGATGAGCCCGCGCGGCGGGAGCTTCCCCCCGAAATGGAGATCGAGCATCGCACACACGCCGGCCGCGGTGGTGCGTTGAATGGCGGCCCTCACCTCTCCTGCGATCTCGGCGGGATAGAGCTTGCGCACGTCGGTGGTGCGCCGGTATTCGCCGTCGATCATCCCACTTGCCGCACAGAAAATTACGACGACGTCTTGCTTGGTGCCTGGAATCGCCCGCTCGAGGATGTCGACGACGAGCTCCTGACGCCGGCAGAGGCGGAGGTCTTTGAGCAAGAACGCCATGAGGTCACGGTGGCCGGGGTACCGAATCGTTTTGTAGGTGAGCTGGCGCACGCGACCCCCGAAGCTCTCGCAAAGGGTGCCGAGCCCGCCGGAGGTATTGAAGGCTTCATAGAGGTCCCCATCGATGACGAGCTCCTCCAACCCTTCCAGAGGCTCGACGAGTCGCGCCTCTCCTTCGAGGATCGCTTCGCACGGTTGGCAATATTCGTTGATGAGCCCCTCCGGAGACCAGGTCAGGTTGTAGCGAAGCGCATTGGACGGATGAAGCGGAAGGGCTCCAACTCGCATCTCGATGCTCTCGAGCGTGTCGTAGCCAGCGGCAAGCGACGCGGCCACCACCGAGACGAAGCCCGGCGCGAGCCCGCACTGCGGCATGAAGACCTGGCCTTCCGCGGCACGCTCCGCGACGCGGGTCACGCGCTTTCGGTTTTCGACGTCCTCGGTGAGATCGAAATAACTGACGCCCGCACCGAGGGCAGCGCTCGCCACGCCGGGCTGCCGACTGACGTTGACCACGGACAACACCGCATCGTGCTTCTGCATCAGCGCGAGAAGCGTCTCGGTTTGAGAGACGTCGAGTGACACGGTCCGCACGCGCTCGAGTCCTCGGACCGCGGCCAACGCCGCCTCGTCGATGTCTGCCACGGTCACCGAATAATCGCCGGCAGTCGCGAGAAACGCGGTAATCGTCTGCCCGATTCGACCGGCGCCCAATACGAGGACTCGGTGCATCAACCCCCTTCTTGGTTTTGCTTTATCTTAATGCAGATGAGCCGTGAAACCCAGGCCGACCCCCGATTGCCTTGGAAACCGCAGCCGGAGGTGCAGCACGTGCTCGAGCGAGCGCTCGACGATCTCTGCGAGCGCTCGGCTTGGCTCGCCGCGCTGCGGGCGGGCATTCACGGACAGACAGGCGAGCTCTTGCTGAGACGGATCGACCACCTTGTGCTTCCGAGAAGCGAGTACGGGGAGGTCCTGGCCCAAACGGGGTTCACGTTGGAGGCGGAGGGCGACGGCCAGACGCGGGCGCGCTGCCCGGGAGCATTCGTGCCCTCGGTCTCGTTGACGGATGGCGGGCCGGCACGGTGTGTCGTCTCGGTCGATTCGGTGGCGAGCTTCATCGCGCGCTACCCAGACGCCGACTCGGGGGCGCGCATCGATGGGCCCGAGGGCGCGCTGCTTCGCAAGTGCCAGGTCGACGCGAGCCCCGGCGTCCACGTCTGGGTGGTCGAGCGTTGGGGAGCTACCGAGTGGCACTTGCAGGAGTCGGATCGGCACGAACGAGATGCAGCGCATCGCCACCTCGAGACGTTTCGAGCACGGCCTCGGCACGAGGGCCTGGATGCGAACCGCGAGCTTCGCGGTTTGTTTGCCGGTTTGCGTGGCATGATCACCGACGCGACGCGCGATCTCGGCGCCGACGGGGCGACCGCGCTCTTCTTTCGCGCCGAGCGCGAATACTGGGTCGAGCAAACGCCGGCTGCACAGATCCAAGAAGAGCGACACGATGCATGGGGCCTCGGCTGGGCCAACCACGATCACCACACCTATCGGTGCAGCCGGAATTGGTTTCGCGAGGCAGTCGGCGTCCTCGAGCTGCTGGGTCTCCAGCCGCGCGAGGCATTTCATGCAGGCGCCGAGGCCGGTTGGGGTGCGCAGGTCCTCGAGCATCCACGGCTTCCGTTCGTCGCGTTCGTCGACGTGGATCTGTCCCCACGAGAGCTCGGACTCGACTTCGCACACCAAAAGCTCGAGCCGCGGGATGCGCTCGGCACCATCGGACTGTGGTGTCGGCTCCACGGGGAAGCGATGTTCGAGGCGGGCCTCCACCATCTCGCATGCCACTACGAGCTCGATACGATTCGTCCCCAGCTCCGGGCCCGAGGGGTGGCGGTCATGCCCCCGTTCAGTGACGTTCCAGAGCTCCGCCAGGCCTTCACGGTGGCGAGCCCGCGCGCGGTGAGTCCGGCGCGATTGGAGCGCCTGCGGGCGGAGAATCTGATCACCATCGACCAAGCCGATGCATTCAAGCGGGACGGAGCGCTCGGATCGCACCTCGAGCTCATCGAACGAAAGCAAGCCTACAAGGGCTTCCACCAGCGCGGCATCGACTCGATCATCGCAAGCACCGACCCACGGTCGTGAGGCGCGAATTGCAAGTCACTCCGCGGGAAGCGCCCGCCGAGGCACAGTGCGAGATTGACTCCAAGACCTGGAGGACGATAGACGATGCACGCCATGCAAAATGACGCCGAGCGTTGGTCGGCGATAAAGGGACGCGCCGTCGATGCCGACGGACAGTTCTTCTACGCGGTGCGGACGACGGGCATCTTTTGCCGGCCGAGCTGTGCATCGCGCCTGCCGCGGCAAGAGAACGTCGAGTTCTTCGACACGACCGGAGCCGCTCGAAAAGCCGGCTACCGACCGTGCAAGCGATGCCAGCCGGAGTCGTCGACGGCGAGGGACACCGGGATCGAAGCGCTCGTCGAAGCGTGTAGGCTGCTTTGCTCCGAAGAAGCCATGCGGACGCGAGACGTCGCGAAGATGGTCGGACTCAGCTCGTCCTACTTTCAGCGTGAATTCAAGAAACACCTCGGGGTCACGCCGCAGCAGTACCGTCGTCGCGTGCTCGCCGAACGCGGCCGCGACGCGCTCGCGCAGGCGCGATCGGTGACCGAATCCGTGTATGAAGCCGGCTACTCGTCGAGCAGTCGCTTCTACGATGGTGTCGGCCGGGAGCTGGGGATGAAGCCTTCCACGGCCCGGGCGGGCGCTCCCGGGGAGCTGATTGGCTATGCCGTCCACGAGTGCTCGCTCGGCTATCTGATTATCGCGTGGACGGACCGAGGGGTATGCTCGGTCGGTTTCGCGGACTCGCCGGGCGAGCTCGTGCAGCAGCTCGGGCAGCGTTTTTCGAAAGCGCGGATCGAAGAAGCAGAGCAGCGGGAGTGGACGCGAGCCATAGTCGAGACGGTGGAGCATGCCACCAGGACCGAGATTCCCATCGACATTCGCGGCACGGCGTTTCAGGAGCGTGTTTGGCGTGCGCTTCGCCGGATTCCGCCGGGCGAGACGCGAACGTATTCCGAAATCGCGCGATCGCTCGGCAGCCCCTCGGCGGTTCGTTCGGTTGCGCGGGCTTGCGCGGCCAATCCTCTCGCCGTCGTGGTTCCCTGTCATCGCGTGGTCCGCTCGGACGGTGACCTCGCGGGCTACCGATGGGGCATCGAGCGAAAGCGGGAGCTCCTTCGCCGGGAAAAGGCCGAGTGAACGGATTCCGACCTCGCTCGGAATGCACCTAGACGAAAAAGAAACCCGGGCGTAGCATCGACGATCCGATCCCGGCCCTGCCTGGCTCCCGAGATCGAGTGACAAGGAGGTGACCCTCATGGACCTCGACACGGTCATCGCGCGCGCCAATGGCGTTGCTCGCGAAATCCTGCGACCAGAAGCTCGCTCGATCGACGAGGACAAGCGCTGGCCAGAAGTCGGGATTCGCGCGCTCCAAGAGCTCGGACTGACCGCGCTGACGGTTCCAAAGGATCAAGGGGGTCTTGGCTACGGCTTGCTCGGCCTCGCCAAGGTATGCGAAGCGCTCGGCCGCGAATGCGCATCGACGTCGATCTGCTTCGGCATGCATGCCGTCGGCGCGGCCGTCATCGCAGCCAAAGCCACCACACGCCAGCGGACGGAGTTCTTGACGTCGATCGCCGAGGGGAAGCACATCACGTCGCTTGCCCTCAGCGAGCCGGGCACCGGAATCGAGTTTTATTACCCACAGACCAAGCTCTCCCTGTCGGGCAACGCGCACCTTCTTCTTTCGGGCACGAAGTGCTTCGTGACCAACGGCGGGCACGCCGACTCCTACGTCGTATCCACGGTCTCGGCGGATCCGTCCGCGCCCCCAGGGCATTTTTCTTGCGTCGTGCTGCCGGCCGATACGAAGGGGATGTCGTGGGGCCCACCCTGGTCGGGCTTGGGCATGTGCGGGAACTCCTCGCGCTCGTTGGAGCTTCAGAACGTGTCGGTGCCGCGAGAGAACTTGCTCGGGGACGAGGGCGACCAGATCTGGTACGTCTTCAACGTCATCACCCCGTACTTCCTCGTCGCCATGGCCGGCGCCTACCTCGGTGTCGCGAGCGCTGCGTTCGACGAAGCCACGAAAAACCTGAAAGAGCGTCGCCACCAGCATAGCGGGGCGCTGTTGGCAGACAATCGCGTGATTCAGCATCGGCTGGGCACGCTTTGGGCAAGCGTCGCGCGCGCGCGTGCCCTCCTCTACCACGCCGCATCGAAAGGCGATGCTGGAGACTCCGGCGCATTGCCCGGTTTATTTTCGGCAAAGGCTGAAGTCGCTGAGTGCGCGGTCGACGTCGTCGGACAAGCCATGGCGCTCAGCGGTGGACGCGGGTATCGCGATGGCTCGACGCTCCACCGCATGCTTCGAGACGTGCACGCGTCGCACATCATGGCGCCCACCACGGACACCCTCCGCTCTTGGGCCGGTCGCGCCTTGCTCGGCCTCCCGATTTTGGGCGACTAGGAGGCGAGATGGGCGCGGTCCTGCTGGTGAACCTGGAGCCCGATACCGCCGAGCAGCTCTTCGCTGTCCAGCCCATGCCCGAAGTGCGCAACCTCGACGATCCGGAGAAGGTGAGGCAGGAGCTCGCCCGCCGGTCTCGCGCTGTCGACCTCCTCGTTCTGGGCGCGAGCGCGGGCGATCCGGTTCGCCTTGCAGAAGACGTGCGCGGCGTCGACGAAGATCTATCGATCGTGATTCTCGCGAAGCCCGCGGAGCTCGAACGCATCGAACGAAAGGTGATGTTTGCGCCCTTCCTGAGTGGAGATGTCACCTGTCAATCACTGTCGGACAACCGCACCGTCCGCCGTGTGCTGGATGAAGCTCGAGCCAGGACACAGCAGCGGCGCAAGCACCACGATGACGTCGCGGCCACGCTGCTGAAGCTCGAGGCCACCAAGGTCTGGCGGCCCAATCCGACGCAGTATCTCGATCGGCTTCTCGACCATGCGCCGATCGGCATCGCCGTGCTCGACTACAGCGGGGAGATCCGAGAGTGGAACCGCCGCGCGGAAGCGATCTTCGATGCTCCAAAGGAAGACATCCTCGAATCGCGATTGACAGACCTGTTTCACGCATCGGATAGAGACGACGTCGAGAATTTCATTGCACGGTCCATGACCAACGGCGACGGGCCTTCACCCAAGGTCTTCAGAGCTTACGGTGCCGGCGGGAGCAACATCCGACAGCTCGAAGTGACTGCGGCGGCGGTCTCGAGCGAGTCGGACGAACCCGGTGCGTTGGTGCTTTTCAAAGACATCACGAGAGAGATGGAACAAAGGGAAGAGCGCGAACGCATCGAGACGCAGATGCAGCGTGCTCAGAAGCTCGAGAGTCTCGGTGTGCTCGCAGGCGGGATCGCGCACGACTTCAACAACCTGTTGGTGAGCATCGTGGGCAACGCCGACCTCGCGCTACTGCTGGCCGATAGTGGGTCTCCCATCCAGAAATCGTTGATCAAAATCAAGCTCGCGGGCGGCCGTGCCTCCGAGCTCACGCAGCAGCTCCTCGTGTACTCGGGCAAGAACGAGGTGCGCACGGAAACGATCGAGATCAACCCACTCGTCTCGGAGCTCCGGAACCTCCTCGAGGTGTCGATCTCGGACTACGTGTCCGTGGACATGATGCTGTCCTCCGATTTGCCTGCCGTCCGCGGCGACTTGTCGCAAATCGGCCAGGTGCTGATGAATCTCGTCACCAATGCATCGGAGGCGATTGGCGAGCAACCCGGTAGGATGACGATCGCGACCGGGACGGTCGAGCTGACCCCGGAGAAGTGCGCCGAGCTGAATACCACGTGGGAGGTCTCCGAGGGTGACTATGTCTTCATCGACGTATCCGACACCGGCTGCGGGATGAACGAGGCGACGCGCGAGCAGATGCTCGAACCGTTCTTCACCACGAAGTTCACAGGGCGAGGCCTAGGGTTGGCCGCCGTCGCGGGCATCGTTCGGAGCCATCATGGCGCGCTCGAGGTGCAGTCTGAGCTCGGTGCCGGCACCACTTTTCGGGTGCTGCTTCCCGCTGCGCCGTGCGCCCGTTCAAACGAAACTCCATCCCGAAGCGCGCGGCCGCTCGACAGCGCGCGCGGCGAGGGCACCATCCTGGCCGTGGACGACGAAGACGACGTCCGCGACGTGCTCTCGGACATGCTGGAAACGCTCGGTTTCCAAGTCGAGACGGCGCGCGACGGAATCGAAGCCCTCGAGATCTTCGAGAAGTCGCCACAGTCGTTTCGCGCGGTCATTCTCGATTTGGCCATGCCGCGGATGGGAGGCGCCGAGACCCTTCGCGCCCTCCGTGCCGTTCGCCCCGACATCCCAGTGATCGTCTGCACGGGGTACGGGCAGGATCAGAACCTCGAGGGAACCGACCCCACCGCATTCCTTCAAAAGCCATTCAAGCTCTCGAATCTCGTCGAGGAAATCGAACGAGCAATCGGAGCCGTCTGATCGATGGCTACGACATCAGCTTCGACTGCCACTCGGCAAGCGCAGGGAGATGTATGGTGCGGGAGGGCGGGTTTGAACCGCCGACTTCCACCTTGTCAAGATGGCACTCTACCCCTGAGTTACTCCCGCTGATTGGTGGAACGACGAAGCGTATTAACTCTGACCCCAAGGGGTGTCAACCCCGTAGAGACGGCGCTTTGCGCCTGTCCACGGGGCTTTGCCCCTGGCCGCGTGAGTACCACGCTGGTGCCGGTTCTCGGGCTTTGCCCCTGGCCGCATGTGTGGCCGGTGGGCTGCGAGGGGTCGCCTTTGCTGTGCTTTGCTTCTTGGTGTGGGCGCTGGTAATTCGAGCGTCCGATGAGCGATCCGTCGCGTGATGAAAAGCCAGCGGCGCTGCGGCCGCTGCCCTCGGTCAACATGGCGCTGCTTCCGAATGAGCTTCGGGCACGTCGCGCGCGGCGCCTCCTCGTGGGGACACTGATTGGCGCATTGATGCTGACGGGGCTCCTCGTGTGGATCTCTCGGAGCGTGATCCCGCAGACCTGGGCCTGGATGGAAGACGTCCTAGGCAACCAAGACGCCAAGCTCGCCGCCGACCTCGGCTTGGAGGATGGCGTCATGGCCGCCGACGCAGACGGCGGCGTCGAGGACGAGCTCACATCCGCGCAGAAGCTCGCGCTCGATCGCTCGCGTCCGAACGCGCGCTATGAAACCGCGTTTGGAGGTGTGCCGAGCTTTCGTGGCGCTCTCTTGAACGCCGGGCTCGAGCCCGACGAGTGCACCGCGATCGAGCGGGCGCTCGAACACATCGTCGACTTCCACCGCTGCCGCCCCGAGCACAGGCTCATCGTCGAGCGCGACGAGAACGCGGAGCTGAAGCACTTCGAGTATCACCCGTCCGCCACTGAATTCGTCGAGGTGACGCGCAGTGAGGATGGGGTCTACCGGGCGGAGCAGATTCGCGTAAAGGTCGAGCGGACACCGATCGCACGGGCTGCTTCCGTAGAAACGTCCATCGGCGACGGACTGGTCGGCCTCGGGCTTCCCGCCGGCCTCGCGACGTTCTTCGTCGAGGCCTTCGAAGGGCGCATCAACTTCGTCGTGGAAGCGCGCAAGGGTGACGTGTTTCGAATCGTCGTCGACGAGGAGCGCGTCGACGGCGAGCTCCTCCGCTACGGCCGCGTGCACGCCGTGGAGTACGACGGTCAGCGCACCGGCAAAGTGCAGGCGTTCTACTACGAGCCAGACGGCGGCCGCGGTCAATTCTACGACGACAGCGGCCGGGCGATGCAGGGAGGATGGCTTCGGACGCCGCTTCGATACGACCGGCTCTCCTCGCGCTACAATCCTCGACGCTTTCATCCAATCCTGAAGCGCACGATGCCTCACCTCGGCGTCGACTACGCGGCGGCAACCGGCACGCCGGTGTGGGCGGCCGCCGACGGTCGCGTGACCTTCGCGGGGCGCAAGGGACCAAACGGCAATCTGGTGATCATTCGCCACAGTGGCGGCTTTGAAACCGCCTACGCGCACCTTCACCGAATCAAGAGCGGCATCCGCCGCGGTGCGTTCGTCGAGCAACGCGAGCTGATCGGCTTCGTCGGCTCGACCGGCCGTTCCACGGGACCCCACCTCCACTTCGGTCTCAAGAAGTACTCGCGCTTCATCGATCCCGTCTCGGAGCTCAATGGCCCGGGGCTCCGCATGGCCGCGCGCGATCTCCCGTCCTTCAAGACGATGGTCGCAGACTGGCAGGCGCAGCTCAGCGGCATCGAAGACGCTCCGGCGCTCGTTGCGGGCGCAGACGAGCCCCTCGTCGAGCAGGTCGACGAAATCATGGACTGAGCGTGGGGCCGGGAGTAGGCTCCGCGCGGTGTGGGACCGGTCCGCGGCGCTCGAACGGTTGGTAGTCGCCGCCGCCCTGCTGCTGATCGCATGGGGCATCGGATCATTCGGGATTTGGGACCCGTGGGAGCTCGCGGTCGCCGAGGCGGCACGCACGGAGCCAAGCCCGGCGGACGCCGCCACGCGCGTCGGGCCGTCGACCATCGCCATCCGTGCGGCGTTTGACGCCATCGGAGCGCGCGAATGGACAGGTCGTCTTCCCGGAGTCCTCGCCGGCTGGCTGACCTGCTTGCTCGCGTTCGTGATGGTGCGGCGGCTCTACGACGCATCCGCAGCTGCGATTACCGTCGTCGTGCTGGCCTCCACGCCGGCGTTTCTTCTCAACGCGCGCCTGATGATGGGCGCTTCGATCGAGGTGCTTGCACAGACCTGGGTCGGCGTCGCAGCGCTCGTCGTGTTCTTCGGCCGTCGAGAACGCGGACGGCTTCTTTGGGCTCACGTGTTCTTGTTGATCGGAATCCTCTCGAGCACTTGGGCGAGCGGGGTGCTTCTCGGGCCCCTGCCCCCGATCCTCGCGGTGGCCGCCTGGAGTCTGCTCTCCGGCGACCGTGAAGGGCCACACCCCGTCGACAGATGGCTGTTCCCGAGCGTAGCAGCCATCCTCGTCGCGGGGGTCGTTCACGCGATACGCCTGGACGACCCCGCGTATAGTGTTTGGGTCGGGGGCGGCGCGGTCGGCGGCAACCCTCCGACATTCGAAGCGGCTGGAGAGACGATCTTTCACGGATTCGCGCCGTGGAGCGCCGCCCTTCCCATCGCGGCGATATGGGCCCTTGCACCGGCGCAACACCGATCGCCGGACACGGAGGCGGCCGCGCGGGTGCTTCTTCTCTGGGCGGCTTTGGCGTTCACCGCGTGGACCATCTTCGCGTCGCGCTACGGAGCACCACCGTACCTCGCGCTGGTGCCCCTTGCGGCGCTCGTTGCGATTTGGATCGCAGACGCGGCACGCGACGAACGCGCGCGCTGGCCTTCGACGGTTGGCGTCTTCCTGCTCGCCGGATTGCTGATTCGAGACTATGTCCTCTATCCCGACAGCCCGCTTCGCGCGCTGACTGCGGGCGGCCTCGAGGTACCGGACGTCTACAATCCATCGATGACCTGGGCACTGCTGTTCACGCTCGTGGCAGTCTTGCTCGGACTCATGCTCGTCAGCCACCCGGGGCTCGATCGGCCCAACACCTCCGGTTCGTGGCGCTGGGTTCGCGCACGATGGGAGGCCGGCGCAGTGCAACGGGTGTGGCTCCTGCTGATAGCGGCGTTGTTCGCGGGATGTCTGATCTTTGGTTTGGCGAGTTTCGCAGTCGATCTTCCGCTTGCATCGGTCGCCGTTCGCGCGGGTCATGTTCTGTTTTTCGTGCCCTTCGTCGTCGCCACGCTGGTCGTCGGGATTCCGTGGTTACGGTGGGCCTACGGAGAGCTCGGCCCGCGTCGGGCTTGGCCGGTCCTCCTGGGCGGGCTTGCGGTCGGCGCTTTCGTCGTGCTGGGGTTTCAGCCCGCGCTGAGCCGACATTTCTCTCCAAAGCCCGTGTACCAGGCGTACATCGACCTCACGGAAGGGCGGAACGAGCCGCTGGCGGCGTACAAGCTCTCGACGGCCGCTGCGCGATACTACACGCAGGCCCCAGTGACACCGATCGACAATCGCGCGGAGCTCGATGCCTTTCTCGATCAAGGCGGCCAACGGTGGGCCGTGATCGAGGCCCAGCAGCTCCCCACCCTCGACCGCGCGTTTCGACGCAACACCGGAAAGCATCTCTACGTCGCCGACGCGCGGAGCGCCCGACTATCGTTGCTCGCCGCGAAGCCGATCGAGGGACGCCCCAACCAGAGCTTCCTCGCGACCACGGTGCTCGACCGCGCGCCCCCGCCCCAGCACCCGGTCGGCGCGAATTTCGAGAACCGCATCGAGCTCGTCGGGTACGACCTCGACCTCCCTGGCGAGGATTCGGTCGGTGCCGGACAACGATTCGACATCACCTGGTACTGGCGAGCTCTCGGAGAAGTGCCGGTCGGTCAGCAGGTGTTCGTACACATCGACGGCTTTGGTTTGCGACTCAACGGCGATCACGTTCCCGTTCGAGGCCGGTACCCGACCAATCTATGGCTCGAAGGAGACGTGATCGTCGACACGCAGACGCTCACCGTTCCCGCGAACTACCGAAACGGGGACTACACGATCTACGTCGGGCTCTTCCGAGGAAACAAGCGCTTGAAAGTCGAGTCCGGGCCGAGTGACGACGCCAATCGAGTCGATGCGGGCGTCCTACGTGTTCGCTAACCCGAGCGAAGGGCGGCGAAGACCGACGTCGCGAGGTCCAACCCTCCGGCGAACGCGGTTTTGGTCAGCTGCTCGGGCCTCGGCTCATCTTTGCCGCCGAGCGCGCGGATGTGTGAAGGTCGATCCGCCGTGTCGTTCGAGGGCGGCGAAGCCCAGCCGACGATCGTCCTCGCGGCGGTGGCAGGCTCCGGCTCGGTCGCTTCACCATCTGCGACACCAACCGGGACGCCCGTGAGCGTGTGTTGATCCAAGATGAAGGACTCCTGTGCAGGAAGCCCGCGCAGGCTTCGCGTGAGGCGGCGCCGTTCATCCGCGCGGAGCGCTTCGAATTCGATCCCCATGCCGACGGCGTGTCGATCGCCGGGCCTTCGCTGAAGCTCGACCCGCTGGACGCGGCCCGCGACGTACAGCGGCTCGTCCCAATCCGGCGGGCAAAACGTGAGGGTCACGTCCGCACCTACCTCGAGCAGCAGCTCGGTTTGAATCCAAAGCCCGTCCTCACTGAGGTCCGTGACCCGATGATCGACCGCCTCGCCCCAGAGCTCGGAATAGACCGCGCAATCCAGGTCGATCACACGCCGGGCGACCCGGCGCGCCTCGGGTTTCGCCCCAAATTGGCGAGCTGCCATGCTCTTGCTTGTATTCGAGCAGCGCCTCGGGCGGCAAGTTACCCGTCGAGGTCGATTCGGTGGTCCGGCTCGAGGACGTAGCGCGTTTGATCCCAGCGGCCCGGCGTGGCGGTCGCTCGGCCGTCGCCGACCTCGTAGAGCCAAAGTCCTTCGCGGCCTGCGTGCGTCGTGCTCCCGGCGCAGAAGAGCCCAAGCGACGTCTCTGGAACACGCACCTCGTAGCGCCAGTGAATGTGACCGTGCACGATCACGCCTCGCTCCGCGGCGGCGCTGATTGACAGAAGGTCGTCGGCGTTCTCGAGGCCGTGGGCAGGGCGATCTGGGCGGCCGCTCGCGAGGCGCGGTGCGTAGTGCGTCGCGATGACCACGAAGCGATCGCGGACGCGCGCATCGTCGAGAATGAGGGCCAACGCCTGGAGCTGCGCCTCGGGGATTCGCCCGCTCGAATAGTGGAACTTTGGATTCGCGCGCGCGCTGTTCACACCGATGATCACCAGCCCGTCTGCCGGGAACCAAACCTGAGGCCAGACGCCATCGACGGTGTGCTCGGGCAACTCGGTCTTCATGAACTCGCCGAAGTGCTCGTCGAACCAACCCGATTCGACGGTGTCTCGAAGGTAGAGATCGTGATTGCCGGGCACCGTGAAGAACCCGAGCGGGGCATGCGTGAGTGGTTCGACGATTTTTCGTGCATACGCGATTTCCGGCTCGGTGCCGAGCGCGGTGTAGTCGCCGGTACACACCACCAGGTCTGCGCCCTGCTCCTTCGAGAATGTGGCGAGTGCCTCGACCTTGCGCGGTGCCTCGGCGAACGCGCGGCGACGTCTGAACGCGAGGTTTGCGAGGCCGGCGAGCCGCTTGTTGATGAAGCTCTTGACCGGCACGCCGGGGAAGCCGTCTTCGAGGTGCAGGTCGCTGACGTGCAGGATCTTGGTCACGGCCACATCGCCGGCGCTTCGAGCCCGGCGCCCTCATCGAAGCCGCACCGAACGTTCAAACACTGGATCGCCTGTCCAGCCGCGCCCTTCACGAGGTTGTCGATCGCGCTCATCGCAATGACGGTACCCGTTCGTGCGTCGTCGACATAGCTCACGTGGACGCGGTTCGACCCGCGCACCCAGAGGGTGTCGGGGTGTGCACCGTCGTCGAGCACCTGCACCGAAGGAGAGCCCGCGTAGAGCGCACGAGCGGCGCGCGCACAGGCCCCGGCGTCCACGCCCTCCCCGGTCGGCCGGACGTAGCAGGTTGCGAGAATCCCGCGGGTCATCGGCAGCAGATGAGGAACGAAGGTGATGCGGACCTCCGACCCGGCAAGCCGGGAGAGCTCCTGCTCGATTTCGGGGCCATGACGGTGCGCGGCCGCTTTGTATGCGCGGACGCCCTCGCCCGCCTCGGGAAAATGCGTCGATGCCGAGAGGCCGCGGCCCGCGCCCGAGACCCCGCTCTTGGCGTCCACCACGATTCCGTCAGCCGCGATCAGGCTTTCTTTGACGAGGGGCGCAAGCGCGAGGGTCGCAGCCGTCGGGTAACAGCCGGGCACGGCGATGAGATCCGCGGTACGGATCGCCTCGCGATGAAGCTCGACCAGCCCGTACACGGCTTCGGGCAGACGCGCGGGTACGGGGTGCTTGCCGTACCACGCTTCATAGACCGACAGGTCTTCGAACCGGAAGTCTGCAGAAAGATCGAGCACGCGGAGGTCGCAATGTCGCAGCGCGCTGACTGCCTCGGCGCTCGCAGCATGGGGTAACGCACAAAACGCGACGTCGGCCTCCGCGGCGATGGCCTCCGGATCGAAAGGCTTCACCGCGCCATCGACAATCCCGCGAAGGCTCGGAAGCACGTCGGCAACGGGCTGCCCCGCGGTGGAATGGCCCACGACGGACACCAGCATGGTCGATGGATGACCGAGCAGTAGACGCACGAGCTCGGCGCCGGTGTAGCCGGTTCCTCCAACGACGGTTGCGCGTATTGGGTTCGAGGTCATGGCCTGTGCTCCATCCTGATACTGACTTGTGCGCTGTCCACGCGATTAAGCAAAAAAGCCGCGGCGCCGGAGCGCCGCGGCCGAAGACTCGTACAGAATGCGCTCAGCGCTTGGAGTACTGGAACTTCTTGCGGGCGCCGGGCTGCCCTGGCTTCTTGCGCTCTTTCTTCCGGGCGTCGCGGGTGAGGTAGCCGGCGCGCTTGAGTGCGGGCTTGTTCGACTCGTCGATTCCGACGAGGGCGCGAGCAATGCCGTGCCGGACGGCCTCGGCCTGGGAAGACACACCGCCCCCGGCGACGTTCACCTGAACGTCGTACTGCCCTTGCTTGGCGAGCGTTGCGAACGGCTGCATGGCGATGATGCGCAAGATCTCGCGGGGGAAATAGTTCTCGAACGTGCGTCCGTTGACCGTGACGGTGCCCGCGCCCGGGCTGAGGAACACGCGCGCGATCGCGTTCTTCCGCTTGCCCGTGCCGTAGTAGCGTCCGTCGATGACTTTGGAGTGTGTCATGTTTGAATTCTCGTGTTCAGAGTGGGAACGGCTCGGGCTTCTGAGCCACGTGCGGATGCGTTCCTTCTGGGTAGACCTTCAACTTTCGAAACATCTGCCGGCCGAGGCTGTTTTTCGGCAGCATGCCTTTGACCGCCCGTTCGATCACGAACTCCGGCTTGCGCTCCAGCAGGTGGCCGTAGCTCTCGGAGCGGAGCCCGCCGGGATAGCCCGAGTGGTGATGGAACTGCTTGTCGACCGGCTTGTTGCCGGTGAGCCGCACCTGCGCCGCGTTCGTCACGATCACGAAATCGCCGGTGTCGACGTGCGGGGTGAACTCCGGCCGGTGCTTGCCACGAAGGACGTGAGCCACCTTGGACGCGAGCCGACCGAGCGGCTGGCCCGAGGCGTCGACGACGTACCATTTGCGTTCGATTTCGGACGCTTTGGCGCTGGGAGTGGCCATCACTTGCTCCTGAGACCCTTCGAGGGCGCGTGTCGTAGCCGCCGGCCTCGTTGGTGTCAAGCGGGCGTGGGCGGCAATTGCCAGTGGAAACCGCAGGTTCACGGCACCGCGCGCATCCGGCGCCCACCTCCATGCGAAAATGGGCTACAACGGTTAACGGTGCGAATTTTTATCCAAAAGGGTCGAACCTCGAGGCCTTGGGGCCTGGTGCGATCGGCCGCTGTCTGCGCTGGCACGGTGGCGCTCGTCGCCGGCTCCGGAGCAGCGAGCGCGCAGACGGGACAGGTCCGATGCGCGGTCACGGAAAACGGGGCTGCCGCGAAGGGCTCGGTCGTCGTAGAGCAGGAGGGTCGTCGGGTGGGCTCGGCTTCCTGCGGAGCCGCGCTGTCGGTACCTGCGGGTCCGGCAACCGCCATCATCCGCCTCGAGGGCGCACTCGACAATCCCTCACAAACGAAGGCGATCCAGGTCGCTGCCGGGAAAACGACCTCCGTTGCCGTCGACTTCGAAACCGGCGCCCTCGAGGTCCGCATCGAAGCCAAGGGAGGGCGCGGCACCGGCATCGTGACGGTCAACCGGGGCTCCAAGCGAATCGGCACCCTCGGGAGCGGGGTAGCCGCACGCCTCAGTGCTGGGACGTACGAAGTGGTCGTGCGTCTCGGCGGCCAAGAGCGCCGCTACAGCGTCGACCTGCGTGCGGGACAGCACCGCGTCGTGCGGGCACAATTCTGAGGACGAGGCCGCCCAGAACCTCCCGAAATCACCGCAGAAGTGCGGATACTCGACCCGATCTAGCACGCTGCTAGTGTCTTGTGAGGGATGACGAACCTGCCGGAGCTCGCGCGGCGTTCACCCACGCCCGCGCCCTACTCGCCCAATGCGATCCTTCGATGGCTCTACCGGCGCTTTTTCGCCCACATCCGCGTCGACGAGAAATGGAGCCGCAGCGTGCGGGACGCGGCGAGCAAAGGCGTGGTGGTCTACGTCATGCGATCGCTGTCGTTCCTCGACTTCCTGTGTCTCGACTTCCTTCTCAAGAAGTTCGGGCTCCCGCTCGTGCGCTTCGTCAACGATCTCGGACTCTGGATCCTAGAGCCGTTTGGAAAGGGCGAGCGACGCCTGAGCCTCCGCCGCCAAATCCCCGAAGCCCAAGCTCTCGAGCAAACCGTCGGGGACGGCTACAGCGCGCTGTTGTTCTTGAGACGGCCGCCGAGGTTCGGGAGCCAAGCGCGGCGCGGCCGCGAGCTCGAGGTCGATCTGATCGAGACCCTGGTTCACAAGCAGCGCACCTCGGCGCGACCGATCCTGCTGGTTCCGCAAACGTTCGTTTGGAGCAAGCAGGCCGGCACGGCGAGCCCGAGCCTCCTCGACCTGCTGTTTGGCCCCGTGCAGTGGCCCGGGCGCGTGCGCGTGTTTTGCCAGTTCTTGTTGAACTATCGCGACGCCAAGCTTCGTTCGGGAGAGCCTTTCGATCTGAAAGCTTTCCTCGACAAGAACCCCGAGCTCACCGACACGCAGGCGGCTGACAAGGTCCGGTACGCACTCCTTCGCCGAATGCAACGAGACCGCGCGGTGATCCTCGGGCCGATGAAAAAGACCACGGCACGAATCCAAGACGAGCTGTTGAGGAGCCCCCGCGTACGGTCGCACATCCAGCAGTATGCCGAGGAGAAAGGCATCTCCTACGACAAAGCGGAGCGGGTGGCGCACAAGCAGCTTCGGCGCCTCTGCGCCAAGCAGAATCTCTTCGTGGTCGACCTCCTGCACCGGTTCTTCACGTGGGTCTGGTCGAAAATGTACGACGGGGTCGTGCTCGACAAAGAGGGGGTCGAGCGCGTGCGGGAAGCCGCGCGCGACGCCTCGCTCGTTCTCCTGCCGAGCCACAAGAGCCACATCGACTACCTCGTGCTGAGCGACCAGCTCTACGGCAATGCGCTGATGCCCCCCCTGATCGCCGCCGGCGAAAACCTGAGTTTTTGGCCGCTCGGGATGCTTCTTCGGCGCGGGGGTGCGTTCTTCATCCGCCGGAGCTTCCACGGCGACTCGCTCTACCCCGCACTCGTCGAGGCCTACGTTCGAAAGCTGCTCGCCGAGGGCTTCACGATCGAGTTCTTCCTCGAGGGCGGCCGCTCGCGCACGGGCAAGGCGTTGCCTCCCAAATACGGGCTTCTCTCGATGGTGTTCGAGTCTGCCTCGAAGCTCCATGGGACCAAGGTCAAGCTCGTTCCGATCTCGATTGGCTACGAGCGCATCATCGAAGAACGGTCGTTCGTGCACGAGCTCTCGGGTGGCGACAAGCAATCCGAAAACGTGGGGGACCTACTCAAGAGCTCCAGCGTGTTGAGGTCGAAATGGGGTCGGCTCTACGTGCAGTTCGGGGAGATCATCGATTTCGACGAGCACCTTCGACAGAGCACGGCGCGACTCGTGTCGGGCTCTGAGAGCACCAACGCCACCACCGAGGAGCGGCACCGCGTCGCAGTCCGTGCGCTCGCCCACAAGGTGATGTATTCGATCAACGAAGTCACGGTGGTGACTCCGGCGGCTCTGGTTGCGACGGCGCTCCTGAGTCATCGCAAGCGAGGCATGACCCGCAACTCGCTCTTGACCGCGTGTCAGGACTTGCTTTCCACCCTCGACGCGATGCGGGCGCGGATCGCACATCAGCTCCGCGTCGGGGATGGTCGCATCCGCGAGGACACCATCGAAGAGGCGCTTCGCTTGTTCATGGATGCGCGCTTGATCGTGGCCCACGACACCGGACCGGAGCCGATTTACACGATCGACTCCGAGCGCCGCATCGCACTCGAATATTATCAGAACACGATCATCCACTTCTTCGTCCCGCGTGCCTTGATCGCGGCTGCGATTTTGGTGGATACGGAGCAGTGGGTAGCCATCGCGCGCTTGAACGACCGCGTGCAGCAACTTTCGCGCGTGTTCAAACACGAGTTCACGTATCGGACGGACGCGACGTTTGATTTGATTTTCCAAGACACGCTCGGCGAGATGGCACGAGACGGCGAGATCGAGGTTCGGGACGGCTATGCGCAGGCGAGCGAGGGCGTGCTCCGGCATCGGCTCGAGCGATACGCCGTGATGCTCCAAACGTTCTTCGAGAGCTATCTGCTCGCTCTGCGCGGCGCGGAAATCGTCCTCGACGGTCCCATTCCGAAGAAGGATTGGTACAAGCGGACCTTGGCCCTCGGTCAACAGATGTATTTGGCGGGTGAGATCGAGCGCCGGGAATCGCTCTCCAAGCTCAAGCTCGAAACCGCGCTGAAGGCGCTCGAAGACTACCGCCTCGTGCGGCTCAACGGTGACACCCTAGAGCGAGGCGAGGGGGTCGAGGGGGTGAGCGACCTACACGCGCTAGAGCCGAAGCTCACCGGCTTCCTTCGCTGAGGCTGCGGCGCCATCGCTCCAAACCCGGCAGACGTCTTGGAGCACGCATCGCTCACACTTTTCGAGTTGCGGGCGGCTCGGACAGTCCCGAGATACGCCGAGATGGCAAAGGGCGAAGTCGTACTTGACCGGATCGGTCGGATCGAAAGTCCGAAGCACCGCCGTGATCTCTTCGGCGGTGGCCCACGAGGCCGTCCTACGATCGGTGAGGCCCAGGTTTCGGCTGATGCGGTGAATGTGAGTGTCTACGGGTATGACCAGCGCGGACGCGGGGATTGGCCAGAGACCGAGGTCGACCCCGTCGGCAGGGCGGACCATCCATCGCGCATACAGGACCAAGCGCTTGCAGGCGCTGCCAGCCCTCGGATCGCTCATCAGATGGCGCGCGTTTCGACTCGTGGCGTCACCCCGAAGGGCATCGGCGAACCGCGCCAGCGCCTCGCGAAAGCTCGCGTCGCTCGATCGATAAAAGCACGCGAACGCGCGGCCGAGCGTTTCGTGCTCGCGGAGAAGCCCGCCGGCGCGAAAGAGCATCGATGCGAGGTGCTCGCCCCGGTAGATGCGGTGGACGAATCCCCGGAGACGCTTGTTCAGAGCCGCGGAATCGTCGCGGATCACGGCGTCCGCGGGCGAATCTCCGAGCGCGCCAAGCACGCGCTCGATGCTCTTTTTCGCAGCCACGGCGTTGCCGAACGCGAGGCTCGCAGCCACCAGCCCGGCAACCTCCTGATCGCGGGCCTCGCGATATCGGTGAACGAAATCGACCGGATCTCTTCTGCGGCTCGATTGGGCATCCGAGCATGCCAGCAGGGCATCGAGACGTTCGCGCGTGGCGTCCACTTCAGGGGGCTTCTTGCTATATTGCCGAGCCAGCCGCAATGATCGGGAGCCGGACATGTCGGGCGATTGCCCTTGCCCTCGTGCTTGCAAGCTGCGCGAGCGCAAAGAGCTCGCGAGAGGGCACCACGCCACGGGCCGTGGATGGGCAGCGACTCGATCTCGGTCTTCGACTGTCGGACGGCCGATGGCTCGAGCTGGCCGACCTCAGAGGAAAGCCGGTGCTGCTATTCGTGTTTGCGACCTTCGACGCGGTCAGCCAGGCGGCGCTGAAGTCGCTCCGACCGTTCGTGCCCCAACATCCCGAGGTTCTGGTCATCGGCATCGCGGCTCAGCCGCGCGCCACCCAGCTGGTCGAAGCGTGGGACTACGCGCTCGATCCACCGTTCGTCGTCGGGGCCGACCCGTACGGCCGGGTGGAAAACGGCCAAACCATGCTCGGCAAGATCGAAACGGTGCCTACCTACATCTTATACGACGCGAGAGGCTACGAGGTCGACCGCACCACCGGGCTCGTCACCGAAGGAGACCTCGCCAAGCTCGTCGCGCCCGTCTCGAAAGCGTCTCCCTAGGCGATCCCCTGCCCCCGCCAGAGCGGGCCCAAGTCTACTTCGAGACGGTCCAACAGAAGCGCCCTCACCTCCTCGGCCGAGCCGCATCGAAGCGCGTGCTCGGCCGCCTCCGCCGCGGCGCCAGTGTCGAGGTTTCGAACGACCGCCCGGGCGAGCGGAAGGATGCCGACGGGAACGGAGATTTGCCGATAGCCAAGCCCCACGGCCAACGCGAGGGAAATCGGATCGGCGGCCATGTCGCCGCACATCGAACAAGGGATGCCGGCGTCGCGTGCGGCGAGGACCGGCCGCTCCAGAAGCGCCAACACCGAGGGGTCGAGTGGGCTTGCCGCCGAGCGCGGGTCGCGGCGATCGTACGCCAACGTGTAGTGCGCGAGGTCGTTGGTCCCCACCGCGAAGAAGTCGGCATGCTTGGCGAAGCGATCGGCGAGCAGCGCTGCGGACGGCACCTCGACCATCATCCCTACCGGGAAGGTCGCGGCGCCCTCGCCACCGAGCTCTTGCCGACACTCGTCGACGAGCTGCCGTCGGACCTCGAGCTCTTCGACGGTCGTGATCATCGGAAACATGAGAGCGACCGACCCCTCGTGACTCGCGCGAAGGACAGCTCGGACCTGAGGCCGAAGCCACTCGTACGCCGGGTCGCGCATGCCGAGACGTTTGTCCCCCCGCCAGTCGAACGTGCGAAAGACGACGGGCCTCGGGGCCATCGCCGTCAGCACGCGGCGATAGAGCGCGACCTGCTCTTCTTCTGACGGCGGCTCCGTGCGATCGAGGCACATGAACTCGGTTCGGTAGAGCCCAATGCCTTCGGCGCCGTTTGCGAGGGCCGCTTCGATTTCGCTCGGCAGCTCGACGTTCGCCGTGATGGAAATCGGCTCGCCGTCGCGCGTGATCGCACTGCTCGACCGCTCCGAGTCCAGAAACGCGATGAAGCGTGCGCGGCGTTTCTCGGCTTCGCGGCGTTCCTTCGACGAGGCGCCCAAAGTGACCTCGCCGGAGAAGCCATCGACAATCACGATTTCGCCGCCTTCTACCTCGTGCGGCAAGGACCCCACCCCGACCACGGCGGGAACGCCGAACGTGCGAGCGAGGATGGCGGTATGGCTGCTTCGGGCTCCTGCTTCCGTGACCAACCCAATCGTTGGCGGTGCAAGCATGCGGACGGCGTCCGCAGGCGTCAGGTCGTGTGCCATCAGCACGACAGGCTCTCCGTCGGGCGCTTCGGTCCGCTCCTCGCCCCGGAGGTGTCTCATCAAGTGCTGCCGGACGTGCTCGATGTCTTCTGCGCGCTCCTGAAAGTAGGGTGACGGGTTTTCCAGCAGCGGCTTTTTCAAGCGCTCGGCAACCTGCGCAAGCGCCCACTCCGCATTGACTCGTTCGTCCCGAATCACGTCTTCGATCGCGCCGATCAGGAGCGCGTCCGCATGCATCAGGAGGTGGACGTCGAGAACCGGCGCGAAGCTCGACCCGTGCTCCGCCGCGAGCTGCTCTTTGGCAGCCTCGATCTCGGCGCGTGATTCGGCGACCGCTTGCTCGAAGCGCGCGAGCTCGCGAGGGACGTCACCGGCTTCGATGGGCTTGAACGAAAGCGGACGGCATCCGCGATCGAGGACGTGGACTGGACCCACGGCGACGCCGATCGACGCTGCAATGCCTCGCAGCTGCGACCGCTCCCTCATGATTCCTCTCCGAAGCCGCTTTCGACCATGTCGCAGAGAGCGGAAAGAGCGGCGTCCGCGTCCGTGCCCGCGGCGCGGAACTCGAGGGTCGCTCCCTGCTGACCGCAGAGCAACAGCACCCCCATGATGCTTTTCGCGTCGGCGACCTGTCCGTCCTTGACCACCTCGATGTAGGAAGCGAATCGGTTCGCGAGGTCGACGAGCTTGGCGGCGGCCCGAGCGTGCAGGCCGAGCTGATTGGGAACCTGCACGCGGACGGTCAGCAGCTCGCTCACCGGACGACCCGCTCCGCGTCGCGGTGCGATATGACGACCTCGTGGCCGTCGCCGAGCTGACGACCGAGCTCCTCTGCCAGCGCCACGGATCGATGCCGCCCACCCGTGCAACCGAGCGCGATGGTCAGGTACGCTTTGCCCTCTCGGGCGTTCTGAGGGAGCAGGTAGTCGAGCAAGGGCCTCAGGCGAGCCAAGAGCTCGCGCGTCTCTTCCGCCTCGAGCACGTACGCGGACACCTCCGGATCCAACCCCGTCTTGGGTCGAAGCTCGGGCACGAAGTGTGGGTTCGGCAAGAACCGCAGGTCGAATACGAGATCGGCGTGCGCGGGGACACCGTACTTGAAGCCGAAGGAAACCAAGCGCACCACCATCGACGGCCTCTGTGGATCTCGACCGAGGTAGTCGATCAAATGGCGGCGGAGGTCGTGGACGGTGAAGTCCGTCGTGTCGATCACGATGTCAGCCCGCGCGCGAAGGCCGGACAGCCGCTCTCGCTCCCCCGCGATTGCGCTTTGGAGGTCCCCGGTCGGCGCCAGCGCGTGGGGTCGCCGCGTCTCGCTGAATCGGCGAACGAGCACATCGTTGGCACAATCGAGGAATACGACGCGAACCTCGTGCCCGGACGCTTCGAGCGCCGAGATCGTCCCCTCGGCGCCACTCAGGAACGCACCAGTCCGAACGTCGATGCCGAGCCCGACGCGCCGAAGCTTCCCCTCCTCGGAAGCAAGCGAAAGCAATTCCGGGGCAAGCGCAGGCGGGAGGTTGTCGACGCAAAAAAAGCCGGCGTCTTCGAGAACGCGGAGCGCGCTGCTTCGACCCGCACCCGACAGCCCCGTCACCACGACGACGTCAGGCGGAGACCTCATTCTCCTGGCCCCGATCTAGGATCCTCGGCATCGCCCATCAGCTGATCGATGAACTTCTGCGCACCGTGGTGACCTGCCGCTTTGAGGATGTGGTTGCGCGCCGCGACTTCGAGGATGACGGCCATGTTCCTGCCTGGCCGCACGGGGATTCGCAAGAGCGGGAGCGAAACCCCCAGCACCTCGACCGTCGCTTCGTCGATACCGAGGCGGTCGTACGGCTCGTCGTCGCTCCACGGGCACAGCTCCACCACGAGCTGGACCGTCTTTTCGGCGCGTACCGCGTTGGCACCGAATAGGTCTCGGACGTTGATGATGCCGATGCCGCGAACTTCGAGGTGATTTCTCAAGAGCGCCGGCGCACGACCGAGGATTTGCTCCGAGGGGAGCAGCGAGAGGATCACTTGATCGTCAGCAACGAATCGGTGCCCGCGCTCGACCAAAAACAAGGCGCATTCGCTCTTGCCGATGCCGCTCGGCCCGAGAAGCAGAGTTCCGATACCGTGGACGTCCATCAGGACGCCGTGCCGTGTCTCCGAAGGCGCGAGGACACTGTCGAGCGCCAGGTGGATAGCCTGGATGGTCCGGCTCGAACGGGTCTCGGAGACCGCGAGCGGCGTCGCGGTCTCCCGGGCAGCCCGAATCAACGCTTCGGGCGGGTCGAACCCGCGCGTGACGACCACGAGTGACAGACCGAGCCCGAAAAGCACGTTCACGCGCTCTTGGCGCTCGTCGGGCGGGAGGCCCTCGAGAAACGTCACCTCGGTTTCTCCGAGAATCTGCACGCGCGAGGGGACCACCCCGTGGGTGTGCCCGGCGAGCGCGAGACCGGGCTTTTGCACCCGGGGGTGGTCGATGGTGCGCTCCTGCCCATCTTCCCCCGCGACCAAGCGAACGGTCGCGGCGAGCCGCGGCTCGGCGAGCAGATGCCCGACGGTGATACCGCGCTCGACCCGCATGCTCGCAAGGCCCCCCTTCGGCGAAGTGAATTGCCGGCTCACAGCACCATCATACGCGACAGCCGAGCCACTGTCTGCCCGTCACGCCTGGGTCAGCACGCGATACGCCTCCGCATCGTCAGCGGCGCGAAGCAGCGCTTTGCGCCTTTCTTCGCTCCGAAGGAACCGCGACACCCCGGCGAGCGCCGCGAGATGCTTCTGCGGCATCGACCTCGGGCCGACGATGCCAACGAGGATCGTGGCGGGAAGTTGATCGACCGCTTCGAAGTCGACGCCCCCGGGGCACACGGCGACCGCCGCTCGCAGCTCGTCGACGCCGTCGTAGCGTCCGTGCGGAATCGCGACGCCGCTCCCGATCCCCGTGCTTGCCAGTCGCTCGCGCTCGAGCAGCACCTCGTACACCGTTTCTTCGTTCGCAACCTGCTCGGGCATCGTCAGAAGCGAGGCGATGGTCCGAAGGGCGGCTTCCTTGTTGGCGAGCTCTAGACCGACGCGGACGCGCTTGGAATGAAGAAGGCTCGCCAGCATGACGGCGAGGCGATACCCCACCAATCACCCTCGCGCAATGCAGATCAGTCTTCCGGGTGACGAAGCGACTCGCCGCTGTGGCGACGCCGGTCCGTCTCAGTCGCCTTCAAGTCGCGAACTTGCCGGTCGATCTTGTCGACGACTTGGTCGATCGTCGCGTACATGTCTTCCGACTGGCCGTGACCCGCGTACTGGTGGCCGTCGCCGGTGAGATTCAAGTCCACGCGATGGAGGTGACGTTCCGTCGAGAACGTGAATTCGGCGTGCAGCGGCGAGCGTAGGTACTTCTGAATCTTCTTTATTTTCTCCGATGCGTAGTTCTTGATTCCGTCAGATGACTCCATGTTGCGAAATGTGTAACTGATGCGCATCGGACCTCCACCCACTAAAAATACTTCTTGCGTTTCGACGAGCTCAGGATCCCGAGCATCTCGCGATACTTCGCCACCGTGCGGCGGGCGATCTTGATGTCGTCCTGGGCAAGTATTTCAACGATTCGTTGATCTGACAATGGGGCTTTGGAATCTTCGCCCCCGATGATGTTCTTGATCGCCTGTTTGACGCTTTCGGAGGCGATATCGTTCTGATTATCCCGCCGGATCGCACTGTTGAAAAAATACTTCAGCTCGAAGGTGCCCCGCGGCGTGTGAACGTACTTGTTACTCGTGACCCGTGAAATCGTGCTTTCGTGCATCCCGACGGCCTCGGCAACGTCGCGAAGGATCATCGGTTTCAGGTGCTCGATGCCTTTGTCGAAGAAGTCCTGCTGCTTCTCGACGATGCACTCCGTCACTTTGACAATCGTCTTTCGGCGCTGGTCGATGCTGCGAATCAACCACTGGGCGCTTCTCAGCTTGTCTTGAATGTATTCTTTCGCCTTGGGATTGTCGGCCATTGCCGACCGATAGAAGCCGCTGATCTTCAGCTTGGGCATCCCGTCGTCGTTTGCAACGACGTAGTACTCGTCGCCGACGCGATGTACGTACACGTCGGGAACGATGTAGCGTGGCTCTTCCGTTTGGAAGCGGCGTGCGGGGCGCGGCTCTAGCTCGGCGATGATCTGTGCAACGTCGTACACTTCTTCGAGTGCGCAGGCGCGGGCCTTTGCGATGGCCGGGTAGCGCCGCTTTTCGAGGTCGGACAGATGATCGGAGATGACGCGAAGCACCAGCTCGTCCATGCCATAGTGCTTCGCTTGAATCATCAGGCATTCCTCGAGCGAGCGCGCAGCGACACCAATCGGGTCGAACTGATGGATCATCGCAAGCACTTCCTCCGCGTCTTCCGAATCGAGACCAGCCTCGGCGGCGAGCCGCGGCACCACGTCCGAAGGCTCGACGCCTTCGATCTTCAGATAGCCATTGTCGTCGAGGTTCCCGATGACCAGGGCCGCAAAACGCCGCTCGTCCTCGACGAAGTCCCCCATGCGCAGCTGCCAGCCGAGGTGATCGCTGAGGTCCTCCGTGGTCGACAGGGTTGATTCGAGGCCAGGCAGCTCGTCATCGGTGCCGCGCCGAATCGTCGGCATTGGCGCTTCCGTGGACTGGTTTTCGAGGTAGCGCTCCCAATCGATCTCTTCCTTCTTCTGCTCGTGTGCCTTGACCTCGGGCGGTGCCGACTCCTCGGCGCGCCCGCTCGATGATTGCTCGCGCGCCTCGGCCCCCTCCTCGAGCATGGGGTTCTCGAGCAGCTCCTCTTGAACCAACTCGCTCAGCTCCATGCGAGACATCTGCAGCAGCTTGATCGCTTGCTGCAGCTGCGGCGTCATGATCAGCTGTTGCGAGAGCTTTAGTTGCTGTTTGAGCTCCATTCAGGCCCCGCGCACGAAAGCGTGCGACGTTTGCCAGTATAGACGGCTCTCCTGCCCAGGGAAACTCGCCTGACCTGGCTCGCGAATCCTCGCGGCCTCGGTTACCCTATAACCGTGGGGGCACCCCGACCATTTCCGGAATCGGTGGTGGTCGTTGCCGATAGCGATCGTGCAGCGTGCGAACGAGTTTGCCAAATGCTTCGCGAGAAAGGCGCGATCGTGTTGCCGGCGGGCAGCAGCCAACGCGCCATCGACGCGGTCCGGGCGCAGCCCGTGGACCTGGTCGTGCTTGCAGTCGACATGCCCGGCCTCAACGGAATCGACGCGTGCAAGGTCATCAAAAACATCACGAAGGATCGGTTCGTGCCCGTCGTCCTGCTCACTGCGCACATCGGATTGGGAGCGCGCGCCCACGGTATGAACACCGACGCGGACGATCACGTCGTCAAGCCGTTCGACGACTCGGAGCTCCTCGCTCGAGTCGAGAACCTCTTGCGTGTGAAACGCGCACGCGAGCACGTCGAGTTCGCCAAGAACGAGCTCCAAGTTCAGTCGTTCGACGATCGGCTTAGAGCGCTCCCCGACCACCGGTACTTCCATGCCTGCCTCGAGATCGAGTTCGAGGAGGCCGAGCGACACCTCGATCCGCTCGCGGTCTGCATCCTCGCGGTGGAGGATTTCCGAGACCTCGTTGCTGAGCATGGTGCAGAGCGCGGAGCGGTCGTGCTCGACGAGGTGTCGTCACGACTCCAGAGCACCATCCGCCCTACGGACATCGCTGCACGTTTCCGAACGACCGAGTTCGGATTGCTCATGCCCAACACGCGCCCGGCAAAGGCGCTCGCGTTGGCCGACCGCATCGTCTCTGAGGTCGCGCTGCGTCCGATCGACCTCGCTGCCGACTCGGTCGTCCTCACGATCTCGCTCGGCGTCGGGCTGTATCCGAGCGGCGCGATTCGCACTAAAAGCGAGCTTTTGGATGCAGCGACGATCGCGGTGGCGCGAGCGCGCGTCGCCGGACCGAACCGCGTCTGCGTCGTCCAGCAACAAGGCTACATCTTCCGACCGACGTTGCCTGGCGCCGCCTAGCCGCGGTCGCGACGCGGCCTTCGGCCGAGAAAAAGGCTGCCCAGCGCGGTAGCCGCGAGCGCGACGAGCAGCAGCCACGCACCCCAGCGCCAGTCGACGTCGGTGAGCTGCGCGGCCGCCATCATCTCGATTCGCCTTGCGGTGTAGAGCAAAGGAAGCACGCCGCCCAAAGCCAATCCAAGCACTGCGGCGCGCGCGGCGCGCAACCCCGCCCCATCGCGGCGGCGCCAAAGGACGCCCAAGACGGCCATCGCGGCCCCGGGAGTGAGCCAGAGGTTGTACGCCCCGTCGATGGCGACCTCGAGCGCCGAGGCGCCGATCGGTCCTGAACGGACGAACGGTGCCGCAAAGCCAACGAGAACGAGGAACGCACCCAAGAGAACCGGGGCGCGCCCGAGTCGCGGATCCAGGTAGAGCTCGACACGCTCGAGCTGCCGCTCCGGGACCGGCGGTAGCCGATCGATGGGGACCAAGAGGAGATCGTGCTCCGGGCACTCGCGCCCGTGCTCGAAGCCCTCTCTACAGAACGGACAAAACAGCATGGGCTATCGCGCCGGGAAATCTCGGTGCTGGGCCATCGATCGGGGCTCGCCGTGCGCTCGTCTTGGGTTCGTGTTATCCGCTGTCCGCGGCGATGCAAATCCGGGGACTCACGAAAGCGGACTACGATTATATCATTTCGGTCCTCGATCAGTGGTGGGGCGGCCCCGCTGGCCGGCGCGCAGACCCGATGTTCTTCTACGAGTTCGGCGAGCATGCGCTGGTCGCGGAGCGGGACGGGCAGCTGATCGGGTTTTTGCTCGGGGTGATGGTCCCCGCCCCGGCCGGGACCGGATACGTGCATTTGGTGGGAATTCACCCCGATCATCGTCGCAGAGGCGTCGGCAAGCAGCTGTACGAGCATTTCACGGAGCGCTGCCGCGCGGCCGGCATGAAGCGGCTCAAGTCCCTGGCCTCGTCCGGCCACGAGGGTCCCGTCCGATTTCACGAATCGATGGGCTTCGAGGCCGCCGAGGTGGCCGACTACGCCGGCCCAGGGCGCTCACGGGTCGTATTTAGTAAGGAGCTTTGACCTGCTGGCGACTCCCGTTATCCTGAGGAGCAGGGTTACGGGGGAACACTAGGCATGGGGTACTCATCGGCGGGCGAGGCGCGAGAGGCTCGCGAATCGCTAAGCAAGGCGCTCGAAGCGCTGCAGCAGGACGCCGAAGTCCCAGAAGAGGTCCTAGGCATCACGCAAAATGTCGCGAAGTCGATCGGCGCCCTGTTCGAGGCTGAATATGCGTCGACCGAGCCCGATGGGAAGACCTGCGTGAAGAGCGCGCTCGGCACGCTGAGCCAAACGCTTGCGCTCTTGCAAGACGTCAAGAGCGAGCACGAAGGCGTGGGGAGCGCGATTGAAAACATCGCGGATGTCATCAGTATTTTGTTTCCGCTGACGAACAAGCCGAGCGTGGTTCCAGAGTCGGGCTCCGGACGGCCCCCAGCTTCGCAACGCCCTATCTCGAGCGCACCGTCGGCCAAGCCATCGAGCGCGCCGCCGGCCAAGCCATCGAGCGCGCCGCCAGCCAAGCCATCGAGCGCACCGCCGGCCAAGCCATCGAGCGCACCGCCGGCTAAGCCATCGAGCGCACCGCCAGCCAAGCCATCGAGCGCGCCGCCGCGCCGCGCCGCGTCGAATCGTCCGATGTCCGGACGCCCACGCGCCGGTTCGTCCGCGTTCCCCTCCACCATGCTACCGCCACCCGCGCCGATTCCGACCGGCGCGCGAGAGCCGGTTGAAGCCAACCTCGGTGCCACGACGCAGTCGAACTTCTACGTCGGCTTCAGCGGCGAAATCGCCCACGGCGGCGTGTTCCTCGCGACCTACGAAGCCCTCCCGAAAGACACGTCGGTTCGCATGCTGGTCACCTTGCCGGGAGGATTCGAATTCGAGTGCGACGGCTACGTCCGGTTCGTTCGGGACCCGATGGATTTCATGAGCGAATCCGAGCCGGGCATGGGGATCCAGTTCGAGAATCTCCCGGACGAGGCGCGCGACCTGGTCATGCGGTTCATCCGCAAGCGCCCACCGATCTTCTACGACGTGTAGTCGGCGTTCAGCCCTCGCCGAGGAGCTTGCTCATCGACGCTTCGTCGACCGGTGTGAAGGCATAGCTTTCCATCTCGCTCGAAGTCACCCACGCGTAGCGCTTCACGGCGCGGCACTCGGGTTCGTCGTCGAGCAGCCTGCACTCGTAGAGGTGCAGGTCGACGGCGTAGCTATCGTAAGGATGGTTGACGAACGAGATGAGCTGGCCGACTTCGATGCGGACCCCGAGGCGCTCTTCGACCTCGCGTGCGAGCGCTGCCTGGTCCGTCTCACCGGTTTCGACGCGGCCACCTGGGAAATCCCAGAGCAGCGGAAGCACTGCGTTCTCACGTCGCTGGGTAATCAGATATCGACCGTCGCGCTCGATCAAAGCCGCAACCACGCGGATCGTCTTCATCGGAGTCGGCACGATGCCGGATATAGCATCCTCAGATGGGATAGCCGTGGACGACGTCTCGGCGAGGCCGCTCGACGTTCAGCACGGGACTCGTGATGAGATCCCGGCCCGCGGCGATGAAGAACAGCGACTCCCCGACCGTCGGCAGGCCCTCGGACGCGCTGATTGCGCCGTTGTCGTGGAACTTCAGGCCACCCGAGACGGTGCTCCGAAGCGCGAGGTGACCGCTGAGCCACTCGCCGCTTCGGCGGTCGCGCACGCCCACGCACACATTGCGGCGGACGTGGTATTCACTGTTGCGGGTCACGAAGACACGATGAATCCGGCGTTCTTTGCCCAGGTAGCCCATGCCATACCCCCTTTGGATACGGAGTCACCTTACATGTGGGATAAAGTAGGTGCAAAAAATCGGTGTCGCCCGCTTCTCCTGCGCGCCGACAATTTCACCCCGCCCCGCAGGACGCCCTGGGGAGGTCGAAGAATCGTGGAAGACCTCAAGGCCGGGCTGGGGCTTCGGGCGACCGGCGCGGTCGGCGAGGCCTGGGAGCTGTCGGTCGAGCCGGACTTCCCGAGTCGGCTGGAGGAGGGACCTTCGCTCGACGACGTGCTTCGCGCCGACCCCTCCCTGCTTGGGGCCGAGGCCGAGCTCGGGTCGACGGCGCTTCTGGTGAAGCTGGTCGACGCGGCAGACGACCTGTCGGTGCAAATCCATCCCGACGACGCGGACCCTGCCCTCGACGACGACGAGAGCGGCAAGCCGGAGGCCTGGTACATCATCGACGCCGAGCCTGGCGCGGGCCTATATCTCGGCTTCGCCGACGGTGTCGCCCGCCGAGACGTCGAAGAGGCGATCGAGGACGAAGGGCGCGTCGACCAGCTCATGCAGTTCGTGCCCGTCGAGCCCGGAGATGTCTTCCTCATCGAGCCCGGAACTCCGCACGCGATTGGTCGGGGTGTGTTTCTCCTCGAATCGCAGCGTGTGGCACCGGGCAAGCGAGGCATCACCTACCGCTACTGGGACTGGAACCGTAAATACGATGCGTCCGGCCAACGCAATCCCGCGGGACGCCCGCGCAAGCTGCAGCGCGAGCGCGCGTTGGAGATCACGCCGTGGAGCAGTCCCCGCGGCGCCGCGCTCCTCGAGCACGCGCATTTTCGGGCCGGTTCCGCGACGCTCGATGCATCCGCACGCCTGGAGACGCTCGCGAGCTCGGGCGGGCCCCTCCGTACGGAGCTCTTCCGCATCTGGCGGATGGCCGGCTCGGGCAGAGTCGAGCTGCCCGCACACGATCGACTGCGCTCGCTGACCGTTCTCGATGGAAGCGTGACCTTGCACGGCGGTGGCTCGGGCTTCGAGATCGATCGAGGCCGGACCGCGGCCCTCCCCGCCTGCCTCGGTGCAATGCACGTCGAGCTCGACCGTGCGCATGCCGTGGTCTGCGCCTTGGCTTGACGTGGAGGCGCGCGCATAAGAGAGTGCCGCGCCTTGACGGACCCGGACCCCCCGCCTTTCCTCTCGATCGTCATTCCGGTCTACAACGAAGAAGCGATCCTGCGCGCGGCCGTCATCGACTTGGTCGATCGCCTCGGCGCCTTCCCCTGGACCTACGAGCTCCTGATCGCCGAAAACGGCTCCGTCGATGGCACGGCCGAGGTGGCTGCGGCCCTCGGCGCGCGCTTCGAACCGCTCGCATGCATTCACATCGACGAGCCCAACTACGGAAAAGCGCTCCGCGCGGGTATCCTCCAAGCACGAGGGGAGCTCGTGATCTGCGACGAGATCGATCTCGGCGACGTCGACTTCTACGAACGAGCCATCGCTGAGCTGCAAGACCCGGCGGTGGACTTCGTCGTCGGGTCCAAGGCCATGGAGGGCGCAGTCGACCGGCGGCCGCTCTACCGTCGCTTTGGGACCATCGTGATCAACGCCATGCTCCGGGTGACGCTCGGCTTCACCGGCACCGACACGCACGGGCTCAAGGCGTTTCGCCGCGCGCCCGTCCAGCCAATTGCCCGGGCGTGCCTCGTGGACCGCGATCTGTTCGCCTCGGAGCTCGTCATTCGAGCGGAACGCGCTGGCCTCGGGGTTCGCGAGATCCCGGTTCGAGTGCTGGAGAAGCGTCCGCCAACCGTCGGTCTCCTCCGGCGAGTGCCCAACGTGCTCAAAGGCCTCGTCAAGCTGTTCGTCGCAATTCGGATCAAAGGGTGACTAAGCTCGCGGCAATATCGGTCGACCTCGACGACGTGCCCCGCTACGCGGCGATCCACGGGCTGCGCGAGGCGTTGCCGGACGCCACGCATGCCGTGTACGATCGCTGTGTACGCCGACTGATGGCGTGGCTGGACGACGACTCGATTCGAGCCACCTTCTTCGTCATCGGCGAGGACCTGGCACGTGACGAAAATCGGCGCGTCGTGGCGTCGTTGCACGCCGCAGGTCACGAGATCGGTAATCACAGCCATCATCACCACTACGATCTGACACACCGCGATCGAAACGAGATCGCGCTGGACGTCGAACGGGCCTCGACCGCGATCGAAAAAGCCTGCGGCACCCGGCCGGCCGGATTTCGGGCCCCCGGATACACGGTGAGCGACGCGCTCTTCGATGCCCTGGCCGCGTCCGACATCTCGTACGATTCGAGCGTGTTCCCGTGCCCGAGCTACTATGCGATCAAAGCGGTCGCACTTGCCGGAATGCGACTTCGGCGCCGCCGGAGCACGAGCCGGCTAGACACGCCGGCGGTACTGCGCGCTCCGAGGCTGCCCTATCGTGTCGGCCGGCCGTACTGGACCCGCGGCAACGGTATCGTCGAGCTGCCGATCGGCGTGACGCGCTTTCAGCTGCCGTATATCGGGACTTCTCTCATCCTCGGAGGGACCCGCCTCGCGGAAGGCCTCACCAAGCAGATGCTCGGGCGGCCGCTGATCAATCTAGAGCTCCACGGGTTCGACGTGGCCGACGCCTCACAGGACGGGCTCGACGCGCTGGTCCCGCATCGGCTCGACCTCCGGCGAACGGCGTTCGAAAAGCTGAGCGCGCTTCGCGCCGCAATCCGCGTAATACGCACCGCCGGCTACGAGCTGGTCACGCTGAACGAGGCGGCGGAGCGGTTTGCGCGGAAGTCCACCCGGTAGAGGCCCTGTTCTGTATCGCGCGGACGGCGAGCTCGTCCGCATGCTCGTTCAAGCGAACGCCCTGGTGCCCCCGCACGTGAAATAGCTCGACGTCTCCGTGGGCGTCGAGGGCACGACGCACCTCGGCGACGAGGGCTTGGTTCGCGCGCGCTTTCCAGCCTTGCGTGAGGACGCCTATCGAATATTTGGAATCGGTGTAGAGTCGGAGTGGTCGGCCTAGCTCGCGTGCGAGCTCGATTGCACGCAGGATACCGGTGAGCTCGGCGATGTTGTTGGTAGCTTCTCCGATGTACTCGCTGAGCTCGCGGGTCTCATCGTCCCACATCGCGATCACGCCGACCCCGGCGGGCCCCGGGTTTCCGCTACAAGCGCCGTCGGCGTAGGCGAGCAGCTCATCGGCCTTCGGCCCTTCCGGAGCCGGCGACGCAGGGGTCACCTTGGAGGCGCGAGCACGATTTTGCACCGCTTCTCCAGGCCCACAAAAGTCGTCGGGCTCGACCTTCGAGTCGGACTCTGAGGGCATCAGATTCGCTGCACTGGCAAAGTAGGCACGCCCATCGTCCCGCTTGTAGCGGATCTCCACCCGACCGTTTTTCGCGATTGGTGTGCCTCGTTCGTCGCAGCGCGCATACACGTCGGCGTTCCGCAACCGCATTCGGCGCCATGGCATGCAGCACGCGTTAGCACGAGGGCTTGCTCGGGCAAAAGAAGTTCCTACCCTCGGTCCGTGTCTCGCTCTTGGACGATCGCCGGCCTAGTCTCGATTCTGACGGTTGGCGTGCTCGTCCTTCTCGTGCATCGCGGGCAAACGCTTCAGGCGAGCCAGCTGCTCTGGGAGCTGCCCAGCACCACGCGCGCGGTGCTCCACATCGACGCCGACGCCCTCCGTCGCACCGCCGCCGCGAAGACCCTGGTCGATGCCTTCATCGCCGAGGAGCGGCTCACCGAGGTCGAAGCGGTGTGTGGCCTCGATCCGTTCGCGACGCTCGATGAGGCGACCCTTTGGGTTCGCGGCCCGGAAGAACAGCCCTTTCAGTCGATCGGCCTCATGCTCCGCGGCCGCACCGTCGACGCCGAGACGCTAGCCGAGTGTCATCGATCGTTGGTCGAGGCGCGCGGGGGATCGACGGTGGTGCTACGAGGGTCGACCGGGCCCTTACTCACGACCACCGATCGGCGAAGCGCGGTCGCACTTGTCGGGGACCGCACGATCGTCACGGGGTCCGTGCAAACGGTAGCCGAAGTGATGGCAGTGCAGCGGAGCGGCGCACCGGCGCTGGCCGAGCGCGCCCGAATCGCGGGCCTTTGGCCGAAGGTGAGCGAGGGCGCGAGCATCGCCGCCGTGTTGGACCCGCCGCCCCACTGGAAGTCCGCGCTCGAGCGCATCACGACGCTCGAAGACGAAGCGCCGGCTCTTCAAGGCCTCGAGACGATGGCGTTGTCCGTGAAGAGGGGAAGCGCGCAGACCGTCGAGGTTTACGTCGAGATCGTGGACGCGGCGCTCGCCGCGAAGAACGTCGCCATCCTTCGAGGATGGGCGGAAGCGCCCCCGCCGTCCGTCGAGCCCCCTTGGACGGACGTCGTGCGTTCGATGAGGGCGCGTGCAGACGCGAGCACGATCGTCATCACGCTCGACGTCACGAGTCTTTCGGCACCTCGCTAGCGGCCTCGCTTTCGGTCGTCGCCCCGGCGAAAAGCGCCGACCGCCTGTAGCGCGCGTCGATGCGCTGGAACAGGATCTTGAGGACGGCAGCGGCCGGCACCGCGAGCAAGACGCCAGTGAACCCGAGGAGCTCGGCTCCGACCAGCAGCGCGAACAAGACTGCGATCGGCGAGATGCCGACAGTGTCGCCCATGATCTTCGGCGTGACCACGAAGCCCTCGAGCCCCTGAATCACCGCGTGGACCCCGAGCACCCAAACCACCTGGGTCCAGCCCTGCCAATCGAGCAGCGTCATCAGAAGCGCAGCCGCGAGAGCGAGCGTGCTCCCGACGTACGGAATGAACGAAAGAAAGCCGGCCATGATCCCGATCGGAAGGGCCAGCGGAACCCCGATCGCCCCATAGCCGACCGAGTACAGTACCGCGAGGATTGCCATGACGGTGAACTGTCCGCGAAAGAACTGACCGAGAACCGCGTCGACCTCGCGGAAGAAGCTGTAGGTTTCGCCACGATGGCGTGGCGGCACCAAGTCGGCGAGGCGTGCGACGATCAGGTCGAAGTCATAGAGCAGATAGAACGCGAAGACCGGCACCATCAGAGCAGCGACGAGGCTTGCGACCGCCGAGGCGGTGCCACCGAGCAGCGATTTCAGAAGGACGGTGGCGGGCGTATAGCTCTTGGCGAGGACCGACTGCAGATCGAGATGCGCCGCCTCGAAGGCTTCACGGACCGACTTCGGCAGCTCAAGCCCATACTCGGCGAGGATGGGCTCCCATTCGGCGCGAGCTCGGGCGACCAGGCTCGGGAGACGACCCACGAAGCTCGCCACTTCCTCGTACACGAGCGGCACGATCACGAAAAACCCGACTGCCGTGACGATGAAGACACCGGTCAAGAGCAGCGCGATGCCGATGGCACGCGCGATCCGCCTACCGCGCAAAAGACGGCTCGCCTCGATGCGGTCGACGAGAGGGTCGAGCATGTAGGCGATCAGGAAGGCGAAGAAGACCGGTCCCAGCACGCCGCGGAGCGTGAAGACCAGCCAAGCAAGGGCGGCCGCGAGCCCGAGCCAAAGGAACCATTGTGGCATTCGGTCACGCTCGGACATTGCTGCCTCGCACCACGAGTCTCATGCCTGCCGCCTGAAGCAATCGGTCGCGATGCCGAGTCGGCGCCGCGAGGGACGGGTCGCTTCGATGAAGCGGGTCGTGACTGGATCATGGTAGCCACTGGCGAGCTCGATCGTCGGATCCGTCCGTCGGTAGAATTCACCAATGCGACGCATGCAGACCTCGCGAACGTATTTCCCCACGATCGAAGCGAGCGCCACCGGCAGATGGCGAGCGTCCGCATCGACCTCAAAGCGGAGCTCACCGATGCCTTCGATCGCGTATCGGCGAGTACCCCGGCGTGCGGCCAGCGGCTCGACCCGTTGCGGCTCGAACCCGTTCAGCCGGGACGAGTAGTCGCGAATACCACCGACCATGCCGCACACGACGAGAAGCGGTGCCCGCCGGCGCCGGGAGACCGACGCGATCAAGTCCTCGAAGAGCTCGAGATCGACGGCAAGCTTGTTGGCCCCCGCGGCGCGCCGCATATTGAGCAGGCCGGCACACGCGATCCGGCTTTGCACCTCGAGGATGCGCAGTCGGGACCGGCCGACGAGCCCCTCGAGGAGCGCGCGGCCAGCGGTGGCGTCTCCGCCAAACGCGGGAAGCGAAAGGTCGACCCCCCAGCACTGGGCGGCGGTGGGCGCATCCGGGCAACCCGCGCGAAGGAGGCGCCTGGCGCTCGGGGCCACCTGCGCCAGAAGCGCCTCCGAGGTGGTCGGCGCGTCGCCGCGATCGCGCGCGACGAGGGCAAGCGCGATCGACTCGATGAACGCCATGCGGCCGAAGCCGCCCGTCTCCTTGCTGTCGGTCAGGCCGAGCGCGAGCCCGCGGCGGCAGAGGGCGGCACGGGCATACCGAGGGGTCTCCAAGGTGACCGCTGTAGCCACGAGGGGCCCTAGGCGGGGCCCGAGCCCGTTCTCGTCGACCCCCATCACGAGCATGCCCCCGGACTTACCACGAGGCGGCGGGGCTGCACCACCGCGGGCGGTTTGGCCGAATGGCCAAACCACGGTAATATTATGATATTGTGGTAGCCTCGAAACACGCTGGCGCTGGGGACGGGGAACGGATGGAAAGCGAAACCCAGATCGGCCGCATGGTGCGTGAGGCGATCGAAACGGTCGCAACGCCAGAGGTGCGAGTCCAGATCCTGCACCGCGCACTCCACATGGCGCGCGAGCACGAGATCCCTGCAGCCGGCGAGCGCATGCATCGATTCGTCGACAAGCACTTGCGCACCGCGATGGCGTTCTATCTCGGCAACGAGGCGGCCGAGGCGGTCATGCAGAATCTCGAGCCGATGCTGACGATGGCCGAGAAGGTCAGCACGCCACCGCACGAAGGTCGGCGCCGCGAAGAGACGCGACGTCTCAGCCGCGAGCGAGCGGCCTCCGGCGTCACGCTCAGAGATCCGCTCGACGATGGGGACACCTCGAAGTACCCGACGGTGCAACCGCTCGGCTCGGCGCTGCCCATGGTGTTCGTCGCTACCAAGAGTCGAAAGCGATGTGAGGAAATCGCGAAGCACGTCGGCGATGCGGCGGCCGTCCAACAAATCGAAGACGTCGTCGCATTCCTCGACAATCTCAAAGCCACCGCATCGCTCAGCCCGATGGTGGTGATCGACTGCGTAGAAGCTTCGGTGCAGCCTTCGACGATTGCGACGCTGGCGCACGAGCTTCCGAAGAACTCAGCCGTCCTCGTGTGGGGTGCGACCGAGCATCATCGCGATCTCACGGATTTAGCGGGTCGCGACCGCGGCTGGCTGCGGTGCGACGCCGAGGCTGCGACGAGCGACGTCGCGGCGCTGATCCACATGCTCCTCGGTAAGTAACCACCGGACCAGGTGAGGGTCGCTCGCGGCGGTGCTCGCACGGGTTTCGTCCTTGCGCGCCGTGTCGCTCAACCAAGGCCAGTATGGCGGCTGCTCCCTGCAGCCGAGACTGCGCTCGCTTTCGCTGCACCCCACGCGTAGATGGAAATGGTCGTCGTGCGCGTCGCCGTGCCCCGGCTGGTGAAGGATCCACGTCGCTCGCGCGACGGCTCGTGGAGAGGGCTCGTGCCGGGCAGCGTATCGGAGCAGGCGTGCCTTCAGCTCGTTGGAGCAAAACAGCCATTTCACCCTTGCACGCGGATCCATCACCAGCGTTCGGACGAGATACCAGTTCCGCGCCTCGTCGAACCGGAACACGCGGTCGCGAAGCATCGCAAAGCCGAAGCGGTCGAAGCGAAGCCAAGCTGGGCTCTCGGTGGTGAGGCCCGCGGCGTCCCGCGTGAAGAAGAGGAGGTCGGCATCGCGCCCCGCCCTGTGGGTTCGATGCCGCGCGTGTGCACCACCGCGCGGGCTCGAAAGATCACCCACGCGAAGCGGGTGCCCTCCGGGGAACGCGGCCGCGACCTCTTGCGACGCCCGCTCGATCGCACCGATGAGCGTGGTGGTCCCGTAGCGCGTGCCCTCCCCGGGCCGCAGCCGCCGATAGCCTCGCCCGCGATCCGCCAGCGGGATGGCATCGCGAAGGTAGCCTCGATCGACGGTCCCGACCGAGACGGTCTGCCCGGCTGGAAGAGGCTCGGTCACGCAAGAGGCGACCGTCAAAGCCGCGAGCAGCACGGTGAAGAATCCAACCATTCCCGGTTAATGATAGCGCACGCTTCCGCTTGACGTGCCAAACCGGCCACGTAACGTTTGGAATTGACCCCATGTCCGAGCAGAACGAAGGATTCATGGACCGGCTCAGCGCGCACCTCGACCGCGGCTGGGAGCTGGTCACGCAAGGCGACCTGAACGGCGCGATGGCCTCCGCGGAGCAGACCCTCGAGCTCGACGGCGATTCGCCCGACGCGCACAATCTGATCGGATACATCCACGCGGCCAACGGAAACCTCGACATGGCGCTCGAGCACTATCGCCAGGCGATCGAGCTCGACGAGCACTACCTCGAAGCCATGCTCAATGCGGCGGAGCTGCTGATTCACCCGCTGGGCAGCTTTGGAGAAGCCATTCGGGTGCTCGACCAGGCGCTCGAGAGCTGCCAAACGGCGGACGAAATCGCCGATGCGTCGGTGTTGAAGGTCGACGCTTTGCTCCAACAGGGCGACCGCGCCGCTGCCGCGGAGCTTCTCGTCGGGCTCCCGGAGGGCCCGTTCGAAAACCAGCAGCTCGACTTTCTAATCGGCCGGGCACACTTCGAGCTAGACCAGACCGATGCGGCGGCGGTGCTGATCGAGCGTGCCGCAGCGCGCCCGGACGCACCGGCGGACGCGATCTACTATCTCGGCTTGTTGAGAGATCGACAGGGGCGCGGCCCAGAGGCTGCACTGGCTTTCTTGAAAACGCGCCAACTCGACGGTGCGCTACCGAATCCGCCCTGGTCGCCTTCGCACGCCCGGTTCGAGAAGGTGGTGCAGGCCGCGCTACGCAAACTCCCCGACGCGCTCACGCGCAGGCTCGAAGGCAACCTCATCATGGTCACCGACCTGCCAGGGGTGGAGGTCGTCGCCGAGGGCGTGGATCCGCGCACCCCTCTGCTGCTCGACGAAATGGCCACCTCGCCCGGTGAAGAGCAGCAGCGCAGGTTGTTCGTGTACCAGCGCAACATCGAACGTTTGATCCGCCACCCGCTCGAGCTCGAAGACGACGTGCGCGAAATCCTGAGTCGCGAGCTCGAAGCGCATTTCAACCGGCCTAGCGGCGCGCCCTCGGCGACGAAGTTTTCGTCTCAGCGTCCGGGCTGAAGCGCAGCGTCAGCCCCTCCGAGCTCTGCCCACACTCCCGCCATGTCTGCGATCACCGGGGCGGTGAGGTCGACCACGTCCGTCCCGGACTTGGAGGGAAAGCGCACGCGGACGCAGTGGAGCATCACGCGCCGCGCCGTGACGACCCGCCCGTCGGGCAAGACTTTGCGCGCCTCTCCGCCGTAGAGACGGTCGCCGAAGAGCGGCATGCCGGCCCGGGCCGCGTGCACGCGGAGCTGGTGCGTGCGGCCGGTCGCGGGTCGGAGACGAAGCAAGTTGCCGTGAGCGGCCTTCGCGGCGACCTCGTACCGCGTTCGTGCAGCGCGCTCCCCCCGTCCCGTGCCCGCCACCCGACGCTTCCGGTCGTGGGGATCGATCGCGATCGGCCAGCTCCATTCGCCGGTCGAGGCCTCTGGGGTGTGCACCGTGATGCCGAGATAGAGACGCTCGTAGGCGCCCGCACGCCGCGCGTCGAGCAACCGACGGTTGGCTTCCCGACTGAGCGCAAAGGTCACGAGGCCGCTCACCTGTGCATCGAGCCGCGACGTGGCGTGCGGGCGAAGAACGGGGAAAGAATTGGAAACCCAACGGACCAGCGAAGGCTCCGTGGTGGTTGGCGCCGTCGTGGGAAGTCCGGGTGGCTTGCTCACGACCAAGAGCTCCTCGTCGCGATGGATCACCTCGGGTTCGACGGGCTCTCGCTCACGCACCGAGGACCTCGACTGTGCCCGCATCTCCATCCAAACGCACGATGTCGCCATCACGCAGAGAGCGCGTGGCGTTTGGCACGTTGACCACGGCGGGAACCCCGTACTCCCGGAGGATGATCGCCGCGTGCGAAAGTGGGCCGCCGAGCTCGGTCACGACCCCCGCGGCCGCGAGAAACAGGGGCGCCCAGCCCGTATCGGCGGCAGCGACGACCAACACCTCGCCATCCGAAAAATCCGTGGCCTGCGAAGGGTCTCGGAGCACGCGGACTCGACCCTCGGCCACGCCCCGGCTCGCAGCGAGGCCGTGCATGCGCTTGGCCCTGGACACGAAAGCCTCATCATCCGGCGGAAATCCGACGAAAGTCGCGGGCGGCTCGGGAAGCGCGCGGTTGCGTTCGTATTCGAGCCGGCGCCGCTGGACGCGCATCGCAACCCGCTCGTTCTGGTCGTACAGTACCCGTCGAAGCTCGGCCAAGGTCAAGAAGAACGCGGCGTCGGGCCCCGCTTCGGGCTCGCGCGCCTCGACGCGCCTCGACGCCTCCAGGGCGACACGACGAAACATACCGAGCACCTCCACCACGTGACCCCGGAGGTGCTCGCGCATGCGTGTGAAGCGCCGCGCCACGTCGAGGAGCTTTTTGACTGCAGGGCGAATCGGCAGCGGTACGCTCTTGGCGAGCTGCTCCTCGGCGTGCTGGCGCGCGAGGTGGAGCGCACGCTCGCGAGCTTCGAGATCGACCGAGCCGCGCAAATGCGAGCGGAGCGCCGCAAACATGAGCGTCGGGTCCTCAGACCACCTGGGCGCTGCGATCTCGGCTTCGCGAACACCCCGGTATCCGTACTCGTCGAGGAAATCGCGGAGCGCGTCGCGCGTCCGGCTGGCGGGCAAGCTGGGCACATCGAGCTCCGAGAGGCTCGTTTGCCGGATGTGCTCGGCAACCTCGGGCTCGCCGCGGGCGAGCTGTGCGATCCGCCATAGTGCAACGCCCGGCTGTGCGCTCGAGACGTCCTGCAGACCAGACAGCAAGTCACGATAGAAGCCGGAGCCTTGGTCCTCCGCAAACGTCCGAAGCAGGGCGTTCAGTACCAGGACGGCCGTGAGCAGGTTGGCGTAGGCGGTCAGCATGATCGACCCCGTTTCGTCGAGCAGATGCTCGACGTCCCCGAGCATGCGATCCAGACCGCTCGGTTCGAGAAGGCGGAGGTCGACCTCTTGGATTCGCCCGCGCTCTTCCGTGTAATAGCTCTCGAAGTCGTCGATGCGCGCCTGCAGCCGAAAATTTTCACCCACGTAGCGCGACACGGTCTGCGGCAGGCGGAGAAGAAAGCGGGTCGAGCTGCGCTCCGCGACGACGTCGTCGAGCTCCGTCGCGTACTCGCCGCCACCAAGCCGGACGAGCGTCGAGGGATGAATCCAGGGGACCTGCGACATGATCGCGCTGAGCTCGGTCAAATTCAGATAGATGCGACCCCGAAAATCGCCGACGAGCTCCGCATCTCGAGGCACGGTGCAGCCAAGCGCGCCGAAAGCACGTCGAAACCCGAGATCGCTGAACTGGCTCAGCACCGACCAGGTGAACGGTGTGGCCACGCCGGGCAGCGCCTCTCCGACGTTCGCGTTCGTCCACACGATCTTTCGCCGGTCCCAGGGGCGATCGCGACCAGACGAGCGGCGATTGCGAAAGTTCGGAACGATGATCGGACGAGCCTGCAGCACGTACACCTGCTCGGACGCCATCGCCCATTCGACGTCTCGTGCATCACGGAAGTGGCTCTCGATTCGACTCGCCAGGTCGCTTAGCGTCAGCAGCTGCTGCTCACTGAGCGCGGATTGCACCCGCAGGTCCGCTGGAACGTCTTCTTCGCGAACACCGCCCATCGGCTCTAGGACGGTCTGGATGGCTTTGGCGCCGATGATTCGATCGCGGAGCTGACCCGTGGCCTTGTCGATGCGATACGTATCCGGTGTGACCCGGCCGTCGACGACCGAGCTGCCGAGGCCGTAGGCGGCGTTCACGACGATTTCGCCAGCATCGCCGGTGAGGGGGTTCGCTGTGAAAAGCACACCGGAAACTTCGGCGGGCACCATCGCTTGAATCACGATGCCGACGGAGACGGGTACCTCCTCGCCGAGCGTGCGCAGGTAAGAAAGCACACGCGGTCGAAAGATGCTCGACCAGCAGGCGCTGATCGCATCGAGCACGTCGTCGTCGCTTTTCAGGTTGAGCAGCGTGGAGTGCATCCCGGCCGCCGATGCACCCTCTTGATCCTCGTGCATTGCCGACGAGCGCACCGCGAAGCCGGTGGCGCCTTCACGTCTCATCGCGAGCAGCGCATCGTGGACACTTCGAACGACATCCTCGGGCAGGGTGGCCGCGCGCACGCGCTCAGCGATCGATTCGAGGCGTGCCGCCGGCACGTGCGGGCTCCGGAGCAACGCCCGCGGTCGATCCGCGATCTCCAATACGCTCGAAAAAAACGAGTCGCCTACCCAGCCCGGCATCGCGTAGGCGGCGGGCACGGCGAACCCGGCCCGAGCGAGCGCGGCCAAACCGCGTGCCTTGCCACCATAGCCGGACGCCCGTCTGGGAACGACCGATTCAATTCGCTTCAGTACCCGCGGCATCCCGACCGACAGGTTCTAGCGCACCGCTGCGGGGGCGGCATGCTGGGGTCATGGACGGCGAGGGGCCCGAGCGCTATGAGCGGAGGTGTGGGTGATGGACGACGATCATTTTCATGATCAATGCGGCGTGTTTGGTGTCTTCGGGGCCGATGAGGCCTCGAATCTGGCGTACCTCGGCCTTCACTCGCTGCAGCACCGCGGACAGGAAGCGGCCGGCATCGTGTCGAGCAATGGCGAGCAGCTTTTCGTACACCGCGGCATGGGGCTGGTTCAAGACGTCTTCACAGCCGCCCAGCTCGAACGCCTGCCCGGCAACAGCGCGATCGGACACGTGCGCTACACCACCGCCGGGGGAAGCCACATCAAGAACGCGCAGCCGCTCGCCGTCGACAGCGGCCACGGCGCCCTCGCCGTGGCCCACAACGGCAACCTCACCAACGGCATCGCCCTCCGTCATCAGCTCGAAAACGACGGCTCCATTTTCGCCTCCGACAGTGACACGGAGGTCTTGGTTCACCTGATCGCGCGCTCGAAAGCGACTTCGACCGTCGACCGCGTGGCCGATGCGCTTCACCAGGTCGAGGGGGCATACTCGCTGGTGTTCCTCTCGCCTGGTGAAATGGTGGCCGTGCGCGACCCCTACGGGTTCCGCCCGCTCTGCCTAGGAAAGCTCGGAGACGCCTTCGTGATCGCCTCGGAACCACCGGCGTTTCAACTGATCGGCGCGGAGTTCCTCCGCGACGTCGAGCCCGGCGAGATGATCGTCATCGACGACTCTGGAATGCGCAGCCTGCGGCCGTTTCGAACCGACCCGGAGCGGCGGTACATGTGCATCTTCGAGTACGTCTACTTCGCACGCCCCGACGCTTCGTTCGACGGCATCAGCGTGTACGAAGCCCGCAAGCGCATGGGCCATGCGCTGGCCGAAGACCAGCCTGTCGATGCAGATGTGGTCGTGCCGGTTCCGGACAGTGGCGTCGCGGCAGCGCTCGGGTATGCCGAAGCGACCGGGCTTCCCTTCGAGCTCGGGTTGATCCGGAGCCACTACGTCGGTCGAACGTTCATCGAGCCCGCCCAGTCGATTCGACATTTCGGTGTTCGCCTGAAGCTCCATCCCGTGCAGAGCGTTCTCCAGGGCAAGCGCGTCGTCGTGATCGACGATTCGATTGTTCGCGGGACGACCAGCCGCAAGATCGTCAAGATGATCCGCGACGCGGGCGCGCGTGAGGTCCACCTGCGCATCAGCTCGCCTCCGACGATCTGGCCCTGTTTCTACGGCATCGACACGCCTACGCGCGAAGAGCTGATCGCCGCGCACCACACGGTGGACGAGGTCAACGAGTACGTGACGGCCGATAGCCTCGGCTACCTGTCGCTCGATGGCCTGAAACGCGCCGTCGGCGGCGAGGGCTTCTGCAGCGCCTGCTTCAGCGGCCGCTACCCCATCCCAATCACCGACGACGGCGCCCAAAGAAAGCAGCTCCCCCTGGTGGGCGTATAGAACGGGGTCAGGCACCTCTTTTAGCCTTCTCAGTGGGTCTGCAGCCACTTGAGGATTGCTGCGTTGGCCTCCGTCGGGCGTTCGAGGTGGAGGAAGTGGCCGGCTTCGGTCAGGGTCACGCTCTCGAAGAGCGCGCTGAAGTATTTCTCTTGTCCGCGCGCCATGTCGGGGACCATACAGCCGTCGCGCTCGCCGTGCAGATAGAGCGTCGGAACGACGATGGGTCCCTTCGACAAGACCGCTCGAAGCTCGCGGAGCTGCTTCGGTGAGCTGAGCGAACGGTAGTACCGGAGGGGCGTTAGCCTGCTGGATCGCAGGCAGGTCTTGACCTCGTCGAGGTAGTCGGCGCCAGGGTCGAATCCCGGCGACCATGCCCGCCACAGGCGCTCGACGAAACGGTAGTCACCGAACCGCACGACCGGCCCTGAAATCACCGGAAGCGCAAACAAGCCGATGTAAGCACTGTGTCGAAGCTGCTTGGGATGTCGCTCCAGATTCGACTCGATGGCCAAGAGGTGGGGGATCGCCAGCATTGCAGCCGCGCGCAAAAGGTCGGGACGAAGCGCAGCTGCGAGCTGCGTGACGACGGCGCCCCAATCGTGCCCGACGATGCGCACGGGACGCCCGTGCGACAGCTCCTCGGCGAGCTGCAACACCGATTGGGTGACGGTCAGCGCGTCAAACGGCCCGATGAGCGACGAAGGCGCGTACCCCGGAAGCCACGGACAGACGACCTGATAGCCCGCGGCAACGAGCTCCGGCGCCAGCTTGCTCCAGGTCCGGGGGATGTCGGGAAAACCATGGAGGCAGAGCACGAGGGGAGCGCCTTGCTCACCAGTAGACAGGTAAGAGATCCCTGCTCGTTCCGATCGGTGTCGACGCATTTCGAGGAGCTTACGAGAAGAAGCTGGCAAGTGCCTCCGCGAGCCTCGACGAAAATTCATCATCGACGACCAGGTCCTGCCGAGCCTCGATCTCGAGGGCCTGCCGCCCAAACTGCCGCGCGTGTCGAACGGCCGAATATGCGAGCCCATCTTTGCCGGACCAAGGCTCGTTCGCCAGGACGTGAAAGCCAGCCTGTTCGAGATGCCCGAGAAGCTGGAGCGCGACCTCCTCCTCGTCGTAGTCGAAAAGAACCCCCAGCTCCAAAACCCGAGCGTCGCCCTCATAGTTGTCCGTGAAGGTGTGGATCGAGAAGACCGTATCACCTCGGCTTCGCTCGACCATGGCGCTGACGGCCTCGTGATAAGGCCGGTACAGGTCATCGATGCGGCGCTGGCGATCGGTCTCCAAGAGCGCCTCGTTGAGGTGCACGGTTTTCCCATCGGCGTTCCGCCGAAAGAGCGTGTCCGAATCGAGAGGACGGTTCGGGTCGATCAAGAGGCGTGAGAACCGCGAGAGCACCGCAGGCGCGTTCATGAAACGGGCGACCTTTCGGGTGAGCTCCGCGGCGCCGATGTCGCTGGCCCAGTGGGTGTCGACCATCCAGCGGTCTTGCGCCGGCCACACCCAGGGCTCCGGAAGTGCAGCAGAAGCATGCTCGCAGGTGAACACCACGCGACCTCCAAAATCGCCATCGAGCTCCTCGACCGGGTGATGTGTGCTCATGTTCGGAATTGTAAGCGAGGTCTCACAAAGTCGAGCCCCTTGATGACACTGAACGACTGCGCTGTATACTCCAAAACGAAGCCGGTCGGGGGCGGCGGAAAAGAACAGCCCGTGCCCCATCCCGACGAAGAACTCGAGCTCTCTGGAAGCCCGCGGCGGCGCGCGAGCCACTTCAGAAAAAAGCGCCGAGACAGCACGACGAAGCTCATCAAGGCGCCGCGCGATGCTTCGCCGGATTCGAGCGACGTGCGAGAAGTTGTGCGAGCTTCTCACACGCGTCATGAGCAGTGGAGCGACGTGGCCAACCCTGCCCCGAGTCTCCCCGATCCGCCGCTACATCGCCCGGTCCCTCCACCGGCTCCACTTCCCGTGGAAAGCAACGGCAAGAACACCACAAGCCCGGGTTGGCTCGAAGATCGCAAGCGCCGCAAGCGGATGGAAGACATCGTCGGCACGATCGGCCTCGCGCTGATGGTCACCGCCATGCTCATCGCCATGTGGCTGCGCATGACGGGGGGGTAGATCCGGGGGGTGTTGGGGGTTGCGGGATTGGTTGCGTGGTCTGGTTTAATTACATCCGACCCGCCCGGACGCCTTCGGCGGTCGGTTGGAGGCAACCTGGACGTACGCCGCGCGCTCGCTAGAACTCCGGGCGGTCCTGGTGCTGTCCGAATACGTCTCGGAAGACGTCGCAGATCTCCTGCTCGGTGCAGTACGCCTTGGCTGCCTCGACGATGCTCGGCATCACGTTCCGGTCGGAGCGGCAGGCGTCGGCGATGGCCGCTAGAGCCTGGCCCACGGCGGCATCGTCGCGCTCCGCCTTGACTCGTTTCAAGCTCTCGACCTGCTCTCTTTGAATCGACTCGTCGATGCGCAACATCGGGATGTCCGGCTGCTCGTCCTGCTCGTACTTGTTGACGCCGACCACGGTTTTTTCGCCGCTTTCGATCTGCTGCTGGAGCCTGTATGCGGAGGCGGCGATTTCACGCTGCGGGTAGCCTCGCTCGACAGCCTCGACCATGCCGCCGAGCTCGTCGATCTTGTCGATGTAGCCCATCGCCTCCTCTTCGAGGCGGTTCGTCATCCATTCGACGAAGTAGCTGCCGGCCAAGGGGTCGATCGTGTTGGCGACGCCGGACTCTTCGGCGATGATCTGCTGGGTACGCAACGCGACGGTGACGGCCTCTTCGGTCGGCAGCGCAAACGTCTCGTCGAGACTGTTGGTATGGAGCGACTGCGTGCCCCCGAGCACGGCTGCGAGCCCCTGAAGTGCGACGCGGGCGACGTTGTTGTACGGCTGCTGCGCCGTCAGCGACACGCCTGCCGTCTGCGCGTGTGTCCGGAGCATGAGGGAGCGCGGGTTCTTCGGGTCGAATCGGGACTTCATCAGCCGTGCCCACATGCGCCGCGCCGCCCGGAACTTGGCCACCTCTTCGAAGAAATCGCTGTGCACATCGAAAAAGAAGGAAAGTCGCGGAGCAAACTCATCCACATCGAGACCACGCTCGACCGCCCACTTCACGTACTCGAGGCCGTCGGCGATGGTAAACGCGAGCTCTTGTGCGGCCGTCGAGCCCGCTTCGCGAATGTGATAGCCGCTGATGCTCACGCTGTTCCACCGAGGCACCTCTTTCGCGCAAAACTCGATCGAGTCGGTGACGATGCGCATGGCGGGCCGCGGAGGCACCACCCAGGCGTGCTGCGCGATGAACTCCTTCAAGCAGTCGTTTTGCACGGTGCCGCCGATCTTGTCGCGCGGGACGCCGCGCTTGTCGGCCAACGCCACGTAGAAACCGAGCAGAACCGCCGCCGGCCCGTTGATGGTCATCGACGTCGTGACTTTGTCGAGAGGAATTCCGTCGAAGAGGATCTCCATGTCGCGAAGCGTGTCGACGGCGACGCCCACCATCCCGACTTCGCCGAGGGAGCGCGGCGAGTCGCTGTCGTACCCCATGAGGGTTGGGAAGTCGAAAGCGGTCGAAAGCCCCGTCTGCCCTTGTTCGAGCAAGTAGCGGAATCGCTCGTTGGTTTGCCGCGGGGTTCCAAAGCCGGCGAACATCCGCATCGTCCACAGGCGCCCCCGATACATGGTCGGTTGAACCCCGCGGGTATAAGGGAACTGGCCCGGGAACCCGAGGTCTCTGCGATAGTCCCCCGCAATGTCGGCCGGTGTGAGCAGGTCCGGCACCTCCATGTCGCTCAAGGTGGCGAAGCGCTCTTTGCGCAACGGCCGACGCGACACGGCTCCGTGCACTTGCTCGGCGCGCCACGTCGCTGCCTCCTCGCGCAACGGGTCGTGGTCGCCCTTGGGCGGCGAGTCTGGTGGGATCTTTTCGGCCGGGTCCGCCGTCACGATGCCTCCTGTCAGTTCTTTACCGTGTCCTCGGCGCCGGGAAAAGGCAAGACCTCGCCACGAATGACCTGGAGCATGCCTTCGACCTCGAGCGCCACTTCGAGCTCGGGATCCGTTTGGAGAAAGCGTTCGAGATAGCGCTTCGCCGCTTGGTTCTCGCCCTTTTGGAAATGCGAAGCTCCAACGAGAAAGAGCCCGTCGCTGTCGTCTTCGCGTTTCTGCAAGACCCGTTGCCCCATGCGAATCGCTTTGTCGTACTCCCCGAGCATGCGAAGCGCCTGCCCTGCTCCAACCATCGCGCCGACGTAGTCGGGTGCGAGGCTGAGAGCTTCGACGTAGCTCTTGAGCGCCTCGCGATACGCCTGTTTCTCGAAATAGGCGTGGCCGAGAAAGTGAAATGCGTATTCGTTTTTCGGGTCGAGACGCGACACGCGCAAGAGCTCGTCGATCGCACGATCGATGTCGCCCCCGTGCAGAAGCTCCATTCCCTCTTCGACTGCCTCCCAGCGGGCCGACTCGATCGCGTTCACGATCGATCCTCAGTCGCGCTTGCCGTAGTCGATCGAGCCTGCGCGAGTTCGGTCGCGCGGCCGAACGCCAGACGCTAGGGTGCCGAGCGCCAACACGAGGAAGAGCACCCCGCCGATCAAAAGGGTCGCGCCCATCAGCTGGCGGTTGTCGAGCACCCAGTAGCAGATCCCTGCAAGGGCCAACGTCAGCAGTGCGACCGCAGCAGACAGTTGGAGCTGCAACCGACGGCGCCGCTCGGCGTGCGCCTCGGCTTCGCGCTTCGCTTCCTTGGCCGCCCTGGCGCGCTCCTTGCGAGCTTGGCGCCGATCGTTCTGTTTCTTCGCCATGGGTGAAGCATACTACTGAATCGCCCGACGGGCCCGGTCTGCCAAATGGCCTTCGGGCACGAGCTCGAGATACTTCTCGTACGCCTCCCGAGCCGCGAGGGAGCTCTCGGCGGAGAGCACTTCGCCGAGGTAAAACCATGCTGCCGCGGGCGTGCGGGGCAGCGAAATCGATTGACGGAGCAACCGCTTTGCCGCGTCTCTTTCACCGCGTTCGTAGTGGACCCGCCCGAGCTGATAAATCGCGCCCGCTTCGAGTCCCGGCCGAGCGTCGACGCCGCGTGCGAGCTCTAGCGCGCGCGTTGCGGTCTTCATCGCCTCGGCGTACTTCTTGGCCCGCAGCGTGCTGCCGCCGATGCCGACCAGAGCCGGCGCGTAGTCCGGGTCGATGTCGAGCGCGCGGCGATAATAGGTCGCCGCGATGCTCGTGTGGCCCTCGGCCTCGAGCGTCTCGCCGCGTGCGGTGAGCTCCGCGGGGCTCATCGACGCGAGCTCCCCTTGGACGATCTTCGGGTCGGGCTGTTGCGGCCCTGTTTCGATCTTCTCCCGCTGTTTCTCCGCCCGCTCGGGAGGGGCGCTCGGCCTGCGTCGCGCCCTAGGCGGCCGGGCGGCGGCCGGTGGATCTGCCACAATCGTCACCGTCGCCTCTGGGACGACGGCAGCAGCCACCTCAGCGACCTCGACCTCGACGTGGGCCGGCGGGCTCTCCTGCACCTCGGCCGCAGCGGCCGGAGGAAGCGCTTCGCCGTCGTCGGATACCATGTCGCCGAGGATCTGCGGAGGCGATTCGAAGGCTATCGGCGCCTCGCGCTCGGACGCATTTTCGGCGCGAGACGAGTCGTCGTCCGGCGCAGTGATCCAGGCGATCCCGACGACGATCCCCGCGACTGCTGCCAGCGCGACGAGGCTCGACGCAATCTGCTTTGGGGTGAGCGAGGCCTGCGCGCCTCGCTCCTGCCGCTCGGCAAGGGCGATGAGATCGTCTTCGCCCTCTGGAAGCAGACTGTCGTGGTGCGAGGCTCGAATCTCGAGTGCCTCCGCTTTCGCCCGCGCGCGCCCGGCCTTGTCGGTCTGGCCAAGATCGGCGAACAGCTCCGCGAGCCACGCCAGGGGTCGAGGATCATCGGGGGCCAGCCGCGCGGCACCCATGAGCGCCTGTTGAGCGCGAAGCGCGTCGCCGTCCGCGCGCCACGCCTCGGCACAGAGAAGCAGGTATTCCGGATCGTCCGCGAGCGCTTCGTGGTGATCGCTCAAGACGTCGAGCGCAGAACGAGGCTTTCCGTGCGCGATCAGATCGCGAGCGATCTCCAACGGATGCGCGTGACCGGCCTCGCCGACCGAATCGAGCGCAAAAGCGTCGAAGCCGAAATCAGTCACGCCGGCGAGCCTATCAGAGCTGCCCTAGATTCTCTGAATTCCCGCCAATCGCCGGGTGACCCCGGGCCTTCTGCGGCAAAGCCTGTATACTTCGGCCCGATGTTTGTGGTCGCGTGCTCCGGTTTCCCCGTGCCGGTCAGCCGATATTGGCGGGAGTTCGATGCGGTGGAAATCTCGGACACTGAGATCGCCATCCCGGGGGCGGGGACCGTTCGACGCTGGATTCGAGAAGCCCCGGAGAGCTTTCTTTTCACCATGGTCGCGCCGAAATCGGTGAGCGAATCCGGGTTTCGCCGAACCAAGGAAAACAAAGCGACCTGCGAAGCCGTCGCGACGCTGGCCGGCGACCTCAATGCCAAGGCAGTGGTTTTCTGTGCCGACGAGAAGTTCAAGCACGGCAAGGCAAACCGCGCGGCCCTTCGCGCGTTCCTCGGCTTTCTGCCCTCGAAGATGCCACCAGTGGTCTTCGATCTCGAGGCGTGGAAGCCGGCGGACATCGTCGCAGCGTGCGGGGACCGATCCGCAATCGCCGCATACGACCCCCTCACCGACGATCCACCGCCGCCTGCCAAGGTCGTCTACATCCGCCTCCCCGGCCCTGCGGGACATCGCTCGCGGTACGACGAAGCGGCGGTCGCGAGCATCGCCGATCACTGCAACTCCCTCGATCCAGAGCTGGGCATCTGCGTGTTCCGCAATATCGACATGCAGACGAACGCGCACCAGCTGATCAAGAGACTCGGCTAACCGATGTCGGGCTCGGCGCCAGCGCCGACGGTGATCACGATCGGCGACGACGACGCTGGCGACCGGATCGATCGCGTGCTCGCGCGACGCTGCCCGGAGTTCTCGAGAAGCGCGCTTCAGCGTTGGATCGAACAAGGACGAATCGAGCAGGCCGGCGAAGTGGTGTCGCGAAAAACCAAGGCCGAAGCCGGCGCCGAGGTTTCGATCCTCCCTGCGCCGCCCGAGCCGATGAGCGCCAGGCCCCAGGCGATTCCGCTCCACGTCCTCTTCGAAGACGAGCACCTGATCTTGCTCGACAAGCCAGCGGGCCTCGTAGTGCACCCGGGGCCGGGCCATCCGGACGGCACGCTCGTCAACGCGCTGCTCCATCATGCCGAGGTGCACGGCGGCGCCGACCCGCTTCGGCCGGGGATCGTTCATCGGTTGGACAAGGATACGAGCGGCGTGATGGTCGTCGCAAAAAGCGCCCAGGCGCACGAGCGGCTCGTCGAGATGTTTCAGCAACACGCGCTAGAACGAGCGTATCTCGCGATCGCGGTGGGCCGGCCGCCGGAATCGGTGACCTACGACACGACGCACGGCCGGCACCCGGTTCACCGAAAGCGATTCACGTCGCGAGGCGATCGCGGACGGCGTGCAGTCACCCACGTCGAGACCGTCGAACACCTACATGGCAGCACGTTGATTCGCTGCCGGCTCGAAACCGGACGAACACATCAGATTCGCGTTCATCTCGCCGAGCATGGCCACCCGGTGCTCGGCGATCCGATGTACGGGAAATCGATTGCAGACCCGGTGCTTCGCCGTGTTTCGACCGAGCTCGGTCGCCAGGCGCTTCACGCAGCGTTGCTCGCTTTCACCCATCCGATCACGGGGGTGCCTCTTCGCGCGGAAACGGCGCCGCCGACCGATTTCGAGGACGCGCTTCGGTCGCTCCGCGCCGACTAACTCTCGTCGGCCACGGGCCTACCACATCGGCGATTCGACGTGCGCCTTCGAGCGAACCAGCAAATCGATGATCGCACGGTCGTAGAGGTTGCGGCCCAGGAGATCCGGCGCAACGCGGCTTTGATACAGGTCTCGACCCTCTTGAATTTCCCCGGCCATCACCTCGAAGAGATTGTCGTGTCGAACGCCTTCCGCAATCTTCTCTTCGTTGTAGAGCGCGAGGTCGCTCGAGATCGCGCGCGCCAAACGACGTGCGGCTTCTTCGGTTTCGATCAGCGCCATCGGTCCTCCCGGCGGAAGAGTGACGCAGCAACCCCGCCCCTGTCAAAGAGAGGCTTCGTCGACCGTGACCGCACCTTGGCGGAGCACCCTCATTGGAGTCGTCGTCGTGTCGATCAGCGTCGAGGGGGCGCCACCGGGCGCAGCACCCGGGACACTCCCGGAGAGGCCGGCAGCGATCTCGGGGGGAAGCCGATCGGCGCGCCTCAGCGGCGGTTCGCCGGTTCGGTTTGCGCTCGTGGCGGTGAGAGGATGACCAAACGCCCGTACGAGATCGGAAGCAGGGCTCGGGCCCGGCACGCGCACCCCGACCTTCCCTTCGTGGGTGAGCCGCGGGCTGAGGCCCGGTCTGGCGGGCAATAAGATCGTCAGCGGCCCGGGCCAGTGGCGCTCGATGAGCGCGCGAGCACGCTCGGAAGGCGGGAGCGCCACTTCGGCAATGGCGGCGGCGTCGGGCAGGAGGAGCGCGATCGGCATGCTCGGCGGGCGGCCCTTGAGCTCGGCGACGCGCTCGATGGCAGCTTCGTTCCGGGCATCGGCAAGCAGGCCGAGCCACGTCTCGGTGGGACACGCGACGACACCCCCGTGTTTCAAAGCGTCGACGAGCGCGGCTAGAGAGTCGGTCATGCGCGGCTTCGCGCGCGCCACCCGATGTCTTGGCGGAACTGCTTTCCCTCGAAGTCGATCATGGCGGCCGCCTCGTAGGCACGCTCGGCAGCCTCGTCGATCGTATCGCCGATCGCCGTGACCGAAAGCACGCGGCCGCCGGAGGTGACGACACGACCGCCGTCGAGCGCGGTCCCGGCATGAAAGACCGTCACGCCGTCGAGGTTGGCGGCAGCGTCGAGCCCGCGGATCACTTTTCCTTTTTCATAGCCGCCCGGGTAGCCACCGGAGGCAAGCACGACGCAAAGCGATGCAGGCGCCTCCCACTCGGGCGTGAGGCTGCCGAAATCCCCTTTCGCCGACCCGGCGATCAGCGGCACGATCGACCCCTTCCAGCGCGTGACGAGGGTTTGGCACTCCGGGTCGCCGAAGCGCGTGTTGTACTCGAGAACGAGCGGCTCCCCGTCGACGATCATCAGCCCGACGAAGAGCGCGCCGCGAAACGGCCGCCCCTCGGCCGCCATTCCGGAGAGAGTCGGCTCGATGACGCGTTCGAGGATTTTCTGCTCCACCTCACGTGTGACCACCGGTGGCGGTGAGTACGCCCCCATACCGCCCGTGTTGGGACCGCGATCGCCGTCGAACGCGCGCTTGTGATCCTGCGCGGGCGCGAGCGGAACGAACCGATCTCCGTCGGAGACCACGTGGTAGCTCACCTCTTGTCCAACGAGACACTCCTCGATCACGATGCGGTCACCCGCTTCGCCAAACGCGCGCTCCCGCATGATTCGATCGACCCCGGCGATCGCCTCCGCTGCATCGCTTGCGACGATGACACCCTTGCCCGCGGCAAGGCCGTCGGCCTTCACGACGAGGGGTCGGTTGGCGTCCTCGATGTAGCGTACGGCCGCATCGGCCTCGTCGAAGACAGCAAAGCCGGCCGTCGGAATGTCATGGCGAGCCATGAACTCCTTCGAAAAGATCTTCGAGCCCTCGAGCCGGGCTGCCTCTCGATCGGGGCCGAACGCGTCGATGCCTCGATCGCGGAGCACATCCACCACCCCCGCAACGAGCGGCGCTTCAGGACCGACGACGACGAGGTCGGCAGATTCTCTTTTTGCGAGCGCAACGACCTCATCGGCGTCGGTCGGGTCTACGTGCACGATGCGCCCGATTGCCGCCAGGCCCGCGTTGCCCGGCGCGCCGATCGTTTCGACCCCGGTATCCTGAGAGAGACGCCAACCGAGGGCGTGCTCGCGAGCGCCGGCGCCGACGATGAGAACGCGCATCATCAGTGCCGGAAGTGGCGTACGCCGGTGAAGACCATGGCCATGTCGGCGGCGTCGGCGGCGGCGATGACCTTGTCGTCCCCTTTGGACCCGCCCGGCTGTACGACGGCGGAGATGCCGACCGCTGCAGCGGCTTCGATACCGTCCGGGAACGGAAAGAACGCATCGGAGGCCATGACCGCGCCCTTCGAGAGCTCGCCGGCCTTTTTCGCGGCGATGCCGACCGCCGTCACCCGCGCCATCTGCCCTGCGCCGACTCCCACCGTGCGATCGGGTTTCGCAAAGATGATCGCGTTGGACTTGACGTGCTTGCAAACGCGCCAAGCGAAGTCGAGCGCGCGCATCTCGTCGTCGGTCGGCTGGCGCTTGGTCACCACCTTGCCGCCAGCAACCTCGCTTGGACCCGTCGCGTCGCGATCCTGGACGACTAGCCCACCGCCCACCCGCTTGAATTGAAGGGCGCTGTAGTCGGCGGGAAGCCACTCACCGGTGCCGAGAATCCGAAGGTTCTTCTTTCTTTGAAGCCTTTCGAGCGCCTCCCGCTCGAACCCGGGGGCGATGATGCACTCGATGAAGGTCTCAGCCACGGCCTCCGCGGTGGCCGCGTCGACGGTGCGGTTCAACGCGACGATACCTCCAAACGCACTTTGCGCGTCGGCCTCGCGCGCAATGCGATAGGCCTCCTCCAAAGTCGAGGCCGTGGCGACACCGCAGGGGTTGGTGTGCTTCACGACGACCGCGGCCGGTTGCTCGAACTCGCGAACCGCCTCGATGGTCGCGTCGACGTCGACGAGATTGTTGAACGAGAGCTCCTTGCCGCCGGCGCCCAGCGATTCGGCGCGCGCGAGGCTTCCCGCCGGGGCATTGCGCTCGACGTAAAACGCACCCTGCTGATGGGGGTTTTCGCCGTAGCGCACGTCGTAGGCCTTGGTGAAGCTCAGCGTCAGCGCACCCGGGAACTTCGAGTCGGAGCCCTGCGAGGTCAGATACGCAGCGATGGCACCGTCGTACGCCGCCGTCTGCGCAAACGCCTTCGCGGCGAGGCGGGCGCGAAGCGCAGCATTCGGGCCGTCGCCGGACTTCACGGCGGCGAGGACCTCGTCGTAGTCGTTCGGGTCGGTCACCACCGTGACGCGCGCCTGGTTCTTGGCGGCGCTCCGCACCATGGAGGGACCGCCGATGTCGATGTTTTCGATCGTTTCGTCGTGGCTCGCCCCGCGCGCCACCGTTTGCTCGAATGGGTAGAGGTTGACGACGACGAGGTCTATCGGCTTTCCGCCGATGCTGTCGAGCGCGTCGCGGTCTCCGGCGCTGTCGCGCATCAAAATACCGCCGTGGACCCGAGGGTGGAGCGTCTTGACTCGCCCATCCATGATCTCTGGCGACTGCGTGTACTCGGACACGTCGATCACCGGAATCCCGCCTTCACGAAGCGCGCGGGCCGTACCGCCCGTCGAGAGGATCTCGACGCCGGCGTCCGAGAGCCCGCGGGCGAGATCGACGACGCCGGTCTTGTCCGAGACCGAGATCAATGCGCGTTGAACCTGTGCCATGCCCCTACCTTTCGGCCGTCCAGCCGACCGCTGAAGGTCCGGCCATACCGCGCTGCTAGAACGGCGTCAATCAGGGCTCAGAACCGCCGACTTCGTCGTGCTCACGCATTCGATCGAGGGTCGCCGCGACCCAGGAAGCGAGCTTCCCGAGGCGAATCATTTCGCGCGCTTTGCGCATCAACGAGCCGTAGAAGTAGAGGTTGTGGAACGAGAGGAGGCGAGGCCCGAGCATCTCGTCCGCCTTGAACAAGTGGCGGAGGTAAGCACGCGAGAACGTCGTGCACACCGAACAGTCGCAGCCGGCATCGAGCGTACCGTCGTCATCGCGGTGCCGGGCCTGACGGAGATTCACGCGCCCGCCCCACGTGAGCGCCTGACCGTTTCTGGCGTTTCGCGTAGGCAGAACGCAATCGAACAGGTCGATTCCGCTCGAGACCGCGTGCAGCAGATCTGCCGGCGTTCCGACGCCCATCAGATAGCGCGGCCTGTCCTCGGGCATCAGCGGCGCGATTTCGCTGACCAGCTCGTACATTTGCACCTGCGGCTCACCGACTGAAAAGCCTCCGAGCGCCAGCCCGTCGAAGCCGAGCGTGGCGATCGTGTCGAGGTGAGCGCGTCGAAGGTCGAGCTCCGTTCCGCCTTGCACGATGCCGAAACGGGCCTGGCCCTCCGCGGGCTCCGTCGCGAGACAACGCTTCGCCCAGTCGGTCGTGCGTGCCATCGCGAGCTCGATTTGCGCGCGGGCTGCGTCGCCTGAAGGGCACTCGTCGAGCACCATCGCGATGTCGGACCCCAACAACGATTGAACGCGCATCGCTTCCTCCGGCGTGAGCCGGTGAAGCGTTCCGTCGAGGTGCGACCGGAAAGTGATGCCGTCGTCGTCGATGGTCCGATGCTTCGCCAGTGAGAACACCTGATAGCCGCCGCTGTCCGTCAGCAGCGCATGCGGCCACTTCATGAATTCGACGACGCCCCCGTGGGACGCGACCGACTCGGCCCCCGGCCGCAGCCACAAATGATAGGTGTTGGCGAGGATGATGCGCGCGCCGGTCGACGCGACCTCCTCGGGGGTGAGTGCTTTGACCGTCGCCTGCGTACCCACCGGCATGAATGCAGGGGTTTCGACGTTCGCTCGCGGGGTCCTAAGGATGGCGCACCGCGCACTTCGATCGACCGCATCGACGCGAAACGAAAAACCAGGGGTCGGAAGGCTCATCGTGCCTCTCCCCGTATCAGCATGGCGTCGCCGTAGCTATAGAAGCGATATCGGCGCTCGATCGCCTCGGCGTAGGCCCGGCGCGTGAGCTCGACCCCCGCAAACGCCATCACCAAAGCCAGTAGCGTGGAGCGAGGCAAATGGAAGTTCGTGAGAACGTGGTCGACGACGTGAAACCGAAAAGGCGGGCGGACGAAGAGCTGCGTTCGCCTCATCCCTGCAACGAGCTGTCCTTCGTCGTCGACCGAGGACTCGAGAGCGCGAACGACGGTGGTGCCGACGGCCACCACCGGACGACCTTCGGCGCGCGCCCTCGAGATGGCGGCGACACAGCCCGGCGAAAGCTCGTAGGCCTCCTCGTGCATCCGGTGCGCGTCGAGCCCGTCGGTTTGAATCGGGCGAAACGTGCCGGGCCCCACGTGCAGCGTGACGTACGCGATTTGGTGCCCCACCGAGGCGAGGGCGCCAAGCGTGTCCTCGGTGAAGTGAAGCCCTGCCGTGGGCGCCGCGACCGCTCCGGTTTTCTTCGCGTACACGGTCTGGTAGCGGGTCCGGTCGGTTTCTTCCGCTGGGCGGCGTATGTAAGGTGGGAGCGGTACTTCGCCGCATTCCTCGATCAGCGCGTCGACGTCGCCGTCCGCGCGGAGCTCGACCTCAAGTCTCCCGTCGTCGCGCTCCCCGACAATGCGTGCCTGCAACCGGCCGTCGCTCAGCACAAGCTCCATCCCCGGCCGAAGCCCCTTCGAGGACCGCCCCATGGCCAGCCACCGGTCTGCGCCTTCGGTTTTCTCGAGTAGCAGGAGCTCGATCTTGCCCCCGGTGGACTTGTGCCCATGAAGGCGAGCGGGAAAAACGCGGGTGTCGTTGAAGACGAACAGACTCGGAGGAAGCAACTCCGGAAGCTTGGCGAAACGGTGGTGCTCGATTTGGCCAGACGACACGTCTACCACCAGCAGCCGCGAAGCGTCGCGCGTCGCAAGAGGCGCCTGAGCGATCAGCTCGCTCGGCAGATCGTAATCGAGGTCTGCGATCCGCATCTAGCGACCCGGGGCGGTGATGAATCTCACGCCGTACGTTTCATCGGGCTGGGCATGGCGGCCGGTCCCTTCTCTCGTCTTCGCAGAAACTTCGACGCAGAGCTTCCCCGCTTCGACGTTTCGCCAGGGGATGCTCGTCTCGCCTCGTCCGACACCTTTTTCGTCATACTTTCCGCTTCGACCCGTTCGTCGATCGGCAACCCTGAGAATCAGGTCCACCTCCGCCAGCGCGCTCACTTGTGCAACGACGGCAGCCGCATCGTCTGCTAGGCAAAAAGTATCGACATCCCCATCCCAGCCAATCCACGCACGCCGCTCGACTCCGAACGGCAGCGGCTCGGCTTGCTCGAGCGAATCATTCATCTCCCGTTCGAATAGATCATCCTCGTCGAGAAGCGCCCAGTGCACATAGTACTCGTCCGAAACGTTTTCCGTCGGCAGCTCCCCGGGGTCGCCGCGCTCGCGCACGCGAATCAGATACTTGCCCGGCTCGAGCGGAACGTTCGGGAGCCGCTCGCCCTGCCCCAGGCCGCGTGATTCGGCGACCAGCATCGGCTCTTCCGTTCCCTCGCGCAGCACCTCGACCGTCACGTCCATGTTCGGAATCGAGCTCACGTCGATCTCCGCTGCGCGCGTGTCCGGACCCACCTGCTCGATCTCGAAGAGGTCGACGTCCCCGGAATCTTCGCTGAGCCGCTGGCCTAGGTAGGCCTCCATCTTGGTGTTTTCGGGCAGTGGTGTCGCGTCTTTCGCGAGATGGTTGGGCTCGCTCTCGGACGGACCGCGCGTGGCGATCTGCCAAGCAGCGATGCCGCCTCCGGCCAGCAGGACGAGGAGCACGAGCCACCACAAGCCGCGCTTGGTCTTGAAGATCGAATCGACGCCATCGACGCGACGCGTACCACTTCCCATCGGCGGCCGCCCGACGCTGCTGAGACGCCAATCGCCGGCACCGACCGTCTCCAAATACGCGATCAGGTCTTGCCTGAGCTCCTCCGCCGTTTGGTAGCGGTGGTCCGGATCTTTTTCCAGGCATCGCATGATGATCTCGTCGGCTTCACCCGGCACCGAAAGCGGTGAGCGCGCAGAGGGGCGCAGTGGCTGCTCGGACAAGTGCTTGGAGAGGATGCCGACGGGGTTCGGCGCTTCGAACGGAGGCCTCCCCACGACGCACTCGTACATGATCGCGCCCAACGCATACACATCGCTCCGACCATCGAGCTCCTGGCCTTGGATCTGCTCGGGCGACATGTAGTAGGGGGTGCCGACGATCGTACCGCTACTCGTCACCTGCGCCTCGACGTTCCCCTCGAAGAGCTTCGCGAGCCCGAAGTCCAGGACTTTGGCCAGCTCGCCGTCCCGCCCCTCGGCGATCACGATGTTTTCGGGCTTGAGGTCCCGATGCACGATTCCGGCGGCGTGAGCATCCGAAACGGAGCCCGCGACCTGCGCGCACAGGTAGGCCACGCGCCCAAAAGGCATCGGCCCGTCTTTGTCGAGCACTTTGCCCAGGTCGTCGCCGTCGACGTACTCCATCACGAGATATAGCGACCCAGATTTCGTGCGCCCGAAGTCGAAGACGTGCACGGTGTTGGGGTGGTTGAGACGCGAAGCAGATTCGGCTTCGCGATGAAAGCGGGTCACGTTCTCGGGATTTCGCTCCAGCTCGCGGTGCAGTAGCTTGATCGCCATCACCTTGCTGATCTGGACGTGCTCGGCGCGATACACCGTCCCCATCGCGCCGCGTCCGATCGGCGCGACGACACGGTAGCGGTCAGCGATGATGTCACCAGGCTTGGGCAACGGCGGCGTGAGGGACGCCCCGCAAGCGCCGCAGAACTTCGCTTCGGGTGGATTGCTTTCACCGCAAGCGTGACAGAGCGCCGTGCTGTCTTGGGCGGTATCAGCCATTCGCCGTCAGGAAGCGGTAGCCGAGCCAAGCCGCCGCCAACAGAACCATCACGCCGAGAACGCGAAGCGCCTTGAGGCGGCGCTGCGTCACCGAGAGGGGCTCGTTCGAGCTGTCGTAGCGGACGCGCGCGCGTGCGCGATGACTCTGACTCTGGCCCTGCGGCGGGGGCCCCGACGACGCGACAGGAGGCGCGCTCGGCTCGCGCTCGGCGGGCTCTTCGGGCGCGGCAGCATCAGGCCCTGCTGGAGCCTCGAGCTGTGGCATGCCGAGCATGGTTTTCTGAGGCGTGCGCGCGGGGACACGTCGCGGGCGGGATGGCCGCGGTGCTGGCGAAGGAGGCTCGGGCTCGCTCGGAGCACGTTCATTGCCGGGAGCCGCCTGGGATCCGCCCGGTGGTGTGAGGGACGGCATACCAAGAACGGTGTGCTTGCGAATCCGCTGATGCGACGACGCCCGGCTGGGCGTCTCCTCGCGCCCGGGGTCCGGCTCTTCATGCACGCGAATGCGGGACTGATCGAGGCGTTCAGGAACGCGGTCACGCATGGCGTAGCCACACTTGCCGCAGAACGCGTCATCCGACGGAACTTCGGCTGCACATTGAGGACAATCCATGAGGCGCTCGTACCGTAACAGAATTCGCCTCGGGGGGCCTCGCAGCTGCAATCAGCGCGGAATCCCCATGACGTCGGCCATGTCGTAGAGCCCCGCGGGGCGACCGACCACCCAGTGCGCCACACGGACTGCCCCGCGCGCGAAGATCGAACGATCGGTCGCGCGATGCGTGAGCTCGATGCGCTCGCCCTCCCCGACCAAGTACAGCGTATGCTCGCCGACGACGTCACCACCTCGAAGCGCCATGATGCCGACCTCATCGTTCGGACGTTGGCCCACGTGGCCGCTTCGGCCGTGCGTGACGACGCGTTCTGGGTCGAGGTGCTTGGCCCGGGCGACCACCTCACCCAACCGAACCGCGGTGCCACTGGGCGAATCGACCTTGTGACGGTGATGGATTTCGACGATCTCGGCGTCGAAGGCTGGACCGAGGAGCTCGGTAGCACGCGCCGCCAGGAAATAGAGCGCGTTCACCCCTTGGCTGTAATTGGGCGCAAACACCACGGGAATGATCTCGGCAGCCCGCTCGAGGCCGGCACGCGTCGTCGCATCGAGGCCCGTGGTGCCGATCACCATCGGAATGTGCTGCGCAGCGCACATCGGAAGCAGCTTTGCGGTCGCCGACGCAATGCTGAAGTCGATGACCACCTCGACGTTGCCGAGGAACTCCTCCACGTCGGAGGTGATCCGGACCCCGGACGGCTCACCGCCGATCAGTGCGCCCAAGTCTCGACCGACCTCGGCGCAGTCCTCGTGGTCCATCGCTGCAACGAGGTTGGCGTCCAGGTCTTCGGCAAGCACCATCGCGATGCTTTGCCCCATGCGACCGGCGGCACCGTGTATCGCAACCTGCACCATGGCCAGGGCATCGCAGATGCGGACAGCACCGTCAATGACCGCGGGCTACGGAGAGGAGCGGCCGGCGCTGAGCTCCACCAAGCGATCGATGAGGAAGCCACTCTGCTCGAGCGCCTCCTCGGTGAAGTCGCCGAAAAACGCGCGCACGTCGTCGAAGAGCGCGTCGAACGCGGCTTGGTCGCCGTTGGCGAGGATCGCAGCCAGGTCGGCGGCGGCCTGACGGAAGATCGAGATCACGCGCTGCGAGTCGGGGTTGAGCATCTCGATCGGGCCGTAGAGGTCTGGAGACTGCGCGAAATGGCGCCCAGTCACGTAGGCCTCGAGGAGATAGGCCGGCGAGGTGAACCGGAGCGTTTCCTCGAGCGGCACGCCCGTGCGGCTCAGCGCGAGCCCCAGCACCTGCGTCTTGAAGTGATGCAAGACCTGCACGATCGCCATCATCGAATCGTGATTTTCCGGCGTGGCTTCGGTGATCAACAGGCCTCGCGCGGTAAACATCTGCCGTGCCCAGTCGAGCCAGCCGTCCCCGCGGCCCGGACAGATGACGATGCGCTGCCCCTGAAAGGTGTTCACGCCGGGGCCGAACATCGGGTGGGTGCCGAGCACGCTCGCCTCGGTGGAGCCGAGCATGGCCTGCATGGGATCTGTCTTGATCGACGTCACATCCATCATCAGCGCATCTTTTCGAACCAGCGGCCCGACCTGCTCGATGACGGCGCGCGTCTCTCGAATTGGCACGCTGATGACGACGACATCGGCGGTGCGTGCCACGTCGGCTGGCCGAAGCTCGGTTCGCAGGTCTGCGCTTTGGACCTCGTGCCCTAGATCGGTGAACAGGGTCGTGAGCGAGCCGCCCATGCCGCCCTCGCCTCCGATGATCGCGACCGTCTTCACCTCGACGTCGGGTGGGACCTCTGCCCGGAGCGCCGCCTGACGTTCGCGGCTCATCAACATCAACTGGCGCCAAACCGACTCGATGCTTTCGCCGGGAAGACCCAGCCCCTCGGCGCGCGCGCAGCGATCGTCGAGCACTCGCCGTTCCCGCGCCAGATCGCGTATGCGGACACGCTCTTCGCGCTTCGTGGCAGCGATGTCGGCGACGATCTCCATCCTGCGCGCCAGCAGCTCGAGCAGCTCGTGATCGAGCGCATCGAGCGCCTTTCGCAGCCCGAAAAGCGGGCCGTCGTCTGGATTGGGGTCGCTCATGGGTTGGTTTTACATCGAAGAGACGCGTCCGCATAATGCGCGCCCGTGAGACGCCTGCAACTCCACCATTGGATACTGATCGCGATGGCTTTGGGCGCGGCGCTCGGGCTCGGGCTCAACTGGGCCGGCATCGAGGGCCTGGTCGAAGCGGAAAACGTCGCCAGAGTCGCAGCAGTCGGCAAGGCGATCGGCGACCTCTTTCTCCGACTTCTGCAGATGTTGGTGGTGCCGCTGATCGTGTCGTCGCTGGTGACGGGGGTGACCGGCATGGGCGACCTGCGCACCCTCGGCTCGATTGGGGGAAAGACGATCGCGTTTTACCTGACGACCAGCTTCTTGGCGATCATCACGGGAATCGCGGTCGTGAATCTGATTCGCCCCGGCGCCGGGGCAGAGCTCGCCATGCTCGAGGAAGGTGCGGTGGGTCACGCCCCGCTCGCCGAGAGCCCGAGCGGTGTCGGCGTCGTGCTGTGGCGGCAGCTCGAAAGCTTGATTCCGAAAAACCCGCTCGCGGCCGCGAGTGAAGGCGACATGCTGCCGGTGATCTTCTTTTCGCTTCTGCTCGGCGTGTTCATCGGGCTGTCGGAGCATCGGGAGGGCTCGAAGGACGCCGGAGTCGTGCGGCGCTTCTTTTCCGGGCTCTTCGACGTCATGATGCAGATGACGCTGTTCGTCGTGAAGTTCGCCCCAATCGGCGTGTTTGGCTTCACCCTGTACGCAGCCGCAGGCAAGGGGCCAGCCGCGTTTCGAGTCTTGGGCTGGTACGTGGTTGCGGTGTTCCTCGCGCTCGTGATTCACGCGACGGTGACGCTTCCCGTCATCCTGCGGCTCGGCTCCGGCCGCTCTCCGATCGACTACGCCCGCAAGCTCACGACGGCGCTAGTCACGGCATTCAGCACGGCGTCCAGCAACGGGACGCTGCCCCTCACGATGCAAAACGCGGAAGACGCCGGCGTGAGGCCGCACGTCACCTCGTTCGTGTTGCCGCTCGGCGCGACGATCAACATGGACGGCACGGCGCTCTACGAAGCGGTCGCGGTGCTGTTCATCGCCCAGGTGTACGGGATCGACCTGACTTTCGCACAGCAGGGAGTGGTCGCCCTGACGGCTCTTCTTGCCAGCATCGGGGCCGCCGGCATCCCCCACGCGGGCATGGTGATGATGGTCGTCGTGCTCAACGCCGTCGGCCTCCCCACGAGCGCGGTCGCCCTCATCCTCGCCGTCGACCGCATCCTCGACATGTGCCGAACCACCGTCAACGTCTGGTCCGACTCGATCGCCGCCGCAGTGATCGACGCCAACGAATGAACGGGGTTTGGTTACACCGCCCGCCCACCCCCACCGGCAACAGCACTTCACTGACTCTGCTCATCGCGCTGCCTCTCCGCGACTCCCCTCGCGAGACGGCTTGGCAGCAGCGGGCCCTCGTAGATGAAAGCGGTATAGAGCTGTACGAGCGTGGCGCCGGCTTGCAGGCGCTCCCATGCTTGGTCCGCGGTCTCGATGCCGCCAACCGAGATCAGCGTGAGCCTATCGCCGACGCGATTCTTCAGCCGTGTGAGAACGTCGAGCGCGCGGTCGTGAATCGGGGGGCCGCTCAATCCGCCAGGGCCGCAGCGCTCGACGTCGGCGGCATCGCTCTCCAGACCGTCCCGCGCGACCGTCGTATTCGTGGCGACGATGCCATCGAGCCGGAGCTCGAGCGCCAGCTCGGCGACGGCGTCGATGTCCGCATCGGCCAGATCCGGCGCGATCTTCACCAATAGTGGCACGCCGGGGCCCGCCGACGCTTCATTAAGTGCTTCACGAACTGCAAGCAGCAAGGGACGAAGCCGATTGACTGCCTGGAGGTCTCGCAGCCCGGGCGTGTTGGGCGAGCTGACGTTGACCACGACGTAGTCCGCGTGGGCCGCGACGCGCTTCGCACTCGCGCCGTAGTCTTCGATCGCCAGGCTATCCGGCACGGCTTTCGTCTTGCCGATGTTGACCCCGACGATCGTTCGCCGCGGCTTCGCCAACCGCGGAACGGCGTCCGCGGAGCCGCGGTTGTTGAAACCCATGCGGTTGACGAGCGCACGATCCTTGGGAAGCCGAAAGAGCCTAGGCCTCGGGTTGCCAGGCTGCGGCTCTCCGGTGAGCGTCCCTACCTCGACGAACCCGAACCCGAGCGCACCAAGTGCTTCGTACCCGAGCGCGTCCTTGTCGAAGCCAGCCGCCAAACCGATCGGATTGGGGAGCTCGAGCCCGAGCGCGTGAATCGGCGGTGTGTCCGATCGATGAAACCAAAGACGCATCAAGGCCTTCACACCCGGAATCGCGGCAAGCAGCCGCAGCGCCCCGAATCCGACATGGTGCGCAGTCTCCGCAGGCAGCAGGTAGAGCAGCGGTCGAATCAGCGCTCGGTACACGATCTTCTCAGCGCGCGAGCGACGACCAGGCCGCGTCGTCTGCAAGACGCTGGTCGATGCGAACGCCAAACGCCTCCTCGATCGGACCGAGAATCCCCGGGTCCGCCGCATGTGTCTCGCGAAGCGCGTCCCTGCACTGCGCGACGCCCGCGGTGCTCATGCGCCCGAGCGGCGGTCGCTTGGGGGACGGAATCATACCGAGCCCCGCCATCATGGTTTTCACCGGCACCGGATTGCGGTACCGGTCGACGACCTCGACGCTCTGGCCGTTCGGCAGCGTTCGCACGGCTGGCACCGAGCACGTGACGAGCTGCAGAACCGGTGCGAGGGCCTGGCTTAGGCGTTCGGTTTCCTCGATGTCCCCTGCCGACTGTGCCCGGACGAGGCCGCCAATCGTGCCGGGAACGAGGTTTGACATCACACTCACCACGCCCCCCGCGCGTATCTGCTCGTCGCGCATCATCGGAAGCGTGAGGTCGTCGTCCCCGGACAGAATGCTGAGAGCAGGCCCCGCAAGCTTGCGGTCGAGCCGCATGCGATCGAGGTCGCCCGTGGCTTCTTTGACTGCGGGCACGCGCTGCGGGTCGTTCAGGTGCAAAATCGCGAGGTCGGCGGCACTCAGGGCACATCCGCTTCGCCCGGGAATCACGTACGGCACGATCGGAACGTCCGCCACGTTTTCGAGGATGCGCTCGTAGTACTCGGTGCGAAGCTCGAGGCTCGAAGGACAGTTGTAGTAGCAATCGACCAGGAGCACCGCTGTCGCACCAACCTCTTTGGCTTGGGTGGTCGCGCGCACGGCTTCTTGTGTGTTGTTGCTGCCCGCCCCCGCCAAGACTCCGGCCCGCCCCTCGACGGCGCGGATGGTCGCATCGATGACGGCATCGTGCTCCTGCCACGAGAGCGTCGGTGACTCGCCGGTGGTGCCGCATGGGAGCACGCCGTCGACCCCCTCTTGCACCTGGAACTCGATGAGCCGGCGCAGTGCGTCGTAGTCGACCTGCAGGTCGGGGGAAAACGGTGTCACCAGCGCAGTCCAGACACCATGGGGTCGAAAAGGCCCACCCATGGCTGGACCTTAGCCTTTTTCGTGTGAAAGGGAAGCAGGGAGTGCCGTCGCGGGTGCTCATTGCGCCGCGGCAGGATTCCCCAATGCTTCAGCCAAAGGAGCACAAGGATGGGGATCATTTCCTGGATCGTGTTCGGCTTGCTAGCCGGCATTCTCGCCAAGTTCGTCATGCCGGGCGATGACGGCGGAGGGTTCATCAAGACGACGCTGCTCGGCGTCGCGGGCGCGGTCGTGGGCGGCTTCATCGGAACGCGAATCGGGTTCGGCGACGTCACCGGCTTCAACCTTCGCAGCTTCGCCATCGCAATTGCGGGTGCGCTGCTGGTGCTGTGGGCGTACAGGAAAATCAGGAAGAGCTGAGCCGCCCCGCGTGAGGGGGGCAGAGCACCACGAGCTGGCCGGAGCTGGGCAGAGGCGAATCGGCGTGGACGAACGTGACGTCTCCCTCATCGTCGATTGCGAAGAGCGGCACCGCGTCGGCGCCCAGGCTGTCCTCGAGCTGCTCGATGCTCGAGACCTGGTCTGCGGGAACGACTTGCGTCACCGCCCCCGCCTTGACAAGCGCATCCAGCTTGTCGAACGTCGCGCCACCCGCCACATGATGCGATTGGAGCTCGCCCGCGTAGCCCAGCAGCGGCTTTCCGAGCTCGGTGCTCGGGTGGATCTGGTGTACCTTGGCCTCCCCGAACAGCCGCCGGAAGTGTGTGGCAGCCAGCGTGTTCACGTCGTCGTTCGGCGTCACCGCCAAGAAATGCCCGATGCCATCGAGGTCGAGACTTCGAAGCACGCGGCGCGACATGATCCGCCCGCGATGCGCGTCGAGCCCCTGCGCGGTGGCCAGGTCGACTTTGGCGGCGTCCGCATCGGCGAGGACCACGCGCACACCCCGGTGCGCGAGCGCCTTGCCGATGGCACGGCCAACTCGGCCCGCACCGAGGATCAGCACGCCTCGAGGCGTACGTTGCGCAAGACCGAGCATTCGTGCGAGGGGCACCGCGGATAGCCCCGACGTCAACACCGTCAGCGCGATGACCGCGAACGTCACCGGCATCAAAATCGACGCCTCTTCATAGCCCGACTCGGTGAGCTCGAGCGCGAACAGCGACGAGACTGCCGCCGCGACGACGCCCCGTGGTGCCATCGCGCTCAAGAACACTCGCTCGCGCCAAACGAGGCTAGAGCCCGGCGTGGAGAGCCACACCGAGAGCGGCCTCGCGACGAAGATCGCGACGGCCACGAAAGCCAGCGCCTCGAGAGGCAGTCCGGTGATGTCGCTCAGCTCCATGCGGGCCGTGAGCAGGATGAAGAGGATGGAGATCAGAAGGATGCGAGCGTGCTCCGTGAATTCGAGGCTCTGCTCCATGTCGACCTTTTTCTGCGATGCGAGAGCGATTCCCATCACGGTCACCGCGAGAAGCCCGGACTCGGCCTGGATCCGATTGGCGAGGGCGAAAACCACGAGCGCAAAAGGAACGACGACCGCGTTGTGCAAGAACTCCGGCAAAAGGTTCCGCTGACGAAACCTCACGAAGAGGAAGGCCGCCGCAAAACCCACGAACGTGCTCAACGCGGCTGCCTTGAGGATCCCGATGCTCACGACCGAAAAAGCCCGCTCGACCTCCTCGGCTTTGATCCCTTGAAACACCAACACCGTGAGGATCGCGCCAATCGGGTCGTTGATGATGCCTTCGAGCTTCAGCACCGGCCCGACGGCCCCGCGCGGACGAGCGTGGCGAAGTAGGGGGCCGATCACCGTCGGCCCGGTCACGACCAGAATCGCCCCGAGCAGAAGCGCGATCTCGATTCTCAAGTCGAGAAGATAGTGACCCGCCGCGGTGAGCACCGCCCAGGTGATTGGAACGCCGAACACGATGAGGCGCCGAACGGGCGAGATGACGTGCCGCATCTCCTCCCAGCTCGCGGTCAGCCCGCCCTCGAACAGGACGATGGCCGCAGCCAGCGAGACGAACGGGAACGTGAGCGAGCCAAGCACCTCGTCGGGCTCGAAGAGGCCGGTCACCGGCCCTGCCACGAAGCCGACGACCAGGAGGACGAGGATGGACGGAAACCTCAGCCGCCACGCGACCCACTGGGACGCCGCGCCGAGCGCGACCAGGATGACGATTCCATTCAGGGTGTCGTGGTGCATCTTTGGTCAGGCGCGGTGGAGAAGGCTTTGCGAGGAGCGCGATTCGGACTTACAACGAACTTCGTGATTCCGGAAGAGATCGACCTCGAGGACCTTCGCCGCCGGCTTGCCGCGCGTTTCGCTGGGACGCCTCCGGCGGGCTATGTGCGCGGGAAGGGCGATCTCCGCGCGGGGGTCGTGGCGATCCTCGAGTGCTCCGAGGCGGAGGCGGAGGCGCTCGTCGATACGCTCGAAAGCCGCCGGCTCATCTGGTACGAGGGCGATCGGAAGGAGTCGGTCGATCGGCTGGAGAGTCATTGGCGGCTCGGCGGGGATTGACGGAGCGCGCACGTGGAGGTGACGCTCATCCAGAACTTCGTCCTCGCGATGATCGCGATCCTGAATCCGCTCGGCAAGGTCCCAATCTGGGTCGAGGCGTCCGAGGGGTGTAACGCCGCCGTTCGAAGCCGGCTTGCCTTGCTCGTCACGGGCACAGCGACGCTGCTTCTCCTTCTGTTTCTCTTCTTTGGGCAGTCGATTCTCGACTTCCTCGGGATCGACGTGCCTTCCTTTCGCGTTGGGGGGGGCATCATCATCCTCTTGATCGGGCTCGACATGCTGCGCGGTCGAGCCGTGAACATCGACAACAGCAACCACGCCAAAGGAAAAGACGCGCTCGATCGCGCCAAGGCCCGATTTCGAGACATCGTGGTCCCGGTCGCAGTCCCCATTCTCGCCGGGCCGGGCTCGATCACGACTGCGCTCTTGTTCGGCATTCGCGTTGACGAGTGGCAGGACCGCTTGCTGCTCGGCGGCGTGTTGCTCGTGCTCATGGCGTTGGTTCTGGCTTTGCTCCTGGCGGGACACAAGATTCAGGATGTGCTCGGCGACCTCGTTCTGAGCGTACAGACCCGTATTTGGGGTCTGCTTCTCACGGCCATTGCCGCGCAGCTGATCCTCGTGGGCCTCGGAGAGGCCTTTCCGAGCTGGCTCGATGCATCGTCGCCGATTCTAAACGACGTGCAGCCCACGGAGGCGCAATGATGGTCGAGCTTGGCTCGAGCCGATCGCTCACCTCAGCATGAGGTAGATGACCACCCCCGTGACCGATACGTACAGCCAAATCGGGAGCGTCCATCTCGCGAGCCGCTTGTGCGTCGCAAAGCGCTGACGGGCTGCCAGGTAGAACGTGGTCAAAATCATCGGGAGCATCGCGATCGACAGGACGACGTGGGTGATCAGAATGGTGAAGTAGACGATGCGGATCGAGCCGACGCCCTGATATGGGGTGTCACCGTGAGCGTAGTGGTACAGCACGTAGCCGACGAGGAATACCGCGGAGGCCGCGAACGCCGACACCATCAAACGCTTGTGGATTTCGCGTTGGCCGCTTCTTATCGCGCGGTATCCGAGCACCAACAGAATTGCGGCAGTCGCGTTGAGCGTCGCATTCACGCCGGGCATGAAGCTCAGATCGGCGTCGACGCCACCCCCCTCGCGGACGAGCAGAAGCCAGCCGAGAAAGCTGACTGCCGCGGTCGACACGAGCGCGTTGAAGACCCAAAAGCCTCGATCGCTCTCCGTGGTCACGGCGCGAGCCTAGGCGCAACCCCGCAGCTCGGCCAGGGCGTGATCGATCGCGTCCAAGACACGCGGCACCTCGTCGGGGGAGTTGGGCCAATGGGGCGCAAAGCGCATCAGGCCATCGGGTGTATTGCAGACGACGCCTCGGTTTCGGAGGGCGCCGGCCAGCTTCGACAGCCGGACGTCGGCCGGAATCGTCACCCCAAGCAGCGTGGAGCGCAGCGCCGGGTCCGATGGGCGATGGCTTTTGAAGCCGCGCTCCACCAAGCCCGACTCGAGCTGGTCGAGGTAGCGGCCGACGTGGGCGTGGATCGCCTCGACGCCGATCTCTGCGATGAGCTCGATTGAAGCGCCGAGCCCAGCAAGGCCGATGACGTTGCTGGTGCCGATCTCGAGCACCTGGGCGCTGCGCTTCAGAGGATTGTCGTATCGAAGGCACGGCTCGTCGCCGACCAAGAACGCGGCAGGCTCCTCGTGGCTCAACCAACCCGCGAGGCGAGGCTCGAGACTCGCGGCACGACGCTCGGCGACGTAGAGCATGCCCGCACCCTCGGGGCCCATGAGGTGCTTGTGGCTGCCCGAGCTCAGGTAGTCGATGCCCCACCCGACGTCGACGGGCGCGGCCCCGAGCGCCTGAATCGCGTCGACGAACAGCTCCGCGCCGTACCGGTGACAAAGGGCGGCCATCTCGGGAAGCGGCATTCGAAGTCCGGTCTTGTACTGGACCGCACTCACGGCGACGAGTCGAGCTCCGCGCGAAAGGCCACGTTCGAGCTCTTCGAGACCTTCGCCGACCGACCGATGGCAGCCATCGAGGGACAGCCGGACGAGCTCCAGCCCGAACTCGTCGGCGGCCTGCTGCCAAGGCGTGACGTTTGCGGGGAACTCCCCGTCGAAGAGGATCACGCGATCGCCCTTCTTCCACCGCAGTCCAAACGCGATGTCGATCACGCCGTGCGTGGTGTTGGACACGAACGCGATCTCGCTCGGACTCGCGGAGATCAGAGAGGCGAGGTCTTTACGAACCCGTTCGAGCCGAGGCGCCCAGCGCGTGAAGCCCGCCATGCCTCCGCGCGCATAGTCCGCCGTGACCTCGTCGATTCGGGCCCGCACCGGCAGTGACAGCGGCGAAATCGCGGCGTGAGCGAGGTACGCGATGCCTTCCAAGTCGGGGAAGAGCGCGCGATCACCGAGCGTGGGCTTCGGCATGCACGCACCCTAGCACTTGGTGAGCGCCAAGATCACGTCCCCGCGAACGACATCGTCACCATCGTTCGGCACGATCTCGGCAACCGTAGCTTCGTCGGGAAGATCGTCGCCCTGGTAGACCAGCCGATTGAAGGTTTTCATCACTTCGAGAAGGCCAACCGTCTGGCCGAAGCGAACGACATCGCCCTCGGATATGAACGGCGCCTCGCTCGGCGTGGGCCGGCTGTAGAAGCGACCGCTCATCGGCGCGACGAACGCGAGAGAACCAGTCTCGTCGGCCGTCGATGGTAGGGGCCTTTTCGCAGCCGACTTGGCAGACACCGTCGAAACGGCGCAAAGCACCTGACCGTACTGCACCGGAGCGCGTGTTTTCCCGTCGCCGGCGACCGTCGCGACCCGCCCCGACATCCCTTCGGGAACGATCAGCGCGCGCCGGACGCCAAGCACTTCGATCGTGCCAATCGATTCGCCTGCCGCGACCAGATCGCCCTCGCACACCCGAGGCTCGAAAATCCCGACGGTGGGCGAGGCGAGCTCGGTCGTGCCATCGGCGCCCGAACGCGCGCGAAGCACGTGACCTGCTTCGGTCACGCACGTCCCCCATGCGTCAGCACGTCGAGGTCGTGAAGCGACCAGATGCGCGGGTTCTTGACTCGCCGGTAACCGATGCCCTGGTAGCTCATCTCGACCAGGGTCACGAGCCATGCGCGAAGCTCGTCGAGACGGATGATCTCGTCCGTGTCCATTTGCCGTGCGGCGACGTACGGGTCCATGTCGGCTTCGATGCGGGCTTCCACCTCGGCCATGCTTGCCGCGATTCGCGCGCGCTCCTCGGAATCGCTGCTCACGATTTCGAAGTTGTCGTCGAGCTTGCTGTTGTACGACGCGATGGCAAGCGTCCGGCCCTCCATCACGCTGAGCCGTGAGATCGGCGTCGAGAGCTGCACCACCGGGTCGTAGGGCAGCCCCGCCATCGCGTAGTAGCCTGCACCCGATGCCTTCCGCAGCAAGACGGTGAACATCGGGGTCTCGTTGGTACTGTTCGTGTAGATGAGGTTCGACCCGTACGCGAGAAGACCGTGCCGCTCGGCTTCAGCGCCGATGTCGAAGCCGCTGATGTCTTGAAGCCAGATCAGCGGGATGCCGTCGCTGTTGCACGCGCGGCTGAACTCGCTGATCTTCGCGATCCCCTGGCGATAGAGAATGCCGCCGGGGCGCTGGTGGTCGCGCGCTTCGGGGTCGTCGATGAGCCCTTGGCGATTGAGCACGAAGCCTGCATAGAGGCCGCCGACGCGCGCGATGCCGCAGATCATCTCTCGCCCCACTGACGGTAGCACTTCCCAAAACAGGCTCTGGTCGCAGAGTCGCGCGAGGATCTCGGCCGCGTCATAGGCCTGTCTGTGATCGACCGGCAAAAGGCCGGGAAGCTCGGCGGGCGAGTGGGCGGGCTCCACCGGCTCGACCCCGCCCCGGTAGAACGACGCGGCCGACGTGGGTAGCCGGGAAACCTCGCGACGCAAGCACTCGATCAGCGTGACGTCGTCCGGGACCCGTTCGTCCGCACAACCGGACTGGTGTACGTGGACTTCCGGACCGCCGATGTCGAGCGAGGTGATGTGCTGGCTCTTCGCGCCTTTGATCAGGGCGGCCCCGGCAATGACCATGTAGGCCTGCTCGGTCATGTAGACGCGGTCGCTGATGATCGGCATGTAGCCGCCGCCGGCGATGCAGTCGCCGAACACACCGGCGATTTGCGGCACGCCCTCGGCCGAAAGAAGGCTGTTCATCTTGAAGATGTGGCCCGCGCCTCGCGCCCCCGCGAAGCTCTTGCTCTGCTGCGGAAGATACAGGCCGCTGCAGTCGACGAGGTAGAGAGTGGGGAGCCGCAACCGCCGCGCCATCTCTTGTGCCCGCTGGATCTTCTCGGGCGTCCGCGGCCACCAGGCGCCGGAGGCGACGGTGTTGTCGTTGGCGATTACGATGCACCACCGGCTCTCGATTCGAACGAACGCCGTGATCACCCCGGCGGCGGGCGAACGTAGCCCATCGTATTCGATCCCGTGGTTCACGAAGGTGCCGACTTCGAACATGTCGGTGTCGTCGTCTTTCAGTCGCTCCAGCCGCTCGCGCGTCGTGAGCTTGTCTTTTTCGTGTACGCGCGCGACGTATTTGTCGCCCCACCCCGCGTGAGCTTCGGCCCGGCGCTCCTCGAGGCGGGCGACCAACGGGGCATGGCTCGCGAGCTCGCGGTCGTACGTCGGACGATCGACGACCGATTCACGGGGGTGTCCGATTGGAACCAATGGAACGTGCGGCATCAGGCCTCCCACCCCGGCACGGCGCGGGTGTCGTATCGATTGGCCCTGAAGGCCTCCGACCCGAGCACCGCGATGTGCATCGGGATCGTGGTCGAGATGCCATCGCATCGGATGCCCTGCAAGGCTTCGGTCATTCGGTCGCAGGCCTCGTCGCGGCTCGTCCCCCAAGCGATGACTTTGCAGACGAGGCTGTCGTAGTGCGGCGGCACCTCGTATCCGGGCTCGACGTGGGTATCGACGCGCACGTTTCCGTCCGCTGCGGGGACCTGCCACTCTGCGATCACGCCGGGGCTCGGCGCGAAACCGTCGGATGGATCCTCGGCGTTGATGCGACACTCGATCGCGTGTCCGCGGAGGTCCACGTCGCTCTGCGAGAACCATAGCGGCTCACCGGCCGCGATTCGGATCTGGGCCTCGACGAGATCGAGCCGCGCGCGCATCTCGGTGACAGGATGCTCGACTTGAAGGCGCGCGTTCATCTCCATGAACCGCAGCTCGCCCTGGTCGTCGAGGAGGAACTCCATCGTGCCTGCACCGACATACCCGATCGAGCGCGTTGCGGCGACGGCGGCTTCCAAGGTTTGTGCCCGCTCGGCGTCGCTCAGCACGATGGCCGGCGACTCCTCGATGAGCTTCTGGTGGTTGCGCTGGACCGAGCAATCGCGCTCACCGAGATGCACGACCTGCCCGTAGCGGTCGGCCAAGAGCTGAATCTCGACGTGGCGACCCCCCTCGATCAGTTTCTCCAGGTATAGGCGTCCGTCGCCAAAGGCTGCCGTCGACTCGGCATGCGCCGCCTCGTAGGCGCCCTTGACCTCGGCGGCGGCGCGGACCGCACGCATGCCGCGACCGCCACCACCGCTTTCGGCTTTCAAGAGTACGGGGTATCCAACGCGATCGGCGACCGCGCGAGCCTCCTCGGCATCGCGCAGCACGCCGTCGCTGCCGGGGATCAGCTTCAAGCCAGCACTGGCCATCGCGGTCTTCGCCGGAGTCTTTCGGCCGAGCCTCTGCATGACGGCTGGAGGTGGACCGATGAAGGTGATGCCGTGCGCTTGGCACAGCGCTGCGAAGCGAGGGTCTTCGGCGAGAAAGCCCCAGCCGGGGTGGAGCGCGCTACACCGGGTCTGCACGGCGGCCTGCACGATTCGCTCCCTGGCAAGGTAGCTCTCGCTCGACCGCGAGGGGCCGAGCATCACCGACTCTCGGTCCCTGAGATAGGGCGCGGCCAGGTCAGCCTGGGAGACGCCAAAGACCGGCGTGACGCCGAGACGGTCGCAGGTCCGGGCGATTCGGGCTGCGACCTCGCCGCGGTTCGCGATGAAAAGACGCCGGAATCGCTTCACGGGCGCGCACCTTAACATCGCCCTCGGCTCCTGAACAGCAGAGCGAGCACACCGGTTCACTTCATGTCAAAATGAGCGGGTTATGTGCCGTCTCTTCGGGTTTCGGAGCGTGATTCAAAGCCAGGTGCACCGGTCGCTCATGGACGCCGACAACGCGCTCGGCGCGCAGAGCAACGACCATCGCGACGGCTGGGGCGTGGCGTTCTACGTGGACGGGGCCCCGCACATCACGAGAAGCCCCGCGACGGCGCTGGACGACGTGCTCTTTCATCGCGTGAGCGGCGTGGTGGCGTCGGAGACGGTGCTTGCGCACGTTCGGCGCGCCACCAACGGCGACGTTTCCGTGCTGAACTGTCACCCATTCCAGCACGGGAAATGGGTCATGGCGCACAACGGAGACATCCAAGACTTCCCGAAGCACCGGCCGGAGCTCATGCAGCGCGTCGCACCGAGGCTGCGTCGCTACATTCTGGGTGACACCGACAGCGAGGTGCTGTTCTTCCTGTTTCTCACGCACCTGTCGCAGCACGGCCCGCTCACCGGGCGCATCGGCGTCGAAGAAAGCGCCATGGCGCTCCAGTCGACGCTCGAGCACATCCGGGCGATCTGCGACCTCGACTCGAGCAAAGAGCCATCGCTCCTCACGGCGATTGTGACCGACGGGACGACGATGGTCGCCGCACAAGGCGGCAAAGAGCTTTTTTGGTCCACCTACAAGACGCGCTGCGCAGACCGCGACACCTGCCCGAGCCTTTCCCCCGAATGCGAGGCGCCGTCGGACACCGGCTACGTCAACCACCTCATCTTTTCGAGCGAAACCATCCAAGGCGAAAACATCTGGCTCCCCCTCGAGCAGGGCGAAATCATCGGCGTCGACTGGCGCATGAAGCTCCTCCGCACCAGCGGCCACCGCCACCTCTCCGTCGTCAACTAAAAAGGGGACAGTCCCCTTTTCTACCTTCAGTCTAGGTTTTTTCTAGACATCATCTCGAAAAGGGGACTGTCCCCTTTAACACATGGACTCGGTTTATAAGAGCACGTTGAATCGGGCGGTGCCGTTGGCGCGGCGGGGGGAGTTTGCCGCGGTGCCGATCGGGCCCCTTTCGGTGTGGCCGCCGGTCGTGCTGGCGCCGATGGCCGGCGTGACGAACTGGCCGTTTCGCGCGATCTGCAGGCGGTTTGGCGCCGGGCTCTACGTGAGCGAGATGGTGACGGCCCGCCCGCTCGTCGAAGGGCGGGCCAAGACGCTGATGCTGGCGGAGTTCGGAAGAGACGAAAGCCCGCGAAGCCTTCAGCTCTACGGCGTCGATCCGTATTACGTCGGCGAAGCGGTCAAGTGGCTCGTCGGCGAAGGCCACGTCGACCACATCGACATGAACTTCGGCTGCCCCGTACCCAAAGTCACGAGAAAGGGAGGCGGCTCTGCGATCCCCGCAAAGCCGGCGTTGCTGCGAAGCATCGTGCGGGCCGCAGTGCACAGCGCAGGCGCGATCCCGGTGACCATCAAGTTCCGCATGGGGATCGACGACAGCCTGCTGACCTACGAAGACGCGGGACGCATCGCCGAGGACGAAGGCTGCAAGGCCGTGGCGCTCCACGCGCGAACCGCGGCCCAGCTCTACGACGGGGAAGCCCGCTGGGAGTCGATTGCGAGGCTCAAAGACGTGGTGACGACAATTCCCGTGCTCGGCAACGGCGACGTCTGGGAGGCACATGACGCGCTTCGAATGATGCGTACCACGGGATGCGACGGCGTCGTCATCGGACGCGGTTGCCTGGGTCGGCCCTGGCTCTTTCGCGATCTCGCCGATGTGTTCGAGGGCCGCGAGCCCGAAAACCCGCCCGCGTTTGGTGGGGTCGTCGATATCGCCCTCGAGCACGCCGCACTACTGGCCGAGTGGGCCGGAGAAGCGACTGCCATGCGGATGTTCCGCCGGCACAGCAGCTGGTACACCAAAGGCTTTCGCGGAAGTGCCAAGCTCCGCGCGCGCCTCATGCGGGTCACCACGCTCTCGGAGCTCGAAGAGGCTCTCCGCGCCGCAGACCCGTTCGAGCCCTTTCCCCCGGAAGCCATGCGCGTGCCGCGCGGAAAGACCGCCGGCCGCCAGAGGGTGTCGCTCCCCGAGGGCTTCCTCGACGACCGGCTCACCGACGCCACACCCCCCGCCCACGTCGACGCCCAGGCGGTCAGCGGGGGATAGGTGCATGCGCAAAAATCGCACGCGACTCCTCGCGTGGGATGCGTGGACGGCCTCGAAACCCGGACCTAGGCTTCGTCCGCGAAGGAGCCAGGATGACAGAGCACAAAGCGACCGTTCACTGGAGGCGGCAGAGCGAAGGTTTCGGCCACAAGGAATACAATCGCGATCACCTGTGGAAATTCGTCGGGGGTCACGAAGTGCATGCATCGGCAGCGCCGAAGTATCTCGGTGACCCCGCGCTCGTCGATCCCGAAGAAGCGTTCGTGGCTTCGCTTTCGAGCTGCCACATGCTGACCTTCCTCGCGCTCGCGTCGCGTGACGGCTTCGTCGTCGATGACTACGAAGATCACGCGGTCGGTTTCATGGAGCGCAATGCACAAAAGCGTGTTGCCATCACGCGCGTGGTGCTCAGCCCAAAAATCACGTGGGGCGGCGAGCCGCCGAGCAGCACGAAGCTCGAGGAGCTTCACGAGAACGCGCACAAACACTGCTTCATCGCCAACTCGGTGACGACGAAAGTCGAAGTCGCGCAGTCGCCTGACCCACTTTAAAAGCCGTCGGCCCGACGGCGATGGTGTAACCGTCAGGCCGACGAGATGGACAAGTTAATTCGTCAGCAGACCGCGCCGTCGGGGATGCACGCCCAGCTCGTCCAACAGAACCCGCAGTACGTGCCCTCGCCGCAACCTGTGGCGCGGCAGTCGAACTGCGAGAGACACTCGTCGAGCTCGGGAGTCGGCGTCCAACCGCACCCGCCCCATGGCTGGCGCTCGCAGATGCCGACCTCTCGGTAGCAGGCGAACTCGGGCAGAGCGACGCAGGGCGACACCATCGGCTGATCCGCGCAGATCTCACCGTTGCAGCCTGTGGGACGACAATCGTCGATCGGCGGCTCGCACCAGCCGACACACACGTCGCAGGCGGGGCAAGCCGGGTCCTGCAGGCACACCTCGGCCGCGTTGCAGTGCTTACCATCGGGGCACTGTTCGGGGCCGTAGCACTTCGGCACGCATTCTCCATCGAAGTTGCGGACGTGCGTTTCCGGACAGTCGTCGCTGCACTCGCCTTCATAGGCCACCCGAACGTGGGCACATCGGGCTTCGCACTCGTTGCCATACGTTTGCCCGTCGACACCACAGACCGGCGCGTAGATCTCGGGGCAGCCGCAGCGTTCGCACACCCCCGCAATATCTGGGGCATCGGGCCCGAGCATGCCGGGATACGGGACCCCGTCACGCTCGCAGATGTAGCCGACCGGGCAATCGAAGTCGTCGCCGCAGAATAGTTGCTGCGGAACGCACTCGCCGGCCTCGCACACGTACCCTGGCGCGCAGTCGATCAGCGCGCAGAGGTCCACGCAGACGCCGGGCGGCGGGGGCAGTGGATGACTCTTACTCGAGTCCGCGTGATCGCCCGGCGGGAAATGATGGAAGCGCTCGCAGTAGTGACCCGGCGGGCAGTCGCCGTCGTCGTAGCACTCGCCCGGGCGATCATCAGGGAGAATCTTGCAGACGAACTCCAGGTCGCCGAGCGGTGTCATCGCCACCCTCCCCTCGAGAAGAGTCTGCTCGCCGTCACAGAACAGCAGCCCCTCGCCCTCGAAGACGCCTCCGAACACCGGTGGCTCGAGCAGCTCGAAGCCCGCGCCGAACGGCTCGCCGAGGCGCAACATCTCGTACGGCGTCACGAAGACCAGCCCTACGATGCCCGGCACCTGGGGGCTCTCGCACTCGGCTTTGAATCCATCCTGCCAACGCGGATCGACCCGGCACATGCCCTCGCCGAAGCGCTCGAGACACTCGACCAGCTCGTGGGTGGGCGTGAAGCCGCATTGCCCGTTTTGCTGACGCTCGCAGGTCGCCTCCTGGTAGCACGCGTACACGGGACGCCACTCGCAGGTGCTCGCGATATCCATCCCCTCCTCGACGCACAGGTGGTCACTGCAGCCAGCGCGCACGCAGCCATGACCGGGCGGCTCTTCGCAGTACCCGGCGTATTGGATGCCGACCCCCGCGCATGCCGCCTCGCACGCGTTGATGTAGTTCCGACCGTCGCCCCCGCAGACGGGCTCGAAGACCCCCGGACAGTTGCAGCGGGTCGGGCCCGGAATGCACCAATGGGCCTCCGCATCCCCCGGCATCGGCATGCACGCATCACCGACGAAACAGTCGACCGGCGAATCACAGTGCATCGGGGCATCGCATCTGCCCCGGTGCTCGACGTCACGCTCGCCGTTGGCAGCGTCCTCGACGGAATAGGTCCGTCCATCTTTGCCGCAGACGAATCCCTCCAACGGGAACGCGGTGCTGCTCGTTTCACCACAGCCGGCAACCATCAGAGCGGCGATGCCGACGACCACGCAGGCCAACCAATGTCGTTTCATGTTCCTCTCCACGCGCAGGGGGTCCGGCGGTTTATCAGGCAACTTTGGTGCCACCTCGCACGACGCAAAACCCCCTGATTTCACCCTCCTCGCCGCCATCAGGTGTGCCAGCCCGTGCCAGGCCGATGTCCGACGTTGCAAAAAGGTCAGCTCAGCCGCGCCAAACGTCGCCGCAGGCGCGCGATGCGACGGTCGGCCGCCTCGTCACCCTCCGCCAGCGCAGTCTCGGCCGCGTGCTCGAGCGCGCTTTGCAAATCGCGGCGGCGGTGCTCGTAGAGCTTGGCCAGGGAAAGCCGGACCGCCGCACGAAGAGCGCCGTCCTCTGCAGCCGCGAGCGCCGACAAGAGCGCCTGCTCCTCGCCATCGATGTCCCCCGCGCGGCGCGCCATTCGCCCCATCAAAAGCCATGCCTCGACCGTGCACGACGAGGCGCCACCCCCTCGGGCCGCGGC
>JBFGKE010000014.1:0-76593 GCA_041576815.1 Polyangiales bacterium
GTTCGGGCTCCTCCGGCATCGACTCGCCGCTCGGCTTGCGGGTCTGCAGGGTGTGGATGTGGTCACCACCGCGCGGTTGCTGCTCACCGAGTTCGTCCGGTTCGCCGCCGAACACCCCGCGCTCCACCGATTCATGCTCCAAGAAGGAACGGGACCGAGTGAGCGCCTCGAGTGGCTGGTTGCGAAGCACGTCGCTCCGATGGGCGCGCTCCTGCAAGGAATGTTGCAAGGTATCGAGTCTGCTGGCGGTCCGTCCCTCGGACCGCCAAGCCATGTCTTCTACGTTCTCATCGGCGCCGTTTCCACGCCGTATGCCCTCGCCCCTCAGGTGGGCCTGACAACCGGCCAGGACCCGTTTTCAGAAGAGTACATCAAGACCCACACCGAGATGATCGTGCGCCTGTTCATTCCCGAGCAGCTCGGAGCCGTCGCATGAAGCTATTCCGCACCCAATCATTTCAGCAGCGTAGCCGCCTCGCGGGACCGCTACGCCCGAGCGGTCACGGTCGTGACGCGTACCGCGAGCGACGGGGTGCCATTCCCTGCGGCGGCGTGCCCCTTACCGAGGACGTCGCGTGCGAGCGCTTTGCGCTTCTCGTCGTCCATCTGGCCGACGATCCCAGCCAGCGGAGTGCTGTGGATGTACTGCCACATGAAGTCGGCGGGTATGGGAAGGGTGGCGGTGGTCGCATCGACGCGGACGTCTCGGAAGCTAGCCTCCGTCATCAATGCGCGAATTTCATCGGCGCCGTGAAGCGAAAACACGACATGAACGAAGCCAGCTGCTTGCGGGCCGACGTGGCGCTTCAGGGCGTCTGCAAGGCTTCTGAACACAGGCGGCGTGGGGCCGGGCAGGTTGAGTACGACCCGACCGCCCGGCGTGAGGACACGGTGCTTCTCTCGCAACGCAGCGATCTTGTCCGGGAAAAACTGTAGACCCATCTGGCACGTTACGATGTCGAAGGTGTCGTCCGAAAACGGCAGCTTCTCGGCGTTACCCTCGTGCCATTCGATGCGAGCGTCAGGAGCTTCCACCGATCGCGCCACCGCCAGCATGCCCGGGTTCCCGTCCAGCCCAGCGACCCTCCCTGTTGGGCCCACGCGCTTCGCCACGAGCCGCGTTACGATGCCGGTCCCGCATGCCACATCCAACACCTGCTCACCCGGCTGCGGACCTGCGACGTCGACCAAAGCAGCGGCCAGCGGGGCGCCGATTGCGGGGACGAAGTACCTTTCGTAGTTCTCCGGGGCACTTCCTCCGTAAGACTTGTCAAAGCTATGCTCGGTCATCGACTTGCCCTCTTGGCCCGCAGCCAGCAATCCTCGCGGCGCATGGCTCGTCTGATGCGTAGCCCTCTCTTTGCGGTCCTACCACACGCCACACCGCGGCCCAAGGATGAGCATCCGCAGGCCGTGATCGCGACTCCCCACGTGGTTGGAAAAGAGAAAGAGCCGACCGAATACCGGCGGGGCCAAGCGACAGCGCTGGGCGCTCTTGCCGCATCTAGGGCAACATCGGTCGGATCTTCTTGCGGCCACTCGAGGCTTGCTATCGTCCAGACAAAGGTCGACACTGGCCCGACCCGTTGCGGAGGGGTCATGGACGCGAAAACCTCGTCGACACGCGCACGCGTCGAAGACGACCGGACTGGGACCGACGTCGAGACGCTGCGGCGCGCCATTCAAGAGAACCTCGTCTTTCGCTGCGGCAACGTCCCCGCGCTGGCGACGCGCACCGACTACTACCTGGCGGTCGCGTACACGGTGCGCGACCGTCTCATGCAGCGTTGGCTCAGCACCGCTCGGGCTTTGCTCGCCAAGCCCACGCGTGTGGTGTGCTACCTGTCGGCCGAGTACCTTCTCGGACCGTCTCTCGGCAACGCGCTCTTGAACCTCGGCATTCGCAAAGAGGTGGCGGAAGCGGTCGCGTCCCTCGGCCAGGACCTCGACGACCTGATCGACGAAGAGCGAGAGCCCGGCCTAGGCAACGGTGGGCTCGGTCGCCTGGCTGCATGCTTCATGGACTCCCTGTCGACCCTGCAGATCCCCGCCGTGGGATACGGCTTGCGGTACGAGTTTGGGATCTTCGAGCAGCGCATCAAAGACGGCTGGCAGATCGAGCGGACGGACAAGTGGCTCAATCAAGGCAACCCGTGGGAGTTCGTTCGGCCCGACTACACGTACCCGGTCGGCTTCGGCGGCCACACCGAATCCTACACGGATGAGCAAGGCCGGTACTGCGTTCGCTGGCATCCTCACACGTTGGTGAAGGGGGTCGCGTACGCCACACCCATCCCAGGATACAAGGTCAACAACATGAACCTCTTGCGACTGTGGGCCGCACAGGCCGCCGAGACGTTCGATTTCGCGAGCTTCAACATCGGCGACTACTACGGCGCCGTCGAGCGCAAGGTTGCCTCCGAGACCCTCACCAAGGTGCTCTACCCAAACGACGAGGCTGCGCAGGGAAAGCAACTCCGTTTGCAGCAGCAGTACTTCCTCGTGTCGTGCTCGCTGCAGGACATGCTCCGGCTGCATCAGCTCCGCGGTGGCAAGCCCGAAAACCTCCACGAGTGGTTCGCGATTCAGCTCAATGACACGCACCCCGCGCTTGCGATTCCCGAGCTGATGCGGCTGCTGCTCGACCAATACCGGATGAGCTGGGCGGACGCTTGGCGAATCACGTCTCGAACGTTTGCGTACACCAATCACACGCTGCTGCCCGAGGCGCTCGAAACCTGGCCTCTACCGATGTTCGGACGCCTTTTGCCGCGGCACCTCGAGATCGTTTACGAGATCAATGCGCGCTTCATGGACCAGGTTCGCGAGCGCTTCCCCGACGACTACTCGCGGCACGCCCGCATGTCGATGATCGACGACAACGGCCCCGGTGCAGTGCGTATGGCAAACCTCGCGACGGTTGGCAGCTTCTCCGTGAACGGGGTCTCGGCACTTCACACCGAGCTTTTGAAAACCCGCGTCATGCAGGACTTTCACGAGCTCTACCCGGACAAGTTCAACAACAAGACCAACGGCGTCACGCCGCGCCGGTTCCTGGCGCTCGCCAACCCCCAGCTCGCGGAGCTGATCACGGAGCAAATCGGAGAAGCCTGGATCACCGACCTCGAGCAGCTGCGGAGCCTCGAAGAGGTGGCGGACGATCGTGATTTTCAGGCGAAGTGGAGGGCCGTGAAGAGGGAGCGCAAACGGCTGGCGGCGGAAGAGGCGCGGCGGTTGATGAAGGTCGAGACCAACCTCGACTCGATGTTCGACGTGCAGGTCAAACGTATTCACGAATACAAACGCCAACACTTGGCTGCGTTGCACATCGTTCACTTGTACCAGCAGCTCAAGCAAGACCCGGGCCTCGTGAAAGCGCCCCGCACGTTCATCTTTGGCGGCAAGGCCGCGCCCGGCTACGCGATGGCCAAGCTCATCATCAAGCTGATCAACTCGATAGGCGAAGTCGTGGGCTCCGACCCGGACAGCCGAGACATGCTCCAGGTTGTGTTCGTCCCAAACTACAACGTCAAGACCGCACAGCTCGCCTACCCGTGTGCCGACCTCTCCGAGCAGATTTCGACCGCCGGGAAGGAAGCATCTGGGACCGGGAACATGAAGTTTTCGATGAACGGGGCGCTCACCATCGGTACCTTGGACGGGGCCAACGTCGAAATCAGGGAGGCCGTCGGCCCGGAGAACTTCTTCCTTTTCGGCCTCACCGCAGACGAAATCCACGGTCTTCGTGAATCGAGCTACCGCCCATACGAGTACTACGAGCAAAACCACGCCCTCAAAAGCGCGATTGATCTAGTCGCGTCGGGTCACTTCTCGCACGGCGATCGGTCGCTTTTTGGACCGCTCGTCGACAGCCTCATCTACCACGACCCGTACTTCGTGCTTGCCGACTTCCAGTCCTACATCGACTGCCAGCAGAGGGTCAGCGACGCGTGGGCCGACCCTCAACACTGGACGAAGATGTCCATTCTCAACGCCGCGCGAGTTGGCTACTTCTCCTCGGACCGCACGATTCGCGACTACTGCCGCGACATCTGGCGGGTCGAGCCCAACCCCGTCGACCTGGTCGATGTGGGCTGATGTCACGCGAGATCGTCTGCATCGACGCTCTCTTCGCCCCACCGGGATGGCGATGGCGCCGAGTTCGAGTCCTCTCCCCTAGGTGTCCGACAGGCGCGGCGAGCTGCCGCAGCTACCGTTCCGCTCGGTACCTCGCGGGAGACGAGCCAGTCCACCGTTTGAACGCACGGCAAAACGCGCCGACGCTCGAGAACCCGAGCTCGTACGCAATCGCGGCCAGAGGAGTCGTGGTCGATCCGAGCAGCTCGGACGCACGTGCTTGCCTTGCTTCGGCGACGAGCTCCCGAATGCTGACGCCTTCTTCGCTGAGCTTTCGGCGGAGCGTACGTTCACTGAGCTTCATGTCCCGAGCCAGGCGTGAGGCGACGGGCTCCGTGTCGCGCAGGTTGTGCCAGAGCCATAGGCGAACCCGGTCAGCGAGGCGTGATGTGGGCGCCCGCGTGGTAAGCCACTTCGAGGCTTGGTCAGCGATCAGTTGACCGAGTTGCGGATCAGCGCCCCGAATCGGAAGGTCGAGCCACGCGGTCGGGAACTCGAATCCGACTGAGCGACTGCCGAAGCACACCTTGCAGGGAAGGAAGCCGCGCAGCGTGTCGGCGTTGGACGACATGGGATGTACGAAGTTGATCCGGTCCGGAAGAAGCTCGGAGGGGATCACCGTTCTTCCGTAAGCGAACAGCCCGATCATGAAGAACTCGGCGAGAGGGGCCGGTCCGAGAGGCGCGCCGTCCAGCTCGAAGTCGAAGCGTGATCTCGCGTCGCCAAGAACGAGCTCTGCGCGAAGCCCTTGAATACCGACGCCGAGGTACGGAGCCGAAAAGCGCCATCCGTCACGCACGGTCCCTTGCGAGCCCAGCAGATGTAGGGGGATGGGAAACGCGTCGGGCTGCATTCGGGCAGCCGCGCGCGCGGGCAGACGCGAGTCTGACGTCATCTCGATGGAAGCTGCGCGGAGAGCCAGCCACGAGCCGAGGGCCATGTGCGCCGCGAGCGGTCGCAGGCTCGCCTCCCGCAAGCCGAGCTTCGCGAGCAACGGCGCGGGGTCGTGGCCGACCTCGCGCATCTCGCGAACGAGCGGCAGCGCGAGCCGTGCGGATACCAGTCGGGTGGGGTCGTAGGGAGTCATGACTGGCGAGAGACCGGACCGGCCCTGGACCCGATGGTGGATTCCATTGGGGAAAACGGGCGTTTTGGCAGAAAGAGAATACACAATTGGCCGATACAGTGAACGGCAAATCCGACTCGGGCGGTAAGGTGGGTCGTGTCCTCGGAGAGGTGGCTGCTGATTGGCGTTGTTTTGGCCTTCGCCGCGGCGTTGTTGCTCTTTCGATACCTGGGCACGAGCCCGGTCGATGGGTCTGTCGAGCCAAGCCCGACCGTCGAGACCCGCGATGATTTGAGGGCCCGCCGGACGTCTGAGGGCCGCGTCGCGGAAGCGACGAGCGATGACCAAGTCGACATCGACGAGGTGGACGAGTTGGAGGAAGAGGCTGCGGCGACCGGCTACGAAGACCATCCGAGCATTCGTCAGTTCAAGGCCATCACCCGGTATCCAACTTCGACTCGGCGCCTCACGACGGAGTCGACCGATCTGCTCAACCCGAACAAGCGTCACGAGAAAAGACAGCCAGTGCCCGACGCTCGGGACAACGAGAACCGCGCATGGGAGGTCTTGCACACCTCGGACCGCTACTTCGTTTGGGACGCGGAGGCAGTGACGGTCTCGTTGGCTCTCTGGCACTTGGGTGACCCGGTGATCCCCACCGCTGTCGTGATGGTGGCGATGCCGCGCGGCGCCTCGAGCGACGGGAACCGAGTCGCGCTTTCCACGGAGCGCGTCGGTTCGGAGATTCGCGCATCTTTCGTTCCCAACGAGCACTGGCCGGACTACATCGGCGAGCTCGAAGTGACGACAACCTTCAGAGCGCCGGGATTGCGCGAGCAAACGGGACAGCTACGCTTCTTCTTCACTGGAGGGAATCGGATCCCGGCGCGATTCACGGGGCAGTTCAGCGATGATGCTCGGGCCGGCGACCTAGCCATCGAAGTGGGCGTCGAGGTGACGACCGCCGGCACCTATCGAATCGAGGGCAATCTCTTCGACCGAGACGGCGAACCCGTCGCGTGGGCTCAAGGCGAAACGGAACTCTCGCCCGGAGCGCGCGATGTGAGTCTCGTCTTTTATGGTCTGGCCTTTCACGATGCGGGGGCCGTGGCGCCCTATACGCTTCGCCAACTGCGGGGGTACCGCTTGCGGCGTGGCGACTCGCCCCACCGCGAAGACGTGCCGAGCTACGACGGTGAATACGAGACGAGCGCACGCTATTCGCCCGCAGACTTCCGGTCGGAGGAATACGAGAGCCCGCACAAGCGACGGATGCTCGAACGCTACCGCGAGGCCATCGAACGCGGCGTAGTATTGACCGAACCGGAGTTCGTGGGCGACGGACGCCAAAGATGAAGTGATAGGACAATGATGCGGCGCGGACGCGCCTCTAGAGGGAGAGCAAGCGATGGAGACCTGGAAGATGACAGCAAGTATGTTCCGCACGGCATTGACGCCACTCTTGGCCGCAACCGCGGTGTGGCTCGCCGCTCCGACGGCGCAGGCAGGCAAGGTCGGGGGGGACGACGCTGGGCGCTGCGAGCGCTTGGAGAGCGAGTCGGTCACGACCTGCACGGGGAAAGGCAAGAACAAGGTCTGCGTCACCGAGGACACGTACTGCGGCGGACCGGGGAACGGTGGCTCCTGCTCATGCGAGGCGAGCTGCGCGGCGGCAGGAAACTGCTGCACGGACTACGAACCGGTGTGTGCTGGCAACTTCCAGTGCACGCCGGACTCGGGCCAGATCGTGTTCCTGCATCAGGGCGGAATGTGCTCGACGCAGTGGGACTACCCGAGTAGCTCCGACCGGCTCGCAAACGTGAGTGGCATTTCCAACGCAGTGTCTGTCGACGTTCACGGGGTCCAGACCGATTCGACGGGGACACAGGTAGCTGCGAAGACGTTTGCCCGGTACGCGGATGCCTGTTGCACCGACAGCAACAGCTGCATCGTCTACAACTATTCCAACGGCGATAACGTCGTTGGGTTTGCGCTCGACCAGCTTGCGAGTGTAGAGCAGGTGTGTACCGGCAAGGGCAGAAATCGCGTCTGCGAGGACGTGCCCAGCTGGAACATCCTGGAGGTGCGAACCGCGGCGGGCAACGGTGGAGGCAGCGAGCTCTCGAATTGGCAGTCACTCGCAGACCTGTTCGCGTGCTCGCTCGCGCCCGAAATCAGCCCGAGCAAGATTCGCAATCTCTACAACCACAACAACACCCAGGGCGTGCCCATCTACCATATGGGCGGCTTCCTCGATCAGGTGTCCGGTAGCGATGACATCACGCTCGATGCGGCTTGGTGGTTTCTGCCGTGGCACAACGACGGCGCTGTCGGCTACCACTCGGCGGGTGCTCGGAACGACTCGGTCGAATGGTGTGGCGACGGAAACAATCTCGTTTGGGACTGGGACTACTTCGGCTACTGGTGCGCAGACGAAAACCTGTGCAGCAGTAACTACGGGACCCTCTTCCAGGGCCATGCGATCGCGTACTGCGCAATGCTCATGGAGAACAGCGACCACATCGACCAAAAGATGGAGTACATCCTCTACGTGGGTCAGTAGGGCTCGGGCTCGCTGCCCATGAGCTTTTCGGTCGCGGCCGATGCACGCAGTGGATCGTTAGGTCGTGTGGCGCGTTGCGATAATCAAGGTACGTGGATGACCGACTTCAGCCCGTAGTGATCGGATAGCGGCACCAACAAGTTGGTCGTCCCGCCCATGCCATCGTCGACCTGTACCGGAACCACGTCTTCATCGAACGTGCGTTCGGTCGACACCACGGTGCTTGCGTCGAGCTGGTATAGGTAGATGAGGTCGATCCAGGCGGGCAAGGTGTCCTCGACGCCGTTGAGTGGGTTGGTGTCACAGAACGTGCACAACGGCTCGTAGTCCGCCGCAGCACCCAGGGTGAGCACGCTCTCCAACACATCGAGTGTCGGTTCGCCCTCGGCATAGAGCACGATATCGCCGTTGACGTCTGTCACTTCGCGCCCTGCATTGATGTCGCCCAAAACGACGGCCCGGCGGGTCCCGCTCGTCTGCTGCACGTACTGGATGAGCTTCTCCGCTTGCAGTTGCTGCTCGGCCGCCCACTGCTCGGGCTCTGTCGCGGCGCCGCCACCATACTGGCCCGTGTACGGAAACGTGTTGACGCCGCTCACGGTGAAGATGGGTGTCAGGTGGTTACAGTACACATCGAGCTCGGCGTCGTTGGGTAAGGTTGCCGTCGCATTGATGATGACACGTCGGTTCCACGTGCCCGGCACGACGAACACTTCCTCGTTCGAAAGCGGGAACTTGGAAAGAATCATCACTCCGTTTTGACCGCGAAAAGCGAGGTCCTGATTTTCGATGGTCTTGCAGCGATCGGCCAACGTACCGATCACCTCGGTCGGAAGCTGGGTGATCGCGCACGCATAGCAACGCTGCTGTAGCTCGTTTCCGAGGAGCAGGGGTGCGACCGGGAGAAGGCACGCGCTGGCTGCACACGCGGCGCTGGTGGTTTGACCGGTCGCGTCACCGGTGGTGGAGCAGAAGTCTGCTAGACATTGAGCTGCCTGGTCCACTTGGTCCGCGATGTTGGCCCCTTGGTCGCCGGTGTTCGCGTCGGGACAGGGCACACCGCTCGGCATGCTCGGGATTTGCCCGTTTTGGTCCGTGGGATCGTCGACCGGGGTATCGAGATCATGCGTGAACGACACGGAGTAGGGAAACTGACCGGCCGCGGCAGCCACGATGGCGTCCTTGTCGGCCTGCTCCCATACCTCTTGCAGACATATGATGTCGGCATCCGTCGTAGGAATGGCGTTGATGATGGGAACGCGTCGCTCGGCCTCGAAAGGGATGAAGGCGCCGGCCAAAGCGACATTGAGAGTCTCCACCGCGACCTCGATGATCCACTTGAACACTTGCACCCGGGTGCCCACGACGCCGTCACCTTCCAAATCGAGACGGACGATGAGCCTCTGAGCCCCGGGGACCAGGCCGAGAGCGACCGCGTCGAGGTCCGCAGATGCACTGGTGGCCCCTACGAAGTTGGTACCGAAAGCCGAAGTGACGTCGACGACCACCGCACCGTTATCGCTCGAAAGCTCGATCTGGAGAGTCGAATCGGGAGTCAGCGGGGTAACGAAATTCATCGAGACGGTGAACAGGCCCGAGGCTGGAATCGTCTCGCCGGGTTGAGGCGAGTTGATGATCGCGATCTCTTCCGGCGAGGCGCAGGTCATGCCCGATAGCGGGATCAGTCCAACGCACGTGAGCCAGACGATGATTGTGAGTCGTTTGGGACGCATGTCTCGGGGCATACTCGCCGCACTCGCCGCAAAAAAGCAAGCCTCGAAGCCCGGGATGTTCCTGCCGGTCGGCGCTGCGATCTCTGGCGCGGGAGCTCAGTGGTTTCGGGGGTTTAGAGGGGGGAGACTGTCCCGTGTTAGTGTCTGATGATGACGCGAGGCTGTTTCATTATCTTTCTTTGTCTCCAGCTCGCCTGTGCCGGCGACGCCCCCGTCGACGACGGCGACGCGGGTATCGACGACGGCGGGATGATGGACGCCGACATTTGCGACACCGTCGAGTGCGACTGCGATATCGACGACGACTGCGCGGCGCTGGAAGTCTGCGACTCGGCACCGATGGGCCGATTCTGCGTTTGCGCGCCGGGGTATCAAGGTGACGGAAACGCTTGCGTCTTCGTCGGCGCGCCCCTCGCCCCGGGATTCGACGACGCTGCCCCATGGACGACGACCGGGGGCGCGAGCTTGGACCCGACGGCTCAGGGCAGCGATGACCCGGGCGAGGTGAGATGGCCAGGCAACTCGATCTGTGACGGCTCGAGCGTCTTTCAAACGTTTACGATGGCGCCGGCCGATCGGGTCGAGCCCCTCGCGTTCGAGATCACGTATCGCGGAGAGAATTTGGTGTTCGAGGCACGCCCTCAGGTCGGCATCAACGAATTCTGGTCGCGCTTCCCGAGGCGCGACGAGTTCTCCACGCAAGCGGTCTGCCTCGGCGAAGCCGGCTACGGCGGCGACATCGAGTTTCGAATCGACGCGACGAGTAACTTCTGCCCGGCGTCGGACGCCCAAGACGAGCTGATCGTCGACCGATTCGAAATCGTTCGCGCCCAAGACGTCGGCCTCGAATGCCCCGATCCGGGCTTCGCGCTCGACGGCGACTTCGAAGGCGACGGGACCGCTTGGAGCGCGATCGGCGATGCATCGGTCGTCGACGGAATCGGTCAAGACGGAACGCGCGGAGCCCAGCTTCGAACCGCCACCGTCTGCAGCACTGCGGCGTTCTCCGGGACGGTCTCGCTACCCCTTCCATCGACGCTTCCGAGCCAAGCGCTTCGGTTCTATTGGGGCGGGACCGCCGGTCGCGCACTTCAGGTCTTCGTCGCCGATGGCTTCGTGGCCGAGCTCGTCGCGGGCGGTCCTAGCGGCTCGGCGAGCACGAGCACCGTGTGCCTGCCGCCGCACACGCGTGGTCTCGCGCGGTCCTTGACCTTCTCCCTGCCCGTCACGTTGGGCATGTGTGGAAGCCCGGACGTGCGAGATTTCGTGGTCGACTCGGTCCAAGTGACGTTGGAGCCAGCCTGCGGAGACGATCCGTACGTGCTCGACGGTGACTTCGAGCTCGGAGGATCCGCGCTTCCCACCAGCTGGCGGTTCAGCGGTGTCGGCGAACGGGGCAGCGTTGGGATCGCGGACGGGGTCGCGCAAAGCGGAAACGCCTCTCTTCGCTTCACGGCGCAGCAGCAGGGGGCGTTCGTGTCCGCTCGCACCACCGTCGTGGTTCCAAAACCCGACTCGACTGGAGGGCCGGCGATCAAGTATTTCTACCAACTCGGCAACAACCCCGAGACGACGCTCGAATCGAGGCCAGGCAACGGGCCACTCGACGAAAACACCAGCGGGTTCGTCGAAGAAACGGTTTGCCTCGACGCAGAGCTTGCCACGCAGCCGCTCGAGCTGACGTTCACGATGCAGCGAAGCGGCCCGCCCGGCGTCCCGTTCCCCGAAGAGCAAGGATTCATCGACAACGTACGCCTGACCACCGACGCATCGTGCTCCAACCAATGACCCCTTCAGGGGCACAGGCCCCGCAACGGGCGCGACCGGCCCAATGGGCGACACGCCGTCAGATGCCGAGCTTGCCGAAGAGAAGCCAGCTCACGTAGGCGACCAAGAAAATCAGGACCGGCACGATCACGAGCATGACGCGGCGTCCGATGGCGACCATGCTTTCACTGCGCGCCTGGATTGCTTCGGTTCGGTCTTGGATCTTCTCCGCGCGAGCGTACTGGCGTTCGACGAGCTCGGTATGCCGTTTCTGGAGCTCCAGGCTCTCTTTTTGCATGTCTCGTAGCTCGGTGAGCAGCTCTTCGGTGCGCCGAGTGTCCATTGAATCCCCCACTTCGACTGTAACAAACCGTGCCGGCAGCCGAAAGGACGGTGCTCGACTCAGACGATGCCGGCAACCTTTTCGTCGAGCAGGCGGTGCCACCGCGAGAGAGCCCACTCGAAGCGACCGAACCGGTAGTGCTGGTTGGCGCCGGAGAGTGCGCCGCGCTGAATTCGCTCGGCCATCGCGAAGTCCTCGTCGAGGGTTTTGATCGTGAAGGCGTGATTCGCACGAAAGTACTGCTCGGCACGCTCGGTTCGAGGGCCGCGGGGAACCAGCGACGACAGCTCGATGCGGGTCTGAGACACCGAGAGCGGCGTCATGGTGATCAAGACCACGTGGTCCTCCTGGACCAGGAGCGAGGCATTTGGAAAAAGGCTGTAAAGCACGTTCGCGTGCTTTCGGAGGCGCCACTCAGACTCGGGCTGCCCGTCGAGTGAAAGAGCCGAAGTGCGTGGCAGCACCGAGCGAATGTGATCGCCGAAAAACTCGGTGATCGATACGTTGTCGACAAAGAGTCCCGCGATCGTGTCCCGATGCGCGATTTTGAAGTGATACGACTCGAGCCCGCCGTCGACGATCAGCTTCCAGTTGGCGTTCCACACACGCGATTCGGTATCGAGCACCTCGAGCTCTTCGGAGTCGAGCCAGGCGAGCTCATCGAGAAGCGGCGAGGGCAGCGCGTCCGCGGCGCTCGGGCGGTCCGCGGCGGTGGGGGTCACCCACACGAAACCGGAGGCCTGGAAGCAAGGAAGGCGGACGAGCGATGTGCTTTCGACGTCGAGACTGGGGAAGCCTTCGCCGTGGCGTACGCGGTCGAGCTGTCCGTCAGTGCGGTAGGTCCATGCATGATAGGGGCACACGAAACGCTTGCAGCGGCCGGACGACCGTGTCTCGACAGTCGCGCCGCGGTGACGGCACACGTTGATGAACGCGCTCGGCTCGCCGTCGTCCCCCCGAACCACGATGATGGGGATTGAGCCGACGTGGCAGGTGATGAAGTCGCCGGACTCTGCAATACGACTGGAGTGCGCGACTAGATTTGGTATCCGTTCGACGAGAGCGCGCTCGCGCTGGAAGCGAGCGTCGTCGAGATAATCCGACACCGGTATGAGAGTCTCCTCGCCGTTCATGGCCGCCCGATTAGCCTTTCCAAGGGCAATGCACTCGGCGAGCAGCTCGATCTCTCTTTCACGTTCCACCGCTCAGATCTGCGACGTCAGGCGGCGAATCGTCAAGTCGAGGGGGCTACGAGGTGGAGAGTGTCCCTGTCGCCGCTTGCTTGACCCTCGGAGGAGAGGCCACAGAGACATCTCGGGAGGTGGACATGAAAGCCGTCTACGTCAGATATCAGGTCGACCCGTCCTTTGCAGAGACCAACGCGGAGAACATCCGCAAAGTCATGCAGGCGCTTCAGGAGTCCGGAAGCGACGGCATACGCTATCAGTCGTTTAGAGAAGATGACGGCGTGACGTTCGTACACTTCGGGATGTATCGCGACCAGGCTGCGATCGACGAGCTCACGGAAAGTCCGAGCTTCCAAGCCTTTCAGAGTGCGCTCAAAGCCAGCAAGCCGGTTCAGCCACCTGTGGCGCATTGGCTCGACGTCGTGGGGTCGAGCTACGAGGTTTTCTAGCGCTCGAGCTTAGGCGGCTGGGCGGCGCTTCGGGCGAAGCCCACGGCCCTCTCCCTCGTGCGAGAGGCGCTTGACGAGCTTGATCACGCCCAGTCCGAGCGCACCGCCACCTGCGGCGACCGCCGTGAGCGTCGCGACGGTCAAAAGAACCACGAGAAGTGCTGTATTCATTGATAATTCCCCCCCGGAAACCACCTGGGGGAATCGCCCCCGGTTTTCGGTGAGGTCGCAACTTTGCAATTTCAACGCACAGCGTCAAGGCTTTTTTCTCCGCACTGCACAGAGGGCCAGCGCAGTCGCGTCGCTTGCCGTGGGATCGCGCAGGCGCATACTCGAGCGTTCGCCGTGGATTGCACGAAGCCCCGAAAACCGCGTTTCCGCTGGCGCGCACATGCGAGCTTGGCGGTCGTCGGGCTGCTTTTTCAGGGCGCGCCTGCCGCGCACATGATGCTCGTCGAGCACACCCGGTGCGCAGAGCACGGTGAGCTGGCTCACGGAGAGCTCGACCACGGGACTCGGGGCGAGACGGCGCGGACAGAGCGGTGTGAGCTTCGGAGCGACGGCGGCTCGCAGTCTGGTCACGATCACTGCACGCAGGCAGCCGAGCGGCGAGATGCGATAGCCGTTGGCGCCACGACGGAGTCTCCGGTGCTGCGGCGCCAGCATGCACAGCACTTCATCGTGGGCGACGCACCGCACTTCGAACGCGACGCCCGCTATCGTCTGGCACCCAAGAGCTCCCCTCCCACCTGACGTCGAGATCGTCCAGCCGGTTCGCGCCAAGCGCGAACGAACGGTGCCCGCGCTCGCCTTCGGGCTGGAGCGCTGCATCCGGTAGAGGCGTGGTCCACGCCAAGTCGATCGCCTTCGACGTCGAGGTAGGGAATGGGAAACGAGAAAAGCAATGCTCATGCAGTGTGGCTGCTCGTGGGGATGATCCTCGCAGCCGGCGCGCCGGTCTACGCACAGGAGGAGACCGCGCCGGACACGGACACCGACACTGACACGGTCACTGACACGGACGCTGACGCTGTCCTCCACCCCCCTCATCTGGTCGCCGCCCCACCCCCCGACTACCCCCCCGGCCGCGAGGGGGAGGGGTTGCATCCGACCGTCATCCTTCGGATTACCGTGACCGCGGATGCGCGCGTGGTCGACGTGGTCGTGGAGCACTCCGGTGGCGTCGACTTCGATGCGCAGGCGGTCAAGGCCGTGAAGGGCTGGGCCTTCGAACCGGCGCGTCGCGGCGACACGCCAGTCTCGAGCCGCGTGCGCGTCGCGGTTCACTTCGAACCGGAGAGCGCAGGCGTCCCACACGAAGGCCAAACCCACGAGCCGCAAGCCGCGCCGCATACAGCACCCGCGGCGCCGCTTCCCAACGAGCCCGCGGCCGTCTCACCCGCGGTGATCGCACCCGGTCCGGGCACCGACAAGCGAAAGTATGGGTCGACCGCCGAGGTCGACGCCGAGCGACTGCGGTCGGGCGATCGCGGCGCCGCCGACTTCCAAATCGATCGCAGGGTGCTCGATGCCGCACCCGTCCTCACCGCGACCGACCTGCTTCAACGCGTCCCCGGCCTCTACAGCCGCAGCGTCGGGAGCCCCGCGGACGGGGACTTCTTCTATCTCCGGGGCTTCAACGCCGAGCACGGGCAGGACATCGAGTTCAAGCTCGGCGACATCCCCATCAATCAGCCATCGAACGTCCACGGCCAAGGGTACACGTACCTCAACTTCATCATCCCCGAAGCCGTGCGCGATCTCCGCGTGCTCAACGGGGTCTACGACCCTCGCCAGGGTGACTTCGCGGTCGCGGGTACCGTCCAATACGATCTTGGGGTCGCCGACCGCGGCATCTACGCCAGAAGCGAGCTCGGCTCGTTCCGCACGTTTCGACAGATTGGGATCTTCGCGCCCGAGGGCAAGCACACGGACACGTTTGGCGCGTTTCAGTTTCGGCGCACCGACGGGTTCGGACAAAACCGGAGCGGCATCGACGGCTCCGCGATGTTCCAATTCGGCTTTGGCAAACAGGACTGGCGTTTTCGCGTTCACGGCTCGTTTTGGGGCGCTCGCTACGACTCAGCCGGTGTTCTCCGGCGCGACGACATTCAGACCGGAGAAATCGGCTTCTACGACGTATACCCATTCGATACCGCGCGCGCCCAAGAGGCGTTCAACGCCGGGGGCATCCTCGGCTTCCGCGGCGAGCACCGCGGCGCGCGCGAAAAGAACACCAGCTTCGACCTCTGGCTCCAGCTGCTCGACTACCGCATCGAACAGAACTTCACCGGTTTTCTCGAGAGCCCGGAGGGCGACCTCATCGAGCAGCGCGATCGGCGTTTCGTAGTCGGCGGCAACGCGCGGCACCGCACGGCCCGCTTCACGCCTTCGGAATACGCACACGGCACTGTCGAGCTAGGCGTCTCCGGGCGGTTCGACTTCATCAACCCACAGCAGCAGTTCCTGATCGATGGGTCGACGAGCCAAACCACCGAGGAAATCGTCGACGCCAATATCGTCCAGGGCGACGTCGGGCTCTGGGTCGACCTCGACTGGGACTTCTCGAAGTACATCAATCTCAAAGGCGGCGTCCGGGCCGACGTGCTCTTTTTCGACGTGGAAGATCGAATCGTCGATGCGATTCCCAACTTCGAAGATCCCGAGAGCTTCGCGGGCGGGTTTCGTCGGACCGCCGCGGGCATCAACGCGGGCCCACGTATCACGCTCACCGGGAGACCCACAGACTGGATCGACATCATCGGCGCCTACGGCGAAGGCTTTCGCTCACCCCAAGCGCGTACGTTGCTCGATGGCGGGAGTGTCCCCTTCAGCAAGGTGCGCTCCGTCGACTTCGGAGTGCGTTTTCGCGTCGGGCCCGAAGAGCAGCTGAAGCTTTCGCTCACCGGCTATCGCACCTGGCTCAATCGCGACGTGTTCTTCGAAGCGGCCGAAGGGCAGCTCGAGGAAATCGGACCGACCAGCCGAACCGGCGCGCTCTTCTACGCCACGACCAACCCGCTCCCGTGGTTGAGCGGGGCAATCTCGGTCACGTACGTCTACGCGATCCTCGAAGGCCCGCCGCCGGGAGAGCCCGACTCCGGCCTTGGCAAGGGCGACCGCCTTCCATTCGTTCCGCCTTGGACGGTCCGGCTCGACGTCGGCGCAAGCGGCGACCTGGCCGACCTCGGCAAGCACCCGCTCCGCGGACATCTTGGCCTCGCGTACAGCTTCATCGGCGCGCGACCCCTTCCCTTTTCCGGTTCCGCCGACCCGTTCTCGCTGCTCGACGGCTCCGCGCGCCTCTCCTGGTGGTTCCTCGAGCTCGGCTTCCAGGTCTTCAATCTCACCGACAAGCAGTACGCTGGAAACGAGCTTGCCTTCGAGTCCAATTGGGATCCGCTAGGCGCCCCATCCCCCAATCCCGCCCGGCACATCACCGCGGGCCGCCCCCGCACGTTCTTCTTCACGATTGGGATCCGGTTGTAGCGCAACCTGCCCGGCTTGGACGGTGCCTGCCACCCGTGGGAAGCTGAAGCACTCGTGCATTCCCGTCGCAGAATCACCGTCCTTGGAGCGATGATGGTCGTCGCCTGCGGGTTTGTTTTCGGCAACGCGACCATCCGAGGGCAATCGAAGCCCGCCACCGGGCGCGATCTCACCGGCACCGCCCCACCGGAGTGGACGGTGGGGCCCGAATGGAACGGCTCGAAGCCGCTTCGGCTGCGCGACCTCCGCGGGCAAGTGGTCATGGTCCGCTTTTGGACGGACACTTGTCCCTATTGCGCGGCAAGCCTGCCCGCGATGCAGAAGCTCGCCGACGAGTTTCGCGGCCAGGATGTAGTGTTCATCGGGCTCTATCACTCGAAGCCGCTCGGGAGCGAGCGCCCGTGGAAGGAGGCGGTCGCGAGGGCCCGCGAGCTCGGGGTGCGCTTCCCGATCGCCTATGACCACGACTGGAAGACGGTGCGCCGGTGGTGGCTCGACGGGCGGCAGCGCCCCGCCACGTCCTCGAGCTTCATCATCGGCCGGGACGGACGAATTGCGTTCGTGCATCCGGGTCCGGCCTTCTTCCCAGGCGACGACGCCGCAGACGCAGAGGCCAACGCCGACTTCGAGGCAATTCGGATGGCGATTCGAAAGGCGCTCGATACCCGTCGCTGAAACCCAGGCGCGCAACTCCAACCCAAACTTAAGCAAAAGTAATTAGGGGACAGTCCCCTTTGTCCAGGAACGGTCCTGGAAAAGGGGACTGTCCCCTATTTGCGGGCGCTGGGGGTTGGGTGGAAGACTGATGGGGGATGGAGGAGCTTCGGCGGAGCTGGAGTGTGCCGGTTTGGCTGTCGGTGGCGATGGTGCTCGCCCTTGGCGTGCGCGTTGCGCTGGTATGGTCGCAGCTGCCGGACCCGATGGCTTCGCACTTCAGCGGCGGCGGGCAGCCCGACGCCTTCATGAGCCGGAGCGGGTTCTTCCTCTGGATGGCGGTCGTCGGAGGTGGCTCCGTCGCGGCCGTCTTCGTTGCCCCCATCTTGCTTCGGATCACACCCCGAAAGCTCGTCAACCTGCCCAACCGCGATTACTGGCTCGCCACCAACGAGCGCCGGGATGTAGCGATCGATCGGCTGGCCGGAGTGATGGGGTGGATCGGCGCTGCGACTACCGGGCTTCTGGTGATCGCCACCGAGCTCGCGGTCCAGGCCAATCTCGAGAAAACCAACTTCGACGATGCCACGTTTCTCTTCTTCTTGGCGGTCTACTTCGTCTTCGTGGTCGCCGCGCTCGTCCAAACCGTACGGATCTTCCGAATCCCCGAGGGATCGCGCGTGTGACCGCGCGCTTGCCAAGGGCACCGCTGCGCGGGACACTCCACGAGATGCGAGCCCGGGCACCGATTCTTCTGTTGAGCCTGGCACTCTGCGCCTGCGCGACGGAGGGCACGACCGACATCACCCCGACACTCACCTATTCTTTCGAACCGATCGCGGTGGGCCCGGGCGAAGAGGTGAGCGAAGTCTGTCAAAGTTGGACGCTCGACAACGATGAGACGCTGTACGTCTCGAAGATTCGGCAGCGAAACGAAGGCGCCTGGCATCACTCGAACTGGTTTTTCGTTCCCGAGGACACTTATGATGGCCCGGACGGCACGTGGGACTGCGCCGAGCGCGGCTTCCACGATGTGTCGGCTGCGCTCTCCGGCGGCGTGTTCTTTGCACAGTCCACGCAAACCTTCGAAGAGCTTCAGGCATTTCAAGAGGGCGCGGCGCTCGAGATCCCGCCCCGGCATCGAATCGTCGGCGGGGTGCATCTCGTCAACGTATCGGCCTCCCCCATGGACACGGCGCTCAGCTTCGACATCGAAACCATCGACGAAGAGCAAGTCGACGTCCGCCTTCGGCCGATCGCATTCACCAACACGGCGCTCGACATCGAGCCCCAGGCCGAATCGAGATTCGGCATGACCTGTGACCTGGGTGAGCCTTTCGATCGAATGCTCGGGGCGACGCCCGTCTACAACATCTATTACGTCCTCGCCCACTATCACGAATGGGGCAACTACTTCCGGCTGAGCTTCGTCGATGAAGCCGGCGGCGATCGCACGGTCTTCGAGCTCAAGAGTGCAATCGGCGAGCCGCTCGGCGCGACTATCGATCCCCCGATGAGCTCCAATGGCGCCTCCGGCCTCCGCGTGGAATGCGGCTACATCAACAACACCGATCGCCGACTGAAATACGGTCTTGGTGGGCAGGAGATGTGCGTGTTTCTAGCCTATAGCGACGCAGATTTGAAAATCGGCGCGGCGTCTTCGGCCAACACCGCCCTCGGCCCGAACGAAGAGGGTGTGTACATGAACGAGACGTCCTGCGGCGCGGTGCTCGCTACGCCGGCGGAGTGACGCCGCGCACGCCAAACGGTTGGGGCTTCCACATCCGGATGCCGAGCAGAAACGGGATCACCCAGTAGGGACCGTTGAAGGCCCAGAACACGAGAGGGTTTCCAGGTGGGGGCCCGATCCAATACTCGTAGATGAAGAACTCGGTGCAGCCGTGAAGCATCGCGCCGACGTAAACCAGCGCCATCGGCTGAATCCAGTTCTTGCCCTTGATGAAGGCGTACACGAGCAGCAGGTAAAACGGTCCGTACACCATCCCGGAAATGCCGGTGTTGACTCGCACGTAAGGGTGATCCGCCAGGAAGAAGTGGTCCTGCGCGATCTCCCCGTACCAGCGGTTGGCGCGGGACCAAAAGGCGTCGCCTTCGAGCAGGCCGAGCGCGTGCCACGAATCGCTGAAGAAAGACGAGAAGGCGAAAAACGAGAAGCAAACCACGAAAAAAATGTCTTTTCTTCGCTCGCTCAGCGGTAGCCCTTCGCTCGTGCTCACCATCTGCAATTCCGCTCCCTCGCGCCTGCCCTGTTACTAGAAAGGCCACCTAGTTCACAAGAAAAGATTTTTCTGTGATCTCGTGAATGCATCGACGTCCGGCCCCGTCTGAGCGCCGCGAAACTTGGCCGAGATCGCTTGCGGCTGATCGTGGATCCGGTCATACCCCGGGCGCCCCGGCGTCGGGGCAGGAGAGAAAGGGCAAGAAATGTTGAAAGAATTCAAGGAGTTTGCGCTCAAGGGCAATGTCATGGACATGGCCGTGGGCATCATCATCGGTGGCGCATTTGGCAAGATCATCGCATCGTTGGTGGCCGACGTGCTGATGCCGGTGGTCGGGCTGTTCACGGGCGACATCGACTTCAGCCAGAAATACATCCTGCTCGGTGATGGAAGCTTCGAGTCGCTGGCGGCCGCGGAGGAAGCCGGCGCCGCGGTGCTCAAGTATGGCGCCTTCATCATGACGGTCTTCGACTTCGTCATCATCGCGTTCGTGATTTTCATGATGATTCGATGGATGAACTCCCTTCGCAAAAAGGAAGAGGCCGCCGAAGAGGCAGCGCCGCCGCCGCCCCCGAAGGAAGAGGTTCTCCTCGCAGAGATACGCGACATCCTGGCCAAGCAGCGATAGCCCGCGCGTGCAGGAGCGAGCCGAACCTGGCGTCAGCGTCGTCGTTTGACGGGGCGGCGCGCTGGGCTTCGGCCGCTCGAAGCACCCAGGTGCCGAGCGCACTTTCGCCTGAACTCGCGAATCACGGGGATGGCGTCGAGCCAAGCCGACGCGTCGGCGCGGTCGTTGTCGTGCTCGCTGAGCTCACCCGCGAAGCCATGGGGGATCTGGCTGAAGTGCTCGGACTCGTCGGCTGCCTCGTCGAAGAAGTGATACTCGTAGCCCGGGACGAATAGGTCCTCGTCAGCTACGACGTCGATCGTGCGAACACCGAAGGTCGAAAGCTCGGTCGTGAGCGCCTGCGGCGGAATGATCCACACGTGTCGGGGCCCCGCCATGAAGAGGTATTGAATCTTTCTGTTTCGCGACAGGATTCGAAATCGCTTCAGCACGCCGCCATACATCGCACTTTTCGACTCGCCGATCTCGAGGATGCCCTCGACGAAGTCGGGCTCGAAGCCGGAGACGATCACCAGCGAGGTAGGATCGTTCCTCCGCGTGAAGCGCGCGATGCTGCGGCCGCCGTTGATCAGATTTCGACGGTCGGCCTCCGCGCGCCGACGCGGCTGGGTGAAATCACGATAGGGCGCGGTGCGAGAGCTCGGCGCCCCGCGTAAGATCAAAAACAGCGCCTCCTCGTCGGTCCGTGCCCGCCCAGCCGTTCTCGAGATCGTTTCGAGCGCCGTCTGCATCTCCAATGGGAGATCCGTAGTCGACTCGACGCATTCCATGATTTCGAAACCGCTCTTGACGATCGTCCTGACGTCGCCCTTGCCAATCCAGAAGTCGCCGTGATTTGCGATCAAATGCGAGGCGGCTCGCCAAACCAACGAGAGGTCTTTGTAAAAGATGCGGGCGTAAATCTGAGCGCGCTGTCCCGGCTCCACCGGGGGCACGACATAGGCCACGAAAAACCGAACCGCCTCATTTTTCCGTGGGTTGGTGAGAAAGAACCGGTAGCCAAAAAGTGAGATGACGTGCTTGGGCGTATAGCCGCGCGAAAGCAACGACCGCGGATCGTCGCGCGACTCGCCTCCCACACGAAGCACCGCTCCAGAAGCAAGGATCTTTCGAAAAGCCTGCGCGACTCGCTGCGGCGGAAGAGGTTCCGGTTGGACGCTGGGCACGATTTCCGTGGGGATGAGATGGGCCACTGGCGCCCGTGCTTACCACGAGGACGCACCGCTCGCCCAGCGCCGTCGTGGCCATCATGGCGGATTCGATTGCATGTCGCTCGCCACCCGGCGAAGCGCTTCCGAGTTAGCTTTCTAGGCGATCGCTTGGTACTCTTCCTGCGCTTCGGTCGCCGGTGAGCAGCTCGTACTACACCATCGTCAATCGCGCGGCTGGTGGCGGCCGTTGCGGAAAACTGGCCCCGGTTGCGCTCGAAGACCTCGAACGACGAGGGGTCGAGCTCGACGAGACGGTTTTCACTGAAGCCCCAAAGGATGCGATCGAGCTCGCGAAGCGCGGAGCGGCCGCGGGTCACCGCCGTTTCCTTTCGGTGGGTGGCGATGGGACCGCCGGCGAGGTCGTCCACGGGCTCGCCGAGGCCGGGGTGTCGCGGGAATGCACTCTCGCCATGCTCCCGCTCGGCACGGGAAATTCTTTTCTGCGCGACTTCGGGGTGACCAGCGTGGAGCAGGCTTCCGTTGCAATTGCGAGCGATCGAAGCCGACCCATCGACGTCCTTCGGCTCACGCACGAGGACGGCACCATCCACTTCATCAACACCATGGGGACGGGTTTCGTCGCCCAGGTCGGCGAGCTCGCAAACGAGCGGTTCAAATACCTCGGCGCCGGCGCCTACGTCGCCGCGGTGTTCCTTTGTATGATCCGGCTCCGGCACGAAGAGACCGTCCTCCGATACGACGGGGTCGTCGACGACCGAGCGACCGTGCTGAGCGCGTTTTCGAACAGTCAGTACACGGGCGGCTCGATGCGCTTGGCGCCGGACGCACACGTTGCCGACGGCCTTCTCGATGTCGTGCGCGCTTCTCCGCGTGGCCGCGCCGCGCTTCTCGCAGCGTTCGTGCGCATCTTCTCGGGGACACACGTCGACCTGGACGACGTCTGGGCACACCAGGTCGATCGCGTCGATTTCGTCGATCCCACTCGGCAGGCTGTCCTCATCGATGGTGACCTTTTTCATCTCACACCACTTCACATCGACGTGCTGCCCGGCGCGATTCGAGTCGTGGCATGAAGCGACCCATCACCCTCGTCGATCGAGCCGTCAGCGCGTTGATTTGGATCCTCGCGGGAGGGTTCCTGGTGGTGATGACGACCATCTTGGCCGTTTCTTACCGAATCGTGCCGGCCGACCGCCTTCAGTGGCTCGAGCGCTTCTATTGCCGGCTCCAGATCGCGTTGACGTTCAACCGCGTCACCCATCACGTTCATCCCGCGGTCGACGCCGGCACGTCCTACATTTTTCTCCAGAACCACAGCAGCCAGCTCGACCACGTCGCGATGTACACTGCAACCCCTCACTTCAAGCAGGGCGTGGAGCTCGAAAGCCACTTCGCGTACCCGTTTTACGGTTGGCTGATGAAAGGCCGAGGGACGATTCCTGTGCCCGCCGGTCGCACGAAGGCGTTGCGTGCTCTGCGCGATGCAATACGCTCCGAAATCGATGCAGGCCATTCGGTGCTCGGCTTCCCCGAGGGCCACCGGACGATGACAGGACGCGTGGGCCGCTTCTATGATGGCTTGTTCTGGATCGCCGTAGAGCTAGGCGTCCCCGTCGTTCCGGTCGCAGTGACCGGCCTCTACGAGGTTCTTCACAAAGGCTCGCTGATCATTCGTCCGGGAAGCCGAATCGAGGTCTTCGTGGAGGAACCGATCGCGACCGAGAGCCTCGAAGCGCAGGACGTTGCCGCGCTTCGCGACCGCGTGAGGGACATCATTGCAGCGCGGGTCGATGCGCATTTCGCAGATGCGTAGTCACCGGTTTCCTCGACGCGCACGCTTCGTCAGCGTGCGAAACAACCTCTGAAACATCGCGGCCTCGCGGGAGACGGGCTCGTGCTGATCTTTCTTGTCGCCCGATTCGGGATAGAGCTGATACGCCGCGTTGAGCACGCGGTCGACCGCGTTCGGCGCGATGCCGTACGCGAACTCGAAGAGGTTTCCAGCCGTGATCGCCACTCGTTTTGGTTGATCGATGATGCCCTCGACGATCAGGTCGGTTGCCTGCTCTGCATTTCGCATCGGGAAGCTATCGTAGATCGTGGTCGATTCCATCATCGGGGTCTTGACCAGCGGCATGTACACGGTGGTGACCTTGATCCCGTCTTTGAGCGCTTCGATCGCCAACACGCGGCAGAAGGCGTCCAGCGCAGCCTTGCTGGCGAGATAGGCCCCGTAGCGCGGAACGTTCACCTGCACGCCGATGGTCGATACGTTGACGATTTGGCCCTCTTTGCGGGCGCGCATCCCAGGCAGGAAACCCATGATGAGACGAACGGCACCGAGGAAGTTGAGCGCGATCGTGCGCTCGAAATCATGCACGCGGTCGTACGACTTTGCCACGCTTCGCCGAATCGAAATCCCAGCATTGTTCACCAAGATGTCGACCTGACCGCGTTCGTCCAAGATCTTCTCGACCGCTCGGCGCGTGTCCTCTTCGCTCGAGAGGTCGCACGGATACACGAACGCCTTTCCCGACCGGGATTCGATGCGCCGCTGGAGCTCTCGTAGCTTGTCTTCCGAGCGCGCGATCAAAATCACTTCTGCATCCGCGTCGGCCAACCGATTGGCGAGGGCTTCGCCGATGCCGCTCGACGCGCCCGTCACGACGACGGTTCGGTCCGCAACTCTTTGGCGAAGCGCATCGTCCGTACGTTTCATAGTACCTCCTCCGCGTTGGGCGTGAGTCGCTGCTCGCCGAACACGAAAGCTTCGGGCCGCACGAGGCGGAAGTCGATCGCGGCCTTCTCGCTCAAGGGAGACGACGCTCCTCGTCGGGCATGTCGAGTGCGAGCGTGCCTCCCGGATTGAGGATGTTCTTCGGATCGAAGTGGCGCTTCAGCGCGCGAAACACCTCGAGCTCGTTCTTGCCGAGCTGCCCCTCTAGCCACGGCGCGGTCATCTTCCCGATTCCGTGGTGGTGGCTCATCGTCGCCCCAGACGACTGAATGGCATCCAGCAAGCCGCGGTGAAAGCCCACGAACTCATCGGCGCCCATCTTCGCGATGAAGATGAAATAGAGGTTCGCACCTTGCGGATAGCAGTGCGACATGTGCGCCATGCACACGGTTTGCGGGCGGCTCTTCACGTAGGCGCGCACGTGCTGATGCACGTGAGGCAATTGGTCCCAGCTCGTCGCACACTCGAGAGTGTCGATCAAAATCCCGAAGTCCTGCAGGTCCTCACGCATGTAAGGATCGGTGAAGCGGCCGTGCTCCCACTTCTTGGTGATGAAACCCGTCGCGTACATCCCCCCCTGCGCCCTGCACACACTTCGGATCCGTCGCTTGGCCATCGAGGTGTACGCCGCGTCTCCATCGACCGTGCCGAGCATGAGGCAGCGCTCCCCCTTCTTGAACCCGCGAAGGCTCACCAGCGTGTCGATGGGGGTGCCTTCGACGCCGTAAAGCTTGAATGCGACGTCGGTTTCTTCGGGATCCGAAAGTCGAAACACCGATGGAAAGCCGAACTCGGCCTGCATGATCTCGCGGGCTGCAGCGGTGGCGCGAGCCCAGTCGGGAAAGATGAAGCTGAAGCGCCGCGTGTTCTCGGGCTGGTAGCGAAACACCTTGAGCGTGACTGCGACCAAGACTCCGAAGGCTCCCTCGCTGCCGATCATGATTTGGTCGAGGTTTGGGCCGGTCGCATAGGCGGGAACATCCACCGTGCGAATCGTGCCAACCGGCGTCACGTACTCCTGGCTCAAAACCAAGTCCTCGGCCTTGCCGTAGTACGTCGAGTTTTGGCCGGCCCCGCGCGTCACCACCCATCCGCCCGCCGACGAAAACTCGAACGACTGCGGAAAATGGCCGCAGGTATACGCGCGCGGCGCTCCGAACCGCCCGGGCGCGTCGTGGAGCGCTTCCTCGAGCGCCGGTCCCAAGATGCCGGGCTCCACCGTGACCGTTTGATCGACCGCGTTGAGGGAGAGGACGCGATTCATGTGCTTGCCGAGATGAAGGGACACGCCCCCTCGCACGCACTCCGTGCCTCGCGTCACGCTCGAGCCGGCCCCGTAGGTGTAAAGCGGGATTTCCTGTTCGTGGCAGTAGCGGACGATCGCCTCGACGTCGTCTCTGTGACGGGGGTACAGCACGAGGTCGGGAAGGTTTTCGACGCGTTTCTCTCGAAGCCGAAGCGCGTCGAACATCGTCTTTCCGTACGATACGCGAACCCGCGCATAGACGTCCTCGCTGACATTGTCGTCACCGAGCAGATCGCGGAAGAAGCCTACTCGATCGGGGCTCAATGAGATTGGAACGTCGACCGCGACTTCTTCCAGGCCAAGGTGCTCGGGTGCGCGAAAATCGTCGTTGGTGAGCTCGAAAAGCTCCTTCATCAAGGCGTAGAGCCGCGGGTTCGGGTGCTTGTAGGCCTCCGGCGCGCCCCATTTGAAAGCGGAGCGATACGAGCGCGGAGGCAAAGCGCCCTCGAACCAGGGTGGCGTGAAGGATGGCTTGCCCGTCATGTGGTCTCTCTTTCGGCGCCGACCATAGCACCGGCGCGGCTCGGTCAGTATCGGCGTCGCTTCGGAGGAACCGGCATGTCCCACGGCGTTCCCATCAAGGCGAGCTTGATGCGTTGAAGCCGACTCGGTTGGGGACGCTCCGGACGAAGGGGGAGCTCGTGCTCTTCGATCAGACCGGAGTCGAGACCCTCGATCAGCTCGAGCCTCCCGTACGGTCGCAGCAGCGCATTGACGGCTTCGCGATTGGGTGGTGCGAGGCCGCGATACGCGTCCTGGAGCACTTGAAGGCAAAACACCCGGTAGCGCACCACCCTGAGGTTTCGATACACCACCCCGTGCGCGCGATGATCGAGCCGCTTTTCACCCGCGGCCCAGGCCCGTGCGTTCGCGATCAAGAACGGCCAGTAGGACTGTGCGATCTCGCGGAGGAAGTATGCCCAACCCGGCTGTGAGAAATCGCCGAGAGTCGGCTCCCGTCCAAGACGATGTGCACGCGCGTTCCATATGCGGCCCACCCACGCGAAGACTGCAGGGGCGCGCTCTTCCATGATCCGGCTTGGCGTCGGGTCTTGCGCGTAGTGCCGAAACATCGGACCGAACAAACCGAAGTCTACGAGCGTTGGGTGGCTGCCTAGAAGGTAGGGTTGCTCCTCCAGCAAGACGCTCATGCTGTCGAGGAGATCGAGATAGCTCTGCGCGATGACGGGCTCGGTCTCGGCGCTGAGGCCGTCGCCCCGGAGATAAGTGGCGATCTGACGGCGTCCATAGTACCAACCCGCAAGCCAGTTCGGCGCGGGGAAATCGTCGAGCACCTCGTGGCCGATCCGGCGCATCAACAGCTTGCGCGACTCCTTCGGCTGCCAGCGCCAGTAGAGCGCCGCACGCCAGCACCACTCGTCGGCATAGTCCTCGACGAGCTTCGACATGAAACGAAGGACGGGGTCTCGTGGAATCACGGGCGGTTCGGGGTACCGCGAATCGAGCCACTCGATCATCGGCGTCGTATCTTTCAGCCATTGCCCGTTGGCGAGGCGAAGGACGGGTACCTTCATGAGCCCGGTTGCGGGAAGGATTTCATCCCGCAGCACCTTCATGTCGACGACGCGCCGCTCGAACGGAATCTCCTTGTAGCGCAGATAGGCCTCCATCTTGCCACTGAAGTACGACATGTCAGCGACGTAGGCGGTGATCGGCTCCCACTGCGGATGTCTCGTCTGCTGCATCCCGCGTCTCCATTTTTCGAGCGCAAAGCTCGACGAATGACGATACCATGCCCGGCATCCGACAGAGGAGCTCGGAATCACGAGCGGAAGGAGTCTCGGATGAGCGGCAATGAGGTGGCACTGATCACCGGTGCATCGATGGGTATCGGCAAAGAGCTCGCGAAGATCTTCGCGTCCGAAGGGCACGACGTGGTTTTGGTGGCGAGGAGCGAGAACAAGCTCCAATCCCTGGCGCAAGAGCTCGAGGCGGCGCACGGCATCTCGGCTCACGTCGTTCCGGCCGATTTGACGGATCCAGCGGCGCCCGGGTCGATCTTCGGTTCGCTCGAGCAGAAACGAATCGAAGTCGACTATCTAGTCAACAACGCGGGGTTTGGGGCCAACGGGCCCTTCGCGGAGCTGCCGCTCGAGCCGCAGATGGACATGCTCCAGGTCAACATCGATGCGCTCGTCGCGCTCACGCACCTCGCGCTACGAGGCATGCTCGCGCGCGGAAAGGGGCGCATCTTGAACATCGCGTCGACCGCCGCTTTTCAGGCAGGCCCTGACATGGCGGTCTATTACGCGACGAAAGGCTTCGTGCTGCTGTTCTCGGAAGGCATCGCAGAAGAGGTCAAAGGGTCCGGGGTGAGCGTCACGGCGCACTGTCCGGGCGCGACCGACACCGCCTTTTCGGGAAAGGCGGGCAACGACCAGAGCATCTTGTTCAAGCTCGGCGCTGCATCGGCGGACAAGGTGGCGAGGCACGCCTACAAGTCCATGATGAAGGGCAAGGTCATCGCGATCGAGGGCTTCGTCAACTGGCTGGCGGCGTTTAGCGTGCGTTTCTCGCCGCGAGCGATGGTGAGAAAGCTCGCGCGTTGGCTCAACCGCAGTCCGGCTACGCGTACTTCTTGAGCTCGAGGCGTGCGACCATGCCGCGGTGCACCTCGTCGGGCCCATCGGCGATGCGGAGCGCGCGCGCCATGGCGAGCAGGCGGGTGAGCTCGGGATCGGACATGCCTTCGCCGCCGTGGATCTGAATCGCCGCGTCGACGACCGACTGCAAGACGTTCGGGGCGACCACTTTGATTGCGGAGATGTCGACCAGCGCGCCGAAGGTGCCCATCGTGTCGAGCGCCCACGCCGCCTTCATGGTCAAGAGCCGGGCCTGATCGATCGCCATGCGGGAGTTTGCGATGATGTCGCGATTGCCGCCGAGATTGGCAAGCGGCTTGCCAAACGCCACGCGATGCACGGCCCGCTGGCAAAGCCGCTCGAGCGCACGCTCCGCCGCGCCGATCGCACGCATGCAGTGGTGGATGCGGCCCGGACCGAGGCGGCCCTGCGCGATCTCGAAGCCGCGCCCCGGCCCAGCGATGATGCTGTCGACCGGAAGACGCACGTCCTCGAACAAGACCTCGGCATGGCCGTGAGGCTCGTCGAGGTGGCCGAAGATCGGCAACATGCGCAGGATCTTCACGCCGGGAGCGTCAATCGGGACGAGCACCATCGAGTGCCGCTCGTGCCGGCCCGCGTTGGGGTCGGTCACGCCCATGAAAATCAGGAATGCGCATCTCGGATCGCCGACCCCGCTCGTCCACCACTTCTGCCCGTTGAGGACGACCTCGTCGCCGACGACCTCGCAGGTCGCCTGCATGTTGGTGGCGTCGCTCGATGCTACCGCCGGCTCCGTCATCGCAAACGCGGAGCGGATTTCGCCCTCGAGCAAGGGAGCGAGCCATCGTTCCTTCTGTGCGACGGAGCCATACTTGACCAAGACTTCGGCATTGCCGGTGTCCGGTGCGCTGCAGTTGAAGACCTCCGGCGCCAAAAAGCTGCGCCCCGTGATCTCGGCGACGGGCGCGTAATCGCGGTTGTCGAGGCCGGCACCGAGCTCCGCGTCGGGCAAAAAGAGATTCCACAGCCCGAGCCCTTTTGCCTCGGCTTTGAGCTCCTCGACAATCGGGGGGATCTTCCAATCCCGCCAATCGTCGGTGCCAGCAAGCTGGTCGTAGTAGAGCTGTTCGCTGGGGAGGACCCGCTCTCGAACGAATCGCTCGGCTTGCGCGATCACGCCCTTCGCCTTTTCGGAGTGCTCGAAGTCCATCGTTGAAGTCTATTACCGCAAGCGCGGAAGGTTTTCACGCCTGAAGTCCGCAGTTCTAGTGCTAGGTTCCAGCAGCACCCATGGTGAACCCGAAGAACCCTCTGATCGACGACGGCCTGGTCGATTTCCTGCTCTATTCGATCTTGGATGCCGAGTCGCTCTGCCAGCTCGACGCCTTTGGGCAGCATTCCAAGGAGACGTTCGACCTGTTCATCGACAGCGTTCGCCGATTCGCGCGTCAGGACTTGCTGCCCACCTACAAGGCGATGGATGAGCAGGCGCCGGTGTTTCGCGATGGGCGCATCCACACGCACCCTGCCCTCCCTGAGCTCTACGAGCAGATGGTCGAGCTCGGTGTCCTGACCGCACCGCGGCCCGAGGCGGTCGGCGGTCAGCAAATGCCAATGCTCTTGCACACGATGGCAAGCGCATACCTGATGGCGGCGAACCTCGGGGCCTACGGCTACATCGGTCTCACCGCCGGCGCCGCGCATTTGGTCGAGGCGTTTGGCTCGGACGAGGTCAAGGCGAGGTTCATGGAGCCGATGTACTCGGGACGTTGGACGGGAACGATGGCACTCACCGAGCCCCAGGCCGGCAGCAGCCTCGCCGACATCACGACGACCGCAAGGCCCACCGATGACGGCCACTATCTCATCAAGGGGAGCAAGATTTTCATCTCCGGCGCGGATCATCAGGTCACGGAGAACGTCGTCAATCTGACGCTCGCGAGGATCGAGGGCGCACCCGACGGCACCAAAGGCATCTCGCTGTTCGCGATACCGAGGCTTCGCCACGACGGTGAGCGGCTGGTACCGAACGACGTGACGATCGCCGGGATGATTCACAAGATCGGATGGAAGGGGCTCCCGAGCCTCGCGCTCGAGTTCGGCGACCGAGGCGATTGCCGAGGCTGGCTGGTGGGCGAGCCCCACCAGGGCCTTCGCTACATGTTCCAAATGATGAACGAGGCGCGCATCATGGTCGGCGTCAACGGTTTTGCGACGGCGTCGGCGGCGTATCACGAGGCGAGGCTGTACGCGCTCGAACGCAAGCAGGGGCGTGCCCTCGGCCAACGCGGCGGCGAGCCGGTGCCGATCATCGAGCACGCCGACGTTCGCCGCATGCTTCTCCGCCAAAAAGCAATCGTGGAGGGGAGCCTCGCCCTACTTGCAACCGTAGCCAAGTACGCGGACGTGTCCGAGCACGGCGAAAACGAGCAGAAGCGAGAGCGCGCAGGGCTGTTGCTCGACCTGCTCACGCCGGTCGCGAAGACGTTTCCCGCCGAGCGTGGCTTCGAGTCCAACACGCTCGCTCTTCAGATCCATGGAGGCTACGGCTACACGAGTGAGTACGTGCTGGAAGCGTACCTTCGCGACCAGAAGCTCAACTCGCTTCACGAGGGCACGAGCGGCATTCAAAGCCTCGATTTGCTGGGCCGCAAGGTCATGGCGAAGAGTGGCGCCCCCCTGCGAGCGCTCGCCGAAGAGATCCACGGAACCCTCACGCGGGCGCGGGAAGCCGGTTGCGATGAACGGCTGTGCGCAACGCTCGAGGAGGCGCTCACGACGGTGGCCTCCACGACCGCCGAGCTGGGGCGGCGAGGCATGTCGGGAGACGCGGACGGGATGCTCGGACACAGCTGGGACTATCTCGACATGTTTGCGACGCTGGTAGTCGGGTGGCAGTGGCTCCAAATGGATGCTGGAGCGCGCACGACTCGGGTCGCCGAGGACCGTAGGCTCGGCACCGAGGCGGCGGCGCGCTATTGGATTCTCACCGAGCTCCCCCGCATCGCAATCCTCGCCGAGCTGTGTAATGCGAACGAGGACTCGTACCTCGGCGCGCAGCCCAGCTGGTTCTAGAGCGCCTCGGCGATCATCGAACGAAGGGGATGCGAAGCCGCAGCAGGCGCATCCGATCTCGTGCAAGCGGCACGGTAGGGCTCTCGGGAAGATCCAGAGCGAGGCGAAATCGTCGCGCGCCAATGGGCTCGATTCGCCGGATTCGATCCAGCCGCACGATGCAGCCCCTGTGGGACTGGAAGAACACCAAATCGTCGAGTTGCTCCGCGAGGCTCGCGAGGGTCCAGTCGATCTCGAAGCGGTCGCTGGCGGTGACCGCCCACACGAGCTCTTCGCGCGCCTCGAAGTACACGATGTCGCGGAGGTCGACGACGACGTAGGCACCCCTCCTTCGAACGGCAAAGCCCTGCAGCTTTGAGGCCGAAGACGGGCACGCACGCACCTCTGCCACCCGCTCGAGCGTGCGTTGCAACCGCTCGAGCCTAACCGGCTTGAGCAAATAGTCGGTCACGCGCGCGTCAAAGCCGCGAATCGCGCCATCATCGTGTGCGGACACGATGACGACGTCGAGGTCGGGCTGCTGTTGACGAAGCGCCTCTGCCAGCACGAGTCCGTCCTGCCCGGGCATGCGCAGGTCGACGAACGCGACCTCCGGGCGAGTCTCTTCACAGAGCCGTTGGGCCTCCGAAGCAGACGGCGCCTCGCCAACGACTTCGACGCTTTGGCACTGGCCGAGCAGGAAAGCGAGCTCGTCGCGTGCTAGCGGCTCGTCGTCGACGATGATCGCACGAAGTGTCACGGGGTGTCCCCAGAGACCCTCAACCAGGCGTCGAGCTCGCCCGTCACCACGCGAGGCGCGCGGTGGAGCTCTGCGACCGTCCGCGCGCCCGTGAGCAGCATCACGGCGCGCAGCTCTCCAATCACTTCGTCGAGCCGCTCTCGGAGTCCTACTTCGCCGCCGTTCACGAACGCTTGCAAGACCGGTCTTGCGATCCCGCCTGCGTGGGCACCGAGCGCAATCGCGCGGGCGACATCGAGCCCCGAGCGAATACCGCCCGTTGCGACGACGGTCATCGAGGCACGCGCTGCATACCGCACCGAAGCGGCGGTTGGGATTCCCCAATCCCAGAGCTCGCGCCCCAAGCTCCGCCGGGATCCTTGGGCACGCAGCGTCTCGACACCGACCCACGAGGTCCCTCCCGAGCCCGACGTGTCGACGTAACGGATGCCCGCCGAGGCGAGCTTTTCGATCGTTTGCGGGCTCAGCCCATTGCCGGTTTCCTTGGCAATGACCGGGAATGGAAGCTCTTTGCAGAGCCGTTCGAGGGTCTTTACGCAGCCGCGGAAGTCGCGATCGCCCTCGGCTTGAATGAGCTCCATGGCAGGATTGAGATGTACGCAGAGTGCATCGGCGCCGACGTCTGCGACGAGACGTTCGAGGTCTTTGGTGGAGGTTTCGCGCGCTTGCACGACACCGATGTTGCCGAGGAGCAGCACGTCCGGCGCCCACTCGCGCACTCGATACGTCCACCGAGTGCCGGCATCGCGTTGCATTGCGCGCTGACTTCCGAGACCGAAGCCGAGCCCTCGAGATTGCGCCGCAGTCGCGAGGGCGCGGTTGATCTCGGCTGCGCGTTCGTGTCCGCCGGTCATCGCAGCGATGATGAGCGGTGCCTGAAGCCGCCGACCGAGGAGGTCGATCGACAGGCTCACCTCGTCCGTCGCTAGCTCGGGAAGTGACTGATGGAGAAGGTGCACGCACTCGAGAAGGGTGCTTTTGGCGCGAAAGCCGACTTCGTCACCTGCACACAAATCGAGGTGGTCTGCTTTGCGGGCACCGATGTCCGCATTGCCTTCCGCAATGCTGGCCCGCTCAAGCCGTGGCGCGGGCATGGCCTCGAAGCGTTTCGTACCGCCACATGTCGACCGGCTCCCGGCGCCTGACGTCCTCGTCGACGTCGGCGGCCCAACGACCTTCCACAGCTCTGGGGCCGGCCGAGAGCTCGAGCAGCTCCGACCCGTAGCCTGACCCGTAAGAGAAAGCCGCGACGCGCGTACCTTCGCTCAAACCGGCCAGCGCATGCGCAACGGAGATCCAAAGGCTGGCGGTGTACGCATTGCCGCTCAGCCGGTTCCACTCGAGGGTGTCTTCGACCTTTTCTTGGTAGAACCGCTCCGCGTCGAGCGGCGACCACCCCGCACGTTCACCGAAGTGGAGAACCGCCTTCTTGACCATCTTGGGAAACGGGACGTGAAAGCAGATCCGACGGTACTCGGACAGCGCTGTCTTCGGATCGCGCTCACCGATGAGCTTGCCAAAGCACTCGCTGACGGCTTCGCGGTAGCAGTCGAGGCTCAACTGCCCGTCGACCGACGGAAACGCGTCGCCGACGGGTCGCCAGAAATCAAACGCGGGTTTGCTGAACGGAAACGAAGTCGGCGCGATCTCGGCTACCAACGGCTCGTCGACGATCATCGCAACGGCGCCCGCACCTTGGGTCGGCTCGCCCGGATCGCCGGGCGCGTAGAGCGCGACGTCCGAAGCGATCACGAGCGCGGCCTTTCCTGCACCTGCGCCGGACCATTTCCACTCGAGCGCTTGGCGTAACGCGAGCGTACCGCCGTAGCAGGCGTGTTTCACCTCGTACGAACGAATGGCGCCCGACAGGCCCAACTCCGCGGCGACCCATGCGCTCAGCGGACGGCTCATGTCCTTTGCGCTTTCGGTTCCGACCGCGATCAGACCGATGTCCACAGCCGACCCCTTCCAGCGCGAAAGCGCCCTTTTCGCGGCTCCAACGGCCAGTGTAACCGCGTCCTCGCCCGGCGGACAAAGCGCGATGTCTCGGCAGTCTAGCCCCTTCGTGAACTTGTCGGGGTCCACTCGTCGAAGCTCCGCGAGCTCGGTAACCGGCATGAAAAGCGGGGGTAGCTGAAGTCCGATCGATGCAATGCCTGCGCGCTTGTCGTTCATTGATTTGCCTCCCGTATCGTGGTGACCACGCAAGTCTATGTACTGCCTCGCGTGAACGATGAACGTAAAAAGATGTGACTCGTTCGTGAAGTTGGATCAGCGGTTCACACTGAACGTTGAACCGAGATCAACAGCGATCGATGTCGACTAAGCCAACGCAAAGTAAAGTTGTGCACGTGTCGCCGTCGATCCAAGACGACACGCTGTAAAGATTCGGAACACGTCGAACCGTTCGTGTGCGGATTGGGACGATCGAACCAGCGCGACGATCCGCCGAGCCGATTGTTCTAGCGACCGCAGACCGGCGCTGGATACTGACATGCGAGATGGAATCGTTTCGCGACGAGATCTCGATGGGGGGGATCAAAAATCACTACGACGCCGTAGTCGTTGGCGCCGGTCCAGGCGGTTGTGCGGCGGCGGCATCCCTTGCAGTGCGTGGCGCGACGGTGTTGCTCGTCGAGTCGAATCCGCGGGCGGCGCGTCGATTTGCAGGCGAGTGGATCCACCCTGCAGGCGTTCGGGTCCTGCGAGAGCTCGGGCTTCTCGATGAGCTTCGTCCCAGCGTTTCGTCCCACGGCTTCGCAGTGCTGCCGAACGACGGGCTCGGACCGATCGAGCTCGACTATCCCGACGGCGAAGGGCTGTGCTGCGAGCACGCGACGCTGGTTCGGCACGTTCGCAAGCGCGTTTCCGAGCTGCACGGTGTGCACTACGTCGAAGGCGTCCGCGCCCGGCTCGTCGGCGACGGAGCGGTCGAGCTCGCCATCGACCACGGAGAACGGGCCCGGGTTCACGCAGAGAAAGTGATCGTGGCCGCCGGCCGATCGTACCGAAAGGCACGAGCGGTGCCGGCCGGCGTCGCGTCGATCTCCCAAATGGCGGGGCTCATCATCAACGATGCGGCGCTTCCCTTCGAAGGGTATGGGCACGTGATCCTCGGCGGCCCCGGTCCTGCGCTGGCGTACCGGATCGACGACCAACGGGTTCGAGTATGCCTCGACGTGCCGAGCTCGATTCGGCCCGGAGCGACGACGACGAGGTGGATTGGAGAGTCGTTCGCGGACGTTCTGCCGCGTTCACTGAGGGACGGCTTTCGAGACAGCCTCGCCCAGGCGCCGATCGTGTGGGCATCGAACTCGTTTGGGCCCCGGGACTACGACGGGGCGGGGGTAGCTCTCGTCGGAGACGCCGCTGGCTTCTTTCACCCCTTGACCGCGATGGGCATCACCATGTCGGTTCTCGACGCCCAGTCAGCCGCGCGCGACGACGCGCGCGAGCATCATGCAGCGCGTCGAGCCCGCGAGACACACGTCCCGGAGCTACTCTCGAACGCGATCTACCAGGCGTTTACTCGAGACGACCCCGGGTCACTCGAGATTCGGAACGCCATCCTTCGAACCTGGCGGGCCAACGACGCCCAGCGAAGGCGGACGATGAGGCTGCTGGCGGCAGACGACACCAACAGGGCCGAGTTTCTACGCGCGTTCGCCATCGTTGCGGCGAGAGCCGGAGTGCACGCAGCCGCGCGCAATCCAGAGGCTCTGCCTGGGTTGGTGAATTGGCTTCGCTGGCCGTGGGCGAGCCTGCACGCACATCGCGAGGTGCGCCGTCGATCGGTTTCTTGGGCGGCGCCGGAGTCGTGGAGCACACGGGGACGGATCGGCCCGCTCATCGCGGGGAGGGAGAGGCAGCATGCAAACTGACTGGGATTTCTGCACGGAGAGCTTGAGAAACGTGTCCCGCACGTTCTCACGGCCGATCGAGGTGCTGCGTGACGATCTACGACGGTCCGTCACCTGCGGATACTTGCTTTGCCGCATCGTCGATACGATCGAGGACAACCCGCGGTTCACGGTGAACGAACGTGACGAACGCTATCGCGCCTTTCACGACGTGCTGCGTAGTGCAACGGATGGTCGAGCGTTCGAGCGCTCGTGGGAAACGGTCGAGGGATCCCCAGAGCACGAGGTTCGGCTCTGTGCACAGGTCCGCCGCGTCATGGCCGTGCTCGACCACGTGCCCCACGAGATGCGCACCGCCGTGTTGCGATGGGTCTCGGAAATGGCCCGCGGCATGCAGATCTACAGTCACCGTTCGGCGGATCGCGACGGTGTGATCGCACCGACGACCAGCGAGGACCTGCAGCGCTACTGCTACTTCGTGGCTGGGACCGTCGGCAACATGCTCACGGAGCTGTTCGTTATCGAAATCGGCCTCGACGCTGATGACCCAGTGACACAGCGGCTCTACGCGCACGCAGAGGCGTTTGGGACCGGCCTTCAGCTCGTCAACATCCTCAAGGACGTCGGGGACGACATGAAGCGCGGCTGGTCATTCGTTCCGAGATCGCTTTGCCAGACCGAGGGCCTTCGCAACCAACAGCTCACGGACCCGAGCCGTCGAACGGATGCGCATCGCGCCGTCGCCCCCCTATTCCAGCTCGCGCGCGTGAACCTCGACCGCGCCCTGACGTACGCGCTTGCCGTGCCGCCAAACCACCGAGATATACGTCTGTTCTGCTTGCTACCGCTGTGGTTGGCGGTGAAGACGGTGGCTGTCGCATACGGCAACGACGCGATGTTCACCGACAGCGAACCGGTCAAGGTGAGTCGACAGGAAGTCGAGGCGGTCATCGAGCATTGCATGAGTGCATGCGGGGACGACGCGCGGCTGCGGGCCAATTACGAGGCGATGTGGAACCCGGTGGTTCGACTCATGGTTGCGGACTCCGGCGCCGAAGGTTGGTCCTCGGGTTTGGACGCGGCATGAAAGCCAAAGCGCTTCCCACGCCGCCCGCTCGACCTTCGTCGCGCATTCCGGGGTTCTATCGGCTCGAGATCGACGGACGGCATCGGGAGCTTGCAAACCGATTCGGTCTGAACGAGCTCGAGCTCGAGCTCCTTTGCGGCGCCGGTACGGACGGTGTCGCCATCGCGGACAAGATGGTCGAAAACTGCGTCGGCGTGCTTCGGCTTCCGGTAGGTCTCGGGCTGAATTTCCAAGTCAATGGGCGCGACTACGTCGTTCCCATGGCGGTCGAGGAGCCGTCGGTCGTGGCGGCTGCAAGCAACTCGGCGCGTCTCGTGCGGGCTTCGGGCGGCTTCGAAGCGGAGGCCTCCGAATCGTTGATGATCGCGCAGGTGCAGGTGCTCGGGCTCACCGACCGTGCGCACGCACGCGAGGCGCTCGAGAGTGCGGAGCGGCGAATCCTCGATGGCGCTAACGCGCGCCACGCCAACATGGTTGCGCGCGGAGGCGGTGCGAAGTCGATCGAGGTCCGCTTGCTCGACGCCGAGCCCGAGATGCTCGTCGTTCATCTCCTCGTCGACTGCAGAGATGCCATGGGCGCCAACATCGTCAACGACATGGCCGAGGCAGTGGCCCCGATCGTCGAAGCGGTGAGCGGCGGCCGGGTTCGGCTGCGCATCTTGAGCAACCTCGCTGACCGGCGGCTTGCCCGGGCGCGCTGCGCCATCCGAGAAGACCTGCTCGCGCTTCAGGGGCGCGCCGGCGCCGAAGTCGCCGAGGGCATCGTCGAGGCGTATCGGTTGGCGGCCGCCGATCCCTACCGCGCCGCGACACACAACAAGGGCGTGATGAACGGAATCGATGCGGTCGCGATCGCGACCGGAAACGACTGGAGAGGGCTCGAGGCCGGCGCGCACGCATACGCGGCACGGCGCGGGCAATACGAGCCCCTGACGCGCTGGTGGCGAAACGCGGGCTGTCTGCACGGGGAGATCGAGCTCCCGATGGCGGTCGGGACCGTCGGAGGGTCGACTCGAGTTCAACCGGCGCTCGAGGTGCTTCGCAAGCTCTTGCGTGCCGACACTGCGCCGGAGCTTGCGACCGTGATGGCCTCGGTGGGCCTCGCGCAGAACTTTGGCGCGCTCTGCGCACTGGCCACTGAAGGCATTCAACGAGGGCACATGAGCCTGCACGCGCGATCGGTCGCGCTTTCCGCGGGGGTCGCCGAGGACCAAGTCGACGCCGTCGCGGCGACGCTCGTGCGGATCGGGGACTACAGCGCGTCTGCCGCACGCAAGATCGCGGATGGCAAGTGAAATGATGACGGCTCCGCGGGCGCACGACGGCGACGTCTCCTGGGTTGCATCCGTCGTGGACCGCGGGGCGGACGCGCTGTTGCGATTGCAGCGACGCGACGGCGGCTGGGAGGGTGAGTGCGTCTGGTGCCCGATGCTGACCGCGCAGTACGTGATGACAGCACATGCGATCGGACTCACGATCTCACCCACGCGCCGGTCGCGGATCCTGCTCCACTTCCGAACGACCCAACACGAATCCGGGCTCTGGGGGCTTCACCCGAAAGACGATGGCAGCCTCTTCGTGACCACGCTGGTTTACGTTGCTGCCCGCCTGCTCGGCGCTGCTCCTGACGAAGCGTGGCTCCGGCCGACGCGCGACTGGTTCGCGCGCCAAGGAGGGGTGCAGGCGATCCCGACGTGGGGGAAAGTTTGGCTGGCCGTTCTCGGGCTCTACGGCTGGAACGGCATCCACCCCATCCTGCCCGAAGCCTGGCTTCTATCGCCGCGCCTCCCGATCCATCCGGCGCATTTCTATTGTCACACACGCTCGATTTACATGGGGCTCGCCGTTCTGTACGGAGAGCGCGCGACCGCTCGCCCTCACCCGACGCGCGACGCCCTTCGAGACGAGCTTTACCTGGGGCACTACGATCGGATCGACTTCGCCGCGCACGCGAACGACGTGCGAGCCGAGGATGCGCCCTTTCGCCCCACGCGCGCGCTTCGCGCGGTGTACGCGGTGAGCCATGCGTTCGAGAAGCTGCGGCTCGTGACGGTCCGACGTCGTGCGGTCGCACGGCTTCGCGATCGGTTGCGGGCAGGCCTTCGCTCGAGCGATTTCCTCGGTTTATCCCCGGTAAACGGGCTCCTGACCATTCTCGCACTTTGGTTCGAGGACCCGCAGGACGCTCACCTCGAGAAGGCCATCGCGCGACTCGAGTCCTGGTTTTGGGAAGACGATCGCGAAGGATCGAGGGTGGCCGGTGCGGGAAGCATCTGCTGGGACACGGCCTTTGCATTGCAGGCGCTGAGCCCGCTTGCGTCCGGCCCTGGCGAGGCATCGACCCGACGAGCCGCCTCGTTCCTCGCCAGCCAGCAGATCGAGCATCCACGCTTCGATTTCGAGGCGGCGTATCGAATCGATCCGACTGGAGGGTGGTGTTTTTCGGAAGTGGGGCACGGGTGGCCGGTGAGCGACTGCACGGCGGAGGCGCTCGTCTCGATCCTCGACACCCATCCGGATGAGCTCGGACGCGAGGGTGCGGCGCGTGCGGCCCGCTTCATCTTGCGTTGTCAAAACCAAGACGGTGGTTTCGGGAGCTATGAGCCTCGCAAGACCGCCGTGCCGCTCGAGTGGATGAACCCCTCCGAGATGTTCGGCGCATGTATGACCGAGCGGTCTTACGTCGAATGCACGGCCTCGTGCCTCCTCGCGCTTCGAGCGGTTCAAGCGCGGTATCCCGATCTGCTCCAAGTCCGACTGGACGCGACGCTCGAGAGCGGGCGACGTTTCCTGACACGCGCACAGAACGCCGATGGTGCTTGGACCGGTGCATGGGGTGTTCATTTCGTCTACGGCACGATGTTTGGCGTGCGGGGGTTGCTCGCGGCGGGCGTCCCACACGACGACGAACGGATTCGAAAGGCCTGCGGCTGGCTCTTGGCACACCAGCGTTCGGACGGCGCTTGGGGAGAGCACCATTCGAGCGCGCGCCTGCGGCAGCACGTCAGCCAAGCGGAGGGCTCGCCGGTGCAAACCGCGTGGGCACTGATGGCGCTCGTCGACGCACGAGAGCCGAACCGCCGGGCGCTGCTTCGCGCTGGCCGGTTCTTGGAACGGACCCAACGGCAATCCGGAGAATGGCCCGACGGCGAGCTCGTCGGCGTGTTCTTCGAAACCGCGCTTCTCAACTACCGGTACTACCCTCTCTACTTTCCGGTGATGGCCGTCTCGCGGCTCCACGCCTACCTCACTCAACACGAACGAAGCGAGAGTAACGATGCACGCAACCGACCTCCGTACGGTCTCCGCGCCTCCGCGTGAAGCCCCAAACGAACGCTGGCTCCAAGTCATTCGCCTGGAGGTCGACACCCACCTCCACGAGTTCTTCGAGCGAAAGAGACGCGAAATGGAGGCGATGTCGCCACCTACGCTTCAGCTGCTGCACGAGGTGGAAGCCCTCACGATGCGGGGAGGAAAGCGACTTCGTCCGGCGGTTGCGACGGCGGGGTATCGATGTGTGTTTCCGGGATACGGGATGGAACGCCTCGTCGAGCTCTCGGCGTCGCTCGAGCTCCTTCAGAGCTACCTGCTGATTCATGACGACTGGATGGACGGCGACGACGTGCGGCGCGGAGGCGCGGCTGTTCACGCGAGCCTCCAACAACGCCACGGGGACGCGCACCTCGGCTGCGCGCTCGGCGTCCTCGCAGGCGATCTGGCGGCGACGTATGCGTGGGAGCTCTTCTTGGAGGCCCCCTACCCGGTCCAAACGTGGCCGAACGCAAGCCGCCTCTTCTTGCAAATTCAAAAGGAAGTCTATTGCGGTCAACAGCTCGACCTGACCTGCGACCAGGACGTATCGAGGATGCACGCCCTCAAGACCACGAGCTACTCGGTGCGCGGCCCTCTGCTGCTCGGAGCCATGCTGGCGAATGCCACCGGCGAACAATTGGAAGCCCTCAGCCGATGGGCGGTGCCCATTGGAGAGGCGTTTCAGATCCGCGACGACATTCTCGGCACGATGGGCTCGCCCGACAGCACCGGGAAGCCCGGGTTGGACATCCCGCATGGAAAAGCGACCAGCGTTCTCGCCGAGCTGCGCCGATCGATCGCCCCCGGCGATCGACGGCCGGTCGAATCCCTCGTCGGGCGAGCGGAGTTCACGCACGATGACGTCGAGCGCGCGCAGGTCTTCTTGCTCGATTCCGGCGTCATCGGCAGGCTGGAGGAGCGCATCGCTCGCCTGCGCAGCGAGGCCCTCGCTGCCGTCGATGCCGGCCCGTTCAACCCGCAGGGCCGCGGCATGCTCGCCGAGCTCGCGGACAAGCTGACGAACCGGCGAGCCTGAAAACGCGGGCCTTCCGGGGCGCGGCCGTTGGACGCCTGCGCGAAGCTGGCGTAGAAAGCCGCGATGGAAAAAGCGATTCTCACCTGTGCGGTGACCGGCGTGCTGACCAACCCCAAGCAGCACCCCGTCCCGGTCACGCCCGAAGAAATGGCCGCGTCTGCGCGCGACGCCTACAACGCGGGTGCATCGATCATGCACGTTCATTTTCGCCGCCAGGAGCCAGGGATGGGTCACCTGCCGTCTTGGGATCCCGACGTAGCCGCCGCGGCAAGCGATGCGATCCGCGAGGCCTGTCCCGATGTCATCATCAACCAAACGACCGGCGTGATCGATGACGACGTGTCGGGGCCGGTCGCATGCCTCCAACGGATCCGACCGGAGATCGCGGCCTGCAACGCGGGCAGCCTGAACTACCTGAAGCTCAAAAAAGACAACACCTGGGCATGGCCGCCGATGATATTTCTCAACGGTGTTCCGAAGGTGCAGAAGATGCTCGACGCGATGGCGGAAACGCACACGATTCCCGAGATGGAGTGCTTCGACGTGGGCATCGTTCGGTCGGTCGGCCTCTACCAGCGCGCAGGCATGGCCGAAGAGATGCACTACAACTTCGTGATGGGGGTCGCTTCGGGAATGCCGTGTGACCCGGACCTCCTCGAGCTGCTGCTGAAATACAAGCACGGCGACGCCCACTGGCAGGCCACGCTCATCGGTCGCGAGGAGATCTGGGAAACCCACCAGCGTGCGGCGGACCTCGGCGGCATGCTGAGGACGGGGCTCGAAGACACCTTTTACCTCCCCAACGGCGACAAGGCGTCTGGCAACGGCCCGCTGATCGAAGCGCTCGCCGAATGCGCGCGCAACGCAGGACGAGAGGTAGCTTCGCCGACGGAAACCCGCCAGATGCTCGGCCTGAATTAGCCCCGAGGATTGTCACCCTTCGATCGGAGAGGTAAAGACGACCCATGGCCAACAAGGTGTATCCCGACGCGACAGCTGCGCTCGACGGCCTGCTCACCGATGACATGATGCTGATGTCGGGCGGCTTTGGGCTCTGCGGCATCCCTGAAGCGCTGATCGATGCGGTCGCAAAGTCGGGTGTCAAAAGGCTGACGGTCGTCTCCAACAACGCAGGCGTCGACGGCATCGGCCTCGGCGTCATGCTCGAGACACGACAAATCTCGAAAATGATTTCGTCCTACGTCGGCGAAAACAAGCTGTTTGCAAAACAATTCCTCGACGGCGACCTCACGGTGGAATTCAACCCCCAGGGCACCCTCGCAGAGCGGATCCGCGCCGGCGGGGCAGGCATTCCGGCGTTTTACACCAAGACGGGGGTCGGCACCGTGGTTGCGGAGGGCAAAGAGGTGCGCGAGCTCGACGGCGCGAAGTACGTGATGGAGCGAGCGCTCTTCGCCGACGTCGCGATCGTCCATGCCTGGAAAGGCGACACGGAAGGCAATCTCGTCTACCGAAAAACCGCGCGTAACTTCAATCCGATGATGGCTACCGCGGCCAAGGTGACGGTGGCCGAGGTCGAGCACCTCGTCCAGCCGGGTGAGCTCGAGCCGGACCACATCATGACCCCGGGCATCTACGTCGACCGCATCATCCACTTTCCAAACCCTTCGAAGCACATCGAGCAGCGCACCACGCGCCCACGCCCCTGAGGAGACGTTCATGGCCTGGACTCGTGACCAAATGGCAGCCCGCGCAGCGAAAGAGCTTCGAGACGGTTTCTACGTGAATCTCGGCATCGGCATTCCGACGCTCGTCTCCAATCACATCCCGGACGGCGTCAGCGTTCAGCTTCAGAGTGAAAACGGGATGCTCGGCATGGGGCCCTTTCCGTACGAGGGCGAAGAGGACGCCGACCTGATCAATGCGGGAAAGCAAACGGTGACCGAGCTTCCGAGCACCAGCTTCTTTTCGAGCGCGGAGTCCTTCGCGATGATTCGCGGCGGCCACATCGACCTCTCGATCCTCGGCGCGATGCAGGTTGCCGAGAACGGCGACCTCGCCAACTGGATGATCCCGGGCAAGATGGTCAAGGGGATGGGGGGCGCCATGGACCTCGTCGCAGGCGTCAAGCGCGTCGTCGTCGTCATGGAGCACACCGCCAAAGGCAAGCCGAAGCTCTTGAAGGAGTGCACGCTGCCCCTGACCGGCACGGAGGTGGTCGATTTGCTGATCACCGATCTCGGGGTCTTCGAGATCGACGAAAAGGGCCTGCGTCTGATCGAGATCGCGGACGGCGTCACGAAACAGGAAATCGCGGAGAACACCGAAGCGGCGTACACCGTAGCGCCCGGGCTCTGACGATTTTCAGAACGTGGCTCGAATCGCCTTGAGAAGAGCCATGCCTTCGGCGCCCATCTTTTTCGCTACGCGGTCCGGAACGTTCTTTTGTTTGGCTTTGAATGCCGCGAGCTCTTCGGGAGTTGGCTCGTAGATGTCGTAGCCGTATCGCGCGAGGTTCTTCAGCAGGACTGGCTCGATCTTGCGGACCTGGTCGCGCCCCCAAACCGTCAGCCCGTGATCGAGACTGGTGATGATCTGCTGAAAGTCATCGGGCAGGGTCTCGAACCACTTCTTCGAGTAGACGAGAAGCGCGGGCTGGTAGCAGTGGCGGCTCAGAAAGATGTGCCGCTCCCCTTCTTTGAGCCCCTGATACCAGCTTCCGGCCATGGCAAAGAGGGGGGTGTTGTCGAACCCGTCGACGACACCGGTCTGCACGCTCATGAGCGTGTTCCCGACATCGATGGGAACGGCGGTCGCACCGAACGCCTCGTAGGTTACGACGTGCACCATCGATTCTTGCGACCGAAAGCGAACCCCCTTCATGTCGTCCGGCGTGCGGATCTTGTGTTTGCTGAAATACGACCGATAGCCGTTCTCCGCCCAAATCCCAAATACGAGGCCGCGTTTCGAGAGGACCTTCTTGATTTGCTCTTTGACCTTCGGATTGTCGGGCGCCGTGTCGGCTTTCTCGGGGCTCTCAAACACGTACGGGGACTCGATGACGTTGACCTCTCGGACGATGGAGCTCATCCCGCCAACCGACCCGGCGAACGCCTGCATGCTTCCCATCTGCGTGCGGCGAGCGAGCGACCGCTCGTTTCCACGACCGAGTCGAAGCTTTACCTTCAAGCGACCATTGGTTTTCTCCTGCACCTCGGCTTTGAAGCGTTGGAGCTGCTCGGCCCACGGGCTGCCACTTGGCGCCACGGTCCCGACCTCCATCAAAAACTCGGGTTCCTCGGCGATAGCCGGCCCCCCGATCGCAAGCGAAAGCGCGGCGAGCGCGCCAACGGCGAAAGCTGATTTCGACATAGACGACCCTTCTAGCGACTTGCGCCGAGAAAATAAAGGTCGATTTCGCAACGCCCGGCGTCCGTTTGACCCGGAATGCTCCCCGCGCATCTTTTATTCGAAAGGAGGCTGAGAAATGACCGGCTCAGCTCAGGGAGGGTGTGTCTGCGGCGCCGTCGCGTTCGAAATCGAAGGCCCCTTTCGAGGGTTTCAGTACTGTCATTGCAGCCGCTGCCGCAAAAAGAGCGGCTCTTTCGCCGCGGCCAACATCTTCGTCCCAAGAGATCAGCTGCGCTGGAAGCGCGGCGAGGACAAAGTTCGACGATTCGAGCTGCCCGACACGAAGTACTGGAGCACCTGCTTCTGCTCCAATTGTGGCTCCGCGATGCCGTGGCTATCAAAGACCGGCAAAGCCTTCATCGTGCCGGCAGGCGCGCTCGAAGACGACCCGGGGATTCGGCCTCTCTACAACGTCTATTACGGCTCACGCGCACCCTGGTACGTACATCCCTCCGAGATCGAAACGCACGAGACGCTGCCCTAGTCTCGAGGTCCGCGCTGAGCTGCACTCAAGTCCGCTCAGTCTGCGAGCGTCGGCCAAGCGCGCGCCTGCTCGAGCTCGAGCGCAAGCTCCAACAGTGTGCGCTCACCCCCGAGAGCGGCCGCAAGCTGCACGCCGAGGGGGAGCCCGTCCCGGCTTTGGCCGAGTGGAAGCGAAACCGCTGGCCCCCCGGCGACGTTCTGCATCGGGGTAAAGGGAATGAACCACTTCAAGCGCTCTAGGGCGGTATCGAAGTCGACGTCCGGGCCGATGTAACCGTGCTCGGGCGGAGGCATGCCGACGGTCGGGTTCATGAGCACGTCATAGCGGTCGAATCCGCGCGCGTACCGTCGTGCAAATCCACGCAGACGAAGAACCGCGCCGGGCGCCCGATGCGCACGGCCCGTGAAATAGCGCGCCAACCCCTCGGTGAACGGCTCGATTCTCGACCGGTCGAATTCGGGATGGATGAGCTTGGTTCCAAATCGCGTGATAGCGAACGCCATGCTCGCCCAAAACAAGAAGAAATCTTCATGGAAGCTGTCTTCGAAGGGCGGCGTCACGTGCTCGACCGTGTGCCCGAGGCTTTCGAGAAGCCTCGCCGCCTCGTTGCAGGCAGCGGTGCAATCCGGATGAGACGGTGTCTGATCGTCGAGCTCCGTGAAGAACCCGACGTGAAGGCGACGGCCGGGGTGTGTGACCAAACCGATTTCGGGTAGCCGTGGGTTCCGATGGCGACGTTCGGCAGCATGATAGAAGGCCGCGGTGTCTCGAACCGAACGGCTCACCATGCCCTGATGAAGAATGTTGATCGGGAGTAGGTGCGAGCCCTCCACCTCGGCAAGCCGCCCGCGGGATGGCTTCAAGCCGACGAGACCGCAGCACGATGCGGGAATGCGAATCGATCCTCCGCCGTCGTTCGCGTGGGCCAGAGGCACCACCCCTGCGGCCACCAACGCGGCGGCACCCCCCGACGAGCCGCCAGGGGAAACACCGAGCCGCCAGGGGTTGTGGGTGGGGCCGTACACGAGCGCTTCGGTCGTGCCCGTGAGGCCGAGCTCCGGCGTCGTGGTTTTGCCGAGGTTGATCAGACCGAGCGACAGGAACTGCTTCACGAAAGGCGTGCTCTCCCTCGAAGGCGTGGTTGGCAGCCCGCGCGAGCCGAAGCGCATGGGCGATCCCTCGACGGCATCGGTGTCTTTGATGAACGTCGGCACACCCGCGAAAGGCCCTGCGCACGGCGTCTCGGCCGCTGTGCGCGCCGCCTCGAACAGCGGCGCCGCAATCGCGTTGAGCAACGGATCGACCCGCTCCGCCCGCGCGATTGCGGCTTCGACCGCTTCTCGGGAGCTAATCTCGCCGTCCCTGATGCGACGCGCGATCTCGACGGCGTCGGCTTTTCCGAGCACGTCGCCGCAGAACGAGGTCACCTGGCGGGTCTGGGGTACACCATCAACTCGCACCGGAGGGCAATATCACATAGCCTCGCGCCATGGCATCCGGCTCCACCAAGGCGATTCTTGCGGCATTGTTCGCGAATCTCGGAATCGCAATCGCGAAATTCGTCGGCTATTTCGTCACTGGCGCTTCGTCCATGCTGGCCGAGGCGATCCACTCCGTCGCCGACACCTCGAACCAGGCCCTCCTGCTCTGGGGCGGCAGTCAAGCCAAGAAGCACGCGACCGCGGAGCATCCGTTTGGCTACGGCCGCGAGCGATATTTCTGGTCGTTCATCGTCGCGCTGGTGCTTTTCTCGCTCGGCGGTTTGTTTGCGATCTACGAGGGCTCGCACAAGCTCGGCGAGACGAGTCACGAGCTCACCAACGTCGGCTGGGCCATCGGGATTCTCGTCCTCGGCATTTTTCTAGAGGGCTACTCTTTCCGAACGGCAGTCGTCGAGTCGCGCCGGATCAAAGGCAGCGCCTCTTGGTGGCAGTTCATTCGGCACTCGCGGTCGCCCGAGCTTCCCGTGGTACTGCTCGAGGACTTCGGTGCGCTCACCGGATTGGCGCTGGCTCTAGCCGGGGTGAGCTTGTCGGCGGCAACGGGCAATTCGCGATGGGACGCGTACGCCACGATCTCGATTGGCGTCTTGCTGGTCTTGATCGCAGCGGTTCTCGTCTATGAGATGAAGAGCCTTCTCATCGGCGAATCCGCAAGCAGACCCGTCCGTGGCAAGATCGTCACGGCCATCGAGGGAAGTGAAGGCGTGGACGCGCTCCTCGACTTGCGAACGCAGCACATCGGGCCTGACCAGCTCCTCGTGGCCGCCGAGCTCAAGATGGACCCGGGCCTCGACACGGCTGGCGTCGCTTCGGCGATCGACGCTGCGGAGGCGCGCATCCGCCAGGCTGTGCGGATCGCGACGATGATCTACCTCGAGCCCGATCTTCCCAAGCTCGATCCGAAAAGCGCCGAAGCGCATACTACCAATCGATGATGGCCGCGCCCCAGGTGAAACCCGAGCCGAATGCGACGGTCGCGATCTTCATCCCGCGCTCCAGCCTGCCCTCGCCCTGCGCCTCGGCAAGCATGATCGGAATCGTTGCGGCGGTCGTGTTCCCGTAGCGCTCGATGTTGTGATAGAGCTTGTCTTCCGCGAGCCCGAGCTGTTTGGCGACGTACTGGTTGATTCTCAGGTTGGCCTGATGAAAGAAGTAGAGATCGACGTCGTCGAGCGTGAGGCTCTGCTTTTGAAACTCTTTCATGAGAGCGCCGATCATTCGCTCGACGGCGTTCTTGAAAACCAGTCGACCCTCCATGTGCGCGAACATGAGGTCTGGCTGAACCTGCCCGACGCCCTCGTCGTTCTGCGGGATGAAGGGACGCTTTCGGATGTCCCAGACCTTTTGGGAGAGCGCATCGGCGTGCCGGCCGTCGGCGCCGAGGTGCCAGCTGCGAACGCCGCGGTCCTCGTCTGTCGCGCTGACGACGACTGCGCCGGCTCCATCGCCGAAGAGTGAAGCCACGTTCCGGCCGCGTGTAGTGAGATCCAACGCCGCGGAGTGCACTTCCGCACCCACGACCACGACGTTGTCGACAGCGCCCGCCTGGACCATCGACGCGGCCGTCGCCAACCCGTACAGAAACCCAGAGCACTGATTTCGAACGTCGAGGCAGCCCACGAAGTGGCCGACGTCCGCGTCGGTCAGCCCGAGCTTGGTTTGAAGGTACACCCCGGAGCCGGGGAAGCAGTGCTCGGGAGACAGGGTTGCAAAGACGATCAGTCCAATGTCGGTCTTCGAAAGCCCCGCACGCTCCAAGGCCATCTCGACGGCCGGTACGGCGAGGTCCGCGGTCCCCACGCCTTCCTCGGCAAAGCGTCGCGCTTCGATGCCGGTGCGCTGCTCGATCCACTCGTGCGTCGTGTCGATGCCGTATCGAGTTGCGAGCTCGGTATTGGTGACGACGTTGTCGGGAACGTGGAAGCCGGTTCCAGAAATGTACGCGTTCGGCACTTTACCCTCCAGGGCCCCTACTCGTGCGAGTATGACACCAAACCCCGAGGCTCGTAGTTAAATCTATAGTCGACTGCGAACGGCGCTTCTGACACGATGCGGCCGTCCGAGGGAGAGGGCGTTGGACGGTGAAGCTGAAGTACATCCCCAACATGATCTGCGTAGCGCGCATCATTCTCGTGGGGCCAATCGTGTGGAGCCTTTTGCAGGGGCGCTACGGCCTCGCGCTCGGCATGATTCTCGTCGCCGGTCTTTCCGACGCCCTAGACGGTTATCTTGCGAGGCGCTTCGACTGGCGAACTCGTCTCGGGGGCTTGCTCGACCCCGCGGCAGACAAGCTTCTGATGTTCGCGTCGTTCGTGACCCTGACCTGGATCGGGCTGGTGCCGCCGTGGTTCACGGCGATCGTCGTCGGGCGTGACGTGGTGATCATCGGGGGGACGACGTTCTACCAGCTCTTCGTCGCGCCGCTGCACGGTGAGCCCACGGGGGCAAGCAAGCTCAACACCGTGCTTCAAATTCTCTTCATCCTCCTGACGATCAGCCACGCATGGCTCGCCCAACCGCCGCAAATCGTGCTGCACGCCCTCGCCGCCGCCATCCTCGTCACCATCGCAGTCAGCACCGCCCAATACGTCACCACAGGCATCCGCCGCACCCGCCAAAGAGAAAAAACGGGTCAGGCACCTTTTCGGAGGGGTCAATGAAAAAGGAGTCTGGCACCTTTTTGGAAGGGCTAAGTGCGGCGTCACGTCGGCGGCGTCGGGAGCTTGCTGTTTGGAGTCTTGCCTTCCATGCGGTGTGCCACGAAATCCGCGAGCGACTGGTGTTGTAGATACGGGTTTTCTTTGAGCTCTTCGTCGAGCGTCGACACGGTGACGGGGCCGTAGTTGTGGCCCGGATACATGCGGGTCTCCCTCGGTAAGGCTTCGGTGAGGCTCTTGAGGGTTTGATACATGACCCCGGGGTCGCCGCCGACGAAATCGCAGCGTCCGCAGCCCTGAATGAACAAGGTGTCGCCGGTCACGATCGCGTCGCGAATCCGATAAGTGGTCGAGCCCGGCGTGTGCCCGGGCGTATGTACCATCGTCAGGTCGAGGTCTTCACCGATGCGCACGACATCGCCAGGGCTACTTCGACGAAGGTTCTCGCATTGGAAGCCGGAGAAGTCGATCTCCTCCCCGAGCATGTGAACCGGTACGTCGCGCTTTTCGAGAATCGCATCGACACGATTGACGTGATCGAAGTGGCTGTGTGTGCAGAGGATGTCGGTGATTTCGACGTCGAGGCGCTCGGCCTCCGCAAGGATGAAATCGGCGTCCCAGGCGGGGTCGACGACCGCGCACCGGCGGGTGGCCCGATCGCCGATGAAATAAATGAAATTTTCCCAGGGCCCCAGCTCGAACTGATGGACGAAGATGCCCGACTCGCCCGCCATGTCAGAGCTCCACCACGCTTCGAATCGACTTCCCCTCGTGCATGAGCGCGAAGGCGTCGTTGATCTTCTCGAGCGGCATCTTGTGGGTGATCAAATCGTCGATGTTGATCTTCCCTTCCATATACCAGTCCACGATTTTGGGAACGTCGGTGCGTCCCCGAGCGCCCCCAAAGGCCGTCCCGCGCCAAACGCGGCCCGTCACCAGTTGGAAGGGCCGCGTGGCGATTTCTTCTCCGGAGCCCGCGACGCCGATGATCACGCTTTCGCCCCAACCCTTGTGACAGCACTCGAGCGCCTGCCGCATCACCTCGACGTTACCGATGCATTCGAAGCTGTAGTCCGCGCCGCCGTCGGTGAGATCGACCAGATACGCGACCAAATCTTCTTCGACCTCTTTGGGATTCACGAAGTGGGTCATGCCGAACTTCTCGGCGAGGTCGCGGCGCGCCGGATTGATGTCGACGCCGATGATCTTGTCCGCCCCGACCATGCGCGCCCCCTGCACGACGTTGAGCCCAATTCCTCCCAACCCAAACACGACGACGTTGGCGCCCGCTTCGACTTTAGCCGTGTTGATGACGGCGCCGATCCCCGTGGTGACGCCGCAGCCGATGTAGCAAACCTTGTCGAACGGCGCATCGCTACGGATCTTGGCGACGGCGATCTCCGGCACGACGGTATGTTCTGCAAACGTCGACGTGCCCATGTAGTGAAAGATGGTGTCATTGCCGAGGGAGAAACGACTGGTCTCATCCGGCATCAGGCCCCGCCCCTGCGTGGCACGCACGGCCTGACACAAATTGGTCTTACCCGATGTACAGTATTCGCAGTTCCGGCACTCGGGGACATAGAGAGGAATGACGTGGTCGCCCGGCTTCACGGAGGTCACGCCCGCCCCGATCTCGACGACCACGCCAGCGCCTTCGTGGCCGAGCACGGACGGAAAAATGCCCTCTGGGTCGGCCCCGGAGAGCGTGTATGCATCGGTGTGGCAGACGCCGGTCGCTTTGATCTCGATCAGCACCTCACCGGCCCGCGGGCCTTCGAGCTGAACTTTTTCGATCGAGAGCGGCTTGCCCGCTTCGTGTGCAACTGCGGCGCGCACTTCCATGACGTGCTCCTCCCTTCGCCTACGCGCAGCGGCGCGCAGCTTCGAAACGACCCTTCATCTTCCCCATCCACAGGCTCATGAGCGCGGGCTTGGGGAGGCCGAGCGTCCGGAGCTCATCCGCGATCGGGTGCGCACCGAGCTCGATCTCCGCGCTCCCGAGGCGTACGCCGAGGCCCTCCGCGCTCGATGCGAACCGCGTCTCGTGTAGTGCGCCGCCGATGTAGCTGTACGTGCGCAGCGTTTGCTCGGGAAACTCACGCTTGCCGCCTTTCGGCAAGCTGAGCTTCAGCACGTTGACCCCGTCTTTGTTCCACACGCAGCGAGCCCGATCGCCGCTCGTATCGAGCTCGATCTCGTCGACGGTCTTGGGAAAGCCCCAAATGGTTTGCCCGGCCTCGCAGCTGAACGATTGAGTCACCGGCAAGTGAATGATGTGGGTCGGCAAGATCCCCCGCAGCATGTCGACCGCCGCCCCGATGTAAGGCACTGCACCGCCTTCGCCGCGCCGACGCACGAAAAAAGCGATCGACACCTCCTTGTAGTCACCGAGGTCGTTGTCGCGATAGTCGATGCACGCGATGCTGAGCAAACCTCGACCGGGAAACACCTCGGCGACCTCGAGCTCGGGCCCTGAAATCAACGCCTGCGCCGCGCGTGCGCTCACCGACCACGTGGCCGTTGCGGAGCACGCGTCACGAACGTGACACGGCATCGTCACACGCCGACCCTGAATGAGGTAGTCGCCTGGTCGTGGCTTCTGCAGCTCGGCTTCCATGGGGGCGGAGTATATGGAAGGGTGCCGCTCGCCGCTACGGAAAGCGACCGAATGAAATCCAACAAACGACGCCTCTCCTTTCGCGATCGCTACCTGACCCTCTGGATCTTCGCCGCCATGGGCTTCGGCGTGGCGCTCGGCCGCCTCGTCCCGGGCGTCGCCGACGCGCTCGATGCGATGAGCATCGGGACGACGTCGATTCCAATAGCCGTCGGGTTGATCCTCATGATGTACCCGCCGCTCGCCAAAGTCCGTTACGAGAAGATGGGGCGGATCTTTCGAAACAAGAAGGTTCTCTCTCTGTCGCTCGTCCAGAACTGGATCATCGGGCCGATGCTGATGTTCGGGCTGGCGATCACGTTTCTGCCGGACAAGCCCGAGTACATGGTAGGGCTGATCGTAATCGGCCTGGCGCGCTGCATCGCCATGGTCATCGTGTGGAACGACCTCGCCCGCGGCGATCGCGAGTACGCGGCGGGACTGGTGGCGTTCAATTCGATCTTCCAGATCCTGTTCTTTTCCATATACGCGTGGTTTTTCGTGACCTGGCTGCCCGGGAAGCTCGGCCTCGAAGGCGCCGTGGTCGACATCACGATCGGCGAGATCGCAAAAAGCGTCGCCATCTATCTCGGTATCCCGTTCGCGGCCGGTTTCCTCACGCGCTATTTTCTGATCAAATCCAAGGGGCGCGAATGGTTCGAACGATCCTTTGCGCCGAAGATCGCCCCCATCACGCTCGTTGCCCTTCTGTTCACCATCGTGGTGATGTTCTCGCTCAAGGGAGACATGATCGTCGAGCTTCCCTTTGATGTGGTGCGCGTCGCCATTCCGCTCCTGATCTACTTCGTAGTGATGTTTTTCGTTTCGTTCTTGCTCTCCAAGGTCGCGGGCGCCAACTACGAAGAGGCGACGACGCTGTCTTTCACCGCGGCCTCCAACAACTTCGAGCTGGCGATTGCCGTGGCCGTTGCGACCTTCGGCATCCACCACGGCGCGGCGTTTGCGACGGTCATCGGACCGCTGGTCGAGGTGCCGGTGCTGATCGGCCTCGTGAACGTCGCCCTTCGGATCCGCAAACGCTACCGTCCCGCCATGGTCGAGGCCGAGGCTACCGCCGAAAGCTAGGACACGCGGGAAAAGGCGTACAGCATCTCGGTAGCGATTTGACGGCAGCGCGCGTCGTACAGAGCAGCTTCGCCGGGCGTTCCATCGGCGACTTTGGGATCGTCGTACCGTATCGCCAGTCGCGCGGACGCACCTTGAACGACGGGACACGCTTCGTCGGCATCCGAGCAAGTCATGATGGCCGTGAAGCCGTCCGCCGGATTGTGCGCATCGTCATAAGTCTTGGAAAAACACTCCACGGCCGGCTCATCCTCGGAAAAGGCGACGCGGTATCGGGGGTTGTCCCCCCCCGGGGCGGTGATCTCGAAGCCGGCGCGCTCTAGCGCGGCCACGGCCCGCGGATTGAAAGCCGTGACTTCGGTGCCTCCGGAATGCGTGCGCACGCCGTCGATCCCGAAATGCGCGGCCGCCACCGCCGCCCAAATCTGCCCCACCTGGCTGCGCCGAGAATTGTGCGTGCAGATGAATACCAAGTCCGCAGCTTTCCCGGCCCGGCGCTTCTGACCGACGATGGCGGCCAACTGGTCGAGCAGGCGCTTTCGACTCTGGGAGATTTCGCCGACGTGCAAGAGCGCGCGTTCGATGTATCGTTCGATCCGCGAGTACATCGCTCGGTACCTACCGCGCTTTGCTCCGAACGGCGAGATCTCCTTGAGCAACGTGACAAAACGGTTGGCCCTGACTGCAGCGGTTGCGTGGATTGGCTGCAGTGACTCCGGAAGTGCTCCGGCACTGATTGCCGCCGTGGTCGAGTCACAAGACAACATTGTCTCCGAAGACGGCGTGTTGGCCCTGACTTCCGGCACGCTGTCGGTTCAATCGGTCTCGCTCATCGGTTCGGGAGAGCCCGTGCAGCTCGTCGGGCCCGTCGTGATCGACCTCTCGGTTTCCAATCAAACGATGAGGCTTCTTTCAGACGTACCGGCCGGTGAGTACACGGGTCTCTCGATCGAGCTCGGGCCGACAAGCGAAGGAGACGAGACTCTCGACGTGGAGATTCGATCGGTCGAGGATCAGACGTCGGTACGGGCGACCTCGCAGTTGAAGATGAGCGGAAGCATCGACTTCGTCGAGGGGGTGCGCACAGTCTCCGAGGGATCGGAGGTGGAGCTCCGGCTGTTCTTGCGCGGCATGTTCTTCTATCTCTACCCGCTCAGCGACGCGGTGGAGGGCCGGTATGTGGCCGGCGAACCCGACCGGGGCTTTTTGACCATGGACCTAATTGGGCTGTTCGACCTGCGCGTATCGGAGATGCCATAGCGACGTGATTGCGCTCCCGGCGAAAATGGCTGCAATCGCGACGATGCTTCCCGGCGCGAGCAACGGAACACCCGTCAATCCGTGCCCCACGGTGCATCCGGCGGCTAAGGACGCACCCACGCCAAGACCCAACCCGCCGGCGAACCGCTTCCCCGCGTCCGTGATGCTCACCTTGGACGCACCGATCGGCCCCGTAGCACGAGCTGCCAGAAACGCGCCGACCGGAATACCGAGCACGAAGAGCACATCCCATGTCAGGAAACGGCGAAGCGGCTCGGCAAACACCCCGACGGTCCCCGGAATGATGGCCATGCCGAAGTCCCGCGCGCCGAGGCTCGACAGCGGCCAAGCGAGAGCACCGAGCACGCCAATCGCGATGCCCGTTCGGCGCCAAGACCAGTCTCCCGCAACGCCTGGAGCAGTACGCCAAAGCGCGGCGATCACGACGACGCCGGCGATCGGCGCGTACGCCCAGACCTCGAGCGCGCCGTCGCCGACGGACGGCCCCATCGCTTGTACCGCCGCGCGGAAACCCGACAGCGGTCCGAGCTCGAGCAGAACGGCGCCAAGGGCCATCCCCAACACCGCCGCAACCGAGCCGATGCTGCCCGAACCCGCCTTGTACCAAACCCCTGCAGCGCACCCACCGGCCCACCGCATCGACGCGCCGAACAGCAAGCCCCCAACGACGGCGCCTACCGGCAACAAGGCTGGATAGGTGGGGCTCGACAACCCGGCGGCAAAGACCACCGGAACCGCAACCATCTGCAGCGCAATCGCAAGCGCGTAAGCTTTGACTTTGGTCGTATTGCGCTCCGCAACCGCCATGCGGAAGCCGGAGTTCATGCAGAAGGCCCCGCGCTGCGATACGTAGCCGTAGCCGGCGCCGATGACGAGTCCCGTGACCGCTGCAAAGTACGTCATTCCCAACGAAGTAGGATACCCCAATCCCGAGCGATGAGGAGTCGAGCCCTCAGAGCTCGAGCGTGCGCAGGCGGAGGGAGTTCGCGATGACGGAAACCGAGCTGAAGCTCATCGCGGCGGCTGCAACCATTGGACTGAGGAGAACGCCGAAAACCGGATAGGCGACGCCCGCCGCGATCGGCACCCCCAGCGCGTTGTACACGAACGCGAAGAAGAGGTTTTGCTTGATGTTGGCCATGGTCGCCCGGCTGAGCTTTCGCGCGCGCACGATGCCTCGAAGGTCCCCTTTGACGAGCGTTGCCCCGGCGCTTTCGATCGCGACGTCGGTGCCGGTCCCCATCGCGATGCCCACGTCCGATTGCGCCAAAGCGGGAGCGTCGTTGATGCCGTCGCCCGCCATGGCCACGACGCGCCCCTCTCGTTGGAGCCGTTTGACGGCCTCTGCCTTCGCGTCCGGCAGAACCTCCGCGATCACTTCGTCAATCGAAAGCGTTGCAGCAACCGACTCCGCGGTCTGGCGATTGTCGCCGGTGAGCATGACCACGCGGAGCCCTTCTTGGTGAAGCAAGGCGATCGCGCTCCGGGCGCTGTCCTTGATCGGATCGGCCACGCCCAGAATCGCGGCAACCTCGCCATCCAGCACGGCGAACACGACCGTTTGACCCTCCCGGCGAAGCACATCCGCTCGTTCGGCGAGTGGGCCGGCTGACAATGCGAGCTCTTCGAGCAACTTGCGGCTGCCCACGGCGACGACGCGCCCGTCGATCCGCCCCACCACGCCTTTGCCCGTGATCGATTCGAATGAATCCACGCTCGAAATCGATGCGCCGCGCTCACGCGCTCCCGCGACGATGGCAGCGGCCAAGGGGTGCTCACTCGCGTGCTCGAGGCTGGCCACCGCCGCCATCAATGCGTTTTGGTCGACGCCCGTAGCAGTCTCGATTGCGACAAGCGCCGGCTTTCCGACGGTCAGCGTACCGGTCTTGTCGACCACGACTGTGTCTACCTTGCGCATGAGCTCTATGGCTTCGGCATTCCTGAAGAGGACGCCAGCACTGGCACCCTTGCCCATTGCAACCATGATCGACATGGGAGTCGCGAGGCCCAAGGCGCACGGGCAAGCGATGATGAGGACAGCAACCGCGTTGATGATCGCGTAAGCCATACGCGGCGCGGGACCGAAGAGCCCCCACACGATGAAGGTGATCGCGGCGACCGCGATCACGATCGGGACGAAATAGCTGGACACGACGTCGGCTAGCTTTTGAATCGGCGCACGCGTCCGCTGCGCCTCCGCAACCATTGCGACGATGCGCGAAAGCAGGGTCTCGGCGCCCACCTTCTCAGCGCGCACGACCAGCATGCCAGTTCCGTTGATCGTGGCGCCAATCACGGCATCGCTCTCGCGCTTGTGAACAGGAATGGGCTCTCCCGTCACCATGGACTCGTCCACGGGGCTGGAGCCCTCGATCACGATGCCGTCGACGGGAATTTTTTCGCCGGGACGCACTCGCAATCGGTCGCCCACGCGAACGTTCTCGAGTGCGACGTCCTCCTCGACTCCATCGTCTCGGATTCGGCTCGCCGTCTTGGCCGCCAAGCCGAGTAGCTTCTTGATCGCGGCACCCGTCTGGCTTCGCGCACGAAGCTCGAGAACCTGACCCAGCAGAATCAAGGTGACGATTACGGCCGCCGCCTCGAAGTACACCGCGACCTGACCAGCGTGATCGCGAAAAGAAGCGGGAAAGATATGTGGAGCCAACGCTGCGACGACGCTGTACCCATACGCGACACTGACGCCCAATCCGATCAACGTCCACATGTTCAGGCTTCTGTTCTTCAACGACTGAACGAAGCGAACGTAGAACGGCCATGCCGACCACAGGCAAACCGGCGTCGCGAAAGCGAGCTCGAGCAGGGTCCGTGTCCTGGAAGAAAACAATCGTGAGAACAGCTCGCCGGGAACGAGATGGCCCATGGCGAGCGCGAACACGGGGATCGTGAGAGCTACAGCCACCCACAGGCGGCGCGTCATCTCGATCAGCTCGGGGTTTTCATCGTCGTCGTCCGCGCGAGCATCACGCGGTTCGAGAGCCATGCCGCAAATCGGACAGCTTCCGGGCCTCGAGCGGACGATCTCGGGGTGCATCGGACAAGTCCACTCGGTGGGTCCGGCCATGAAGGGAGAATACCGGCTGTCGGCAGGAAGCGCCCCCGACGCTTCGCTCGCCCTTGGCGAGCGGACGGGCTAGTGCAGGAGCAGGATGTAGAGCATGGCGCCGGCGGCGACTAGCAGGGCGCCGAGGGCGATCACGATCGGGCCGCGCATCGCCACGGGAAACATGCCGCGTTCGAGATTGCGCGCCACCCAGAGATAGCGGCTCACCGCATAGATCAAGCAAAGCCCACCGAAGCTGATGAAGCCGATTCCGGCCGCCATCGCGACCGACGGCTCGCCGCCTGCGCCGAGCCGCTCGAGCAGCACACCGAGCCCGACGAGACCGAGGGCCGTTCGCACCCACGCCAAGAACGTACGCTCGTTCGCTAGGTGGTCGCGCGCCGTGCTGTCGCGATTCTCGACGATGTCCCCCACTGTGGGACGCCATAGCACATGCGATTCTGCCGTCTGACGGCAAGACTTGGTGCGTTAGGGTACGCCGGAAAGGTGATGGTCCGCGTCCGCAAAGACGAAGCTTTGAGTAAAAACCTGGGTCCGATCGTCGAGCTATTCGACAAAGAAGCGTCAGACATGCTCGAGAAAGCCGCACCTTCGTATTGACGAGGGCGTGGTTCCTTGTGACTCTCGGCGGACTCTCGCGCGACGGGAAAGGGTTGATTCGAATGAAGCGTCGTTTTGTACCAATTTTGCTACTTGCCGCAGCGGCTGTTGCGCTGCCCGGGACCACGAAGACCACCAAAGCCGAGCAGTCGTACACGCTGCGAATCGCTTCGCTTGCGCCGGCAGGCTCGTCGTGGATGAAGATCCTCAACGCCTGGAACAAGACGCTTCAAGAAAAAACCGAGGGGCGGCTGAAGTTGCGATTTTATCCGGGCGGATCGCAGGGTGACGAGCGCGACTTCGTCCGCAAGATGCGGGTCGGGCAGCTCGATGGCGGCGTGGTGACGATGACCGGCATGAGCATGTTGGTCCCGGCGATGAACGTGCTCACGTTGCCGGGCTTCCTCGACACGTATGAAGAGCTCGATCGCGTGCGCGACCGGATGGCGCCTCAGTTCGAAGAGATGTTCACCAAAGAAGGCTTCAAGCTCGTTGGCTGGGGCGACGCCGGCAAGACCCGGTTGTTTTCCGTGAACCCGATCAAGTCGCCCAACGAGATCAAGGCCATGCGGCCGTGGGTCTGGAAGGACGACCCAATCTTCGTCGAGTTCTATCAGGTGATTGGCGCAAACGCCGTACGGCTCGGCGTACCGGAGGTCTACCCGGCGCTTCAGACGCGCATGGTCGACGTCATCTCGTCGTCGGCGCTCACCGCGGTTGCGCTTCAGTGGTACACGCGCGTCAAGTACATGACTGCCCACAACTCGGCAATCATCGCTGGCGGAACGATGATGCGGAAAGACAAGTTCGACGAGCTACCGGCGGATCTCCAAAAAGTGTTCCAGACTACGGCGGACCGGGCGCACGAGCTGCTCAACAAGACCATCCGCAAAGACGATCAGAAGGCTTACAGCATCGTCACGAAGAAGGGCATCGAAGCGGTCGAAGCGGGCGACGCGGCCTCCGAATGGGCAGCCGCGCACAAAAAAGTCCGCGACAACCTCACCGGCCGCATGTTCTCGAAGAGCCTAGTCCAAGCAGTCGCTCAAGCCGCCAAGCCATAAAAAGGGGACAGTCCCCTTTTTCAAGCTTTGAGCTGGGCTGCTAGCTGGCTCGAGAGCTTGTGGACGAGGCCGTAGATCGAGAGCTGCGGGTTGGCACCGATGCTCGTCGGGAAGAGGGAGCCATCCATCACGTAAAGGTGGTCGAGGTGGTGGAACTTGCCGTTGGAGTCGGTGACGCTTCGCTCCGGGTCGTCGCCCATCGGACAGCCGCCCATGACGTGCGCGCTGCCGACCTTGGATTTGTGCGCGACCACGTCGAGCTCCGCCAGCGCCGCCTTGGCTGACTTCCACGACGTGTAGTGACGGGCATCGACGTGTGCCGGGCGCGCCGATCTTGCCCCGGTGGCGAACTGCATCTCCAGCATGACACTCCACGCCCGCTTCACGCCTTCGAGCAGATACCGGTCGACCGGGTAGTCGATCACCGGCTGCCCCTGGTCGCCGAGCTCGACGGTGCCGCCTTGGCTGTCTTCGTGAAAACCGTCTCGCATCAGCGCGATCATGCACTGCGTGTGGTCGAGCTGGTCCATGCACTCGGCAATCTCTTCGCCCGCAGCCGTGTAGAAGGCCGCAGCAAAAGCCGGCTGCAGCGGCGGCACCTCGAGCTTGAAGCAGATGGGCCCCGTATCGACACGCTGCCACTGAAAGTGGTCGGAGTAGATCGACTGAGGTGCGCCGTAGAAAGGGTTGATCCCACCTTCGTAGATGCCCATCGTCAGCGTGGTCGGGTGCAGGAACGTTCGCTTGCCGATGCGGCCGTGCGGGTCGGGCACACTGGAGCGAAGCAAGAGCGCCGGCGAGTTCATCGCGCCCCCCGCAACGACGGTTCGGGCCGCCCGCACCGTGATCTTCTGGCCGGTGGTGCCGCGCACGTTGGGCGTGAGCGCCTCGGCCTCGACGCCCTGGACGGCTTCGCCCTCCCCGAAGAGCCGCACGGCGCGCGCGTGGTGCACGAGCTTGGCTTTGTTGTCCAGCGCAGCCGGAATCGTCGTGGTGAGCATCGACTGCTTCGCGTCGACCGGGCAGCCGAGCCCACAGTAGCCGAGGTTCAAGCACCCTCGCACGTTGCGGTGGATCTTTTCCCAGGAATAGCCGAGCTTTTCGGCTGCGCGCTGTAGCATTGCGTTGTTTTCGTTTGGCGCCTGCGGCCATTCGTGGATGTTGAGCCGCTCTTCCATGTGCTCGAAGTGAGGGGCCATCTCCTCGACGGAGCAGCCGCTCACGCCCATGTTCTCCGCCCAAAACCTCAAGGTCTCGGGTGGGGTCCGGAAGCTGGTGGTCCAGTTGACCGTCGTCGAGCCACCGACCGACCGGCCCTGGAGGATCACCATGCCGCCGTCTTTCGTTCCGCGGCCGGTGCCTTCTTGGTAGAGGTCGCGATACGCGGCGCGCTCCTGCATGTCGAACAGGCTCGACGTCTTGAGGGGCCCGGCTTCGAGCATGACCACGCGCAGCCCGGCGCTGCTCAGCGTCTCGGCCGCGGTACCTCCCCCAGCACCCGTCCCGATGATGACGACGTCGGCCTCGAGCTCGAGCGGCGCCTCGAGCTTGCTCGCATCGGTGATGTCCCAGCCGCGCTCCGCCGCCTTGTTGTAGGGGTCGGTGCTGTTGTTGAGCGTGATTTGCGAAAGATCGATCACGGCGCCACCTCCTGCGCCTTCGCGGTAGCGGGCACCTCTCCGACGACTCTCTTCGGCGGCCCAGGGTATCCGGCGGTGGCGGCGTTCTCGGGTATCAGGTACCAGGCGCTGATGATCAACCGGATGACAGCGGCGTAGACCGCGTTCAGAAGCCCGAGGCTGCTGTCTTTGAGGCGTGCAAGAGCCCCTTCTGCATCTTCCAACGAGGCTTTCGACCAGCTCGACCACTGCCCGACCAGCAGGCCGCGTGTCGGCGCGAAGCTCAACAGATCGAACGCCTGCTGGACCCCCGCGACCACCGGCTCCGATAGATCGTCCATCAGCGTGTCGAACGACTCGATCGTTTGGTCGAGGCCGGCGCTGTCCTCCGGCCTGATCTTGCCCTTCATCACGGCGGGCGTGAGCGCCCGCAGTAGATCGACGTCTTCAGGCCGAAGCCGTTTCATGCCGGAGGCGGGTCCGCTCGACGTGCATCCGGACAAGCTGGCACCGGTGCTAATCGTCGTCAGTGTCGCGGCGCCGACCATCGTCAGCTTCAAAAAGTCGCGGCGGTCGGTTTGCATCGAGGAAGGATCGCCGCAAACGGCGCTCACCGTCCAGGGAAAAACACAGTGCTAGCCATACGCGCTTCGCACGAAGTACTCGCTCATCGTCACGCTTGTGATTTTCCAGATGGGGAGGAAGTGCGCCACGCTCCGCAACATGATGGCCATGTTCTTGACGAGCTCGAGTCGATTGCGCGCGCCGTAGAAGAGGAACGGGTTGGTGATGTGCTTTGCAGACGGCCAAGACTCTTCGACGATGCCTTCGTAGGGCACGGCCCCGGGTGTCAAAACCTCTTCGACGACGTTGCGGACATACCGGCACCGCGGCTGCATCTTCTCGGACATCGGCCCCTGCCGGTTGAACCAATGACGCATCCATCTGGCTTTCGGGATTCGCCGCGGGCGCTCCAAAGGGGTGACGCTGACGACCCCCGGCGAACGTCGACCGTCGGGCCAGTCGCGCGTCCTGCCGTGCTCGTTGCCTCCGTAGTCGGTGTAGAGGTGCTCGCGAACGCGATAGCCGGCAATGTCGAGCCCGGCGTCGAGCAAGACCGTTTCGAGCCGACCGCGGACTTCGATGTCGTCGATCCAGGCGCTGACCTCGGCAACGAACGGATCGGTGAAGCGTGTCGTCGGCGCCGGCGATGGCACGGCTGCGTCCTCGTCGTCGACGCGGACGGTGAGATAGCGCGCGCCCGCGTCCAAGAGCGCAGGTGCGCAGTGGCTGAGTAGCCGCCGCCGGCGCTCGGGCGGCTCCATGGGCTCTCGAGGCCAAACCAGATAGATGAGCTTGATCATCGCGCGGCCTTGAAGCGATCGTGCGTCGCGCGGAAGTCCTGCATGAGCTGCGGGATGCCCTCGGCCGAGGAGGTGCGCGGCTCGTAGCCGAGGTGGGCGCGCGCCTTGTCGATCCGAAAAGACGCGTCTCTGGAAACCGAAAGCACGCCACGGCGAGTGAGCGTCGGGAACGGTCCACCCAAGTAGTGCAACAACTCGGAGAAGTGGGCGAACGCGTACGCGAGGCGATGCGGGATGCGGATTTTCGGCCAGGCATAGCCCAGTGCGTCGACGATGGGGCGATACCAGAGGACGGGATTGGTCGGCTCTCCGTCACTGACGAAGTACGCCTCGCCTCCGACGAGGCCGGGGTCCTCGCTCAGCATCTTTGCAACCAGCAGATGGGCGTCTACGACGGAATCCACGTGCACGTTGTCCGTCACCGACGTGCCGTTGCCGATCATCGCCTTGAACTGACCCGCGGCGAGATGCTCGAGGAAATCGTCGACGACCATCGCTCCCTCACCGGGACCCCAAACCCCGCCCGGACGGACCGCGGCGGTTCGAAGCCCGCCGGCACGGTCCGCGGCGAGCACGCGTTGCTCCGCCAGTGCTTTGGTCTGCGAGTAGAGGTCGGGGAGACCACCGGGTCCAACGTAGGGCGCGGTCTCGTCGCCGCCGCGAATTGGAGCATCGACCGCCACCGTGATCGAGCTGGTGAAGACCAACTTCTTCACGCCCGCATCTTGGCAAGCCTCGATGACGCGCTCCGTACCGAGCACGTTGACGCCAAATACCTGCCTGCGAACCCTCGGCCGAGCGAGGGTGAGTGTGTTGATGATGGCGGCGGCATGGAAGACGGTGTTCGCTCCCTCGGTCGCAGCGCGGAGGTCGCTGATCCGTCGGATGTCGCCAACGATGCCGCGCACGCTGGCGTCGCCCTCGAAAGGCGCGAGATCGAAGGCTCTCACCTCGCACCCGAGGTCGGCGAGGCGGCGAACCAGGTGCTTGCCGACGTAGCCATTGCTGCCGGTCACCAGACACACGGGACCGACTTGATACGGATCGACGGGCAGCTCCATGGAACCGCTGCGGAACTTGAACCGCCGTGCTAGCTTGCGCAATCCAGATGAGCAGCCCGACGCCACTCGTTGTCGAAGACGTGGACGGCATGCGCTGGGATGACGAGGCCGACCTGGTCGTCGTCGGCATGGGCGCCGCGGGGCTGACGGCGGCGGTGGAGGCTCGCGAGCGCGGCGCTGACGTCCTCGTGCTGGACCGGTTCGGGGGCGGAGGCGCAACCGCGATTAGCGGGGGCGTTTTTTATGCCGGCGGCGGCACGCACATCCAGGAAGAGGCGGGCGTCGAGGATACCGTGGAGAACATGTACCGCTACCTGTCGATGGAGGTGCAAGACGCGGTTTCCGAAGAAACCCTGCGGCGCTTCTGCGAAACGAGCGCGGAAAACGTCAAGTGGCTCGCCGACCGAGGTGTTCCGTTCTTCGGGAACCTCTGCCCGGACAAGACGTCATATCCCACGAACGAGTTCCACCTGTACTACTCCGGCAACGAAACGGTTCCTCCGTACAATAAGAGGGCCACGCCGGCGGCACGCGGTCATCGTGTCGATGGGGGTGCGTTTCCAGGGGCCAACCTCGTCGAGCCGCTTCGTAGGGTTGCGATGGACTTAGGGGTCGAGGTTCGGCTTCAATCTCGAGTCAGTCGGCTGATCGTCGGTCTGTCAGGTCGGGTCGTGGGTGTGGAATACCAGCAGCTCACATCGACGTTCTGGCGGGTGCTTCACCGGTGGCTGCACGGCTGGGACACCGAGCTCGCGAAGGTGGCCCCGAAGGCCGCCGCTCGCCTGCGGCGGGTTTGTAGCTCGATCGAGGCGAAGCGATCGTCTCCGAAGCGCGTACGCGCCCGTCGCGGGGTCGTGCTGTGCGCGGGCGGGTTCATCTTCAACCCCGAGATGGTCGCGGAGCACGTGCCTGATTTCGTTCTTGGCCTGGCCATCGGAACCGCGGGCGACGATGGGGTCGGCATTCGGCTCGGACAGGGCGTTGGAGGCAAGGTCGCGCAGATGCACCGGGCGTCGGCATGGCGTTTCCTCTACCCACCGAACGCATTCGCACAGGGGGTCCTCGTCAACGGGCGAGGTGAGCGGTTTGTGAACGAGCTCTGGTACGGCGCGAAGATCGGCGAGGCGATGGTCGAGCAGAACGACGGCATCGCAACTCTCATCATCGACGAGGATTTGAAAAAGCTCGCGCACGAGCAGTGCAAGCCGGGTCGGCTGCAGTGGTTTCAGCGCGGTGTTGCGCTGATGAACCTGTACTTCAACTGCAGGAAAGCAGACGACGTCGATGCTCTCGCGACCATGCTCGACGTGCCGCGAGGAAATCTTCAGAAGACCCTCGACGACTATCGCGATGCGGCGCAGGGCAGGCGTGCGGACCGGTTCGAAAAGTCGGGCGACAGCATTCATCCGATGAGGGACGGCCCCTTTTTCGCAATCGATTGCTCGCTCGGCTCGAAGCGTCACGTGTGCGCCGTGATGACCCTCGGCGGCCTCGCTGTCGACGAGCGAACCGGCCAGGTGTTGAGCGAAAACGGCGGAGTGGTGCCGGGCCTCTACGCGGCAGGCCGAAACGCCGTAGGCATCTGCTCCCGCCAGTACGTCAGCGGCCTCTCGATCGCCGACTGCGTCTTCAGCGCCCGCCGCGCCGCCCACCACGCAACGACTAATTAGATAGGGGACAGTCCCCTTTTTGGTGAATTTCGGCTTTGAATGCCGGCTCTTGGGGCCCGTCTATCTAGAGACAAGGGGTTTTCACCATGCGCTTTTCCATGACTTCACGCTTCACTTGGTTGGGGATTGCTTTGCTCGCCCCCATGCTTTCCGGATGTATTTTCGTCGGGGATTTCGAGGATGTGTACGTTCCCCCGGGCCCGACGGCCATCACCTACGAAGTCTGTTATTCGAACATCGATTGCTTCGCGGGTGATTCTTGCGCAGAGCTCGCCGTACCGGCGGATCACTACACGGACTACGTCAACGCGATCTGTACGGTGGGCTGCTTCGACGACCTCGACTGCCCAGTTTCCGAGTTCAACGGCCTTCCGGGGGCTTGCCTCGACCACGTCATCCTCGGTGGCCCGTTCTCTTCGCGCATCTGTCTCGAGCGCTGTGAGATCGACGCGGATTGCGACGTTGTAGCGGGTTTCGGGTGCGGGTTCGTCGATGGAGATCGCCTCTGCATTCCGGTTCGTTGAGGCTGGAACGAATGCCTGAAATTCCGTATTCTGGCGGCACGCGCGAGGAGGTGCCCCATGAGCGCGGCAAAGTCATTCAACGTAGAAATCCATGTGGTCGAAGATGGCCCGACGACGGACGCGAGGGCTAGCATCACGATCGGCGGCGAGCAGATCTCGGCGACGGGCCGAGCCCGCCGTAACCCGGACGATCCCGATCGACCGATGATCGGCGACGAGCTCGCGATCGCGCGATCGCTCGTCGTGCTGGCGCGGGAGCTCGGCAAGAAGGTGGATGAAGGCATTGCGGCCTACGAGGGCCACGAGGTTCACATCCAGCTCTAGAAGTCGCGGCCCCAAGAAGCGATGGCTGTGGTAGCGTTCCTCGCGGAGGACGCGTGGCACGATTTCTCATCACCGGCGCGAACCGGGGCATCGGTCTCGAGCTCAGCAGGCAGCTCACCGCGCGTGGCGATGAGGTCATCGCGCTCTGCCGAAGGCCGAGTGAAGAGCTGGTCGCACTCGGCGTCGAGGTGTTCGACGGCGTCGACGTCACCGATCCGACGGCTCTCGGTGCGGTGTCCGACGGCCTCAGGACCACCCCGATCGACGTGCTGGTCAACAACGCCGGCATCTTCACCCACGAATCCTTCGACGACCTCGATTTCGCACAGATCCGAGCGAATTTCGAAGTCAACGCCCTCGGCGCGCTCCGAGTCACCTCGGTGTTTCACGAGCACCTTCGTCGGGGCTCGAAAGTGATTCTGATCACCAGTCGCATGGGCTCGATCGGCGACAACGGCTCCGGTAGCTACTACGGCTATCGGATGTCGAAGGCGGCGCTCAACATGGCGGGAGTGAACCTCGCCCACGACCTTCGCAGAGATGGCATCGCGGTCGCGATTCTTCATCCGGGCATGGTCGCGACGTCGATGACCGGGCACAGCGGAATCCCGGTGGAGGAGTCGGCGAACGGGTTGATCGCGCGCATCGACGAGCTCCAACTCGAGGACTCGGGCGGCTTCTGGCATGCCGACGGGCAGCGACTTCCTTGGTGAGGTTGTTGTCCGGCGAAGTGAGATCCGGCAAGCTGCGCGGACTGTGCACGTCGATTGGGAAAACCTGCCCACCGAAGAGCTTCTGGACGTGCGCCTCCGCGAGCTCGGCCTGACGATCGGCGGCACCTGGCTCGAGGACTGCGTCGAACGGCTCCGTGAAGAGCTCGACGAGGCCGGTCTCCACAGGTTTCGCCCTCACACGTGGCTGAGCGACGAGTGGTGCTCACCCGACGGCATTCCCGGCATCGGTATCCCATTTTATTTGGCGCACCCGCGGCTGATCCGGCTCGAGCGGCAAATGATGTTCGAAGTCGAGGGCGGAACCCGGATGGAGTGCATGCGCCTCTTGCGACACGAGGCTGGCCATGCGCTTCAGCACGCGTACAACCTGCAGCGGCGAAAGCGCTGGCAGCAAGCCTTCGGTCGTGCATCCGAGCCCTACCCCGATTTCTACCGACCCAACCCTCTGAGCAGGGGATTCGTCGAGCACCTGGACGGCTGGTACGCGCAGGCCCACCCGGTCGAGGACTTCGCCGAGACGTTCGCGGTGTGGCTCGCGCCGCGCTCCAATTGGCGAAAGCGGTACGAGCACTCCGACGCCCTCGACAAGCTCGAGTACATCGACGAGCTGGTTGCGGACCTGTCCGACAAGAAGCCTCTGGTCAACTCGCGTGCACGCCCGTACTCGCTTCCACAGCTTCGCCACACGCTGCGCCGTCACTACGAGCGCCGCCAGGAGCACTACAGCCCCGGGTTCAGCGACGAATATGACCGAGACCTTCTCAAGATCTTCGGTGACTCTCCGCGCTATCGAAACAACGAAACGGCCGCATCGTTTTTGCGCCGAAATCGCCGACAGATTCGCGAGCAAATCTCGCTTTTCACCGGCGAATATCAGTTCACCGTGGACCAGGTGCTCCGTGATATCATCGGGCGGTGTCGCGAGCTCCGGCTCCGGCTCACCAAGGGGGAGCGTCAGACGAAGCTCGACTTTGCCATCATGTTGACGGTGCATACCGTGCACCTTCTGCACCGGCGAGATACATGGCATCCACTCTAAAGCGTCGGCGAATCATCGTTCTGGTGCACGAGAGCCTCATCCCCCCGGAAGACATCAGCCAGCTCACGCCGACCGAAATCGAGCCGTTTAAAACCGAGTTCGACGTGCGCGAGGGTCTTCTATCCCTCGGCCACGAGGTACTGATGGTCGGGTTGAGCGACGAGCTCGCGCCGCTTCGAACCGCCATCGAGGAGCTCAAGCCCCACGTCGTCTTCAACTTGCTCGAGGAGTTCGGCGGCGAGGCGAGCTTCGATGCGCACGTCGTCGGGTACCTCGAGCTTCAGCGAACACCCTACACCGGGTGCAATCCGCGCGGGCTCTTCCTCGCTCGCGACAAGGCGCTCTCGAAGAAGGTGCTTACGTATCACCGCATCCAGGTGCCGCAATTTCGCGTCTTTCCACGCTACCGGAAGATCAGGCGACCGAAGAAGCTCGAGTTCCCGCTCATCGTCAAGTCACTCATCGAAGAGGGCAGCTACGGAATCGCGCAGGCATCGGTGGTGAACAACGACAGCGCCCTCGAAGAACGCGTGTCGTTCATCCACGAAAAGATCCTCACCGATGCCGTCGTCGAACAATACATCCCGGGACGCGAGCTCTACGTCTCCGTGCTCGGAAACCACCGGCTCCAGGTCCTCCCGACGTGGGAGATCTTTCTCGATAAGCTGCCCGAGGACGCGCCGAAGATCGCCACCAGCAAAGTGAAATGGAACCTCGAGTACCAAGAGAAGTACGGCGTTCGGATCGGGCGGGCCAAAGGTCTCTCCGAAGACATGGAGCGCAGAATCGCGACGCTCTCGCGGCGCATCTGCCGACGCCTCGGTACCGATGGCTGCGTTCGGATCGACTTTCGCCTCCACGAGTCGGGTCAGCTCTACTTTCTCGAAGCAAATCCAAACCCGGACATCGGTGAGGGCGAAGAGTTCGCGAGCGCTGCCAAGGCCAACGGAATCGGGTATGCAGCGCTGCTGCAGAAGATCGTCAACCTCGGCATTCGCCGCGCCGAGCACGGCTGAGCGCTGCGCCTCAGTTGCTCATGTCGTGCAGGTAGGACCGGAAGCAGTCGAGCTCGTCGTTGCTCCATGCGGGGGCGAGGATCGGCATCCGCTCGCCCGAGCCGGGATCACTCGTGAGCTTCGTCAGGATGTTGCTGCAGTCCGGGTCGAAGCCGTCGACGATCAGGTCGCCGTTGGTTGCCAAAGTCGACGAGAGCGGAGCCAACGCGCTCTGCACGGAAGGGCCCGCTAGATCGATCTCGAAGGTCGCTGCGTTCATCCCATGACAGCCATCAGCCGTGCAGCCTTCGAGCTTGGTGCGAAGCGCCGAATCGTCGCTCATCGAGTAGCCGGTGAGCCCGCATGAAACGGCCGGGACCTCGGGATTCTCGCAGTAGACGAGGTTGCGAAGCCGGGGCTCGGAGGTGGCGTCCTCGCCGCAGGCGACGAGCAGGGCCCCAAAGGCCAGAAGAAGAAACCGCATCGAGCGCTTGGATGTGTAAGCCATGTTTTCCTGATCACTCCTGTTAGAAATTTCTGCCTAGGGTCTAAATAATGGGTAAAAACAACAACGTTTCCAAAAGAAAATTTCAGGCGGACTTTTTCCCTGAAATTCTCGCATGCTGCGAAGCGAGCGCAAGGTAGCTCACTCAATAAATTAACTCTAAAGGATTATAAACTGCCGGTATGAGAGTGTGGGACGCCAAATTTTTAGTCCTGCAGGGTGTTTTTTCGCATGTTAGGCTGTCAGCTGTGCAGATGAGTTACCGGTGTATCAATGGCAACCTAAAGGGTGGGTTTTTCCTCCTGGTGCTCGGCGCGGCGCTTACCGTCTCCGGCTGCAAGGAAGATCCGACGCTCTTTGGCGGCTGCTCGACCAACAACATCAACGCGTGTCCGCAGTCGGATGGGTTTGAAAACCCGTACGAAGGGCAGCTCGAGCTGCTCACGTGGAACGAGACGCTTCGAAAGGCGAGCCTCGAGCTCACCGGTAGGCTCCCGACCCCGCGACAGCAGCAGATCACCGAGCAGAATGGCCAGCTCGGGCTCGAGGCGTCGCTTGCAGAGATGATGAGGACGCCGGCGTTCTACGACCGGATGATGGAGCTCTACAACGACCATTTCCTCACCGACAAGTACCTCGGGCGAGAGAATGCGATCGAGCTTCTCGATGAAGAGCGGTGGCCGAACCTGCGATGGTTCGAGACCAAGTTTCCGGACGACGACGAGACGGCGCGAGTCACCAACGACTCGCTTGCGAGGGAGCCGCTGGAGCTCATCGCGAACGTGATTCGCAAAGAGGTGCCTTTCACGGAGATCTTGACCGCGAATTACACCATGGCCAACGGCTTCTCGCAGCTTTCCTTGGTGGGGCTGCCCGACATCCCGCTGGGGCTCGGTGAAGACCCGATGGGCTTCCGCGAGATCGAGGTTCCAGGCATTCCGCACGCGGGCATTCTGACCTCGGCGATGTTCCTCAATCGATTTCCGACGAGTGACACCAACATCAACCGTCACCGCTCCCGAATGGCCTACTGGTTCTTTCTCGACATCGACATCAACAAGTTCGGAAGTCGTCCCGTCGATGCAAGCAGTGACTTCGGCGAAAATCCGACGCTCAACAATCCTGACTGCACGGTGTGCCATACGACGATGGATCCCGTTGCAGGTCTATTCATGAATTGGAACGAGAGCGGCGAATATAGCGGCGAAGGCGAGTGGTTCGGCCCCGACTACATTCTTCCCCCGGGCTTCAACGGCGAAGCGTTGCCGAACAGCAACCGCCGAAACGCGCTTCAGTGGTTTGCCCAAGAGGTCTCACGCAATCCGCGCTTCGCGCAAGCCACCGTGAAGACGGTGTTCCAGGGCATGACCGGCCAGGAGGTCCTCGACATCACGGTGCCGCAGGCGCCCCCGATGCAGGACCCGCCGATGGATCCGCCCCCGATGGGCGGCGGCGGCATGGGCGGCATGGGTGGCACGATGAGCGGCACCGGCGGCATGGGCGGCATGGGCGGCGCTGGTGGCGTGGGCGGCGCGGCCGGCATGGGCGGCGTCGGTGGCATGGGCGCCGGCGGCATGGGCGGCACCCCGCCTCCACCTCCGCCTCCCCCACCCCCACCGCTTCCCGAGGAAGATCCGATGATCGACCCGGACGTGCATCCTGCGCTCGAGCGTGCATACAACCTCCAGCAGCAGATCCTGCGCACGATTCAGCAGCGCTTCATCGATAGCGACTACAACTTCAAGCTCCTCGTCCGGGAGATCGTGCTGAGCCCCTACTTCCGGGCCAAGAACGCGGCCCCGCTCACCAGCGATTTGGAGATCGAGCTCTCGACCTTCGGAACGGCGCGCTTACTCACGCCAGAGCACTTGTCGCGCAAGATCGAGGCCACCACCGGCGTGCGGTGGCGACGAGACCCGAATCGCGACGACTACCTCCTCGATCAGTACCGCATCTTCTACGGCGGCATCGATTCGGATCTGGTGACGCAGCGCGTGACCGAGCCCAACGGCGTCATGGCGAGCCTCGCGCAGCGCATGGCCTACGAGGTGGCTTGCTTCGCGGTGCCCTACGACTTCTCGAAGCCGCGAGACGAACGGGTCATGTTCCCGAACATCGACCAAGGGACGCCCGTCGACGGCTCGGATGCCACCCGCGAGGCGGTTCGGCATTTACACCTACAGCTCCTCGGCGAAGACCTTCCGATTTCGGACCCGGAAATCGATGCCACGATGGCGGTCTTGACCGAGACGCACATGCTGGGAAGCCAGGGCCTTGGCAACGGCTCCGTCTCCGAAGAGCTCGCGGGCCCATGCAGGCTTTTCGATGACCGAATCACCGGCGCCGACCTGCCTCAGTCGCGCGTCATCAACCGTGACAGCAACTACAACATCCGCGCCTGGATGGCTGCAGTCAGTTACCTGCTGTCCGATTACCGCTACCTGTACGAGTGAGGGAGGACTAGCTGTGGATCGTCGTGACTTCTTACGCATTGCTGGAGCAGCCGGGCTCACCTGTGTGTTGCCGGCGACGGTAGACCCGCTTCGCGCGACCGCCCAGTCGATTGCGGCGTCGGGCTACACCGGCACGTATTGGATCTTCATGCACGCGGGCGGCGGCTGGGACCCCACGCATCTCTGCGACCCGAAGGGCCGCGTCAACGAAAACGAAAACAACCCGATGGGCCGGTTCCTCAAGAGCGACATCCGGACCGCGGGCAACATCGAGTACGCGCCGCTCGGCGACGACGGCACCGCCCTCGATGCGTTCTTCCAAACGCACTACCAGCGGCTGCTCGTCATCAACGGAATGGACACCGGCACGAACGGCCACGACCAGGGCACACGCGGCACGTGGAGTGGCCGGACCGCTGAAGGACACCCTCCGATCGGCGCGCTCATCGCGGCGACCCACGGTCCGAACCTGCCGATGCCGCTCATCGGCTACGGGGGCTACCTCGATACCCAGGGCGTGACCAACGCGGTCCCTCTCGGCGACGGCGGTCTACTGCACAACCTCGCGCACCCGTCGCGCCCCGACCCGACCGGCTCGGAGGAGAACTACTTCGGCCATCCGGACATTCCCGGAATCGTCCAGCGAGAGCAGGAGCTTCGTATTCTCAGGCTGCAGGGCAGACAGCGCTTGCCCCGAATCTGGGCTGGCCAAAACGAGCTCATGCTCGCACGGCTCGGGCAGGACGACCTCAAGCGGGTCTCCGAATCGCTTCCAGACGACTTCTCGGACAACCAAATCGAGCGGCAAATCCAAGTCGCGCTCGCGTCGTATCAGGCCGGCCTTTCGGTCAGCGTGAGCGTCAGCACGGGCGGATTCGACACCCATGGCAACCACGACAACAACCACCTTCCGCGCCTCGTCGACTTCGTGAACGGTGCGAGCTTCGCGATGCAGGAAGCCGAGCGGCTCGGCGTGGCGGACAAGGTGGCCATCGTCATGGGGTCCGACTTCGGTCGAACGCCCGGTTACAACAACGGCAACGGCAAAGACCACTGGCCAATCAGCAGCATGATGATGATGGGCCCGGGCATTCCAGGGAACCGCGTGGTGGGCGGCACGGACGACCGGCACGGCCTGTACCTCGTCGATCCCGTGACGCTTCAGCCGACGGGCTCACCCGATACGGCGCAGGGGACTCGGCTTTCGATCTCGCACGTCCATCGGGCGCTTCGAAACCTCTCCGGCGTGCCCAACGAGATGAAGGCAGCGTTCCCGCTCGCGGGTGAGGACCTGCCCATCTTCGGCTGAAGCCGAGGCTAGTTCAGCGACGAAGGCACGACGCCACCTAGAACGAGCGCGTTCGCTGCTGGCCAGCGCTCAGAACGCTGCGCCGCCGGCGAGCCGGAGGCCCCAGACCTGCCGCGAATCGAACGCGAAGCCCCACGGGTTGTCGAGGTTGACGTTGACTCGAATCGCCCCGAAGGCGTTGTCGTTGCCGAAGCGAAGGTAGGGCTCGATCGCGACCTGCGTTTTGAACTCTGTGAACTTCGGAATGAGCACGAGGCTGAAGCGCGAGCCGACGCGCAGCCAGTCGGTGGCTTGATAGCCCAGCATCCCGACCATCTGCATCAGGAAATCGGTCTTCGACGTCCTCGCGTTCTTGTCGTTGAGCTTGATCAGCACGCCGGTGTCGAGATAGACGCCCCAAAGGAAACCAATGGGTTTTCGTCGCTCGACGGCGAACGGAACGATCACGCTGACGGTGTGCGGGTCCCAAAGCCAGAACTGCGTGTTGCCGCGGATGGCCGCAGCCAGAAAGTAGGCGGAGGCCGCGGTGACCTGGTCGTTGATGTCGTCGGGTAGACTCGCGGCGGGAATACCGACGCCGGCGCCGATGCGATACGACCACTGGCCTTTCTTCCCCTGGTAGTGGAACGCGACATACGGATTTCCGATGCGGAAGGCGTTGTCGGGATCGGCGTCCTCGCGATCGACGTTGGCGTACGACATTCCCCAGATGGCTTGCATCACGAACTCGTACGCAATCTGGAGCCGCATCTCGAAGATCGGGCTCAGCACGATCGATCTCTGGTCGCCCTCTAGCTTGCCGGCGAAGAGGCCCAGCTCACCGAGGACGTGAAACCGCTGGTTGTGTGCCTTCTTGCCTTCGTCCAAGCTGTACGGCTCGTCGGGAAACGCGCGCGCCTCCCCTGGCGTCAACCAGAGCGCCGCTGCCAAGAACAAACCAACTACTCCCCACCCGCGAAGAAAAGACATCTGTTGCCCCCCCATGTGAAAAAGAGACCCCCCCTCTCTTTCTCTGTGTCAGTATACGCAGCGCGCTCGGCGCCGGCCCATGTTCCGTCCTCAGCGGAACGGCTTGATCGCGCGTTCAGGGCTGTACAGCGACGTACGACGGGCCCGGTTCGGTGAGCCACTGCACGGCGCGCACTCGGCCATCGGTGAGGTCGATGATCGAGAGCGCTTGGTCGACGACGTGTGCGACGAACGCAAAGTCACCGTCCGCAGCCGCAGCGGTGAGCGGAAAGTTCTCACCGGCGAGCTCGAGGGTTTCGCCGGCAGCGAGGCTGTCGCCACTCCGTCCATATCGGACGAGAAAAGTCGGCATTCCCGGCGCTGAGGCGGCCGCTGGGGCGAGGATTTCGTCTCGTGCGGGCACGTAGGTCACGCCGTATGCGATCCCCCTGCCGATAGGCGCGCTGCCGAGCACGCTCGGGGCGCTCGGGTCGGACGTGTCAATCAGGGTCACGTCGAAGCTGAAAGTGTTCGCAACGACGGCACGATCGTTACCGTCTAGGAAGGTAACGTCGGAAGGGTCGTCGCCGGTCGGGAGCACGTCGCTGAGCGTGCCCGCGACGTCCGCGGTTTCGAAGACCCTGACGCCGCCGCCGCTGACAACGTTCAAGATCCCGAGGCTTCCATCGGGACTGAGCGCAATCTGCTCAGGCCCGCTACCGACGGTGACCTCTTCGAGGATCTGCCGGCTGGCGATGTCGATCACGGAAAGGCTGTCGCCGCGGGAGCCGCTGACACCGTAGTTGGCGGTGTAGGCCGTGCTGCCATCAGGGCTGATCGCGATGCCGAGCGGCACGTCCTCGGTTTGCACCTCGTCGACCTGTCCGGAATCGAGGTCGACGATTAGCAGTGTGCCGCCCTCTGCGATGGCGGGGCTACCGACGAGCCCCGGGAGCCCGTCGAAAAAGGCCGGCCCGACGGAGACGACGGCGGTCGAACCGTTTGGCGTGATCTCCACCTCGATCGGTCCGGGATCCCAGGACGAAAGGTCGATCGTTTGGAGGGTCGACGCTGCGGCATCGCTCTCGCCGTCGACGAGCTTGGTGTAGTCCAACACGGTGAGCGATCGGTTGAGCCAGTCGGCGGTGACGACGCGCCGGGCGGGGGCGGGGCTGTCGGGGCTCGAGGCGCTGCAGGCGCCGGCCACCATGCCCACGAGACCGCAAACGGCCAAGAATCCGAACCTTTGCATGCGGCGAGTATAGGCGACGGCGGCTTGGGCTGAAGGATCTCCAGCGCTTGCCTAGACCGCAGAAATGAAACATGTTCTACTAGAACACGTTCTACTCGTGGGGTATGGCCCCCCGAGGCAGGAGGACCGCGATGAGCAAGAGGCCGAGATTTCCGATCCCCCGCTACCCGCGCGGTTGGTTTCAGGTCGCGTACGCGGACGAGCTTCAGCCGGGCGACGTCGTGCCGCTGAAGTGCTTTGGGGTCGAGCTCGTGATGTTCCGGACGGAGGAGGGCGAGGTCAGCGTGCTCGATGCGTTTTGCCCGCACATGGGCGCGCACCTGGGACACGGTGGCAAGGTCGACGGGAACGGCATCGTGTGTCCGTTCCATGCCTGGAAGTTCGATGGTGCAGGCAAATGCATCGGCGTGCCCTATGCAAAGCGCAAGCCCCGCAAAGCCGACATCACTGCATGGCCTGTGCGCGAGGTCAACGGGATCATCATGGTTTGGCACGACATCGAAGGCAAGGAGCCCGCATGGGAGATCCCGGCCATCCCGGAGTGGAACGACGATGCGTGGACACCCTACTGGCGACAACGGTGGAAGCTGCGAACGCACAACCAAGACATGTGCGAAAACGTCGTCGATAAAGCGCATTTTCGATACGTGCACGGCATGAACATCGTCCCACAGCCACACACGATCGACATGGAGTATCCGCGAATTCACATGGTGACCGATACGATTTACGAGACACCGCAGGGCGAGGTGAAGGGCGAGCTCGACGTCGAGGTGCACGGGTTCGGCTTCTCGGTGAGCCGGTTTCGTGGGATCGTGGAAACGACCAACATGGCTTCAGTGACGCCGATCGACGACGAGTACTGCGACGTGCGCTTTTCTTTTACCGTCAAGAAGCTCGGGGGCGCGGACATCACCGCTGGCGTCGGCAAGGCGTTCACGAAGGAGATCGCGCGCCAGCTCGAGGAAGACGCGCCTGTCTGGGAGCACAAGACGTTTTTCGACCGGCCGATGCTCTGCGATGGTGACGGCCCGATTGCAGAGTTCCGCAAGTGGTGCAAAAATTTCTATCCAGATTGGTACCACCAGGAGGCGCAGGCCGAGTATGACGGCCTCCGTCAAGTGAGTAGGCCCCTGACGCTGGCGGAACGGCGGCGGCGGCTCGCGGCAGCATAGATGGAACACGGCTCCGAAGCATCGGCACGCGCGACACCGGAGGAGATCCGGGCGCGGATTCGCAGCGAGCACGCGCAGATTTCCGCGCAGCTCGGGCGGGTCGAAGCATTGACCAAGCGCGTTGGGGAAGGCGATAGGCGGGCGGTGATGGCGCTGCGGGAAGAGCTTCAGGTGCTTGGCAAGGTGCTGCTCGCACACCTTCACTACGAGGAGTACCAGCTCCCGTCGCTAGCCGCCGAGGGCAGGGCCGAAGAAGTAGCGGAGGGGATGCGTCGAGAGCATCTGGCGCAGCGCGAGATTTTCGATCGGGTCATTGGGGATCTCGACGAGACGGCGGTTGGGTCGGAGCTCGTCGTCGGGGTGCGGGAGCTCGCCCGGGCGATCCGCGACGACATGGAGCACGAGGAACGAGAGCTGCTACTCGAGTGAGGAGGGGCGTATGAAGCTCATGTACAACCCGTCCACCTGCAATCACTACGGGGTATGCGTCGAAGAGGCGCCCGAGGTGTTTTCCTTCGCCGACGACGGCAGCCTGCAGATCCAAAGCTACGAAGTTCCCGAAGACTTGGAAGACAAAGTCCGGGACGCCTGCATGCTGTGCCCCACCCAATCCATCCAGATAGAAGAAGAATGAAAAAAGGGGACTGTCCCCTATATAATTTCTGTTAA
>JBFGKE010000015.1:0-74003 GCA_041576815.1 Polyangiales bacterium
ACGGCCGTGGGAGGGAGCAATCTCATTGGCAATTACGGGACGATCTTGCGGACGACGGATGGGGGCGCGACGTGGGTGAGGCAAGACAGCGGCCTCACATCGTCGCGCTCTTATCTATCCGGCGTGTGGTTCACAGACGCAAGCACCGGGACAGTCGTAGGTTTCGGGGCGCGGTAGTAAGCTTCGACGACATCCGACTCACCATCACACCGGCAGAGTAGGCGACAGTCGGCGCGTTTGAGGTGCAGCCGTAGCCACGCACCCGCTGCGCACTCACAGCCCAAACGCAGAAGCTGCGCCGACGCGGAAACCAAATCACCCGGAAACACCAGGCTGGCACGGCTGATGCAACTACACCATCCCGACCTAGCGGCGGACTGCGCCGCCAGAACGCCGGAGGTGGGTCATGCGTTACTTGTTGCATTTGGTTTTCGCGCTCGCGCTCGCGGCCATGGGGTGCAGCGAGACGTCGGGAACGGGTGGTACAGCCGGCGAAGTTGGTGCTGGCGGTGATGGCGGCGTTGGCGGTGACGTTGGTGCTGCCGGTGTCGGCGGAGAAGGCGGGTCCGCTCAGAACAACCCGGAGCTCGAAGCGTTTCTCGATGACTACGTCTATGAGCGAATGACGGACGACGACCCGGGTGTGGCGGTTGCGCTGATCGGGCCCGGAGAGGTGGCCGAGGTCGCGAAGAGCTACGGGATGGCCGATGTCGAGCAGGCCATGCCCATCGATTCGCACACGATCTTCGATCTCGCGTCGCTGTCCAAACAGTTCACTGCGGCCTCGATCATGCTGCTTTATGAAGAGGGGGTGGTTTCTCCAGACGACCTCGTCGCCGATGCGTTTCCCGAGGGGCCGCCCGAATGGGCATCCATGACCGTCCATCACCTTCTCACGCATCAGTCGGGGCTGTCGGATTTCCGCAACGACGAGATCGTGGGTGTTAGCCGTGGTTGGCACAACGACGACGTGCTCGAGTACCTGTTGGAGACACCGCTCGAGTTCCCGCCCGGCGACCGATACGAATACTCGAACTCGGGGTTCGTGATGCTTGCGATCCTACTCGAGCGCGCCACCGGCGAGCCGTTCGAGGACTTCGTTCGAGAGCACATCTTCGAGCCGCTCGGGATGAATGACTCGCAGCTGAGCGAGAACACCCCGCCCGATGTTCCGAATCTCGCCCAGGCATACATTCTCGGCGCGCCCTATGAATACTCGGCGCACGTCATGGGTTCCACCCATCAGTTCTCGTCATTGGCCGACATGATCAAGTGGGAGCTCGCGTTACGGAACGGCACTCTGCTCTCACCCGACAGCGCTGCGCTCATGTTCACGAGCCACGTCGTTTACGCGGGAGACTGCGGCTACGGCTACGGTTGGGTGATCTGTAACTACGCGGATGGAGTGTACCAAGGCCACAACGGCAGCGACTTCGCATATCGGACCCTCATCGAACGCGAGCCCGAGTCGGATGTGACCATCATCATGCTCTCGAACGGAAGCTACAACGAGTGGGTCTACGCGCTTGGACCAGCGCTCCGGGACTTCTACCGGACTCTACCCACGTCCGACTAGGGCGGAGAAACGTTGCTCGGCAATTTGTCCCCGTCCAGCCACTGCTCAAGCGCGTCATAGATTTTCTTCTTGGGCGTGATGGCATCGGCCACGAATTCGATGCGCTCTCGGACAAACGGCCCGAGCTCGTCCATCCTCGGCGATGTGTCCTGGGAGATCGTGTCAAGCGAACCAACGTCTTGAGGTCGCTCCAACAGCCACGCCGCTACAGCAGTGTCTCCCGTTCCAACTCGGCCCGCACGCTCCAGCGGTCCGAAGCGCAGGGATTGCCGATAATTAGCGGCTATCAGGCTTTTTCGTTCTTGGGCTCCGAGCCTCCCAGCACGCAGCGCTTAATCCAAATGCCTCGTCCGGACGTAGGCACATCGATGAGGACGGAAAGCACCCCGTCCGAAAGGATGAGGAAATGGGCAAGCTGCAGGTCGAGTCGTTGGTTTGGGCGCTGATCGTCGCCGCGCTGGTCACGGGTCAAGGTTGCGGGTCCGCAGCCGACTTCGAGTCGGAGCCCAATCCCGGGCTGGACGAGGTTGCGACCGCCGGTCCTGATCCTGACACCGCCTCTGAATCTGCCGAGGGCGTCGCGGACGAGCCGGAGCTTTCCGCCGACATCGGCGGAGAAGAAGGCGTTGGTGGGTTCGGCGGCACCGGCGGCGATCCGGGTCCGCAGATCTTTCCGTGCACCGAGCCGGGGATTCGCGACGCGATTGCCGAAGGTGGGGGACCGCACTTCTTCGACTGCGACGGGCCGCAAACCGTGATCACCGAGGCCACGATCGAGGTGGACAACGACGTCATTCTCGACGGAGAAGACCGACTGACGATCGACGCAAACGGACAGCACCGCGTGTTGGTGGTGGCGGCAGACATCGAGGCTGCGCTCGTCGGGATCACGGTGAGGAGGGGCACGATCGGACGAGACGATGCGCTGTCCTTTGGCGGGGGCATCTACAACGAAGGCGACCTGACCCTCGCCAACAGCTCGGTATCCAACAATGCGGCTGCGTACGACGGCGGGGGCATCTACAATTCGGGTTCGCTGACGCTGAAGAACACGACAGTGTCCGACAATGCGGTCGGCCTCGTGGATCGAGGGCTCGACAACGCGTTGGGCGGCGGCATCGCCAACGCGGGCGATCTGACGATCGTCGACAGCGTCATCGCGGGCAACACGGCGACCATGTACGGCGCCGGTCTTTACGATCGGGGCACGACGACGGTCATCAACAGCGCAATTTCGGAAAACGAGGCGTCGGGGTATGGTGGCGGCGTTTACAGCCGTGGCGATCTGACCATCGAGAGGACCACGATTTCGGACAATTCCGGAGCTGACGAGGGGACGGGCATCTACAGCTCCGGAGCGGCCACGCTCGTCGATTCCTCGGTCCTGCGCAATGGCGACTACGCCTCCGATTCGGCGATCAAGAGCACCGGAACGCTCACGCTCATAGCCAGCTCGGTATCGAGCAACGCGGGTGATGGCATCTACGCGTCCGGAACGACCTCGCTCACGAACAGCTCCGTCTGGGGAAATGGCGGCGTCGGCGTTGGTACGTTTCGAGCCACGTTGACGGTGACCGGCAGCACGGTCTGGGGCAACGCACGGGGCGGGATCAGCGCGTCTGGAACGACGACGCTGATCCACAGCACGGTGTCGGGAAACACGGGCGACGGAATACGGTACTTGCAGGGGACGTTGGCGCTGAGCAATAGCACTCTGCGGGGCGGCCTCATGGTCGGAGTCTGGAACGGAGCTTCACTCGTCGAAATGACGGGAACCCTCATCGACGGCAGCTGCTCGGTTGCGGCTACTGCGGAAAGCGCTAGCTACACCTCGTACGGCTACAACGTCGAGTCTCCAGGCAACACATGCGGCTTCGATCAAGCAACCGACCAGGTAAACGTCATCCGAGACCGTCTCCGGCTCGGACCGCTCGCCGATAACGGCGGACCTACCCTGACGCACGCGCCGCGGTCGGGCAGTGTAGCCATCGATGCGATCCCCGCGGAGGACTGCATCGACATGGAAGGTGCTGCTCTGACTACCGATCAACGTGGTGAACCACGCGACTCGGCGTGTGACATCGGGGCGGTCGAGGCGCAGCCGTAGACCCTGATCCTCGCCCCGCCCGATGCACGTCCTTTCGCCGTCCTGGATTTTGCGAGTGGTTGGTCCGCCGCGCCCAGTCGCCGCCCGTCGTGGGGAGGCCGGCGAGTTGGCCCTTGTGCCTCCGGCGGGAGGGCCCTAGCTTTGGATGTATGCTCGTAACAACCGTACTTCGCGCCCTCGCGCTCGTCGCCGTCTTTGCCTTCACGGCGGTCGGGACCGCCGAGGCATCCGCTTACTGCCCCGGTGACGAGGACACGCCCGACGGCCCCACCAGCTACTGCCCGGGTGACGAGGACACACCCTCGGGCCCAGACAGCTTCTGCCCGGGCGACGAGGACGGCCCGTCCGAGCCGACGACCTGACGCAGTCAAGGCCTCGCGCCGAAATGGTTACCGCGCTCCCGCCTTGACGGCAACCAACCCCGCGCGCGCCTTGTTCACCGTCTCTTCGTATTCCTTGTCGGGGTCGCTCGCTTCGACGATGCCGGCGCCGGCCTGCAGCCACATCTCGCTGTTGCGGGCGACGATGGTCCGGATGGCAATCGCGACGTCCATGTTGCCGTCGAAGCCGATGTAGCCGACGGCGCCGCCGTACACGCCGCGGCGCTCGGGCTCGAGCTCTTCGATGATCTGCATCGCGCGCACTTTGGGGGCGCCGCTCAGGGTGCCCGCTGGGAAGGTGGCGCGGAGTACGTCGAGGGCGTCGCGGCCGGGGGCGAGGTCGCCGACCACGTTGCTGACGATGTGCATGACGTGGGAGTAGCGCTCGATGATCATGCGGTCGGTCACGCGCACGCTGCCCGCGATACTGATGCGGCCAGCGTCGTTGCGGCCGAGGTCGACCAGCATGACGTGCTCGGCGCGCTCCTTGGGGTCCGCGAGGAGCTCCTCGGCAATCGCTTGGTCTTCTTCTTCGCTATGGCCGCGGTGCCGGGTGCCCGCGATGGGGCGAACGTGGACCTGGTCGTCTTCCAGGCGAACCAAAGTCTCCGGGCTGGCGCCCGCCACGATGCGGTCGGGCATGCGCAGAAAGTACATGTACGGGCTCGGGTTGATGATGCGCATCGCGCGGTACACGTCGAAGACGTCGGTATCGCCGAGCGGCAGGCGGAAGCGCTGCGACAGGACCACTTGAAAGATGTCGCCCGCGCGGATGTGCTCTTTGGCGGCCTCGACCGCGGCGCAAAAGCCCGGACGATCGAACGACGACGCCGGGAGCTCGAGGTCACCCCGGCCTTCGGGTGGGTGAAGCCGCCTCGGCAAGGTCGGATGGTCGAGGGCCTCGAGGGTCTTCTCGATCTGCTGAACGGCCTGCGCGTACGCCAATTTCGCATCCTCATCGACGCGTGCCGGGACGACCACGCGCAGCGTTCCCCGCACGCTGTCGAAGATCAGCACCGTCCCGCCGATCGCAAAGCAGAACTCCCAGTCGTCGTCGCGACGGAGCGCGGCGCCCACCGTCGGCTCGAACGTGCGCACCGCGTCGTAGCTCACGTAGCCAACGGCCCCGCCCCAAAAGCGCGGCAGCCAATCGACCTCCGGCGGCTTCCACTGCGCGAGCGTCTCGCGAAGCCGCTCCCACGGGTCGACGCCGGTCTCGGTTTTGACCTCGCCGTCTAGTACACGCTCGAACTTGTCCGCGACACCGCGCACGATTTCGTCGGGTGCAAACCCCACGAAGCTGTAGCGAGCCCATTTTTCGCCGCCCACGACGCTCTCGAGCAAATAGCTGCCCGGGTAGTTACCCACTGTGGCCTTGGCGAGCACCGGCGTGAGGCGATCGGCGATCACTTCGCGATAGACTGGCACTACAGTTGCCGATGCACTGAGTCGCTCGAATTCCTCGACGCTCGGAAAATAATCGCTCACCGCCCACCGAATAACACCGATGTGACAAACGTGCTAAAGGCCCGCCATGCACGACCCATCCCTTGCCGAAGCCGACCCTGAAATCGCGGAGTGCATCGCCGACGAAGAGCGGCGGCAGCACGAAAAGCTGCGGCTGATTCCGAGCGAGAACTACGCCACCAAAGCCGTCATGGAGGCGTGCGGCAGCGTCCTCAACAACAAGTATTCGGAGGGGTACGCGGGCAAGCGCTACTACGAAGGCCAGCAGAGCATCGACAAGGTCGAACGGCTCGCCATCGAGCGTCTCAAGAAGCTCTATGGGGTCGACCACGCCAACGTGCAGCCCTACTCCGGCTCCCCGGCCAACCTCGCTGTCTACTTCGCGTTCTGCAGTCCCGGCGACACCATCATGGGCATGGGCCTTCCGAGCGGCGGCCATCTCACGCACGGCTGGAAGGTGTCGATCTCCGGCAAGTACTTCAACGCGATTCAGTACGGCGTGCGGCGGAGCGACCACCGCATCGATTTCGACGAGGTCGCCTCGCTGGCGCGCGAGCACAGGCCAAAGCTCCTTTTTTGTGGCGCGACGGCTTATCCGCGCATCGTCGATTTCCCGAAGTTTGCTGAAATCGCCAAAGAGGTGGGCGCGATCCTCGTGGCGGACATGGCCCACATCTCCGGGCTCATCGCGGGCGGCTCGCACCCCTCCCCGGCCGGCTACGCCGAAGTGATCAGCAGCACCACCCACAAGACGCTTCGCGGCCCGCGCGGCGGCATGATCCTCTGCGACGAAAAGCACAAGAAGGCGATCGACCGCGCCGTGTTCCCCGGGCTTCAGGGCGGCCCGCACAACGGCACCACCGCAGGCATCGCCATTGCCGCCAAGCTCGCGATGACCGACGACTTCAAGGCCTACGCGCATGCGATCGTCGACAACTCGCGCGCCCTTGCCGAGGCGCTCCTTTCACGCGGCTTCGACCTCGTCACCGGCGGCAGCGACAATCACCTGATCCTAATCGACCTCACCAGCAAAGACGTACCGGGCAAAGTGGCGGCGCAGGCGCTCGACCGCGCGGGCATGGTGGCCAACTACAACTCGGTTCCGTTCGACACGCGCAAGCCGTTCGACCCGAGCGGCGTTCGGCTGGGTACGCCGGCGATCACCAGCCGCGGCATGGGCGCCGACGAGATGAAGCGGCTGGGCAACTGGATGGCCGACGTCATCGAAGACGTCGAAAACGAAGCGCTGATCGCGCGCACCGCGGCCGAAATCAAAGAGCTCTGCGACGGCTTTCCCGCACCGGGCGTGCCCGTCCGCTAGCGTTACCTGCCTTCCGTTCAGTCCTGAGCGCCCAGAAGACACGTCGCAAAGGCCCCCACCCCTGCTAGACTGCGCCGGACATGTCCCTGCACGGCAAGCGCATCGTCGTCGGCCTCGGCGGCGGGATAGCCGCGTTTAAGGCGGTGGAGCTCGTGCGCGAGCTCATGCGCCGTGGAGCCGAGGTTCGCGTCGTCATGACCGAGGCGGCCACCCGGTGTGTGGGTCCGATCACATTTGCTGGGCTCACGGGGAAGCCGCCGGTCACCGACCTCTGGGCCGAAGACTATGCCGGCGAGGTCCACGTCGAGCTCGGCGAGTGGGCCGATGCCATCGTCGTCGCCCCGGCCACGATGAACCTGATGGCGCGGGCGGCAGGCGGGCAGGCCAACGACGCCCTGCTGGCGACTTTGGCGTGCGCGCGAGGCGAGGTGTTTTGGGCGCCCGCGATGCACCACCGCATGTGGTCGCACGCCGCCATGCAGGCGAATCTCCAAACCCTCGTCGACCGTGGGGCCGTCCTGCTCGGGCCGGTCTCGGGCGCGCTTGCCAACGGCGAAATTGGCGAAGGGCGCATGATGGAGCCCGATGACATCGCCGACGCCGTCGAATCGCATCTCACCCGAAGCGACGACCTTCGAGGCGTGCGTGTGCTGGTGACGGCCGGCCCGACGCACGAGGACTTGGACCCGGTGCGCTTTCTCGGGAACCGTTCGACCGGGCGGATGGGGTACGCCATCGCGGCGGAGGCCGGTCGACGCGGGGCCGAGGTGACGCTGGTGAGCGGTCCCGTGGCGCTCGATGCGCCCGCCGATGTCGACGTCGTGCGGGTGCGCTCGGCGCGGGACATGCATCGGGCGGTCATGTCGCGTTTCGCGGAGTTCGACGTCGTGATCATGGCCGCGGCCGTCGCAGACTATCGCCCTGCCGGCACGCAAGCGCAGAAGATCAAAAAGGGCGGCAAGCTCGAGCTCGAGCTGGTTCGCAACCCCGACATCCTCGCCGAGCTCGGCGCCAAGCGTTCGAGCCGGCCGGCCGTGCTGGTGGGCTTTGCGCTCGAGACCCGCGACCTCGAACACGCGGCGCGACAAAAGCTCGAGCAGAAGGGGGCCGACCTGATCGTCGCCAACGAGGCGAGCGCGGGGCTCGGCGGCCCGACCAATCGCGCCATCTTGATCGATGCAGCCTCTGCGACGCCGCTCCCGCAAATGAGCAAGCGCGCGCTCGCGAACCAGATCCTCGATAGAGTCCGGGCGCTCCTGAGCCAGTCGCCTCGACCGCCCCGCCCCAAAGCCGAAAAAGGCGCACCGAACTGACTGGAACCCAGCGTGAACCGCCCCTTCATCGCCCGCCTCCTCGCGCACATCGACGATGTGATCTCGCGCGCGGACGTGCTTCAGGCGTATCGCGATGCCGAAGAGAAGCACGGCATTCGAATCTACGACGACCACGATGCGCGCGTGGCGCCCGGCGCCTTCAAGCCGCACATGCCGATTTCGGAGGAACGCGTTCGAACGCTGACTCGGAGCTGGGAGCAGTTCGACCGTGCGCTCGAGCCGCTCGGTCGGGGGGCTGAACGGAACTTGGTCATCCAGTCACTCGGGCCGTTCGTGTCGGACACCGGTCTCTGGTTGGCGGGCGCCGACCTGGCGGACGACCACCTCTTCATCTTTCGTTCGGGCGAAGTCGGGTCGTGGACGGCGGACCAGTGGAACCAACACTTGGCAAACTGGGCGGCGGTGACGCAGTACGGAGGCCGCGACGATTGGACCGCGGAACGGCTGGTCGCGGAGATGCGCAAGGCGCCGCGCTATCGTGAGTGGACCAAGCTGTTGCGGAGCCTGATCGCCGAAGCGCGAGGCGCGACCGCCCGCGCGTAGCGTTCAAAGAACGTCGACCGGGCCCGCGCCCTCGCGGAGCACGACGGGCTCGTCTCCGGTGAGGTCGATGACGGTCGAGGGCTCGAGGCTGCCCCAGCCGCCGTCGACGAACGCATCGACGTGCGAGAAGCGCGCGTGGAGGTCATCGGGGTCGCTCAGCACTTCGCCGTCGAGCATGGCGGACGTCGAGACGATCGGGCTTCCGAGCTCGTCGAGGAGGGCGCGGGCGACGGTGCTGTCGGGGACGCGGATGCCCACCGTCTTTTGTTTGCGGACCAGGAGCTTCGGGACGTCTCGGGTCGCTTTGAGCACGAAGGTGTAGGGGCCGGGGACCAGGCGCTTCATGATGCGATAGGCGAAGTCGTCGACGTAAGCGTAGCGCGCGATTTTGCTGAGGTCCGGGCACATGAAGCTGAGCGGGTGGTCTTTTTTGAGCTGGCGGATCTGATAGATGCGTTCGACGGCCTTCTTTTGGTGGATGTCGCAGCCGAGGCCGTAAACGGTGCCGGTGGGGTAGACGATCACCCCGCCGCGGCGCAGGACCTCGACCACTTGGCGGACGCGGCGGGCCTGCGGGTGGGTGGCGTGTATCTCGATGCGCATCGGTCGCCGGTCGGTTAGCGATGGGGCGGCGTGGCGTCAAGGCGGGGGGACTACCCAAGCGACCGCAAATGCGCTAACTAGTCGGCCGCAGATGTCGGAAGAGCGAGACCCGCGCCCGTACCTAGTGATCACGGTCCTCTTAGACAGCTCGGCAAGGCCCGCCGACGTCAGCCGGAGCCATGGCGATGCATACGAGCGCTCGCTCCATGCGACGCAGGGGCACGACATCGCGGGGCTCGAGCTGGTGGAGCTTCCGATCGCGGCGCCGGTGTTCAAGGCGCTTCGCCAGCCGCTCGCGGTGCCCGGCGATGCGGTCGGCCTTTACGATGTGTTTCCGTTGGCCAGCCACCTCAAGCCCGAGTACCGAAAGATCGCCGGCCAGTTCTTGGCGGCCGAAGCGCTTTGGACGATGGAAGAGCAAGGCCTACTCGGCGGCGTCCCGGTCAACGTCAAGCTCGAGGTCCCGCACGGCTGGAAGCCCGACCCCAAGCAGATCCACCAGCACCTGGTCGGCGAAGGCGCCCTCGACCTGAGCGCCTCGGGCATCGAAACCTACAAGGCAATCAAAACCGCCTGGGACAGCACCAACGCCAGCTAAGGGGACTCCCCACAAAAAGGGGACTGTCCCCTATATAACTTTGGTGGGTGCGTTAGTTGAGGGAGTAGGGGCGTTCTAGCAAGAAGGGGGCGATTTCGGCGTCGAACTGGGCGCCGTCGGCGCGGTGCATTTGATAGGTGCCGTGCATGGTGCCGCGTTCGGTCGGGAGGATGGCGCCGCTGCTGTAGCGGAAGCTTTCGCCGGGGCTCAGGACGGGCTGCTCGCCGATGACGCCCGGGCCTTCGACCTCTTCGACCTCGCCGAGGGCGTTGGTGATGATCCAGTGCCGGGAGCGAAGCTGCACCACCTCTTGGCCGGTGTTTGTGATTGTGATCGTGTAAGCGAAGACGTAGCGCCGGCTCGCCGGCTGCGACTGGTCTTCGAGGTACTGGCTCTGCACGTCGACCCGCACGCCCTCGGTCTCTGCGCTCGACGTGGTCTTCGGCTTGCTCACGGTGCAACTCTCCGAAGGTCGCGGCGATGGCTCACCCAAGGCGAGTCCGAAACGGCCAAACGCCACTCCGCGCTCTGATGCTCGGGGTCCGCGTATCCGATGCCGATGCGCGAGCCGACCGCGACATCGCTTGCGGGTGATCCCTCACGCACTTCGAGCCCGCCACGCCGGTAGAGCGGATGACCGCAAAACGACGTATCGAGCCCGAGCGCCTGGCCGACTTTGCCAGGACCCGTGAGCAGCACGGGCCCCTCCTTGCCGCCCCGCCGCCGCCGAACCACGCGGTGCCCGGCAATCGGCTCGCAGGATCGAATCAGCACGGCCGCGCCCTCCCCGTCTCGGTTGGTGACGAGGTTGAGGAGCTGATGGAGGCCGTAGCAGAGATAGACGTAGGCCCGGCCCGGAGGACCCCACATCGCGGCGTTTCGCGGGGTCAGCCCGGAGCGGCAATGATTCGCCGTATCGTCGGGGTATCGATACGCCTCGACCTCCGTGATGCGAAGCCCCACCTCGCCGCGCCAAATCTCCTGACCGAGCAGGTCGCGCGCGACGTCCAGGGCATCGCGCGCATAGAATTGGCGGGGGAGCAGCCGGCCCGGCATCGAGCGAGTTTGAAGCAGGCGCAGGCTTTGGTCTAGCCGAGCTCGAGTGCCACACCGACGATCAGCTGATAGTCGTTACTGTCCGGAACGGTGCCGTCTTCCCGGGGCGGCGGGTTTTCGGTCCTCAGGAACACGAACGACGTTTCGAGCTCGAAGATATCGTTGATCTCGACCCGAAAGGTGGCCTTGCCGGTGTGGTTGGTGAGGTCGAACCGCGTGTACACGAAGTTGGTGCGCCACTCGAGCTCGAGCTCGACGTCGTCGACGATCTCGAACTCGGCCCACGTGCCAAGGCTCACGAATCCGTCGTGTGCGGGGTCGCTGATTCCCGCAAGCGTGCTGAGAAAATTCGTATATTGGTACCCGAGCCCCGCCTCGACGTCCCACTCGACCCGGTCGGTATCGACGGCGTGGATACCGGCGGCAGCCCCCGGCGTCGCGCGAAAACGAAGGTTTTGAAACCGGTCGTGGAGGAGCTGGGCCGCGGCCGGAATGACGTACCATCGGCGCGAGATGAAGAGCCTGACCTCGACCACGCCGATTTGACGATGGACGTTCTGCTCCCCGTCGGCGTACCCGACGGTGCCGTCGTAGCGGGCTCTCGAGCGCGTCCGGTAGTCCTCGCGGGTGACTTGAAAATACGCGTTCAAGCTCCCTTGCTCGGTATTGCCGGCGGTCGCCGAGAACCCTGCGCCGAGCTTGGTCGACCACCAGTTCAGCTCCCGCCGTCCTCCCTCGAGGATCGAAAACAGCTCGCTTCGTGGATAGCTCTTCACGCCGCCTTCGGTCTCGATGTGGACCTGATCCTTGGTGACGACCGCTCTCCCCATGACGTCGAGCTTGCCGTCAAACACGTACGTGTTGACCTGGGGCGAGTGCAGCTGGTCGACTTTGTCCCAGCTCAGCTTGACCAGGTCGAGCTTGTCGCTGTCGAATTCGATCTCGTCATCTCGCATCCGCTCGAGGTTCCCCTTGAGCCACTCGCCCGAGGTCAGCCGTATCCAGTCATGGGTGTCGCCAAACTCTATCGTGTACGTCGGCGGCACCCCCTCCTCGGCGATCGCCGGCGGCGTGTCCTGTGCGTTCACGCGCACGGGGAGGCCAAGTGTCGCGGTGACCAGCAGAGCACCGCACAACATGTGCCTCACTTTCGGCATCCCCTCGATCACGCGGGCTACCGTGTATCGACGCACGCTGGATCCGTCAATAGCCTTACGGGAACGCGCGGTGTTAGATCAGCTTGCCGTCCTTGAGGCTGCGGAGGACGTAGACGTAGTGCACGTCTTGGTATCGGACGGGGGGTGATCTGGGTGCTGGGTGCTTGAGCAGTTGCAGGTTTCAGCGCGCCATACGTCGGGGCCCGTAAAGTCCGCGCTTCGCGCGAGACCACGGGCCTCCCGTAAAGGCGGCCCCTACGGGCCCGCCCACGGTACTCCGCCCCAAGGGGCGAAGCCCCGTGACAAAAAAGGGAGCAGCAAACGCTGCTCCCTATTTTTGTTTTACGGGGTGACCCCAGCGAGGTTCGAACTCGCGTTACCGGCGTGAGAGGCCGATGTCCTAGACCACTAGACGATGGGGCCTTTTTTATCGCGCTGCTGCTTAACAGCTATTTTGCTCGGGGACTAGGATTCGAACCTAGATAGCCAGTACCAGAAACTGGAGTCCTACCATTAGACGATCCCCGAATGGCCCGGACACCCTAACCAAGACGCCGGGCGGCGGCACTATAGCGGCAAGGCTTTCCGCAGCAAACGAGCGCGAGAATTCCAGGTTCTTTACTTTTTTCATCGTGAATTTTTTGCCCAAATTGGCGACCTAAATGGAGATCGTCGACACAAAAGCAGGATTGTTGACTTGACCTGCCGGAAAACTGCGGAATAGTCACAGCTACCCCGCAGGCCGCACGTGGGCGGTCGGGGCGCAGGAGCATCATGACTTCGTGGAAAGAACAGCTCGGCGATCGGATTTCCGACCGGCTCTCGGGTGAGGTCGACCTCTTCGAAGGTCAGATCGAGCTCAAGAAGCAGGGGAAGTTGGACGACAAGATCTTCGCTGAAACCCGCCTCCGGCGAGGCGTCTACGGACAGCGCTACGACAACGGCCTTCGCGACGACGGCACCGGCCAAAAGCCGCTCGCCTTCCCGTGCGGCGATCTGACCAAGGGGCCTGAGACCGTCTGGGACGCGCCCGGTATGATGCGCATCAAGATCCCGTTCGGGAAGCTCAGCGCCAAGCAGCTCGACGTGCTGAGCGAGCTCGCCGAAGAGTACTCCGACTCGATTCTGCACGTCACGACGCGCCAAGACATCCAGCTTCACTTCATCCACATCGAGGACTCGCCCGACATGATGCGACGGCTCGCGGCCGTGGGTATCACCACGCGCGAAGCCTGCGGCAACAGCGTCCGCAACGTGACCGCCTGCGAGTACGCCGGCGTGTGCACCACCCAGGCGTTCGACGTCACGCCCTATGCCAACGCCATGACGCAGTTCCTACTCGGCCATCCGGACGTTCAGGACTTCGGCCGCAAGTTCAAGATCGCCTTCTCGGGCTGCGAGGACAATCCCTGCGGCCTCGTGACCTTTCACGACCTCGGAGCGGTTGCCCAGGTCCGCGACGGCAAGCGCGGCTTTCGCGTCGTCGTCGGCGGCGGCCTCGGCGCAGTGCCCGTGCAGGCCAAAGTGCTTGCCGAGTTCTGCCCCGAGGAAGAGCTCCTGCCGCTCGCGCAGGCGGTCTCGCGCGTGTTTGCACGCCTCGGCGAAAAGCAGAGCCGCGCCCGCGCGCGTATCAAGTTCCTGGTACAAAAGGTCGGCATCGAGGAGTTCAAGCAGCTCGTCGCCAAAGAGCGCGAAGGCCTTCGCCCCGACGAGCGCTGGACCGCGTTCCTCGGCGACCTGCACGCCACCGACGAAAAGCCGATTCGAGAGCCTGGCGCCCTCCCCAGCGTTGCGCCCGCCGACTTTCAGGCGTGGGCCGAAAACAACCTCAAGCCCCAGGCACAAGATGGCTACTACGTCGCGGTGGTGAAGCTTCCGCTCGGCGATTTCACCGCCACCCAAGGTCGCGCGCTGGCCGACTTGGCGCGGGAATACACCGGCGATGCGATTCGCTGCACCGTCGAGCAAAACCTCGCTTTCCGTTGGCTGAGCGGGGCCGATGCGGTGGCCTTCCATGCGCGCCTCGCCGCGCTCAACCTCGCCGAGAAGGGCGCCGGCACCATCACGGACATGACGTCGTGCCCGGGCACCGATACCTGCAAGCTCGGGATCTCGGCGTCTCGCGGCCTCACCGGCGAGCTTCGCAAACGGCTCGCCGTGGTTGAGGACGATCTTCATCCCGCCGTGAAGTCGCTTCGCATGAAGGCAAGCGGCTGCTTCAACTCCTGCGGCCAGCACCACGCCGCCGACATCGGATTCACCGGCGTGAGCCGGCAGGTCGGCGGGCGCAAGGTGCCGCATTTCAACGTCGTGCTCGGCGGCCAGTGGACCGAAAACGCCAAGAGCTACGGCTTGGTCGTCGGTGCCGTCCCCTCGAAGAACATCCCGAAAGCCGTCGAGGTGATCACCAAGCACTATCTCGACAACCGCGAGGGCGAAGAGAGCTTCCAAGCCTTCATCGCGCGCGTGGGCAAGCGGGAGTTCCGCAAGGTGCTCGCCCCGATTCAAAAGCCCCCCGCCTACGAAGACGACCCGACGTACTACAGCGACTGGGGCGACCCGCGCGAGTACACGATCGGCGACATCGGCGTCGGCGAGTGCGCGGGCGAAATCGTTCCATTCGTCGAGTTCGGCCTTCAAGAAGCCGAACAGCAGCTCCACGATGCACAGGACGCTCTCGAGGCAGGCGAGCCGGTGAAAGCCGCGACCGGTGGGTTCACAGCGATGGTCACGGCCGCAAAAGCGCTGGTTCGCCACCTCGAGGTGCAGGTCAAGGACGACGCCGACGACGTGGTGGCGCGCTTCAAAACGCACCTTCACGACACCGAGCTCTTCCACGACCCGTTCGCCAAAGGGAAGTTCGCCAACTACCTCTTCAAAACCCACGGCGACCGCTCGTACGAGAACGCGAGCGACGAGGTCGCGCACCGCTCACTCGACGAGGCGCAGCTCTTCCTCGAGGCCGCCCACGCCTGCTACCAGCGCCTGACCGAAGCGTCGGCCGCCGCCGCGGAATAGACCGATGCACGCCACCAAGTTCCAGGTGAAGCTCTACACCAGAGCGGGAGAGGTCGAGCTCGAAAAGCTCATCCCCGTGTTTCACGAGTGGATTCGCACCAAGAAGATCGCGGGCGAGCTTTTGATCGACGTCGCGGACTACGCCCACGTTCCCCAGGGCCCCGGCGTGGTTCTCATCGGGCACCAGTCCGACTACTACCTCGACGTCGCCGACGACCGCCCGGGGCTTCTCTACAGCCGCAAGCGCGGCTTCGACGGCAGCTTCGAAGACGCGGTCAAAGACGCCTTCCGGCGGGCGCTCCAGGCATGCCAGGAGCTCGAAGCCGAAGGCAGCCTCGGCCTTCAGTTCGCGACCGACGAGGTGCTCTTCCGGGTGCAGGACCGCTTGAACGCCCCCAACGAGGACGCCACGTACCAAGCCTTCGAGCCGGCGCTCAAACAAACCGCGAGCGCCTTCTTCGGCAGCGAGCCCGCGCTCGAGCGGCTCGGCGGCGAGCGCGAGCCTTTCGCCGTCCTGATTCGCACGGGCGCCAACGGGTCGGTGGCCGACGCCCTCGCCCGCGGCTGAGGCCTCGCCCTCTTTTTTGGCCGCTCTTGGTTTCGCGGTAAAACGTGACGTGTCCATGTACCTCCGCTTCACCGCGCTGATCGTCATCGCTGCCTTGGCCCCGGCCGGATGCTCGTGGGACCCCGCCGAGCCCTCGTCCGAGGAAGCGCCGACGGGCGAGCGGCGCAAAGGAAACGACGCTGCGATCGGCAAGATCAGGGCCGGTGCACGCGCCCTCGCCCAGCCTCAGGCCACCGTCGACTACGTCGCCGCCGAAATGGAAGGCGTGATCAAGGCGCGCACCAAGAGCCAAGCGCTCATGCACTACGACGGCTACCGCGTGACGATGACCACGCCGACCGATCGGGTAACCCGCATCACCGTTCAGCTCACCGAGGCCAAGCCCACGATGGGGCAGCTCACCGAGGCGTTTGGGGACCCCGAGGAGAACCCCAAAGGCCTGCTCTACTACTACCGGAGCGAAGCCACCGGCTCGACGATCCGAATCCTGGCCGAGCCGGACCAGATGCCTGCCGGCGAGAACAGCCTCGTCAAGCGAATCATCATCGAGGGCGAGCGCACGCGGTGACGCGTGCTCATCGATCGAGCGCCTGAATGCACGCGACGACGCGCTCGTCGGCCGGCGGAAGCTCGTACCGGTCGAGCTCGCCCGGCGGCACCCACGCGTGGTCGGCCACCTGAAGGTGCTGAACCTCGCCCCCGCGAAGCGCGCACCGGTAAAACAAGAGCAGCACGTCCTTTTCGGGGTACCGGTGGTGGGTCACGTCCAGGATCTCACCGACCTCGATGTCGATGCCGCACTCCTCGCGGCACTCGCGCACCAACGTCTCTTCAGGTGACTCCCCCGGCTCGAGCTTGCCTCCGGGAAACTCCCACATGCCCGCGAGATGCTGGCCTTTCGCGCGCCGCGTGAGCAACACGCAACCGTCTCGAAGCACCACCGCAGCCGCTACCACCACCGGCACCTCAGGGACGCTCCCCGATCGCACGCCGGAGCTGCGCCTTCGCAATGCGGACGCCGATCGCCGACTCGACCACGTCGATCTGCGCGCGAATCAGCTCGGCCTGCGCCTGAAGCAGCGTCGTGGTGTTGACGATGCCCGCCTGAAGCTGCTCGCGCGTCACGCGATAGCCCTCGCGAGCCGACTCGAGCCCGAGCCGGGCCGATTCGATCGCAGACTGCGCGGCGAGCATCCCGTTGTAGCCCTCGGCGACGTCGATTCGAATCGCATCTTCCATGAGAATCACATCCGCGTACGCCTGCTCGAGCTCGGCTTGAAGCTCCCGCGTCCGGCCCGTGCCTTCGATGGTGTCGTTCAGCGCCCACCGGATGACGGCGCTCACCTCCCACGTCGCCTCGAACCGTTGCTGCTGCGGCACGACGCGCAGGTTCGGGTTCGAGTACTGCACCGACCCACGCGCAAGAACGTCCGGCGCCGCGCTCCCTTTCGCGGACTTGAGCTGGTGCCGGGTCACTTCGACGTATTTCTGCACCGCCAAGAGATCGGGCCGGTGCTCGTACGCGTAGCCGAGCAGCTCGTCCTCGGTCTGCCTAGGAACCTCGGTGACCGGCACGGAGAGGTCCTCTCCAAGAGACGGAGTCGCTTTGGTGTGCATCAGTGTCTGGAGCACGCGCGCGGCCACCTGCACGCCGAGCGTCGCCTGCTGAACCGCAACTCGTGCTGCTTCTTCTTGGGCCTGGACGCGAAGGAGGTCGACGCGCGCGGCTGTGCCGGCGCCCACCTGTGCGGCAGTCTCCTTCCGCTGCGAGACCGCGGCGTCGAGAGCGAAGTTGGCGACGGCGAGCCCCGCTTCTGCCCGCGCGTATTCATAATAGGCCTGTCGCCCGGCAAACCGGACGTTGTTGATCTCCGCGTCGATCTGGTGCTTCGCGGCGACCTTGCTCTTCTTGGCCGCACGATAGGCTGGGAGCGCCTCGGCCAGCGAGTCGGTGAAGGAGTAGACCAGGCTTGCGTCGGACGCCCACTGATCGGTGAGCGAGGGAAAGCGAAAGCCGGTGAGAAGCTCGGCCGTCTGTGTCCAGAGGAACTGCGCGTCCGGGTCGTCGAGCCCCGCGATGGCCTGCTGGACCGCCTCCTCGTCGACGCCGGAGGTGAGACCCGCTTCATCGACGGGGCTCAGCTTCGAATAGCGCGCGATCATCTCGAGCCGCGGCACCAGCCCCGACATCGCCCGAAGCGCGGCACCCTTGGCCTGCCGTACGAGCGCTTTGACCTGTCGCAGATTGGGAGAAGTCGCGACCACCTGCCGCACCGCCTCGTCTGCGGTCAGCCCTTCGGGCACGTAGAGCGAACGGAGCGCGCGGCCAGCCGCATCGTCGGCGCGCGGGACGGGTCGCTCGGGTGTGAGCACCGGTCGGTCGACCGGCGGTTCGGCCTCTGACCCGGGCGGAGGCTGCGCGCAGACGCGGCCTTGGGCGAGGCCGAAAAGAGTGCCGACGAGCGCGAGGGCGACAATGAACCGATGCATCATGAATACTCCTTGCGAACGGCATGATACGCGAGCGGCGCCAGGGCCAGCTTGCCGGCCTTCGAGGGCTCCTCTATAGGCGTCGCCAATGGCTCAGGGATTCAGAGTCGCCGTGGTCGGTGCCACTGGAATGGTCGGTGCGGAGATGCTCCGCGTGCTCGAGCAGCGCGCGTTTCCGGTATCGGAGCTCGTGCCCGTGGCCTCGGCCCGGAGCGCGGGAAAGACCGTGACCTTTCGCGGCAAGCCGCACACCGTGGTTGAAATCGCACCCGAGGTCTTCGAAGGGATCGACCTGGCGCTCTTCTCGGCGGGCGGCGGCACCTCCCGGCAGTGGTCGCCCATCGCCGCCGCCAAGGGCGCGCTCGTGGTCGACAACTCGTCCGCCTTCCGCGCCGACCCCGAGTGCCCCCTGGTGGTGCCGGAGGTGAACCCCGACGCTGCGGGGAACCGGCCCAAGGGCATCATCGCCAACCCCAACTGCTCCACCATCCAGATGGTCGTCGCCCTCAAGCCGCTCCACGACGAGGGACGCCTCAAGCGCGTGGTCGTCGCAACCTATCAGGCGATCAGCGGTGCGGGCGCGACGGCGGTCGCTGCCTTCGAGGCGCAAGAAGAGGCAACGGCGCGCGGCGACGATGTCGACAAAGAGAAACTTTCCGGACAGTTGAGCCGCAATCTTCTGATGCATTGGAAGCCCGACCCCGAAACCGGCTACCAGGAAGAAGAGCTCAAGATGGTCTCGGAGACCCGCAAGATTTTCGGAGACCCCTCCATCGCGGTCTCACCGACGGCGGTACGGGTGCCGGTGGTCACGGCCCACAGCGAGGCGGTCACCGTCGAGACCCACGCGCCCATCGCGGTCGAGCGCGCGCGCGAGCTGCTGCGCGCGGCCAAAGGCATCGAGGTCGTCGACGACTTCGAAAAGGGCGTTTACCCGCAGCCCATCGACGCGGCCGGACGGGACCCCGTGTACGTCGGCCGCATCCGCCAAGACGTCGGCAATCCCGGCGGCATCCAGATGTGGGTCGTCTCCGATAACCTGCGAAAAGGGGCCGCCCTCAACGCCGTCCAAATTGCCGAAATCGCACTAATAAAGTGACGAAATGTCAGGGCTTGGCGTAGAACGGGGGCGGATCATGCCAACTTGTCCGCCCCCCGACCGAAAACAGGACCGTTTTCGGGCCCCGAGATTGGCCCAGGGATTGCAGTCGATTGCAGGTATGAGAATGCCCTTCGTTTGTCTCCTGTCCCTTGCGGCCGGGCTGCTCGCTCTGCCGTCGGTGTCGTCGGCACAGCTCCTCGATGCAATCTCATCGATCAACGGTGAGGTGTTCGTCGACGACGCACAGACCCGCTACTTCAACGCGCAGAACTGCGGGCTCGACGGGACGGGCGGGAGCGGAGGCACGGGCGGTCTTGGAGGCCAAGGGGGCACCGGAGGGCAAGGTGGCATCGGCGGACAAGGTGGGATCGGAGGCCAGGCCGGCTCCGCCGGTCAAGGCGGTGCGGGCGGCCTTGCGGGGGCGGTGCTGAAGAGCCCCGACGAAACCACCTTTCAGATTCGCCTCGATCAGTCGAACCCCCCGAGCCAGGTGTTCCTCTGGGTTGGCACCCAGCAGGCCGGCTGCGAACAAGTGGCCAATCGAAACGAAACGATGGGGATCTGTGGAGAGCTCAGCGGGAACCCTCGGTCGGTCGGCACCGACTTCCTCGTCAGCGACCTGACGCTGCAGGATCTTCTCGATGCGACCTCGGGTGGCGATCCCATCGTGACCTGTGAGTCCGGCCTCCGCGGCACGCCCTATGAGATTTTCGTCTTTCGCGACACTGCGCCAGGAGCGACCGACGTCGACCCGGGCAACTACGGGGTTGCCCCCTTCACGGTCGACGTCGAGCCGCCCAATCCTCCACGCATCAACACCGGCTCGCAGCGACAGGCGAGCTTCAACATCACCTGGGGTGACCCCGATCCCGCGGACGACATCCAGCTTTGGTCCTTCTGGTTTTCTCGAACCGACGACCCAGCGACGGCCACGGAGCTCGATCTCACATCCGAGCTCAGCGCGCGAAGCCGCTCGATAGGCGCAAGCCGACTCGGGCTAGCGGATGGCGAGACCGGGTACATCTTCATGACCGCGTTCGACCAGGCGTTCGTGACCGACTCGATGGGCGGAAACGAAAGCGACCTCTCGGCGAGCGTCGAGGTCACGGCGGTCGCCGTCGCGGGATACTGTGACCGGAGCGGCGATTGCGGTGGCTGCGCCGCCTCGCCGATGACGCTATGGGGTCGAGGCGCGAGCGCCATGCCGTGGATCCTCGGCGCGGTCTTCGGAGGCATTCTGCTCTGGAGGCGCCGGCGGTGACACGCGTCGCCTCGGCTCTCGTGCTCGTCGTCGCGGTGTGCCTTTCGGTAGACCACGCGGGGGCGCAAGCGATCGGCCAGTCCGACCGCTCGGGGTGGAGCCCGGAGGGGTATCTTTTTTCGTTTGGTGTCGGCGCCTACCGGCCGGACCCGGGAAGCCCAGATTTCGCTGTCGTGTATCCGTCGGGGCAGGGTCCCCTACTGCTCCCGGAGTTTGATTTCTTCTTGTATCGGATCCCTTACCTCGGACCAATCGGGATCGGCGTCGCCGGCGGTTGGGCGAGCTACAAAGGCTCGGCGTGCGAGGCCGACTCCGCGCCCGGCACCTGCACGCCGTCCACGCAAGGGGCCACGTTCAATCTATTCCCGCTGAACGCCTACGCCGTCCTGAGGCTCGACGTCCTCGCGCGGAAGACCCCCGTGCCGTTCGTGTTCACCGGCAAGGTCGGTTTCGCCAGCGTCTTCTTCAACGAGGACATCGGCAGCGGAAAACAGCGCGGCCGAAGCCACGGCTTTGGTTGGGGAGCACAGTTCGCGGTCGAGCTGAACTTCATCAATCCGCGCCGCGCGAACGCGCTCGACGAGGATTGGGGCATCAACAGCTCGTTTTTCTTCTTCGAAGTGGCCGGGAACGACGCGAATAGCCGCGCCCCGGTGGGCGATGACGTGTACTTCTTGGGCGGCGTCGGGCTGACGTTTTAGCGGCGAGGCGGCTCGCCCGGGGTGATGCGGTCGAACGCGTCGCCGGGGCCGTCGTAGCGCGCGAGCTCGATGTCGATGAGGGTGAGCCCATGGGCCGGCGCGGTTTGGCCCGCCTCGGCGCGGTCCGCGTCTTCGCGCAGCATCGTCGGGATGGCGCCGGGCGCGATTCGGCCGCGTCCGACGTCGACGAGCGTTCCCACCATGATGCGGACCATGTTCTTCATGAACGAGTTGCCGACCACCTCGACCGCGAGGAGGTCCGGCCGGCCGTCCGCGCCGGGCTCCACGTCGACCGCAAACATCTCGCGCACCACGATCTCGCGCTGGTCGCCGGACTGGCGAAACGCGCGGAAGTCGTGCTCGCCGAGGAAGCACGCGGCCGCGGCCTTCATGGCGTCGACGTCGAGATAGTCTTCGATTCGATCGCGCCGTTCGGTCACGTCAGCCCGCATCCCTTTGGGCCCGAGCTGCCATGCGCGCCGACGGATCATCGGGTCTCGGCGCTCGCCGCAGCGCACGAGATACCGGTAGCGCTTGTGCGCCGCGTGGAACCGGGGGTTGTAGCGCCGATAGCAAGGCTGCGTGTCGTGAACGACGATGTCTTCGGGAAGCCGGGCGTTGAGCCCGCTGATCCACCCTTCCCGCGGCACCTCGATCTCGGCGGCGAAGCTCGCGATCTGCCCGAGCGCGTGCACCCCCGCGTCCGTTCGGCTGCAGCCTCGCACCGGACCGTGCTCGATCCCCATCTCGTCGATCGCTTCTTCGATCATCCCCTGGACGGTGCGAAGGCCTGGCTGCGCCTGCCAGCCGTGAAAATCCGTCCCGTCGTAGCCGAGGCACAGGCACACGCCGTGCATGAATGGAGGCTCGTCGCCCATCGGTGAAACCGCCGCACGCTAGCGCGGAACCCGACCATTGCCTATCGTTCGCCGAATGCGCTCGGTGCCCATCCTGATCGCCCTCCTATGGGCAGCCCCGGCCCCGGCCCAGACGCCGGACACTGGCGCTGACACTGGCGCTGGCACTGACGCTGGCACTGACGCTGAGACTGACGCTGCCCGGCCCTCGCCCAAAATCGCTACCGTCGTCGCAGGGGATCCCGACGAGACTCTTCGAAATACCGCGGCCTTCATCGAGAACGAAGCCGCGCTCGGCGGGCTTCGGGTGCCCACCGACCCCGCTCTTCGCGCCGCCATGCTCGGTGAAGCCCCCAAAGACGAAGACGGCCTCGAGGGGCTTCGTGCGCTGCGCCGCGGGCTCGGGCTCGACCCGCGCCAAGACCTCGCGTCCTATCAGCGCATTGGCCGCATCGCGGGCGCCGATGCGCTGCTGGTCGTTCGTCGCGAGGGCGCCATCCTGATCGAAGTCTTCGACGTGAGCGCGGCGCAGTTCTACGAAGGCGCTCTCCGATTCGACGACAGCAGCCCCGAGCAGCGACGCAAGTTCGTGGGGAGCCGCGCGGAGCAGGCGCAGCTTCGATGGGCCGCGCCCCCTCCCGCGCCCGAGGAACCGGCCGCCGCGCAGAAGCCGGATGAGCCACCCGCCGACGAATCCAGAGCCAAGCGACGATGGAAAAAAGCCTGGCCTTACGTCGTGGCCGGAGTTTTGCTCAGCGCCGGTGTGACCTACCTCATCATTGATCGACGTCGGCCTACAGACGAAGGGCCACCGCTGCTAAGATTTAGACCCGGTGAGGAGTAAACCCCAACTCGCTCTCTTTTTCCTGCTCGCGTTGACGATCGTCGCGGGAAGCGCAGCGGCCCAAGGTTTGGAGCCAGATCCGGTGCTGCCGCCGCCGATCGACGGCTATCGCTCAGAGCGCATCGGCGCGGTGACCTGGACCTATCCCGACGCGCACCGCGATCGCGTCGACGAGCTGATCGAGGCCGTCGACGCGCACTGGGCGAAGCTGGTCGACGATTTCGGCGTCCCGATCGACGACGAGCTGGTGATCCGGGTGGCGCGCAATCCACGGGAGATGCGCGCTCTCGCGCCCGTCGGCTACCCACCGCCCGAGTACGCCACCGGCGTCGCCTACTCGCAGTGGGGGGTGATCCTTCTCACGATGTCCGCTCCTGAAACCTGGCATCCGCCCGACCTCGAGGTCGTCCTCGTCCACGAGCTCTCGCACGTGGTCCTCCATCGAGCCGTCCGCGGGAACCCGGTGCCTCGTTGGTTCAACGAGGGCGTGGCGATTCAGCAATCCGAGGTTCGGCTCATCGACCGCATGGAGTCCCTTCTTCGCGCGGCGGCGCAGCGATCGATGCTCCGGCTCTCCGAGCTCGACGAGCGGTTCCCCGATCGCCCTTACGAGGTCAACCTCGCGTATGCGCAAAGCGCGGACGTCGTCGGCTTCCTCCGCCGCACCGACAACGACCAGCGACGCTTTCACCGAATGATCCGTTCGCTTCGCGAGGGCGACACCTTCGACGCCGCCTTGGCCACCGCCTATGGCTGGACGCGCGTCGGCCTCGAACGTCAGTGGCGCTCGAGCCTTCGCACGCGATATCGGATCCTCCCCGCGGTCTTAGCCGGCTCGACCGTCTGGGTCGCGGCGGCCTTCCTGGTGCTGTTCGCCTACCGGAAGCGACGGCGCTACCACCACATGAAGCTCGAGCAGATGGCCTATCGCGAAGAGATGGAGGCGTTGGCCGCGGCGAGCCAACCTCCCCCCGCACCGCTCGGGCCAGCCGACGTCGGCTCGGACACGACGCTTCCGTTCGTCGAGCACGACGGCGAATCGCACACGCTTCACTAGCCGTTTTTGGGCGACTTGCTCGGGTCGATGGGGAACTTGGGCGTGCTCCCCTCCTTCTCGCGCTTCTTCTTTCGGTCTTTGCCTTGGGCGGCCGTCTTGCGGCGCCGGCGAGCCTTGGTTTTGCTGGTGTCCGACATGGCGTTCTCAGCGTGCCGCTCTACTGCCATGACGAACGCGGGTCAAACCGCCGATCGCGTCGCCTCGGCGACCGCCCGCAAGTAGGCCTGATGCAGGCGCTTGGTCACCGGGCCGGGCTTGCCCGTACCGATCGTGCGGCCATCGGCTGAGACGACCGGCATGACCTCGCGGATGCTGCTCGTGATGAAGGCCTCGTCGGCGCGGTAGAGGTCCTCGGGCAGGACTTCGCCCTCGTCGACCTCGATGCCGGCCGCGGCCGCGGCGTCGAGAATGGTCGCTCGCGTGATGCCGACGAGAACTCCCGCCTGCGGCTCGGGCGTCCGCACTCTGCCGTCTTTGACGATGAAGATGTTGCTCGACGCGCCCTCGAGGATCTGGCCGCGGCGACCGATCATCAGCGCCTCCTCAGCGCCCTCTTTTTTGGCTTCGTGCACGGCCAAGAGGTTGGCGAGATAGTTCGATGCTTTCGCGCCCGAGGCGCGCTCGTCGTCGGTGGGCCGCGACGCCTCGAGCAGTGTGACGGCGATGCCCTTTTCGTAGTGCTCGCGCGGTGGCGGAGAAACCGGCGCTGCGATGATCACCCGAAGCGGCGTCATCGCCGTGGTCAGGTCATAGGTCAGCGGCCCGATGCCGCGTGTGATCACGACGCGAACGTACCACTCACCCTCCCCCGCTTCGTCGAGCGTCGCGCGCACTTCCGACGACAGCGTGTCGAGCGAGACCGGCATCGGGATCAGCAGACGATCCGCCGACCGCTTCAACCGCTCGAGGTGAGCGCGCTCGGCAAAGGGCACCCCGTCGTACGTTCGGAAGACTTCGAACACGCTGTCGCCATAGAGGAAACCGCGATCGAAGACGGAGACGCGCGCATCATCGGCGTCGACGACGCGGCCGTCGATGGAGACCTTTCCTTTGGCCATGGTTCAACCCTTGAGCTTACCGAGCAGCTCCGAAGCCTGCGCGTGCCCTCGGTCCTCGGCAAGCGCCCGCTCGAGCATCTGAACCGCCTTGCGGGCGTCGCCCTGCTTCGAGGCGATGTCGCCGAGGTAGAAATAGACGTCGGCCTTTTGAATCCCGGAGTCCGGCTCGAGCTTTTGCAACAGAAGCGCTCGGAAGCTCTTCTGGGCCCGGTCGAGGTCGCCGCGCTCGTGCGTCAGGCGTCCGAGGTCGCGCAGGATCGACACGTTGGTGAGGTCGATCTTGAAGGCGGCATCGTAGGAAGCGAGCGCACCCTCCGAATCCCCCATGGCAGCCAGCGCCCGGCCCAGCCGATGGTGATGCGTCGCGAGCTCCTTGCTGCGCTTGCGTCCATAGCTTTCGATGATGCGGCGGAGAATCGGCACCGCATCGGCCTGCCGACCGGCGGCGACGTAGAGCTCGCAAAGCGGCACGAGCGCGGCGCGGTCGTCGGTGTCGAGCTCGACCGCACGCTCGAGATAGCTTGCCGCCGTCGCGGGGTCATCGAGATGATCGCGGTAGACATCCGAGATGGACCGGAGCAACCCTGCGCGCTCGCCGTCGGTCTGGGCGAGCTCGAGCTCTGCGTCGAGCACCGCGGCGAGGGCCCGGTGCTCCCCGATCGAGGCGTAGTACGCCTTGAGTCGCTCGCGGATCGAGGCATCGCGCGGAAAACGCTCGTACGCACCGCGAAGCGCGCGACCCGCTTGCTCCGCGTCGCCGAGCTGCTGCTCCCATAGGTCCGCGACGCGATGCGAGGCGTCGACAGCTTCCTGCCCGTCGAGCTGGGCGGCAAGCTGCTCGAGGGTGTCCGCGACGTTCCTCCAGCTCCCTTTTTGCTCGTAGAGAGAGACCAGCGCGCGCAGCGACCCAGGGTCGGCGCCGAGGTCGGCCTGGATGCGCTCGTAGGTTTCGATCGCGGCGTCGAGATCGCGGCGCTGGTGTTGGTGGATCTCCGCGATGCGACCGAGCCGCTCCCGCTTTTCATCTTCGGGAAGCCGATCGGCCTCGGTCGAGAGAGCGTCCACGAGGTCGTCCCATGCGCCGGTCGCCTCGAGGAGCCTCTGCAGGTCGGCGCGCGCGGGCGCATTGTCGGGCGCCTCGCCGAGGACCTGGCGATACGTCGCGATGGCAGCCGCCTGGTCGCGGAACGAACGCTCGTAGAGCTCAGCCAGCCGAAGCTGAAGGGACGTCCGTTCGGGCCCGCTGGCGCGGTCCACGCGCCGCTCGAGCAGCGTGCGAAGGGATTCGATGCGGTCGTGGTCGCGGTAGAGCGCCTCGAGCGAATCCATGGTGGCCGCGTCGTTCGGCGCCAGCTCGTGCGCGCGCTCATACGCGCGAGTCGCCGCCCTGGGGTCGTCGAGGTGATCCCGGTAAACCTGCCCGAGCTCTTGGGCGACGGCGGCCCCATCGTCTGCGAGCGAGGCCTCGAGCTGGCGCTCGAGCAGCCCCACGACCTCGTTCCATCGGGACTGCCCCCGGCGGACCGCACAGAGCGCGCGAAGCGCATCGGCGTCGTTCGCATCGATCGCGAGAAGCTCTTGGTGGCACTCTGCCGCGAGCTCGGGGTCGCCCAGGTCGTGCTGCGCGAGCTCGGCCGCCTCGCGCAGGAGACCTCGCCGCTCTTCGAGGTTTGGCTCGACGTCCGCCCACGCGCGAAGCCCGCTCACCAGCTCCGTCGCGCGGTCTCCTTCGCGTATGATTTCAACCCGCTCGCGATGCGCTTCCAAGGGCTCCGGATCCAGCTCGAGCGCATCGGTGAGAGCACGCTCGGCCTTCCGCAGGTCGCCCAAGCGGTCGCGATACCAGCCGGCCGAGCGGAGGCGCAGCTCGTAGAGCGCGCGCCGGTCGAGGTCCCCGTGCGCCGCGATGTCGTCGACCAGCCCATCGACCGCCGCCCAGCCGTTCGACGCGTCGGCGAGCCGCTCCAGCGAATCGATGAGAGTCGGGTCGCGCGGGTCGATCCGGACCGCGTCTCGAACGGCTTGGAGGGCTTCGTCGGGGCGGTCGAGCTCCTGCTCCCAAATCGACGCGGCCCCGGTCAGAAGCGCAACGCGATCGGCATCCGTGGCCGCAAGCGTCACCCGCTTTTGGTGGAGCCGAACCACCTGCTCGAGGTCTCCGGCCCCGCGGAAGTGCTCTTCGAGTAGATCGAGGGCGCTTTCCGCGACCTGTGGCTTGTCCACGAGCGCCTGGACGGCGGCAAGCGTGTCCTCGCGGCTCGGAGCTTCCTCGAGCGCTCGACGATAAGTGCCGAGGGCACCCTCCAAATCATCGAGGTGCTGCGCGCGCAGCTTCCCCTGGCGAAGAAGAAGCGTCGGGCGATCGGCGTCGACCGCATCGAGCCGACGCGAGATCACCTCGTGGAGCCGGTCCCACTGCGCGGTTTCTTCGAGCAACCGATCCAGCGCCGAGAGGATCTCCGGGTCGTCGCCGATGAGCGAACGCGCGCGCTCGTGTGCTTCGATCGCTTTGCTGAAGTCGTCGAGGTCGCGCTCGCAGATCCGTGCGGCGCGCCCATAGAGCGCCGCGCCCCGGTCGGGATCGAGGCTTGCCCCGGCCTCTGCAAACACAACCTCGACGAGGTCCTGCCGACGCTGAAGGCTCGCCGCAAGCACCTCGGCACGATCAAGGATCTCGTCCGTGGGCTGCTCGCCGACCGACTGCAGCAACGCGTCGAGCGCCGCGTTGGGATCCTTGCGCCCATGCTCGTGCACCTCGGCCAACGCGACGAGCTGCTCCGCTTTTTGGTGCGGATTGGTCATGGCGTCGGCCCGCAGCTGGAGGAGCGTGGCGAGGTCGCTCCAACGCGCCTGCGTCCGGAGGTGCGGCTCGAGCACGGCGGCGGCGTCCTCGCGATAGTCGGCGAGCTTGGTGATCCGAAGAAGCGCCTGCACCGAGGGCTCGTGCTCGGGATCGATTTGGAGAACCTGCCCGTAGACCGCAATGGCGCCCAGCTCGTCGTCGAGCTCGCGCTCCATCACGTTGCCGAGCTGATGCGTCAACTCGACGCGCTCCGCTTCGTGAAGAGCCGCGTCACTTCGACGTTGCAGCACCTCGACCAGCTCGGGCCACTGAGCCTGCCGTTCGTAGAGTCGGCTGAGGCCCTCGAGCGCGCCGCGATGGTCGGGGTCGGCCTCGACGACGGCCCGCAGGGCATCGCAGGCGGCGTCGGGCCGGCCGAGCTGCGCTTCGTAGAGCTCCGCGAGCCGTGTGCCGGCCTCGACGCGCGCCTCGGGTTCCGCTTCGAGCTCGAGCCGCCGTTCGAGCACGTCGGCGAGCCGCTCCGAATCGTTGGCCGCCGCGAAGAGCCGGTCGAGGGCCGCGTAGGCGGTGACGTCGTCCGGCTTTTCGGCGGTCGCCTGCTGGTAGTACGAGACCGCGCGCTCCGGATCCGAGAGCTGCTCCTCGAAGAGCCCGCCGAGCTGCTCGAGGAGCGCCGCGCGGCCTTCCGGATCGTGAGCGTTGGCGAGTTTCTGCTCGTAAACCCCTGCAACGCCTTCCCAATCTCCAACCATGACTTCCAAACCTTCGAGGTCGTCGAGGGTCTCCGTAGACTCGGGGTCGGCTTCGAGCACGCGCCGATAGGTCCGAATCGCAGCGCGCGGATCGCCGAGCTCGCGGTCCTGTGTCTCGGCGATGCGACGTAGGAACGAGCCCCGAAGCGCGGGCTCGTCGGTCGCCTCGGCGGCCTGCTCGCACGCCTCGATGAAGCGCTTCCACGCACCGAGCGCGGCCGCCAGCCGTTCGACCTCCGCGCGGGTTTCCTCGTCCGAGGGCTCGGCCACCAGCGCCCGGCTCCACGCTTCGAACGCCCGCTCCTGAGAGGCGCCCCGCTGCTCTTGCAGACGACCGATCTCGCGCCAGGTCTCGGCGCGATCGAAGGCGTCGGTCGCCTGAGCCGCCTTGGCTTCGAGCACCTTCACGAGCCCCTGCCAGTCGCCGCTTTGGCGATGGATCGGCTCGAGGATCTGGACTGCGCGCGGCCCCTGCGCCTCGTGCTCTAGAAGACCCGACACCGAGTCGAGGGCGGGTTTGTAGTCGGGCTGGTCGGCGAGGACATCCTCGAAGATGTCGAGGGCTTGCGCCGTGTCCTCGAGCTCGGTCTCGGTCAGCGAGCCGAGCCGCTGGCGAAGCCGCAGCGCACTTTTCGGATCGGAGGCGTTGTCGATCTGGAATTCGATGTGCTGTGCCAGCTCCTGCCAGTGCTCTCCGTTTTCGAGGAGTGTATCGAGCCGCGCGACCGCCTCGACGTTGGCGGGGTCGATTTCGAGGATGCGGCGATAGGTGACGATGCCGTGTTGCGAGGTGCCGAGCTGGTCGACCTCGATCTGCGCGATGTCATGCAGAATCGCCACGCGTTCGGCGTCCGCCTCCGCAAAGCTCTCGCGCTCCCGATCGAGCTCGAGAAGCGCTTCCCACTTGTTGCTGCGGGAATACACCGACGCGAGCGCTTCGCCTGCCTCTTTGTTGCTCGGGTCGTAGCGAAGAGCGCGCTGATAGAAATACCCCGCGCGATCGAGATCCTCGAGGCGCGCGTCGTAGAGCTTGGCCGTCGCGAGCGCGAGCGCCGCGGTGTCGGCGTCGTCGACCTCGACCCCGCGAAGCGTCTTGTCGAAAATCGCCGCGAGCCGATCCCAACGTCCCAGCGATCGTGCAAGCCGCGTCAGCGTCTCCTGGCTCTGCCGGTCGTGTGGGTCCTCGGAAAAGAGGCGCCCGTAGGTCCCGAGGGCGCCGTCGAGGTCCTCGAGGTGCGACTCCTGCACGTCGCCGAGATGGCGGAGCAATGCACGCCGCTCGACGGGGTCGTCTTCGCCATCGAGCCGAGCCTCGAGGATCTCGGTCACCTTGGGCCACTCCATGCGGCGGAGGTAAAGCGGCTCCAACAGCTCGGCTGCGGCGCTTCGGTACTCGGATTGCTCGAACAGCGTCTCGAGCACCCGCACCGTCGGCTCGTGCTCCGGGTTCTGGCTCAAAGCCTCGCGGAACTGATCGATCGCGCGGCCGGGCTCGTGGAGGCGGCGGAGACAAAGCTCGCCGAGCTCGTATCGAACCGCCGCAGGATCCCCGATCCGCTGATCGAGCTCTCGCTCGTAGAGGGCGGCGAGGTCGTCCCACCTTCGCGTGCGGCGGTAAAGCCGCTCGAGCCCTTCATAGGCCAGCGGGTGATCGGTCTCGCCGAGGGCCCGGTCGAGCGCCTCGATGGCGGACTCGGGGTCGTCGAGCTCGCTTTGAAACAGGTGCGCCTGGCGCACCCACAGCTCGGCGCGCTCCTCGCGGTCGTCGGTGAGCTCGCCTTTTCGGCGCAGGAGCTCGACGAGCTCGCGCGTGGCCCCCGCTTTTTCGACGAGCTCGAGCAACGCGTCGAGCGCCTGCCGGTGGTCCGGCTGCTCCTCGAGCACGCGTTGGTACTGCGCCCTCGCGAAATCCGCGTCATCGAGTCGCTCCTGCGACACGCTGGCCGCGCGCATGCGAACCGTCGTGCGCATGTCCGCGTCGAGCAGATCTGGGGCGATGGCGCCAAGTGTCGCCACGTGCTCCGAGAACCGGCCCGTGGCCGCGGCGCGCCGCTCGTAGTCCTCGAGGGCTCGCTCGAGATCGTCGAGGTCGACACCGTCACGAAGCGCGCGCTCGGTGAGCTCGAAGGCCGCGTCGGGATCGCCGGTGCCGGTCTCGCTGATTTCGGCCGCGCGCAAGAGCGACCGGACCCGCTCCCCGGGATCGTCGCCGCCGGCCATGATCTCGAGCATGCGAACCTGGTCTGCGTGCCGGTCCTCGCTTGCGTACTGATCGAGGAGCATCGCGGCCGCGGTGAGGCGCAGGTGCGCGTCGTCGCTCGCCGCCACCTGCTCGAGCGCAGCGACCGTCGGGGCATGACCGGGAAACGAGGCGAGGAGCTCTCGGTAGGTGTCGATCGCGCGCTCGCCCTCGCCGGTGCGGGTGCGCATGAGCTCGGCGCCCTCGAATCGGAGCGCGACCCGCTCGTCGACGTCCTCCGCATCGGCGGCGCGCATCTCGGTGACTTCGAGAAGCTCGTGCCAGCGTTCGGTCTCCTGGTAGAGACGCCTGAGGGGACCGAGGGTTTCGTCTTCCGAGCCGAATCTCGATACGATCTCGCGATACGCCGCGATCGCCTGGTCGACGTTGCCGAGCTTCGTTTCAAACACCTCGGCGATGCGTCGATGAAGCGCGCGCTGTTCCTGCTGGTCGGTCGTCATGTCGGCGCGACGCTCCAGGACCTCGATCAACGGCTCGTAGCGGCCCCGCTGCGCATAGAGGCGCTCGAGCGAGGCGAGCGCATCGGCGTCGGTCGGATCGCGTTCGATGCGCGCCTCGTGCACTTCGATGGCGGCGTCCGGATCGTGAAGCGTGTTTTCGAGCAGCTCGGCGAGCTGCGAATGGAGCGCATCGCGCCGCGCCTCGTCTTCTTCGAACTGGATTTGCCGGCGGAGGTCCTGGGCGAGCGGCCCGTGGGCGCCGCGGGCCGCATGGATGCGCTCGAGGGCGCGCGACGCCTTGAGGACGATTTCGGGGTTGTCCCGCTCGACGCGAACGAGCTGCTGGTAAGTGCGCTCCGCGTTCTCGGGATCGGGCTCGGAGACATCCCAGAGCTCACCGAGCTCGAGCAGCAGCTCGGTCTTCACGAAGTCGTCGCTCACCGACGCAAGCCCCGCCTCGAGAAGCTCGGCCCGCTGACGGTGCCGTCCGAGCTTGGTCGCCAGCCGGCCCAAATCGGCGCGGGCGCTCCCGTTGGCCACCTCTTCGCGCACCGCTCGAGCGTAGGCATCGAACGCGAGCTCATCGTCGTGGAGCTTGGTCTCGCTCAGCTCGCCGATGCGGCTCAGGTGCGCCGCGCGCGAGCCGGGGTCGGTCAAGTCCTCGAGCTGCACCTCGAGCACCTTGGCGAGCTCCCCCCAGGCGCCTTGGGAATCGAAGATCGGCTCGAGGATCGATGCGACGCGCTGCCGGCCCTCGCGGTCTTCCATGAGCCGCTCGAGGCCCTCCTGCGCGCGGAGGTGCGTGGGGCTCGATTGAAGGACGAGCTCGTAGTGGTCGATCGCATCGACTCCACGACCCAGGCGGGTCTCGTAGATGCTGCCGAGCTCGTAGGCCAGGTCGACTCTCTCTTGCCCGGTGGCGTCGTCGAGGTCGCGCTGGAGCAGCTCGGCCAGCTCCGGCCATCGTTCGAGGCGTGCGTAGAGACGCTGGAGCGCGCGGCGCGAGGGCGTGTGTGTCGGGTCGAGCTCGAGCGCCTGCTCGTAGCTCGAAATCGCCTGCGTCGGCTCGTCGAGGATTTCCTCGAACAAGAAGCAGAGCTGAAGCAGGAGATCGAGCTTGGCAGCGGCGTTGGTGGTCGCCGCGATGCGCCGCTCGTACAGGGCGCGGAGGTCGTCCCACTGGTCGTGCTTCGTGTAGAGCTGTTTGAGCGCGGAAAACGCCGCAGCGTCGTCGGGCTCGAGCTCGAGCACCCGGCGGTGGAACCGTGCCGCGGCGTCCGCCTGGCCGAGCAACACCTCGTGCACCTCGGCGGCACGCCTGCAAAGAGCGAGCTCCGCGGCGGCCTCGAGACCGCCTGCATCGAGCGCGCGGACCAGTGCTTTGGCAAACGCCTCGTGCTGATCGGCGGCCTCGGCGACGCCGCCGAGGCGGTCGAGCAGGTCGAGGTCGCCCGGGCTGTCGATGAAGGCCGATTCGAGCGCGCGGTATGCGCCGGCCGAGTCTCCGAGCTCCGACGACGCGAGGTCCGCTAAGCGAAGCTTGAGCTCGCGCTGCTCCGCGGAATCCGTGGATCGCTCGAGTCGCCCGCGAAGCAGCTCCGCGAGCTTTTCGAAGGCGCCGCGCCGGGCGTACGCCGGTTCGAGAAGGTCGATCGCCTCGAGCCCGACGCCCCCGCCTTCCGCCGACAGGGCTTCGAGGCCCGCGATCGCCACGTCGTTCCGGCCGTCGAGCCCGAGCGCGCTCCGGTAGCACTCGAGGGCGCCGCGGGGCTCTTCGAGATACAGGCGCCGGAGGTCGGCGAGCTGAAGGAAGACCGAGAGTCGATCCTCGTCGCCGACCTTCGACTGCAGGCGCCGCTCGAGCGCCGCGTCCAACCGGTCCCACTGCTTGAGCTGCTGGGAGAGACGCTCTACCGCGCGAAGCGCATCGACATCGTGTGGGTTGTCCTCGAGGATGGTCCAATGGCGCTCGGCAGCCGAAGGAAGGTCGCCGAGCTGCTCCTCCTCGACCTGCGCGACCTCGTTCAAGAGCACCCAGCGTTCCGCGGGATCGGTCGCGCGCCGAAGGCGCTGCTCGTACAGACCACGCAAGTCGCCAAACCGGCGTTCCGCGCGATAGAGACGGTCGAGCACCGCCATCGCCTCGGCATCATCGGGCCTCGCCTCGAGAATCGACTCGAGCTGGCGAATCGACTCCTCGGACTCCCCCAACCGTTCGCCGGCGATTGCGGCGATGCGTCTCTGAAGACTGAGCCGCTCCGCCTCCGGTGCATCGGAGTTGGCGAGGCGCTGCCGGAACAGGGCGACGAGGTCCCCGTAGGCACTCGCCGCCTCCGCCGACTCCTCGAGCCCGGCGACGATGTCGGGATCCGAAGGCGCCAGCAGATAGGCCCGGGTCGCCCACCCGAGCGACGCCTGTAAGTCCCGCAGCCGGTGAAGGTGCACCGCGCGAAGCGATGAGAGTTGTTTCAAATGCGTATCGGCGCCGAAGTCGTCTCGCCCGGAAGCCACCAAGACCTCGACCACGCGCGCGTACTCCGGCCACTTGTGTTCTTTTTCGTAGATCGGAGCGAGGCCCGCTGCCGCGGCCACGTTGTTCGGGTCAACGGCAAGCGCGGCTTCGTAGTGACGCGTCGCGCGATGAGGCTCACCCAGTTGCTCCGCGCACACCCTGGCGGCGCGAAGGCTGAGCTCGACGACGATCTCGGCATCCTCGGCTCTTTCCGCTGCCTGCCCCGCCACGTCGACGAAGCCGGCCCAGTCGCGCCCGCTCCGGTAGAGCGCCTCGAGCGCATCCCAGGCCCCTTCCGCAACGTAGGCGTCTTTGAGCATTCGCCGAACGCGGCTGTTCTCCGGGTCGAGCTCGAGGACGCGCTCCCAGGCAACGATTGCGTCGCCGGGGCGGTTGAGCCGCTCCATCAGCACGACGCCGAGTCGCTGCAGATGCTCGTTGCGCTGCGCGTCGTTGCCCGTGAGCTCCACGCGGCGCGCGAGGACGGTCACGAGAGTCTCCCAGTCTTTCTCTCGCTCTGCCAGATTCGCGAGCGCCTCGAGCGCCCTCGATGACTCGGGCGCATCGGAAAGAACGTCCTTCCAAAGTCCGATGGCAGATGCGTGCTGGTGGAGCCGCTCGGTACAGAGCTCGGCCATCTCGATCTTCTTGGCGAGCCGCGCCGAGGGATCGGTCTCGATCGCCGCCTCGCGGCCCAGCACCGCGAGCAGGGACTCCCACTTTCGCTTCTTGGTGTAGATGTCTTTGAGCTGTGCAATCGCGTCCGCGTGATCGGGCTGCAGCTGGATCACGCGCTCGAGCGGACCCGTCGCCTGATTCAAATTCCCAAAACGCTCGACCCAGAGCTCGGCGATGCGAACGTTGAGGCGGACCTTTTCCGCCGGGTCCGTGGCCGCCTCGGCCTGACGGCCGAGCACCTGGATCAGCTCGTTCCAGCGCCCCGTTTCCTCGTAGAGGCGCCCGAGCGCGTTCATCGACTCGGCGTCGGTGGGCTCGAGGGCGAGGATTTCCGCGTAAACCTGGATCAGCATCGAATCGAGCTGCAACGCATCGCGGTAGACCGGAATCAAATCGCGAAGCAGGCGCAGCTTTTCGTCTTTGCGATCTGCGGGCAGCGCGTCGATCTCGCCACGAATCGATTCGGAGAGCGCGTTCCACTTGCCGCCGCTCTGATAAAGGCGCTGCAGCGCGTCGCGCGCCTCTTCGTCCCCCGGCGCCAACCGTTCGACCAGCTTCCAGGCTTCGAGCGCGCGCTCGGGACGGTCCGCTTTGTCGGAGCGGCGTCCGAGCTCCCGTGCGAGCTCGACCTGACGCTCGGTGTCGGTCGTCGTTCGAAGCGCGTCCCCGAGAATCGTCAAGAGACGGCCGTCCGGGTCCTCGTCGCCGATCTGCGCGCGGTAGAAGTCCAACATGCCCGGATGAGCCGCGTCGATCTTGCGGAGACGGGCAAAGAACGGCTCCGCCGACTCGGGATCATCGCGAAACCGCCAGTGCACCATCGCGAGCTGGAGCAGCATTCCCTTTTCGGACTCGAGCTTTTGACGGGAACGAAGCGCGCTTTCGTACATCTGCGCGAGGTCGTCCCACGCTTCGAGGTCGGCGTAGTGCCGGGCGAGCGCGCTCAGCGCCTCTTCGTCGGTCGGCGTGAGGTCGAGGACCTTCTTGTACGCATCGGCGGCGCGCTCCTCGTCCTCGAGCGATCGCTGCAAGACACGCGCCGCCTGAAGCCAAGCGCTGGCTTTGTCCTCGCGTGTGCGCGCCGCCTTGGCTGCACGAAAGAAGACCGACACCACGTCTTCCCAGCGGCCCCGCGCGCGAAGGCTCAGCGCATACTGCCGAGCGGTGCGCATGTGTGACGGATCGGCGGCCAGCGCCTCGTCGAAAATCTCGTCGGCCTGGGCGATCGTCTCTTCGCCGCCATACTGCGACATCAACGACGCGGCCCGCGTGAGGAGCGACGTCTTGAGACGTGGGTCGACCGCCTCGCGCGCCTCCTCCACGAAACGCCGCGCGATCTCGGACCATTTCTCCTCGACCTGCTGAATCTGGTCGACCGCCTGCGCCACCTCCGGATCGTCCGACTCCAGCCCACCGAGCCTCTCGTACGCGAGGAGCGCACCGCGATCGTCCATCAGCTCGTCGCGACGGACGCGGCCGAGCTCCTTGACGAGCACGTTGTGGAAATCCGGATCGTCTGAGACCAGATCGAGCTCGAGCTCCATCAGCCACGAGGCGGCCAAATACTCCCCGCGCCGCTCGTGTCCCCCGCGCGCCGCCTCGAGCAGCCGAAGCGGGTCCTCACCATCGTCATTGGCCGGTGCGGGGCTTTGAAGCAGCTCCCGGAGGCCCTCGACGAGCTGGGGGTCGTAGGGGTCCTCGTGCAGCAGACCGAGATAGCGGGAGACCGTCAGGCCTGGCATCTGCGATCCCGCCCCCTGATCTGACAGGCTTTTCGCACCCTTCGGTGATCTCATGAAAACCCCAAAAGCAAAAGGATCCTGCGGCCTAAGCACCCCTTTTGCGCAGATGCCCCCCGACGCCGTTGGCGGCCACCCGCCCCCACGCTCTCGTGTTGAATGGTAGCCGTGCGAAGAACGTGTCGGCAAGCCTCGAATTCGATGAAATTCGAGGTTTCTAGAAGACCATGATCGCGCCTGCCCAGGTCAGGGCGCCGTACGTGACCAGGCCGACCGCGAGGTGCGCCGTCGCGAGGCCGCGTAGGGTGTTGTAGTTGTTGGCGCGATCGATTCCGAACCACTGGCCGTTGGCCGACACGATTCCAAGGGCGATCTGCGTCATCATGCCTGCAAACGTGACCCAGCGTAGGACTTTGTGGGTTCGAAGCTTTTTGGCGAACTTGCTGTCGCCCTCGCTCACCCCCAGCGGATCGGGCATCGCGAACGAGAGCCCAAACGTGGTGAAATACGCTGCGGACGTCAGCGCCGTCAGCGTCAAATGGATGGTCGGGGTGCCGCTGCACTGGCGCTGATTGGGCCAAGCGTTGCCTTGCACACACGGGTTGGTCGCCTGGCTGCGCCACCAGCCGTATTGGTTGTAGAACTGCACGAAGCCCGAGGCGACCGAGAGGGTCATCAGTGACCAGGTGGCGATCCCAAACCATTTGTGGATGCGCTTGATCTTGTTGCGCTTGCGCACGAGGTCCGCGGTCGTCGGACCCTTCGGCTCCGCGAGCTCGACGTTGATGTCTTGAGCCATGACCACGCCCGGGTCGACGACCGCCGCGGGGGCCTCGAGCATGGCCACATCGATTTGAAGCGAGAGGCCGAAGAGCGGCGTCGCAAGCATCAAAGCAGTCAGGGACCCCATCGCCGGCGGAGTATTCACCAGATCCCCCGCCCCGGCTAGGATCATGCGAATCGCACCCGAGAATTTCGGCGATCGTCAGCGCCTTTTCACGAGCCGCGTCTCGCTGTAGATGTCTTGTCATGCGTGCCCAGCCCGATCTGCCACCCCGGGTCTCCGTTTACGAGGTTGCACCGCGGGATGGGCTTCAAAACGAAAGCGCCCAGGTCGCCACCCACGCCAAGGTGCGGCTCGTCGAGGCGCTCGTCGACGCCGGCATCGAGCGCATCGAGGTCGGGAGCTTCGTCTCCCCGAGGTGGGTGCCCCAGATGGCCGACGCCGACGAGGTGTGCCGGATGATCGAGCGCCGCCCGGGCGTCACCTATAGCGGCCTTTGCCCGAACGCGCGCGGCCTCAAGCGCGCCGTGGAGGCGCAAGTGGACGAGATCGCCGTCTTCGTGAGCGCGAGCGAGACGCACAATCTCAAAAACGTCAACAAGACGATCGCCCAGACCCTAACGGCCTTCGAGCCGGTGATCGGGCCGGCCGCCGCGCGGGGTCTGAAGGTCAGAGCCTACGTCTCGACGATGTGGGGCTGTCCGTACGAGGGCGACGTCGACCCGAAGCGCGGCCTCGAGCTGACCAAGCACCTGCTCGACGCGGGCTGCTATCAAGTGTCGCTCGGAGACACCATTGGGGTCGGCACCCCGCTTCAGACCCAACGCATCGTGGAGCTGTTCGCGGCCGACGTTCCGCTCGAACAGATCGCGCTTCACCTCCACGACACGCGGGGCACCGCGCTCGCCAACGTGCTCGTCGGTCTCCAGGCGGGGGTGACGACCTTCGATGCCTCGGTGGCGGGCCTCGGCGGCTGTCCGTACGCGCCCGGGGCGGCCGGCAACCTCGCGACGGAAGACCTGGTGTACACCCTGCACGGGATGGGCATCGAAACCGGGATCGACCTCGAAAAGCTCTGGCAGGCCGGGCAAGTCGCCGAGGCAATTGTCGGCCGCGAGCTGCCAGGTAAAGTTCATCGCGCCGGCGTCCGGTCGCTGGCGAAGTGAGGAACGCACGTGCCTGTTGACGATTTGCTTGCGTACATCGACGCCTCGCCCACCCCGTTTCACGCGGTCAAAGAAACCGTGAAGCGCCTCGACGCCCTCGGTTACCGCGCTCTCGGCGAGGCCGACGCCTGGCATGTCGCCCCAGGAGACAAAGTCTACGTGGAGCGGGGGGGCGGGTCCGTCGCTGCGTTTCACATCGGCGCGGCCCCTGCGCCCGATGCGGGGTTTCATCTCGTCGGGGCGCACACCGACTCGCCGAACCTGCGTGTGAAGCCCAATCCCGAGCTCGAGAAGGCCGGCTACCACCAGCTCGGGGTCGAGCCCTACGGCGGCGTGCTTCTTCACACGTGGCTCGACCGCGATCTTTCGCTCGCGGGTCGCGTTTTACTCGCCGATCAAAGCCACCGGCTAGTCGACTTCAGGCGGGAGCTGGTGCGCATTCCGTCGCTCGCGATCCACTTGAACCGGCAGGTCAACAAGGAAGGGTTGAAGCTCGATGCCCAAAAGCACCTCGCGCCCGTGCTCGCGCTCGACGGCGTCGAGGAAGGCGACCTCCGCACGCTGATCGCCGAGGAGCTCGGCGACGTGAAGCCCAAGGACATCATCGCTTGGGATTTGATGACGTACGACCTCCAGCCCGCGGCGCGAAGCGGTCCGAGCCGGGAGTTCATTCACGCGGGGCGCATCGACAACCTCGCGAGCTGTCACGCAGCGCTCACCGCGCTCGTCGCCAAGGATGCCGGCCTCGATCGCACCCGCGCGATCGTGCTCTACGACCACGAGGAGGTAGGCAGCCGGAGCGCGCAAGGGGCGGCGTCCGACTTTCTTCGAAGCTGCCTTCAGCGACTGTCGGGCGACAGCCCCGAGGACTACCACCGCGCGGTCGCGCGGTCGTTCCTGATCTCGGCCGACATGGCGCACGCGGTGCATCCGAACTACGCGGACCGCCACGAGCCGCGGCACCAGCCAGCGCTCGGCGGCGGGCCCGTCATCAAGATCAACGTCAATCAGGCGTACGCCACCGACGGCGAAAGCTGGGCGAGCTTCGAGCGATGGGCCGCGAAGGCCGAGGTGAAGACGCAGCGCTTCGTCGTGCGCTCCGACCTCGGCTGCGGCAGCACCATTGGCCCGATCACCGCGGCCGAGCTCGGGATTCGCACCGTCGATGCCGGCAATCCCATGCTTTCGATGCACTCGTGCCGCGAAATGGCCGCGGCGGCCGACGTCCCGAAGATGATCGACGTCATGAAGCGCTTCTTCCATGGCTAGGCACCCGAGACCGCCGGGGCCGCCCAACCGCTTCGGCCTCGGGAACCTCCGCGGCATGATGCGCGACCAACTCGCGCACATGACCGCAGCCGCCGAGTACGGCCCCCTCGTCGACCTGCCGATCCTGTTCGAGCGCTACGTCCTGGTGCTCGACCCCGACCTGATTCAGCAGAGCCTCGCGCAAGGCCACACCGTGATGCGAAAGGACCGGTTCACCCACGAGCTCGAGCGCGTGCTCGGCCGAGGGCTCGTCACCAGCGAAGGCGCGCTCTGGCGAACGCAGAGAAAGCTCGTCGCCCACGCCTTCATCCCGAGGCGCATCCGTACCTACGCCGACTCCATGGTCGCCGCCGCCCGCCGTTCGCTCGACGGGTGGAGCGACGGCCAGGAGCTTCCGATCCACCAGTCGATGGCGGAGCTGACCCTCGACATCGTGGGGCGCACCCTCTTCGATGCCGACGTCCGAGGCGCCGCTCGCGAAGTGGGGGACGCCCTGCAGGTGATCAGCGACTTCTACTCGAGCGTGCTCGAAAGCCCCATCCAGCCACCCGAGTGGTGGCCCTCCCCCCGCATGGTTCGGTTCCGAAGAGCGATTCGAAACGTCGACCGCATCCTCGGCGACATCATCGAAGAGCGGCGCCGAAGCAACGAGGACCGGGGCGACCTCTTGAGCGCGCTCCTCCAGGCCCAAGACGAAGACGGTGGCGGCATGAGCGACCGGCAGCTCCGAGACGAGTGCGTCACGCTCTTCTTGGCGGGCCACGAGACGACCTCGATCGCGCTCGCCAACAGCCTCTACTTCCTGTCGAACCATCCGGAGATCGAAGCCCGCGTTCACGAAGAGGCGTCCGCAGTCCTCGGTCGCCGCGCAGCCACTTCCGACGATTACCCGCGCCTCGAGCTCACCGAGCGCGTGATCAAAGAATCGATGCGGCTTCTCCCTCCGGTCTACACGATCGGCCGGCAGCTCCTCGAGGATTTCGAGCTCGGCGGCTACACGATCGAAAGAGGCGACACGCTCCTCTTCGTGCAATGGATCACCCACCGAAGTCCGAACAACTTCGACGATCCGCTCCGCTTCGACCCCGACCGCTGGCTCCCCGAGCGCGCCAAAGACATCCACCGCTACGCGTACTTTCCGTTCGGCGGCGGCCCCCGCATCTGCATCGGCAACCACTTCGCCATGATGGAAGCCGTGCTCGTCCTCGCCACGCTGGTCCGCGAATACCGGTTCGAGCTTCTCCCAGACCAAACTCTCGAGCTTCAGCCCGCGGTCACCCTTCGCGCAGCGAAGGACCTCACGATGCGCCTGGAGGCGCGCGGCGCCACGCCAGCCCGGGCCGCGTAGGCACGCCCTCAGGTCAGCTCGAAGTCCTTGCAGAACAGGAGCGCGGCATTCGGGTCTTCGTAGCGCGACTTGCGGTGACGGTGGGTGGGGAAGCCGTGCGCACAGCCCGCGTCGGGGTCGAAGAGCACGCAGTCTTCGCAGTTCCACCGGAGCCCGAACTGGTCGCGCTGCTCGCGAAACCGCTCGTCTTGCTCAACCTTCACCGGCCTGATCGATCTTGTCGACGCGGCGCTGGTGGCGGCCGCCCTCGAAGCTGTTCTCGAGAAAGGCGGTGAGGACCTCGGCGGCGAGGCCGGGGCCGATCACGCGCGCACCTACGCAAAGCACGTTTGCGTCGTTGTGCCGGCGAGCCATCGAAGCGCTGTAGCTGTCGTTGCAAAGAGCCGCCCGCACGCCGCGATGCCGGTTGGCGGTCATCGACATGCCGATACCCGTCCCGCACACGAGAAGCCCGAGCCCCTCGTCGGCCGCGACGGCCCGCGAGACGCGATGCGCGTAATCCGGATAATCCGTGGAGTCGCTCGTGTCCGTGCCGACGTCGCGAATCTCGTAGCCGAGCTCGGTGGCCACGCGCGCGAGCTCGCGCTTGAGCTCGAGGCCTGCGTGATCGGAGCCGATGATGAGGACCTTGGCCACTTCAGGGTGCCTTTAGCACGAGCGTGCAGTTGGTTCCGCCGAAGCCGAACGAGTTGTTCATCAGGGCCCGAATCGGCCGCTTCTGCGCCTCGTTCGGGACGAGGTTCATCCCCTCGGCCATCGGGTCGGGGTCTTGGAGATTGATCGTCGGCGGGAGCACGCCGTCGCGCATCGCCAGCACGCAGAGCACCGGCTCGAGACCGCCGGCCGCGCCGAGCAGATGCCCGGTCATGCTCTTGGTGCTCGACACCGCAAGCCCGTTCGTCGCGTGCGCACCGAAAAGCTTCTTGATCGCATGAAGCTCGCCTGCGTCACCCATCGGCGTGGACGTTCCATGCGCGTTGATGTAGTCGAGGTCGCCAGGGCTGAGCTTGGCATCCTCGAGCGCGAGCTTCATCGCACGCCTCGCGCCCTCCGCCTCGGGCGCCGGCTGCACCATGTGATGGGCGTCCGACGTGGCGCCGTAGCCGACGATCTCTGCGAGGACGTTGGCGCCTCGACGGAGCGCGGCCTCACGCTCTTCGAGGAGAAGCACGCCAGCCCCTTCTGCGATGACGAAGCCGTCACGACCCGCATCGAACGGTCGGCTCGCCGCCTCCGGGTCGTCGTTGCGGCGGGAGAGCGCGCGCATCGACGTGAAGCCGGCCACGCCGATCGGCGTGACGGCCGCCTCCGCGCCCCCCGCTACCGCGGCGTCGATGTGGCCGAGCTGAATCCAACGAAACGCGTCCCCGATTGCATGCGCCCCGGAAGCGCAGGCACTGGTGTGCGTGTAGCTCGGGCCCTTGAAGCCCCACTCGAGCGTCACCTGGCCCGGCGCGAGGTTCGAGATCACCGAGGGGATGAAGTACGGGGACACGCGGCGCGGGCCTTTGTCGAAGAGCGTGCGGCAGGTATCCTCGAACACCTCGATGCCGCAGAAGCCGACGCCGATGAAGGTCCCGACCCTTTCCTTTTCCTCTTCACTCGGCTCGAAGCCGGCATGCTCGATCGCCTGCGCGGTGGCCCCGAGCCCGAGCTGGATGAAGCGCGCGGCCTCGCGAAGGCGTCGCTTCGGCATGTACTGAAGCGGGTCGAAGTCGGTGCACTCCCCGGCGATTTGCGAGGCGAAGTCGGACGGGTCGAAGGCCTCGATGCGCGCGATGCCGCTTCGCCCCTCGGAAACGTTCTTCCAAGTGGTGTCGACATCTGCGCCGCACGGGCTGACCGTGCCTGCGCCGGTGATCACGACTCGCCGCATCGATTCGCCTGGGGGCGCGGTACTCAGGCGCTCACGCCTTGTGAGCCTTGATGTAGTCGATCGCGTCGCGAACCGTCTTGATTTTCTCCGTGTCCTCGTCCGGGATCTCGATCTCGAACTGCTCCTCGAGCGCAAGCACGACTTCGACGATCGCGAGTGAGTCGGCCTTGAGATCTTCGATGAAGTCTTGCTCTTCCTGAATGTCGGCGCCGTCGACGTCGAGCTTGTCCGACACGATTTCTTTGACCTTCTCGGCGATGTCCATCTGCTTCCTCCGTCACGCACGCCCTAGACGTGCATGCCTCCGTTGACCCGGAGCACTTGCCCGGTGATATAGCTCGCTTCTTCGCTCGCCAAAAATAGAACCGCCGCTGCCACCTCCTCGGGCCGGCCGATCCGCCCTAGCGGGGTCTGATCGATGATGCCCTGCCTGGCGGCCTCCGGCAGGTTGGCGGTCATTTCGGTCTCGATGAATCCGGGCGCGACCGCGTTGACGGTGATTCCCCGAGTGGCGTACTCCCGAGCCAAAGAGCGGGTGAGCCCGAGAAGCGCGGCTTTCGACGATGCGTATACGGCCTGCCCGGCGTTTCCCGACTCCGCCACGACGCTCGAGAGGTTGATGATGCGGCCCCAGCGTTTCTTCATCATCGGCCGGACGCATGCCTTGGCGCAGAAAACGGCACCGTTGACATTTGTCGCCCAGGTCATCTCGAGGTCCTTCGTCGATACTCTCAACAAGAGCTGGTCGATCGAGATTCCTGCGTTGTTCACTAAAATGTCGATCCCGTCGTGCGCGTCGACGACCCGTTTGACCGCCGAGTCGACCGCGTCGGGATCTGCCACGTCGAAGCCGAGGATTTCCCCGCGTCCACCGGCCTGCTCGATCGAGCGCAGCGTCTCCTCCGCGGCCCGCTGGTTGGCGCGGAAGCCGACGACCACGTGGGCGCCCGCGCGGCCGACGGCGATGCTGGTCGCGCGACCGATGCCCCGAGACCCCCCGGTCACGATCGCGACTTTCCCAGCGAGATCGAACACGAGTTACTCGATCTCTTCGACGTTGCCCTTCATCACCTGCCGGCCTTTGTAGAAGCCGCAGGAGGGGCAAGCGCGATGGGGAAGCATCACGTCGCCGCAGTTGGGGCATGGCGCGACGTTGGGAGCCGAGACCTTGTCGTGCTGGGCTCGGCGCTGATCGCGCTTCATTGGGCTGGTTCTGCGTTTCGGTACTGCCACGGGGTCACTCCTCGTTCTTCGTCTTCGTCATTGCCTCTTTGAGCTTCAGCAACGGCGCAAAGCGCGCGTCGGGCGCGCCCTCCCCGAACACGTCGTCGGGGGGCCGGATGTGAGCCGGCATCGCAATGCCCTCACAGCTCTCCGAGCAAAGGGGTTTCATGGGGGCCTCGAGCAGCAAGAGCTCCCGGACCATCGAGTCCAAGACCACCTCGCTCCCGCCGTAGTAGTCGCGGCTGACCTCGTCGGGGTCGACGCTGACCTCTTCGACGCCCTCGGGGCGCATGTGCTCGGGGCTGAAGAGGGCGGTCACCGGGAGATCGACGTCCACTGGAACGTCCGAGAGGCAGCGCGCGCAGGTCGCGGCGAGCCCAGCCCGAAGCGTCCCTCGAACGAGCACCTCCAGCGCGCTCCGCTGGGCGTGCACCCGGAGCTCACCCGCCTCGCTGCCCGGCTTCAGCTCGGTGTCGGCGAGCGCCGTCGCGAGCCAATCCGGGCGAATGGAAAAGCTCCAGTCTCTCCCGACCTCGTCGAGGTCGTGGATTTGTAGGACGAAGGCAGACATTGGAGTTCGAGGCGATAGGCGGCAGCCAAGCGACCCTCCCAGGCCACGAGAACGCGCTACTATTCGCGGTGCCCAAGGGGCTGTCAACCACGCCCAAAACCGCCCCTGCGGCCGTGCAGCGAGCCCCTGCTGCCCGCTCGCGGTCGCCAATTTCGGGGACCATGTTAACCTGGCGCGCCATGGCTGATGATTTTCGAAGGTTTTCTGGGACTTCCACCTATCTGACGAGCGAGGCGCTCGAGTCGGCCGTGAACTGCGCCGTCGTGCTCGAACGGCCCCTGCTGGTCCGGGGCGAGCCCGGCACCGGCAAGACGCTCCTTGCCGACGCGGTCTCCGAAGCCCTCGGGATGCCGCTCCTTCGTTGGAACATCCGGAGCACGACACGCGCGCAAGACGGCCTGTACGTCTACGACACGGTGCAGCGTCTGTACGACTCCCGGTTTGGAGACAAGGACGTCAACGACATCAGCCAGTACATCAAGCTCGGCCCGATGGGCGAGGCGTTCGACGCCGACGAGCGCGTCGTGCTGCTCATCGACGAGATCGACAAGGCGGACGTCGAGTTTCCGAACGATCTGCTGAACGAGCTCGACCGCATGCAGTTTCACGTCGACGAGACTCAGCGCGACATCATCGCGACCCACCGGCCGGTGGTGATCATCACCAGCAATGCCGAAAAGGAGCTGCCGGACGCGTTCCTGCGCCGGTGCGTCTTTCACTTCATCGATTTCCCGACCCCCGAGCTGATGAACGACATCGTCCGCGTGCATCATCCGGGCGTCCACGAGAGCCTCGTCGATCAGGCGCTCAAGACGTTTTACGAGATCCGCAGCATGCGACGTCTTCGAAAGCGTCCGAGCACCAGCGAGCTCGTCGACTGGATCGCCGTGCTTCAAAGGGCCGGCATCGACAGCGTGAAGCTCGAAGAAAACCTTCCCTTCTTGGGCGCGCTGCTCAAGAAGGAACAGGACCTCGTCGCCTTCGCCGACCAGCTCTCTGGCGGCAGGCAGTGGAGAAGCTGAAATCCTCGTCCCCTTCATGTACGAGTTGCGCGGCCGAGGCGTCCCCGTGGGGACCCAAGAGGTCATTGCGCTCGCACAGGCGCTCGAGGCGGGGCTGCACGAAAGCTCGCTCGACGGATTCTACAACGTCGCCCGCTCGGTGATGATCCACAGCGAAGCGCACCTCGACTCGTTCGACGAGGCGTTCCTGTCGTTTTTCAAAGGCGTCGAGATCGAATCGAAGAAGCTCAAAGACGAGCTTTGGGATTGGCTGCAAGAGGCGCGCGAAAACATGGCCGAGCTCACCGACGAGCAGCGGCAGTTCGTCGAAAGCCTCGATCTCGACGAGCTGCGACGACTCTTCGAAGAGCGGCTGGCCGAGCAGGACGAGGAGCACCACGGCGGCGAAAAGTGGATCGGCACCGGCGGCACCTCGCCGTTCGGCCACGGCGGACGCTCGCCCCAGGGTTTTCGCATCGGTGGCCAAGGTGGCGGCCGAAGCGCGGTCAAAGTCGCCGACGCACGCCTCTACCGCCCCTATCGGCAGGACCTGACGCTCGACGTCCGGCAGATGCAGGTGGCGCTTCGAAAGCTCCGCGCCTTCGCCCGCGAAGGCGGCGAGGAAGAGCTCGACCTCGAGGGCACCATCGACGAGACCGCGAAGAACGCCGGCGAGCTCGAAGTGGTCACCCGCCCTCCCCGCCGGCACAACACGCGCATCATCCTGATGATGGACGTTGGCGGCTCGATGGACCCGTTTGCTCACCTCTGCTCGCGGCTCTTTTCGGCCGCGAAGAAGTCGACCCATTTCAAAGAGCTCCGTACCTATTACTTCCACAACTGCGTGTACGGCCACGTCTACGAGACCGAGCGCTTCGACACCCCGATCAAGGTGCGCGACCTCATTAACGAGACGGGTCCGCACTACAAGTTGATCATGGTCGGGGACGCGCTGATGGCGCCCTACGAGCTCCTTGCCGCGGGCGACTCCCTCGACCTCGGCGACGACCGCGGCATCGAAGGCCTTCAATGGCTCATGATGCTCAGCCAGCACTACCACCGGAGCATCTGGCTCAACCCCGAGCCGCAGCGGTACTGGAACGGCAACACGATCGAATACGTCCGTCAGGTGTTCGACATGTTCCCGCTCACGCTCGAAGGGCTCGGCGAAGGCGTCTCCCACCTGCTCAAGGGCGGCAAGGCGCACTGAGCCGCAAAAAAGGCGAGCGAGAGCGAAATTTGGGCTCCCCGCGCGGGTGGCTTACCCTTAGGGCGTGGGGAAGCAAACACTGATCGCCATGCTCTCGGTCGCGGTCTTGCTCTTCGGGGCAGTCGCACTCGCAGAGGATACACAATACGAAGGCGTGACCCCGGGCGCTGAGGACGCGGAAAACCTTCCGCCCAAAGCCGAAGAGATCCCGGAAAACGCGCTCATGCTCACCTGGCCGGGCTTCATGATGCTCAAGGACGGCGGCTCTTGCTTTTTCGTTCAGACCTCGAAGCCGGTCGATGTGGCAAGCCGGAAGTCCGAGGGCAAGTTCGAGCTCGTCTTTCGCAACACACAGGTGCACCTCAAGAACACCTTTTTGCCTCTCGAGACCCAGTTCTTCGACACCCCCGTGCTGCGCGCCACCATGGAGCGCAAGGGTCAGAAGGACGTCGTGATGACGCTCGAAATGCGCAAAGACGCGACGCCGACCATCGCTCAGAAAAAGGGCAAAGACGGCTTCAACTACGTCTTCGTCACGTTCGAAGACTGAGTTGAGCTTGCCGCCTTCGGGCGCATCGAGTAACCGGTCGCCATGACCTTGCGCGCGGTCAAGGGCATGAAAGACATCCTGCCCGACGAGATCTCGAAGTGGCACAGGCTCGAAAACGCGTTCCGATCGCGCGTGGAGAGCTACGGCTTCCGCGAGGCTCGGTTTCCCATCGTCGAGCCGACGGCGCTGTTCGTCCGCTCGATCGGCGAGACCACCGACATCGTCGAAAAGGAGATGTACACGTTCACCGATAGAGGGGACAAATCCCTCGCGCTCCGCCCGGAGGGCACGGCGTCGTCGGTGCGGGCGTACATCCAGCACAGCGTGCAAGGCAAAGAGCCGGTGACGAAGTGGTACTACGTCGGGCCGATGTATCGGCGAGAGCGCCCGGCCAAGGGGCGCTACCGGCAGTTCTTCCAAGCGGGGGTCGAGGTCTTCGGCGACCCGGGACCTTTCGTCGACGCAGAGATGATCGACATGGTGGTCGGTCTCATCGCGAGCCTCGGCATCGACGACGTCGAAGTTCTCGTGAGCTCGATTGGCGGGCGGGACACGCGAGAGCGCTATCGCGTGGCGCTGCTCGAGTACCTCGCGCCCTTCCGCGGCGAGCTATGCGGCGACTGTCAGCGGCGCATCGACACCAATCCGCTTCGCGTGCTCGACTGCAAGGTTCCGCGCTGCGCCGAAATCGCATCCGGTGCGCCGTCGGTGATCGGCTACCTCACCAACGACGACCGCGCTCACTTCGAGGGCCTGCAGGAGACGTTGACGCTGCTCGGCACGCCGTATCGGGTCGACCAGTCGCTCGTTCGCGGCCTCGACTACTACACGCGCACGCTCTTCGAGGTGCTCGGCAAGGGCGCCGGGCTCGGTGCACAAAACGCCCTGCTCGGCGGAGGTCGCTACGACGAAATGGTCAAGAGCTTTGGCGGGCCGGACACCCCGGCGATCGGGTTCGCTATGGGCCTCGAGCGCCTACTGATGGCGATGCCCGACGGCGCGCCCGATGCGCACGTCGACGTCTTCATCGTGGCGGCGCAGCCCGACGTGCGTGCCGAGGCCACCTTGCTCGGGCGAGAGCTGCGCGACGCCGGCCTCAAGGTCGAGAGCGATCTCCGCGGCGGCTCGCTCAAGAGTCAGCTTCGGCGGGCCGACAAAACCGATGCGCGCATCGCGATGATCCTCGGTGATTCGGAGGTCGAGCGCGGCGTCGTGCAGTTGAAAGACCTCCGGAAAAAGACCCAGGACGAGGTCGCGCGCAAAGACGCGGCGGCTCGGGTGAAAGCCGCGCTCGCCGACCAAGCCTGAGTCACGTCCGGTTGAAGAAGATCGGGCTCGACCACGCCATCTCGCCGTCGGTTTGCGTGACGCGGCAGTAGACGTACGCGGCGTCGACCTCCGCAGCAAAGGATGCGGACGGGGACCCCGGGCTGTGGCTCGCGGCCACGCCGTCGGGGGTCATCATCTCGATTCGCTCGATGTCAGTCGTTCCGAGAGCACGGCTGTGAACTTCGACCGGCCCTTCGATGTCGAGCTCGCTGCCCATGGGGAATCCGGCGACGTCGACATCGAGGAGGATCTTCGCCCCGCTTGTGGCGTAGCAGCGCCGCGCGCGGATCGCGTTCAGGATCGCCTCGCGAGTGCGCTCGCGCGAAATCACGGCCGTGAGCCCGGTCCGAAACGGGTCGCGCTTTCGGCATTCGCCGTGGTGCCAGAGCAACCCATGGCTGTCCGAGTTGGCGATGAAGCCAAACCGCAGCCCGCGGTCGAGCTGAGGCTTGGCGAACTGATCGTCGAGGTCGCCGCGATGCCCGAGCGGGTGATTGGGGTGCTCGTAGCAGCCGTGGCAAGAACAGATCTCCCAAACCGGCTGCCCCGATGGGTCGTGACCGGGGACGTCGGCGCCCGTCCAACCGATGTGGTGCGGCCCCGTGAACGCCCCCTGCTCGCTGATCCGACGAACGATGTCTTTTCCGACCGGCACCTCGTCGCGCGAGATGATCGGCAGCCCGGGCTTGGGAAGATAGATGCACTTGTGGCCGGGCCCGGGAAACGCTTTGCCCGTCCACTCGTAGGCGACGATGGTAGCGAACTCGCCGGGATCGTCGTGGCGCTCGGTCACGGCCTGGAGATACGCCCACTCGCCCGGACCGATTCGCTTCCCGAGGAACGACTCGTGGTCGGTGAGCGCCGCGAAGTCGTCGCCATATCGGTAGCGCGCCCGAAGATATGCCTCGTCCGCGCTGCCGACGCCATCCGAATGCGCGCTGTGCTGCTGGATGTCTCCGAACAGCACCTGCGGTCCCGACCAGGCGGGCGCGTGCGGCCTCGCGGGCTCCGGCGCGCCTACCTCGACGTCTGCCTCGACGAGCTCGGGTGGGCCGCCGTCGACGGCGTCGTACGCCCGCGTCTCGATCCCCTTGCGGCCGCGCCACGCCGCCAGCGTCGTACCCCGCGCGAGTCTCACCGCGCTCACCCGACGGCCACGGCAACCCCATTGCCCATCGTCCAGCGGCTCGCGAGGCCCGAAGCCTGCCGCGCTCAGTCGCTGCCGGTATACGTGGTGAGACCCGCGTCCAAAGATCTCGACGGCGCCGTCTTCGCCGACCACCAGCGCGGGAAACTCGAACCCCTGCTGCTCGCCCGCGAGGTCGCGGTCACGCCCGGTCATCGCGGCAGCGGGCTCGTAGACGCGGCCTTCCATGTCGACGAAACGAACCGCGATCCACTTCGCGATGTCGGGCACGCCGCTGTCTTCCCGCACGTCGTGATGAAAACCGACCCACGCACCGCCCGGCGCGACGGCGATGCAGGGCGCCGCAGCGATGCCGAGCGCAGACCACACGTCGACCTCCCCGCCCGAGGGTGGCGCCACCGTGACCATCGATCGCGGTCCACGATGACGAACCTCGACTTGCCAGCCGAGGTCTGCGGCCCGAAGCTCGGCCCTCGGGTCATCGCTTGGACGCGGCTCCCCCGGAGACCAGCTCATGATCGCCGGGCCGTGATCGGTGGCCACGGGCTCACCCTGGACGGCTCCCAGGTCGTCGAGCTCGAAGCGCAGCACGCATTCCTCGTCGCCGGACCACGCGAGCACGTGAAGGATCGCGCCACCGTCCGCCGCAGGCTCCAGACGCGGGCTTCTGAGATACCGCTCCGGAGTCTGTTCGATGATGGGCATGGCGATCAGTGTGCGTAACCGAGCGCGCGAAGCTGATCCCGAATCGTGTCGTCCATCTCCGCGTTCTCGCGCTTCAGCTGTGTACCGCTCTTCTGTTCGGCGCTCAACCAGTGCGCTCGGTCGGTCGCGCCGAGGAATTGACCAAGCAGCGTGCGTGCGTAGCGTCGCCCGATTGGAAACGCAGATGCATCGAGCTGGTTCTTCTCATGCGGGTCGGCCTCCAGATCGAACATCGTCGACGTGAGGTTCCCGCGGAGGACGAGCTTCCAGCGGCCAGTGGTGATCACGCGTCGGTCGTCTTGGAAATCGCTGAATGCCACGGTCGGCTCCGCGGGCGCATCGCCAAACATCAAGCCGACCAACGTGCGCCCCTCGTCTTCGGGCAAGCCCGGTACGCCGAGTAAGTCGGTCACCGTCGCCGCGACGTCGAGCGTGCTCACCGCATCGTCGACCTTCGCGCCGGGTGGCAAGCGATTCGGAAGACGGAACATCAGCGGCACGTGGAGCAGCTCTTGGTAGATGGAGTGGCCGTGGCCCCAAGAGCCGTGGTCTTCGAATTCTTCACCGTGATCCGAGGTCACCACGACCAGCGTGTCGTCCGCGAGCCCGAGCTTCGCCAGCCGCTCGAGAAACGCGCCGAAGTGACGATCGTGCTGGGTGATCTCGCCGTCGTGCAGTGCGACGAGCCGACGCTTGTCACTCGCGTCGAATACGACCTGCGGCGGACGGCGCTTGGCCTTTTCGAGGAGGTCGCCGGTCATGCGCGGACGGACCTGACCCGCGTACGCGCTCGGATCGTACATCTTCACGAACTCGCCAGGAGGGTCGTAGGGCACGTGCGGATCGATCGTTTGAATGTATGCGAAGAAACGTCCACTGCCGTGCTCTTCGATCCAGTTGCCCGCCTCCTCGAACACGTCTTTCGCTTCGGTGCTCTTCCCTTCGCGAATGTAGTTGGTGTAGTCGTCCCATCCTTGGTCGAAGCCAAACCGATCGGAAACATAGCCGTTCGCGATGAAGCTCCCCGTCTTGAACCCCTGTTTTTGAAGATGCTCGCTCAGGAGCTCCGCGGAGCTCGGAAGCGCGGCATCCCCCGTCTTCTGCTGGTGGGTCTGCGGATGAAGGCCGGTGAGAATCGAGGCCACCGCGGGCTTGGTCCAATTCTCCGGCGACTGGGCGAGCCGGAACACGACGCCCTCGGATGCGAATCGATCGACGGTGGGCGCCTCGACCCGCGTGCTCGAATTGAACGGGCGAAGCTTGTCGGCCCGAAGCGTGTCGATCACCAGCACCACGACGTTCTTGGCGGGCTCGAGCTCCCGCGCAGGCTGTGCAGGCACGTAAACCCGCGGCGCATCCCAAGCAAATCGCCCGGCTCCGTCTCCTTCCGCGCGAAGATCGATGCGTACCGTCTCCCCCTCGAAGCGACTGAGGTCGACCCTGTGATCGCTCCACGCGTTGGACGCTATCCCCGACAGGACGCGCGTGATCGGATGGTCATCGAGACTGACGTCGACGTGAAACGGCGCCGTGCCCTCTCCTTCGACCCCGACGCCGAACCCGAGCTGACCCTCTTTCGGAACCTGCACGTGGTAGCGCAGCGTCGACGCGCGAGACAGCGCGATCGCCTCCCGCTCCTCGTCTCCCAAACGAACGCCCGTGACCAAGCCGTCGTAGGACGGCGGTCGTTTCGCAGACGCCGCCCGACGCGCTTCGCGAATCCAGATGGAGTCGACTCCGACGGAAACGTTGCGGCCGCCGACGGGGGTCGTGCCGCCGAAGGTGAGCAACAGGTAGTTTTCGCCACCCCGGACGTGCGCCTTCGGAAGCAACACGTCGTAGTCCACGAAGCCGCTCCCCTGGTCGAGACGGACCGACTGGAGCTGCTGGTTGTTGAGGTAGGGCGTGAGCGCGCGTGTTCCGTAAGAACGGAGGCGGATTCGCGCGACGAGCTCCGCCGGATGGTCCGCCTCGAAATAGACCCGTCCCCGCATGCCGGCTTCGGCGTACGTCGTGTCCCCATCCACACCCTTGTGAACCCAGCCGCTTCGCCAGTCGCCCACCGTGTACTTCGTCTGCGCGGGGGTGCCGAAATCGATGTACCAGCCGCCGTCGTCGATCTCCGCCAGGTGCAAGCGCTCGATTAAATCGGTTTGGACTTGGAGCCCCTCGAACAGGTCTCGGCGCGACTCGGACCGACTGCACCCGGCCGCGAGAATGAAAACCATGATCACCGCCGACAAGAATCGCATGCGCCGCCTCCCGTGCCTGGCGGGCCGCTTCTTTGGACGCACGTTGTCGACCCCCAGACATCCTGCGCTAGCACGCAGCTTTAGCGAGCGTCAACAAAACCACCCGGCCGGGTGACGGCGCGTACGATGCGGGTGTCGCCCGCCTCGACGTAGTAGAAGCGCGTGGTCGAACGCGCGTCGGTTTCGAATCGGACCACGTGGCGACCTTCGTCCAGCACCAAGGCCGCAGGCAGGGTGCCGCGCGCCACCCCGTCTACTTCGATTCGGATGTCACCCGTGCCCGATAGCTCGAGCACGCCCTGTCCTTCGGAAACTTCGAGCGAAGGGTGAACCCCTTCGCGTAGCGTGCCTGCGAACCTGGACCAGGGCCGCGCGGGGCTCGCTGCGTCGTCCGGAACGGATCGCGGCTCCGCCGGCTCGGAAGGCACCGCTTCGACCGGCTGCGTCGGAGGCGCAGGGGCGGCCACCACGGGCCGCTCGGTCGGGCCGGGCGCCGCCGCCTGCCAAAGCAGCAGCGCCGCGGTCGACGCGAGCAAGACGAGGAATGCAACGCCCAACAAGCGCGGTTTTCTAACGGTCTGCATCTCGAATCTCGAAAGACTTTCACGTTCTGCCGCGGGGCCAGCGCGAAGGCGCCATATCGGGTGGTCCCAACGGGGACCTCGGTTGGCGGGCTGCTGGTACATCGCCAGCGCGGACTGCGCGCGGAGATTCTCTCGCTCGATCGGATCGACCACGAGGGCAGAGTCTTGCCGACTCTCGGACCCGAGCAATGCGGGGCCTGGCTGCGCGCTGGCGTCGCTTTCGTCTTCGGTCGCCTTGGACGATTGGATCACATCTCGGATCGCACCCTGACGCGCCAGCGTCACGAGAAGCGCGTCGACGAGCGACCGTGTTCCCGCGCCGGAGAGCCAAAGCGCACGCGGCGCCTCCCCCGCCGCCAAGCGTGCGATCAGGCGCTGCACGCTCGTGGGGGAGTGCCGCACGTAGGCGCCCAAGACGTCCTCGTCGAACACCACGGGACAGTCGGGATCCTCGGCCAGCACATTCATGATCGCACCGAGGTGCGCCGTCGCATCGTCGAACGCATCGTCGAGCGCGAGCGCGTCGCCGGGATCCTCGTCTGGCGCGCGTTTGACGACGACGTAGCGGCCGGAGCCCATGCCCACGAGCGAGGGCAGCGCCGCCTCACCTTTCGTGATCGCACCGTCGATCGCGGTTCGCCTCAGGCGCACGAGTCGGCCTCCACGAGTTTCGAGCTCGAAGAGGCTCCATGGGTCCTGAAGCACGATGCTCGCGTCGGGGCAGAGGCGACGGGTCGTTCGCAGCAGCCGCGAAACCCCGAGCTCTTCGAGATCCCCGCGCGACTCGGGGTCGCGCCCGAGCGAAATCTCCAAGTCGTGGAGCGGCTGGAGGACGCTCGTGACCCGAAGCAGAATCTGCCGCGCCGGGAGCTCTTTTCGAAGATAGCCCTGGGCGCCGGCATGGAGCTCGCGCGTGCGGTGGAGGAAGTCGTCCCGCCACGACAGCAGCACGATCGGAACGCCGTCGAGACCCGGCTCGCGGCGCACCGCCGCGCACAGCTCGAGCCCGTCGAGCCGTGGCATCACGATGTCCGCGAGGATGACGTCGGGCGCCTCCTGACGTGCGAGCTCGAGCGCCTCCATGCCGTCCCGCGCCTCGGTCACGCGCGCGCCGGCTTCACGCAGTATCCCCACGTAAAACCAGCGGACCTCGGCGTCGTCGTCGGCCACGAGGATCCGTTTGCCGTGCAGGCTCGGCTTTCCGCTTTCGTCGGCGACGACCGGATGCGTGCCCGACCGGCTTGGCATCGACGCGAGCGATTCGTACCGCCAGGCCAGGACCCTCACCGAGACGAGAGCGGCGGGGCTGAAGGAATCCCGTTCGAGCCGAGAGAGGGCCGCTCCGAGGGCGCTCTCGAGGTGGACGAGTTCGAGCCCGGCGGCTGCATCGCGGAGCGCTTGAAGGTGCTCCGACAGCCGGGCTCGCGCTGGGCCGTCGCTCGGCGAGATGCTCAACATCTCCGTTAAGCGCACTGTTTCCAGACTCTTGGCGGCCAAATCTTGGATGAATGTGGCCTTCGCGGAAGCCAGCCCAGACTCGCCCTCGACTTGCTGCACCTGGGCAGTGTACGCATCCGGCCATTTTGTTCGAGCACCAACTCGGTTGCCCGCACAAAGGCGCCGACGTACGGACGAGCGTGGACTTCGTCGACGAGGTGACGCTCGAGGTCGCGGCGGGCGATGGAGGCAACGGCTGCATCGCCTTTCGGAGGGAGAAGTTCGTCCCTCTCGGCGGGCCCTCGGGTGGGGACGGCGGCCGCGGCGGGAGCGTGATCCTCACCGCCCACGAGCGGCTCTCGACGCTCCTCGACCTTCGATATCGCAAGATCGTCCGGGCGGAGCGCGGCGAAGATGGGCGGGGAAAGGACCAGTTCGGCAAAGCTGGAGACGACGTGCGTATCGAGGTACCGATCGGCACGCAGGTCTACGAGGCGGATAGCGGCGCCCTGCTCGCAGATCTGAGCGATTCCGGCGCGGAGCTCGTCGTCGCAAAGGGCGGCCGGGGCGGACGCGGCAACATGATGTTTGCGACGCCGTACGACCGGGCGCCGCGGCGCGCGGAGCCAGGCACGCCGGGGGAGCGGAAGAGGATCAAGCTCGTGCTCAAGCTGCTCGCGGACGTCGGGATCGTCGGCTTTCCGAACGTGGGCAAGAGCACGTTCATCGCGACGGTGTCCCGGGCGCGTCCCAAAGTCGCCGACTACCCGTTCACGACGCTGGTCCCCAATCTCGGCGTCGTCTCCCTCGGGGTGGACCGCTCGTTCGTGATCGCGGACATTCCCGGGATCATCGAGGGGGCAGCCGAAGGCGCTGGCCTCGGGCTTCGGTTTCTCAAGCACGTCGAGCGAACACGGGTGCTGCTTCACATGGTGAGCGTCGACCCGGACCCCAAGCGCGATCCGGTCGCCGACTTCGACACGTTGATGGCCGAGCTGAGGCGATTCGACCCGGCGCTACAAGAACGCCCGATGCTGGTCGCCGTGAGCAAGTGCGACCTCCCCGAAGCGCGGGATGCCTATGAAGCGGTCCGCGCTGCCCTCGAGCCGCGGGGCTTCCAGGTGTTCCCGATCAGCTCTGCGACGAAGGAGGGCCTCCCGGACCTGCTCGAGGCGCTCGAGGCTAGCCTTCGCACGCCTGACGACGGGTGATCGCGTCGGCAGCCCACGCGGCAGCCTCTCGCACGACCGCAGACGGGTGCCGTTGCCGGGTCTCGTTCAACACCGGGAGGTGGATTTCGTTTCCGCGATTCCCCAGCACCACGGCCGCATTGCGCGCCAAACCTTCGCAGCCCGCGCGTTTCAACGGGGAGCCCTGAGCCCATGCGGAAAAGCGGGTCTCGTCCATCCGTAGAAACGCCGCGGCCTCGAGCCCGTCCCAACGGTCGCCCGGACGGAACGCCTCGAGCGCGAGGCTCGCCGCCGCGGAGGTCTGGTTGTAGGGGCACACATCTTGGCAAACGTCGCAGCCGAACATCCACGGGCCGACCGCTGTTCGATGCTCCGTTGGGATCGGGCCCTTCCGCTCGATCGTGAGATACGAAATGCACTTTCGTGCGTCGAGCTCGCGTGGGCCTGCGAAAGCCCGTGTGGGGCAGGCATCGAGGCAGGCGGTGCAGCTCCCACAGCGACGTTGGATCGGCCGATCCGCGCCGAGGCTCGCCGTCGTCACGACCACGGCCAGAAACACGTGCGAGCCGATGCCGGGGACGATTAGGCAGCAGTTCTTCCCGACGAATCCGACGCCGGCCCGCTCTGCCCAGGCACGCTCGAACACCGGCTTGGAGTCCACGGCAAGGCGCGCCCGAAAGCCAGCGCCGTCGAGCAACTGCACCACGCGCCGGCCGCGCTTCGTCAGCACGTTGTGGTAGTCGCGCCCGAGCGCGTACTTCGCGACGCGCGCAGGCGGCGGCCCCTCGTAGCTTTCCGGCCCGCCGTACGGCGCCGCCATGACGACCACGCTCTTGGCGCCGTCGAGCATCCTCGGATGGGACGGGTCCTTGCGCACCGGCGCGGTGTCCTCCATCCAGGACATCTGCCCGTGCCGCCCGGCCGAGAGCCACGCGTCGAGCTGCGCGCCCTCTTCGGAGAGAAGCTCGGCGCGCGCCACGCCGACGCGAACGAACCCCTCCGCTTCCGCCGCCGCTTTGACCCGCGCGGTCAACGCCGCATCAGGCATCACCCGAGGCCGGCGCCGGGAGGCGGAGGTGGCGCCTTGGGCGCTTCTTCTTCAGGCTCTCTCGGCTGAGCGGGCGGAGACTTCGGAGGCGGACGCTTTGGCTCGTCCTCGTCCTTCGACTCCTCTTCGCCGCGGGTGCGCCAGGTGGGCTTTGCATCGGCTGGCACGACGGTTTCCCAGTCGGGCTCATCGGTGAGGCCATCCCTCGGTGCAGGCGTACCGCGGGGGTTCGGCAAGATGTAGGGCTCGGCGTTGAACGTCCCGCACTGCCGCTGGTTCCGATAGAAGCCCCAGTGGAAATAGACGCGCCCGTCGCCGCTCAGGATCGAAGACGGCGCGGGGGGATACGGCTGCGCGCGCAAAACCGAGTTGAACGCCCCGAAATCGAAGGGCAAGAGGCCACTCGAACGAACCACGCCGACGCGATGCACCGAGCCGTCCCGATTGAGCACGATCTCCAGCTTGGTCATGAGCGTCGGATCTTGATAAGGGCTTCCCCCAATCGGGAGGCTGCGAAGAAAGCGATCCGCGAACTCCTGGTGGATGCGGCGGTGGACCGCGGCAATGTACGTTGCGAAAGGTGACGCAGCCGCGTTGAGCGCCGTGGTTGCACCAGGCTTGACGCCCGGGACGTAGTTCTCGATCGCGGTTCGAAACTCGTTCCAGGTTTTTTCCCGTGCGATGCCGCGCTGGCTCGACTTCCGCTCCGCCAGATACGCGCGTCGATCCTGGTCGAGCTTCTCCGAGCCGACCGCGGCTTCGAACTGCGACCACGAGATCTTGCCGCCGGGCCCGCGCCCCTTGGCGCGCTCGCCACCCCCCTGCCCGGCATCGTTTGGACGTCGAACGCTGAACGTCCCAGCCGGGTCGGTGATCGTGATGGTCTCGTCGGCCGCGAGGGCTGCACGGTCGCCCCGCGTGTCGGCTTTCTTGCCATCGGGCGCCTGACTCGACACTCGCTCCGCCTTGATCGGATCGGCTTTGATCGCTTTGTCGGGCCGGGTCCGCTTCGCCTCCTGCTCGGTCACTTTGCGCGCGTCGCTGCCCTCTTTGTTCCGGGCCTCCGCAATCTTCTGCTCGCGCGCGTTTCCTTCCTCTTGAAGGGTGTCCGATGGCTTCTGCTGGGCTCCCGGCGTTGGGGTCGGGTCGTCGCGGACCATGCTTCGGACCCGCGCGACGGTCTCCTGCTCGACGCGGTTGTTCTCCTCGGCCACGAACTGGGGATTTTCCGGGGGCTCCGCGTCCGGATTGGTGGCGTGCTGCTGAATCGCCTGAACCGACTCGACGGGCACCTCGCGCGGCGCCTTCTCGGCTACTTCGGCCCGCCCCTTCAGCTCCTCCGGCGGCTTGGTGACGGGCTGACGCTCTTGCCGACGCGCCTGCTTCTTTCGGGCGCGCTGCGACTTCTTATCGGAGGACACGTCGAAGTCGATCTCGACGGGGTCGGACTGGTGGGAGATGCGCTCCCGTTCGGCCAGCTCCCGGAAGTGATCCGCCAGATCACCCAGCACCTCGTAGACCGGTAGATGCACCGATAGGGAGGCGATCAGCGCGAGCGCGAACGCAATGAAGACCGGTTCTCTGTAGCGATGTCGCACGGAAGTTCTAGGGGTTAACGGACTTCCCCTAGATAGGGTTACACTACCCCTAGTTCCGAGCAAAGAGTCGACAAGGGGTTAACGGCCCCGGGCCGACGGCACGCTCCGAGCACCCCCGAAACCCCCGCCCGAAGGCCGGCCGCCATATCGCCCCCCGATGCCGCCAAAGCTGCTCGGCCGGCTGAAACCGCCGCGTGACGTGCCGAAGCTCGGACGCGCGGAGCGACCGCTTCGTGCTGACCCCACGCTCGACCGGGAGCCGTTGTTGCCAACGGTGCGGTTGACATTCCCACCCCGCCGGCGGACCGAGCTCGTCCCAGCCGTTGGGCTCGTGCGCGGCCGTGTGACCATGCCTGTGCGCGCGCGCGGAGCCGGTGCGGTGCGCGTCAACGTCGAGGCTCCGCCCGGGCGGCCGACTGTGGATGCTCGCGACGCCGACGGAGGAACGCGATCGACGACCGTGCCGGCACGTCCTACGTTCGGCCGTGCGCGACCGACGGCGGGTGCCCGGGTCGACGGCGTGCGCTGCAGGCTGGGCGCACGACCCGACGGAGCTCGTCCAACCGTCGAGGCTCGGGTGGCGGGTGCGCGCGTGATCGGCGGCGTACGGGTCGCCGGAACACGATTCACCGACGGCCTGCGGCCCACGGCGGGAGCTCGTGGCGCGTACCCGGGGCGCCGCGGCACTACAGCTCGGCTCGGCGCACGAGGCGCGGTTCGCACGGTCGTCGGCCGACGCGGGACGCCACGGTACACCGGGACCGGACGGCGCGTGTGGTAGTAGGGACGGTAGTACGGCGGGAACCACGCCCACGGGCGATAGTAGCCGAAGCCGACATACACGCCGCAGGGCCGATAGTAGCCCGGCACGAACCACCAGACGTTCGTATAGAAATCCCAGCGCGGATGCACGAAGACGTAGTCGACACGCTGCACGACACAGTGGCCATCGACCCACACGTAATTGCCGTTCGAGTACGACCAGTGGCCGTCGACCCAAATACCGTTCTGCGGGCAGGTCGGCTGCTGGACCACCACGGTCTGTGGCGCGGGTGGCGCTTCGGCGGTGGCCGCAACGGGATCGGGCTCTTGGACCACGATCACGGTCTCACCGTCGACTACCTCGGTCGTGCCGTCCTCCGCCTCGATGACTACGTAGACGGTATCGCCGTTCGTCTCGACCGTGGTGGTCGACGGCCGCGCGTAGCCGTCGTGTGAAACGCCGTGCTGATAGTCGGCGGTCCCACCGTAGCCATCGGGTCCCTCGTAGTCGGCCGCCGCCGGAGTGACCGAAACCGTGACGATCGATAGGGCAGCCACCGCCGCAAGCCGTGCAAGGGAATCCATCAAGCCTCCTAATTGTGTACGCCGGCATCGACCCACCGTCACCCCCCCGGCCTGGAGCGAGCCCAGCCCCCTCGACAGAGCGGCCAGAAAGTGCTTGGTTTGCGGCGGTCCTGATGCCTTCACAACCCATAGACGGAGCGACCCAGGAACTTCTTCAACGCTATGGATTCGAGGACATTCCCTTCGAATCGTTGAGAGAACGGCTGGCCCGGGGAGAGCTCGGCAGCGCCCAGAACCGGATCACCGGCCAGGTCGAGCCGCCGGACGAAGGGGATCTCCACGCCCTCCCCCCATTGGGCGGCGAGGTCCGGCAAGCCCTCGCCAATCGGGGCGCCGAGGCGATGGCCCGCGGCGAGGTTGCTGCGGTGATCCTGGCCGGGGGCATGGCGACGCGATTTGGCGGGGTCGTCAAAGCCGCGGTCGAGGTTCTGGACGGTTCGTCCTTTCTCGAGCTCAAGCTCCGCGACATCGAAGCCACCGCGGCGCGGGCGGGTGCGACGATTCCAGTCTATCTGATGACGAGCTTCGCAACGGACGATGCGATTCGCACGATGGCCGATCGACTCAGCACCGAGCGATGCCCGATTCGAACCTTCCCGCAGTTCATTTCACTTCGCGTCACACCCCAGGGCGAGCTTTTTCGTGAAGCCTCGGGCGAGCTCTCCCCGCACGCACCTGGGCACGGGGACCTCACGTTTGCGCTTCGCCGCTCGGGCATCTTGAAGGCATTCCGCGACGCCGGCGGCCGAGCGCTCATGATGTCGAACGTCGACAACCTGACCGCGACCCTGGACCCGGCGGTCATCGGCGCGCACCTCGCATCCGGCGCGGCGCTGTGCGCGGAGATGGCGCCGAAGGAGCCGGGTGACAAAGGGGGCGCACCCGCCCGCGTGGACGGGAAGCCGCAAATCGTCGAGGCGTTTCGCTTCCCCGAGGACTTCGACCAGGAGCGCATTCCGGTCTTCAATACCAACACGTTCGTGCTCGACGCCAAATCGATCGACACCGATTTCCCGTTGACTTGGTTTGCCGTCGCAAAGACGGTGGATGGAATGCCAGCGATTCAGTTCGAACGTCTCGTCGGCGAGCTCACCGCCTTTCTCGACCCGGCGTTTCTCCGCGTCGAGCGGCACGGACCGGACGCGCGCTTTCAGCCGATCAAGGCTCCAGCCGACATGGACAAAGAGCGCCCCAACATCATCACGGCGCTCAAAGCCCGCGGCAGCCTCTAGGCACCACGCGCCGGCGCCACGCTTCTCCGGCTTTCGCCGTGAAATGCGAGCTGGCCGCATGCCGCGGCCACGTCGTCGCCTCGCGTCTTGCGCACGAACACCGACATCCCTCGGCGCACGAGCGCATCGCGAAAGCGCGTCACGTGCTCGGAGCGCGGCGCCCTCAAGGTCGACTCGGAGATTGGATTCATCGGGATCAAATTGATCTTCACGGGCACGCCGCGGAGCAGCTCGACCATTCGCGCGGCGTCCTGGGCAGAGTCGTTGATGCCGCGGATCAATGTGTATTCGATGGTGATGCGCTGCCGCTTCGATAGGGGATAGCGGCGGAGCGCGGCGATGAGCTCGTCGAGACCATGTTTCCGATTCACCGGCATGATTCGGCTTCGGTCGTCGTCCCGCACCGCGTGAAGCGAAACAGCGAGCTGAATCTGCCCGTCGAAATCCCGCCCGAGCCGATCGATTTGCTTCACCAAACCGCTGGTCGAAACCGTCACGCGGCGTTTGGAGAGATCGAGCCCATCGGGGTGCGTCAAGAGCACGAGCGTTCGCGCAACCGCCTCGTAGTTGTGAAGCGGCTCGCCCATGCCCATGAAGACGACGTTGCGGATCCGCTGTCCGGGCTGGAGATCGCGGCGGCCCAGAAGCACCTGCGCGACGATTTCCGCATCGCTCATCTGGCGCTTGAGCCCGGCGACGCCCGAGGCACAAAAAACGCAGCCCATGGCGCACCCCACCTGACTGGAGATGCACTGCGTCACCATCGAGGGGTCTTCGAGCTGTGGGATGAGCACGGTCTCGACCCTTTCGCCGTCTTCCATGCCGACCAAGAGCTTCTTCGTGCCGTCGCTCGACGCGTGCGACGACACGACGGAGAGCGGCCATCGCAAGCCTTCGCGTTCGAGTCGCTCGCGAAGAGATTTTGGCAGATTGGTCATTTCCGAAGGATCGAGAACACCCTGCCGGTGAATCCAATCGAAGATCTGTTTGCCGCGGTACGCGGGCTCGCCCCACGCACGCGCCTCGGCAACCCATTCCTCGGGCAGACGAGCAAGGGGATGCGTGGGCGGCGACAAGGCCTCGGCGGAAAGCTTCACGGTGCGGACGGGGTGCCAGAGGCGGGGCCTCGGCGCAATCGGGCGCCCCATTGACAAGACGGTGAGGCGACGCACGTTGCGCGCATGGATCGTCCCGGTACAGCAGCGGTTTTGTCGTTTCTCATCCCCGGCCTCGGCCAGTTCTACAACGGCAAATTCCTACGCGGCCTCGTCTGGCTGATCGTCACCCCTGGGCTTTGGATCGGCAGCGGTGGCTTCCTCGGCTGGGTCTGCCACGTCGTGTCGTCGTACATGGCTTACCAGTGGGCGCAGGATAACCCGCCGCTCCTCGAGGAGTAGCGTTTTTAACCCCTAGGGTTGTCCCTCTCGGAGCGACTGTTATCCTGTGCCGAGGGGGAATGGGATGAATCGATCGCTTTTGGCGTCGGTGATCGCGGTCGTCGTTTGGGTCGGCTGTGACTCGACCAGCCCGGGAGAAGGCCCGGTTCGGTTGGGGGATCTGCCGAGCATTTGCGGCGAGGCGGGCGCGCCTTCGGGATGCGGCGAGCCGTGTTTGAGCGACTCCACATGCGGCGCGGGCACGTTTTGCGACAACGCAACGTGCATTGCGGTGTGCACGCCGCAGGGCGGACAGTGCGGGTCGACGGGTGAGTGCATCGCCAACGGCCGCTGCGTACCGGTGTTCGGAGACGGGGGGGTCACCTCCGATGGCTCGGTGTGTGGGGAGCTCGAGGTCAATACCGACCGCGTCATTCCGAACATCATGATCATCGTCGACCGGAGCGGCAGTATGCGGCGCGACTTCGAAGGCGACTGCCCCTTTCTCGGCAACGGTTGCCCGAGCTCGGGGACGCCCAACCCGGACTATGACCAGGGACGGTGGGACGCGGTCGAGCAGGCCCTCGTGGGGACTGACGGTTTGGTTCGGAGGCTGGATGCCATTGCGCGCTTCGGCCTGACCCTCTACTGGAAGCCGGGCGAGGATCCACCCGCGATGTCGGATGGCGACATGTGCGCGAGCACCGACGGTGTCGCGTTTGGTCAAGGCCTCGACAATGCCGACGCGATCGCACTGAGCTTCGCGGCGAACGACCCGAATGGATACACGCCTACGGCGGAGGCGATCGAGTCCGTGACCGACTCACTGATCGTGCAGCCACCACCCGAAGGGCCGACCGTGTATCTGCTTGCAACCGATGGGCTGCCGAATGGGTGCGACCAAGATGGAGAGGCGCTCGATCGCAACAACAGTGTCGACGCGGTCGAACGGGCGTTTGGCCGCGGCATCGAGACCTACGTGCTCGGCGTGAACTTCGATGACGCGCACCTGCAGGATCTCGCCAACGCGGGCCGCGGCGTAGCCTCGGGCGCGACGCTTTGGACAGCGGACAGCGTGGCGGAGCTGCAGACCGCGCTCGAACAAATCGTCGGTCAGAACATCCCGTGCACGGTCAGCCTCACCGACGGCACCATCGACACCGCGCAAGCGTGCGAGGGCGAGCTTCGACTGAACGGCGAGCTCCTCACCTGCAACGACGCCGAGCGGGGCTGGCGCGCGATCGACGGCAACACCGTCGAGCTCACCGGCTCCGCGTGCCTCGACTGGCGCCGCGGCAACGCCGACCTCGAAGCCGTCTTCCCCTGCTACGTCCTAGTGCAGTAGGGCCTGCCCGATCACCCCTACTTCTTCAGCACTTCCTGCACTCTGTTGAGGAGGGAGCGGGAGTACATCCGGCCGACCAGGGATTCTCTGGCTTTGTATTGGACCGCTTCCCACTGACGCTGCGCGCGGAAGAGGTTGACCACTTTCAGGCGTTGCGAAAGCGTCTTCGCTGCTTCGTCGTCGATTTTGCGGCTCTCCGCTTGAATGGCTGCCTCGGTTTCGGCGGAGACCTCGTCGAGGTACTTCTGAGCCTCGGGGGGTAGCGTATCCAGGTGCTCCTTGCGGATCACGAAGGCGCCGCTGACGATTCCGCCCGCCTGCTTGGCCATGGTCTTCAGCTTCGTGTGCCACTGAAACGCGAGCACGCCCACCGACGACGCGATGACCGTGTCGATGATGCCCGTCTGAAGACCCGAGTATACCTCAGGCAGATTCAGCAACACGCCGTTGGCGCCCGCGGCCTTGATGAACGCACGCATCGTGGCCGAGTCCCTCCACACCCAGGGCCGCACGTTTTGAAGGTCGGACGGCGCGAAGATCTTGCTCGCAGAGAAAATCCGCGTCTTGCCCGCATCACCCCAGGCGACGAGCTTGTAGCCTGCTTTGTCGAACAGCGCTTCGAGCTGGGGGGCGAGGTCCTCGCGCACCGAATCGAGCTCGGGGTAGCTTCGAATCAGCCCCGGCGCTTCGAGCACGAGCACCTGACGCACGAGCGCGGACAGGCCCGTCGAGGTGATCAGTGCACCGTCGAGCTGACCAACGCGCATCTTCCGCACGACGGTGATCTCGTCCCCTGCGACCCCGCCGTAGTACATCTTCATGTTGACTTGCCCGTTGGTCGCCTCCTTCATCCCGATCTTGAGCTTCTGATACTCGTCGCCGAGCGGTGACTGCCGCGGCGCAAGGGTCGCGATGCGAAGCTGGTGGGCCGCCTCCGCGCGGGCTTGAGTGGTGAACGAGTCCCCGCTGATGAGAAGACCGAGGGCGAGCAAGAGCAGAATGTGGCGCATCGGGGGATATAAACAGGAAAGGTCCCGGACTTCAACCGGGCATTCACCTAGACCGATACGCCGAAGTCGCGAAGCGCCTCATTAAGAGTCACTTTCTTGTCGGTGCTCTCTTTGCGCTTTCCTATGATCAGGGCGACTGGAATCTGATAATCGCCGGCCGGGAACCCTTTGGCGCGGGTGCCTGGAATGACGACGGACCGGGGTGGCACATAGCCCTTCATCTCGAGCGGCTCGGATCCGGTCACGTCGATGATCTTCGTGCTGGCGGTGATCACGACGTTTGCGCCGAGAACCGCTTCTTCACCGATGCGGGAGCCCTCGACCACGATGGCGCGCGAGCCTATGAAGGCGCCGTCTTCGACGATGACCGGCGTCGCACCGGGCGGCTCGAGGACACCGCCAAGCCCGACCCCGCCCGAGAGGTGCACGCCTTTACCGACCTGCGCGCACGAACCGACGGTCGCCCACGTGTCGACCATCGACCCGGCGCCGACGTACGCTCCGATGTTGACGTAGCCCGGCATCAGAATGCTTCCGGGCTCCATGTGGGCTCCGTATCGAACGGTCCCTGGCGGGACCACGCGAACCCCCTGCTTGTCGAGGTTCTTCTTGAGCGGGATCTTGTCGTGGTACTCGTAGGCACCGACGACCACGCGCTCCATGCCGCGAATCCCGAAGTAGAGGAGGATCGCCTGCTTCGTCCAGGCATGCACGGTCCACTCGCCGTCGTCTCCGCGGGTCGCCACGCGAAGCTTGCCCTCGTCGAGCAGCTCGATCGTCTCCTCGACGGCAAACCGGTACTGCCCATCCTCGAGCTTCGAGCGGTCCTCGAAGGCTTCCTCGATCAGAGGGCGAAGCTCGGTTTCACGCGAGTTGGCCATCACGACCGGAGCAAGTATTCGGGAAAGAAATAGGCGACCTCGATTTTGCCGTTTTCCAAGCTGTCGGAGCCGTGGCAGGCGTTTTCGCCGATGTCCGTGCCATAGGCCTTGCGAATGGTGCCGTCATCGGCGTCGGCAGGATTGGTCGCGCCCATCAGTGCCCGGTAGCGCGCGACCGCGTCGTCGCCCTGGAGTGCGCTCACGACCACCGGGCCACGTGTCATGAACTCGACGAGCTCGCCGAAAAACGGCCGCTCCTTGTGAACCTCGTAGAACCCCTCCGCCTGGGCCCGGCTCAGGTGGAGCATGCGCATGCCGACGATTTCGAGGCCCGCGCCTTGAATCATCGCGAGGATGTTTCCGATGTTGTGCTGCTCGACGGCGTCGGGCTTGATGATGCTGAGGGTCCGTTCGACGGCCATGTGCGCTCCTCTGCTATTGCGGCGCGTTTGTAGCGCGTTTTGGATGCTCGGCAATCTCCTTCGCGAAGGCTGCGATGTGAGCCGAGATCACGGCCGGGTGCTCCTCTTGAAGGAAGTGCCGCGCGTCGACCATGTGCTCTTCGCGAAGGGGAAACGCTTGCCGAATGTAGTCGAGCTGCGATTTTGGAATCGCGATCTCCTGCTCGCCCCACACGAGCTGCATGGGTTTGTCGATCGCCAGCAGCCCGTCCCGCAAGTAGTCGCGGTGCTTCTCCGTGAGGTCGAAGCCGTCCATGATCGAGAGAAAGCTTCGGTGACCGCCGTTGTTCTTGAGTAGGTAGATGTAGCTTTCGACGACGTCTTCGTCGATCGCGTCGGGGTTCTTGACCCCGCTATATCGAAAGAGTGGGAGCATCATTCGGACGTTCATCGTGGAAAACACGACGTGACGCATGACGGGCGTGCGAAACGTCCACATCGGAAACGGCGGCTTGAAATCGGCCACGTCGAGGAGCGTGTTCGTCACGGTGATCGAGCGGACCTTCATCGGGTTTTGAATCGCCCACTCGGCGCCGATGGGGCCCGCGACGTCGTGAAGGACCAGATGAACCGGGGGCAAATGAAGCGCATCGACCACCCGGCCGACCCACGTCGCGAGCGCATGCCAGTCGTAGTCGATGTCGGCGGGCTTGTCGCTCAGCCCGACGCCTGGGAAATCGAAGCTCACCGCACGGAGCCCGTGCCCGGCGAGCTCTGGAAGCATTTTTCGGAACAGGAACGAGCTCGACGGAACCCCGTGCAACAAGAGAACGGGGTCTCCGTCGCCCTCCTCGCGGACGAAGATGTGCCGATCATCGACGACGATTCGTTTGCCCGCCGCTTCGTGTTCCTCGACCAGCCTCGGCTTCCGCATCCCGCACCGCCTCGTGAAGCTCGGCCGAAGCCTAAACCAAATGCGCGACGGCGGCAGCTTCTTCCTGAAGCTCGGTCGCCGTGGCGTCCATCCTCGCGCGGCTGAAGTCGTTGATGTCGAGTCCCTGGACGATCGACCAGCGGCCGCCGCTGCAGGTGCACGGGAAACCATACACGAGGCCCTCGGGCACTCCGTAGCTGCCATCGGAAGGCACGGCCATCGACGCCCAGTCGCCGTCTTGGGTGCCGAGGTGCCAATCGCGAACGTGGTCGATCGCTGCGTTCGCCGCGGAGGCGGCGCTCGAAAGCCCACGCGCTTCGATGATTTCCTTGCCGCGCTGCTGCACGGTGGGGATGAAGTCGTTCTCGATCCAACGCTGATCGTCGATCATCCCGGCAATGCTCTTGCCGTCGATTTGGGCGTTGAAGAGGTCGGGGTACTGGGTCGCCGAGTGGTTGCCCCAGATCGTCACCTTCTTGATGTCCGAAACGTCGCGCCCGGTCTTTGCAGCGACCTGAGATATCGCCCTGTTTTGGTCGAGGCGCACCATGGCAGTGAAGCACCTCGGATCGAGGTCAGGTGCGTTCTTCATCGCGATGTACGCGTTGGTGTTGGCCGGATTGCCGACCACGAGCACCTTCACGGTCCGGCTCGCGACGTCGCTCAGCGCCTTGCCTTGTCCGGTGAAGATCGCGCCGTTGGCCTCGAGCAGATCCTTGCGAAGCATGCCCTTGCCGCGCGGCCGCGCTCCGACCAGAAGCGCAATGTCGGCGTCTTTGAAGCCCACGGCGGGATTGTCGCTCGCCTCCATGCCTGCGAGCGTCGGAAAAGCACAATCCTCGAGCTCCATCATCACACCGCTGACCGCTTTCATGGCGGGCGGAATGTCGACGAGCTGGAGGATGACCGGCTGGTCGCTGCCGAGCATCTCGCCCGCGGCGATCCTGAAAAGCAGGCTGTAGCCAATCTGGCCTGCGGCGCCCGTGACCGCGACACGCATTGGTTTCTTCGACATCGTTTTCTCCTTGAGCTGTGTTCGCTAGAGAAGGCTTTGCATGGTGGTGCCCATGTCGGAGGGCGTCGGCGCTACCTTCACGCCGGCGTCTTCCAGGGCTTCGATTTTCGCGTCAGCGGTTCCTTTGCCACCGCTGATGATCGCGCCGGCATGGCCCATCCGCTTGCCCGGCGGTGCCGTCCGTCCGGCGATGAAGCCGGCGACGGGCTTGCGGAAGTTGGCCTTGATCCAGGCCGCGGCTTGCTCTTCGGCGTTGCCCCCAATCTCGCCGATGAGGATCACGCCGTCAGTGTCGGGATCGTCGTTCAACAGCTTCAAGACGTCGATGAAGTCGGTGCCGTTGATCGGGTCGCCGCCGATGCCCACCGCCGTGCTCTGGCCGATGCCGAGCGCGGTGAGCTGCCCGACGGCTTCGTAGGTGAGCGTGCCGCTCTTCGAGACGACACCGATTCGCCCGGCCTTGTGGACGTGTCCAGGCATGATGCCGATCTTGCACTGGTCGGGTGTTATGACGCCCGGGCAGTTCGGCCCGATCAAGCGCGTCTTGTCCTGCGAATCTAGCACGCGCCGCACCTTGATCATGTCCATGACCGGAATGCCCTCGGTGATGCAGACCACCAGAGGCACCTCGGCATCCACGGCTTCCAAAATCGCGTCGCCTGCGAAAGGCGGCGGCACGAAGATGCAAGACGCGTTGGCGCCCGTCTGCTTCACGACCTCGCGCACCGTGTTGAACACGGGCACGTCCATCAGAGACGTGCCGCCTTTGCCGGGGGTGCAGCCCGCGACGACGCGCGTGCCGTACGCCAACATCTGCTCCGTGTGAAACTGGCCGACGCTGCCGGTCATGCCCTGCACCACGAGCCTGGTGCCTTTGTCTACGAGAATCGACATCGCCCTATCCCTTTGCCAGCTCGACGATCTTTTGTGCGCCCTCGGCCATGGTGGCGGCGGACGTGATGGCCAAACCCGACGCGTCTAGGATCTTTCGGCCCTCTTCGACTTTCGTTCCTTCGAGGCGAACGACGAGCGGCACCTCGAGGCCGAGCTCTTTGGTTGCGGCGACGACACCGTTGGCGATGGTGTCGCAGCGCATGATGCCACCGAAGATGTTGACGAAGATGCCTTGAACCGTTTCCGACTGCAGGATGATGCGAAACGCCTTGGTGACCGCCTCTTGGCTCGCACCGCCACCGACGTCCAAGAAGTTCGCCGGCTCGCCGCCGTAATACTTGATGGTGTCCATCGTGCTCATTGCGAGACCGGCGCCGTTGACGAGGCATCCGATGTTGCCGTCGAGCTGAATGAAAGACAACCCCGCTTCTTTGGCTTCTGTTTCCGTCGGTGCCTCTTCGGAGAGGTCGCGAACCGAGTCCCAATAGTCCGCATGACGAAACTCGGCGTTCGAATCGAAGTTCACCTTGGCGTCGAGCGCGATGACCTGCTCGTCTTCGGTGAGGATGAGCGGGTTGATCTCTGCAATCGAGCAGTCCTCTTTTTGAAAGAGCTTCGCGAGGCCGGACAGAAGCTTGCTGAAGCCCTTTCGCTCTTTCTTGCTGAGCCCGAGGCCGAATGCGAGCTGGCGAACCTGGTAGCCTTGAAGGCCCACCGCCGGGTCGATCGTGATGGTGTGAATCTTCTCGGGGTTGCTCGCGGCCACTTCTTCGATGTCCATCCCGCCTTCGGTCGATGCCATGATCGCGACTCGACGGCTCTCCCGATCGACGACTAGCGCCAAGTACAGCTCGTTCTCGATCGCGAGGCCCTGCTCGACGAGAAGTCGCTGGACGACTTTGCCCTCAGGGCCCGTTTGATGAGTCACGAGCGTCTTTCCGAGTATCTCGGAAGCAGCTGCCGTTGCGGCATCGACGCCCTTGACGACCTTCACGCCGCCGGCCTTGCCACGACCGCCCGCATGGATTTGCGCTTTGACGACAACGACCTCGTTGCCCGTTTCCTCGATCAGCTTTTTCGCAGCCGCGGTTGCATCGGGGACCGACATGCAGGGGATGCCTTGGGGCACCGGGATGCCGTACTTTCGGTACAGCTCTTTCGCCTGGTACTCGTGAATGTTCACGGCGCTTGCCTCCTCCCGGGTCGTTCGTCCAAGCAGAGCCTCGTTCGATGCGCGCGTGGGACGAGCGCCGCGGCCGCAGGGCTATAGCACGAGTAGGCGGAGGCGCCCGAGAGGAAATTCAGCGTGCTTCGGCGGGTAAATCGACGAGAACGCGATGCTTCCCGACAAGCGTCGAGCGGCGAACGATCTCTTCGACTTCGCTCGAGGTCACGCCCCGGTACACGACCGCATCGCGGCGCACGAGGCTTTGCGAATCGGCGATGACCTGCTCTTGCTTCCGTGCATCGTCGGGCAGCGTCACGACGAGGTAGTGTGCGAGTCGGACGCCGAGCGCGTTCGAATCACAGACCTCGACCTCCGAAGCCCCGCCCGCGTAGAGCTTGTCGACGAACCCCTCGACGTAGTCCGGCCGCCGAACGTACCGTCTGGTTCCCGGCGCCGATAGGTACTCGCGCGCCTCGTGGAGCTCGCACTGCGCCTCTCGTAGGGCGCGGTCGACCCAGTGTTCGGCCGCGCTGCGATCGCCTTCACGGGCCGCGTCGAGCCCGCTTGCTGCGACACTCTGTCGCCAGGTGTTCACGCCCCACGCGATCGCCAGCGCCGCCGCGAACCACAACACCTTTGGGAGAGTCAGCTGCACGTCCCCTCAGCTCCTCAGCTCCGACACCAAGTCGTAGGCGCCGACGCCCAGCAAATAGATAGCCACGCCGTCGAAGGCGATCCCGATCCAGTCCGCCTCGCCGCGAAGCACGGAGTTCCCGAAAAACCAACCGATCGCCAAGATGGCGATGCCGGCCACGATCGTACCTGCCGCCTGCTGCAAAAACTTGCGCCGCTGTTGCTCGCGCGACGCCGCCATCAGCGAAGTGGTGACGCGGCGCGCTGGGTCGGCTTCGATCTCCGGCGGCGCGTCGGACACGGGTGGCGGGCGAGTCGGCGGGTCGTCGATCGAGATGCGTGGAACTCCCGCTTCGGTGGCTGGCGCGAACGGATCGATCGCCGAATACCTCCCCGCCGGAATCAGATCCGCTCCCGGTGGATGAAAGACCGCCGCGGTTTCGACGCCCTTGGGCCCGACCACGGGTTTGGAGTCACGCGCTGGACGGCACTCGACCACCGCGCCAATCGCTTCGAGGGCGAGGCGCATTTCGCCCGCGGCTTTTGCGTGCACGCTGTGCTTCACGACTTTCGGAAGACTCTGCTCGATCGACTGTGCGGATTTCGCATCGATCCCGAACGCCGTTTTCAGGCGTTCCGCCGGCGGAGAATCCCCCGGCTCGAATCGGATGATCCACACGTCGAATCCCGACATCCCTCCAAGGATACCGGCTCACACGTCGGGGGGCGATTACTTGGCTCGACCCGGAATCTGGGTCTGAACCGGTGATCACGGCTACCCCCTTGGATGGTAGCGCTCGTGCATCTTTCGGAGGTGGTCGCCCCGAACGTGCGTGTAGATCTGCGTCGTCGAAACGTCGGCGTGCCCCAACATGCTTTGAACCGAACGCAGGTCTGCGCCCCCAGCCAGAAGATGTGTCGCAAACGAGTGACGAAGCTTGTGCGGGGAGATCGGCTTCACGATACCCGCGGCCTTCGCGTATTTCTTCACCAAGCTCCAAAAGCCTTGCCGCGTCATCGCCTTGCCGCGCGCCGTCACGAAGAACGCGCGACTCGCAGTCCGGGCCCACCGCGGCCTCACGTCCTTCAGGTACTCCGTCATCGCCACCCGGGCGTGTGCTCCGATCGGTATGATTCTTCGCTTATTGCCCTTGCCGAGCGCGGACACGAAGCCTTCCTCCAGGTTCACGTCGGTGAGGTCCAGCGTCACGAGCTCGGTGACGCGAAGGCCCGCAGCGTACATCGTGTGAAGCATTGCTCTATCGCGTATGCGGTTTGGCTTCGTGCCGACCGGCGCTGCGAGCAACCTCAGCACCTCGTCCTGATTCAAGACGTCGGGGAGCTTGTGGAGCAGCCGCGGCCCCTCGAGCAGCTCGGTCGGGTCGCTCTCTTGTCGCCTGTCCTGGACGAGGAACCTAAAAAAACCTCGAATCGCGCTAAGCGCGCGCGCCTGCGACCTCGCACTCAGGCCACTCTGCGAAAGCGAGACGAGATAGCCAGCGACGAGCGCTTCGTCGACGGCGTCGAGCGCATGCGAGCCGTCGTGTAGCCACTTCGAAAAACGAGTCAAATCGCGAGCGTATGCATCCACCGTATGCTTCGATAGACCTCGCTCCACGCGCAGATGCTGAATGTAGTCATCCAACGCACCGTCCAAGACGGTGGACATACCCTTCGCTACCACAATCCGATCCGTGAGCCCATTTTGTGTATGTCGACGTACGACCTTTGAGCTGCCACTTCGTTGATGCGGATCTGGACGCGTGGTACTTTCCAATTGGGGACTAATGATGGACTACTCGACTTACCTTTCGCTTGAATGGACGGAACATGAGTAGGCTCATCGGCTACGTTGCGAACCGAGCCGACCGGATGCGCGATGCGCTCCACCAAGAGCGAGCCGTCCTCCGCCACGAAACCGCACTCCCGGACGCGAGCGGTTGGGGCATCGGGTTCTATCATGGCGACGAGGTGCTTCACAAGAAGCGCCCCACCCGCGCCGGTGAACGCGTCGACTGGGAAAACATCGCCGGCGACGTGCGCTCCGACTGCGCCGTCCTGCATCTTCGGCAGCCAACGGTGGGCGACTTCCGGGCGGAGAACGCACATCCGTTCCGCATGCGCAGCTGGCTGTTCGCGCACGAGGGCACGATCGGCCGCTTCGACGCGGTTCGTGAGAACCTCGCCGAGATGATTCCCGACTTCCTGCGACGGAACATCCGTGGCCAGACCGACAGCGAGTACTTGTTTCACACGGTGCTGACGCTTCTTCACGATGCCGGGCAGCTCGACAACCCCGAAGTGAACGAGGCGCAGGCGCTGCCGGCGATCAGCGCCGCGGTGACGTTGGTCGAACGCCTCGCCGCCGAGGTTGGCGCGACCGACAACAGCCTCAGCTTCATCCTCACCAACGGGCGGTCGATGTACGCGCTACGTCACGGCCCGGTGATGTCCTACGTCGAGCGCCAGGGGCTGCACGACCCTCCGGACGACTACACGCCGCCACCCGCAGGGAGCACGCAGCTTCGCTTCGTCATGGTGGTCAGCGGTGTCGAAGGCGACCCCATCGGCTACGAGACGGTGCCGGAACGGTCGGTCGCCGTGATCGACCGCGGTCTCGGGGTGACGGTCCACGCGCTTTGAGTATGCTCGGAGCGTGAGCACCGAAAACCAGCTGCTAGTCGTCCTCTGCACCGTGCCTGACGCAGAGACCGCCGAACGGCTCGCGAATGGCCTGGTCGAGGAGCGTCTCGCGGCATGCGTGAACGCGATTTCCGGGGTGAAGTCGTTCTATCGCTGGGAGGGCAACCTCGAGACGGAGGCCGAGGTCCAGCTCGTGATCAAGACGCGCCGCGCCCGTTTCGACGCGCTTGCCGACTGGATCCACGAAAACCATCCCTACGACGTCCCCGAAATCATCGCCCTCCCCGCCGACCAAGCAAGCGAAAGCTACCTCGCCTGGGTCGTCGCGGAGACGTAGCCACTGCATCCGCGGAAGACAGCGCGGCACGGGCTTGCTCAGGAACGCCGGGGCGAAAAAAATCGCGATACGGGGCTACATCGGACGGGTCGGCCTGCAAAGGTGGCCGGAACGACTGGAGAGGTTTGGCCACGCAAGCCTCCCCTCGGCGCTCACGCCAAGTGGCGGTGGTCGGAGCCATGGCCACTTGGCACTCGCGACGCCGACTCCGCCCCA
>JBFGKE010000016.1:0-72779 GCA_041576815.1 Polyangiales bacterium
CCGGCGCATGCGCGCCGGGCTTCGCCGTTCCGGCTCGCGTCAGCGTCAGCGCAGGGATCAGAACGACACGAGGTGGTAGTCGGCCGGGTCCAGCCGCCGTGTCCGGACGACGTATTCGGCGGCGAAGCCAGGATAGAGCGAGCGGTTCGTGCCGTCGGCGTCTAGGTACCAGCTCTTGCAGCCGCTCCAGACCATCCGCTTCATCCGTTTTTGAATGCCTTCGTTGTACCGGTCCTGCACGTCTTGACGGACCTCGATCGACCTGAGGTCGTCGGCTTTCATTTTCTCGATCGCCTCGATGGCGTGGGCGATCTGCGCCTCCGTATAGACAAGCACCGAGGTGTGCCCCGGACCGGTATTCGGTCCCATCAAGATGAACCAGTTGGGGAAGCCGGCCACCGTCATGCCTTTGTAGGCCACCGCCCCATCCTTCCACACTTCGTCGAGCGACCGCCCGGCCCGGCCGAAGATGGGGAAAGGCGCATTGGCCAAGCCGAGCTTGAACCCGGTCGCCAAGACGATGGCATCCGCTTCGTAGAGCGCTCCATCTTTGGTTCGGATCCCCGCGCGCTCGATCCCCTCGATGGCGTCGGTGACCAGCTCGACGTGGTCTTCCTCGAAGGTCGACCAGTAGTCGTCCGACACCAGAACGCGCTTGCAGCCGAACTGAAACGTCGGCAACAGCTTTTGCCGGAGCGTCGGGTCTTTCACCTGGCGCCGAAGAGTCCATTTCGAAAGCCAGACGCCGATCGCCGAGAGCACACGCGAGTTGAAAAACACGATCGGCCCGCGAAGCTCGCTATTCCAGTACTTCACGAACCGGCTCGCCCGGAGGAAAAAGGGAAATCGGGCAAGCAAGCGCTTCACCCAGGCTGGATACAACGCATCGAACTTCGCGATCACCCAGCCCGGCGTCCTCTGAAACACGCTCAGTCCCGCCACGATCGATGCAACGCTCGGCACCACCTGAACCGCGCTCGCGCCCGTGCCGATGACCGCCACCTGCTTGCCGGCGAGCTCGACGTCGTGATTCCACCGCGCCGTGTGAAACATCTCCCCTTCGTAGCTTTCGAGCCCTGGAATGTCGGGGTACGCCGGGTCGACCAGCCCGCCCACCGCCGAGAGCACGACGCGCGCGCTCACCTGCTCGCCGTCCCGCGTGGTCAGCGTCCAGGACCCGTTTTCGTCGTCGAAGCGCGCCTCGACGATTTCGGTGCCGAGTTGCATGCGGTCGCGGAGCTTCCACTTGTCGACCACCTCGAGCAGGTACGCCTGGATTTCGTGCGAGGGAGCGTAGCGCCGGCTCCAATTCGGGTTCTGCTCGAAGGAAAGCGAGTACATGTGGGACGGCACGTCGCACGCCGCACCGGGGTAGGTGTTGTCCCGCCAGGTGCCTCCGATCTCGTCGGCACGCTCGTAGATCGTGAACGAGTCGATCCCGGCCTTCAGAAGCTGGATGGCCGCGCCAATCCCCGCGAAACCGGCTCCGATGATGACGATCGGAAAGTCACTATCCCGTTTCACGCGTAGGCAGGCTAGGTCAGGACCCGGCGCCGTGCCAGCGCGTCGCGACGGGGTGCTTCAATGTGCGCTGGAGCCCCTCACCCAACCGGGCTACACCCCGACGTCGCCACACACGCTAGGATTCTAAGGGGCCTTCGGGAGGCCCATTCACGCATGTCACGACACGATCCGACCGAAGTCACACGGCGCCACGTCTTCGAGCAGCGGGGTCTTTCCAAGAAGGAAGACCAGGCTCGCGTCGTCGTGTTGGCGGGCGCGCTGGCCGGAGACAAGTATGCGATCGACACCGAGCTCACCGTTGGCCGCGGCGACAAGGCGGACGTCAAGCTCGACGACACGCTTGTCTCGCGCCTTCACGCGCGAATCTTCCAACATGAGAACGGATCGTACGTCATCGAGGATCTCGAAAGCCGCAACGGGACGCTGGTCAACGGGATGGCGAGCACCAAACAGGTGCTCACCTATGGAGATCGGATTCAAATCGGAAGCTCGCTCTTGCTTTTCGCGCATCACGACCCGATGGAGCAACAGGTCGCACACCGGAGGAAGCTCGAGGCGATCGGACGCCTCGGCACCGGGGTGGCCCACGACTTCAACAACCTGTTGGGCGCGGTCCGCTCGAGCATCGATTTCTTGAACGGGCTTCCCGGCGACACCAACCTGAGCGATCCCGACGTCCGCGAGGCATTCAACGACATCCGCGCCGCCGCGTCGGCCGCCACCGAGATGACGAGCCGCCTGCTCGGCTTCGCGAGAGAGGTGCAGCGAAGCCACTCGGAGGTCGATCTCTCGGAGCTCTGCCGCCACGTCGTCCAGCTCGCGCGCCACACGTTCCATCGCAGCATTCAGATCGAAGCCAAGATCGAACGGCGGCTCAAAGTGACCGGCGACCGCGGGCAGCTTCACCAGCTGTTGATGAATCTTCTCATCAACGCGCGCGACGCGATGCCCAACGGAGGCAAGCTCAAGATCAGCGCGAAGAAAGCCGACCCGCCCGAGCTCGAAAAAGCCCCGCTCAACCCACTCGTCGCGCACGCGCTCATCACCGTCGAGGATACCGGCGTCGGCATGGACAGCGCGACGCAAGAGCGCGCATTCGACCCCTTCTTCACGACCAAGGGCGATCAGGTCGGCGCAGGCCTCGGGCTCGCCGCAGTGTACGAGATCGCCAAGTCGCACAACGGGCACATCACGGTCCACAGCGTGCCCGACCGGGGCACCGAGTTCCAGGTCGTGTTTCCGCTCAGCAGCGAGCGCCGTTCGATCCCCACCGAGCCGAGCCTACCCGCGATCAAGCTTCCGCGGACACAGCTCCTGATCCTGCTGGTCGACGACGAAGACGTGGTTCGACGGAGCGCCGGCCGGGTGGTCCGCCAAAGCGGCCATCGGGTGATCTTCGCACAGAGCGGAAAAGAGGCGGTGCGGGTCTACACCGAGACACAGCCGCGGCCCGACCTCGTTCTGATGGACCTCAACATGCCGGGTATGACGGGCGACCAAGCCTTCGAGAAGCTCAAGGAGATCGACTCCGAGGCCCCGGTCGTGTTCGTGTCGGGCTACTGGGACGGCGACCTCGAGCGGAAGCTTCGAGACATGGGGGCGCTCGGTTTCGTTCAAAAACCGTACGAAGCTGCTACTCTCCGGGACGCCATCGTTCAAGCGATGACGGCCCAGACTTCATGATCAAGTACATAGGCTCGAAGCGCGTGCTGGTTCCGCACATCGTGCGGGGGGTTGCGGCGTTTCCCGAATCCGGCCGCGTGCTCGATTTGTTCTCGGGGACATCGCGGGTGGCGCGCGGTCTCAAGGAGACGGGGCGCCACGTGATCGCGAACGATCACCTCTCGTACGCGGCGACACTCGCGCGCTGCTACGTGCAAGCCGATGCGCGTGTTTGGCGTGCCCAGGTGGTCGAGCTCATCGCAGAGCTCGGCGACGTCGAGCCGATCCCTGGGTACTTCACGCGCGCCTTTTGTGAAGAGGCGCGCTACTTTCAGCCACGAAACGGGGCACGCATCGATGCGATCCGCGAGGAGATCGCACGGCGCGCTCTGCCGCCCGAGCTCGAAGCCATTGCGCTCGTGTCGCTGATGGAGGCCGCCGACCGCGTCGATTCGACGACCGGTGTGCAGATGGCGTACCTGAAGCAATGGGCGCCCCGGGCCCACAACGAGCTCGCGCTCCGCGTTCCGGCGATCCTCGAGGGCGCCGGCGACGCGCTCCAGCTCGATGCGGTCGAGGCTGCATCCCGCGTCGAGGCAGACGTCGCCTACGTCGACCCGCCCTACAACCAGCACAGCTACATGGGCAACTACCACGTGTGGGAAAGCCTGGTTCGGTGGGACAAGCCGGAGACCTACGGCGTCGCCAACAAGCGCGTGCAGTGCAAGCAATACAAGAGCGACTTCAATTCCAAGCGTCGCATTCGCCAAGGGCTTCAGGCCGTTTTCGAAGCGCTTCGCTGCAGGCATCTGCTCGTTTCATTCAACAACGAGGGGCACGTCGGTCGGGAAGAAATGATCGGGCTTCTTTCGGAGCGAGGACACGTCGGTGTCGTTTCGGCCGACTTCAAGCGCTACGTCGGCGCGCAGATCGGCATCCACAGCCCCAACGGTGAAAAAGTCGGGCGCGTGAGCCACCTTCGCAACAAGGAATATCTCTTCGTGGTGAGCGAACGGCGCGATACCGTCGAAGCGGTCACTCGTGCCATCGAGTCGAGCCTCGGAGCGGCGGCGCTTGCCTCCCGTACGGCGACGCGCAAAAGAAGGGCTCATGAATCTGAACGACGTGCTGAGTGACGAGGCGAAGCGGGCTGCGATCGTCGAAGACGTGTGCCGCTTGGTCGACGACGAGGTTGGTAAACAAAAAGGCATTGGTGGGGTTGCGGTCAAAGCAGGCTACCGGCTGGTGCAGGGTGTCAAGCCCGGCTTCGTTCGACGGGTCGTCGAATCGCTGTTGCCCGAGTTTGCCGCCGCGCTCGAGCCCATTCGCGCCCGCGCGATCGCCGAAGGCCAGACGGTGAACGGCTACTTCACGGCGCATGCCCCCGAAGTCGCTGAGGCATTGCTTGCCGTGACCGACGGCCGGGCCCGTGGCTCCGAGCATGGCTCGGTGAAAGGCGCGTATGGAAAGCTCCGCGGCTCGGCTCGCAAGAACGTCGAGCGTGCGGTTCCGGGCCTCGGGCGCATCATCGAGAGCTACACCTGACGCATGCGGTATTTCGAGGACATTCAGGTCGGAAACGTGCAGGAGTCCGCCGAGGACTACGAGCTCACCGCCGACGAGATCGCACGGTTTTGCCGGAAATGGGACCCGCTACCGTTTCACGTCGACGAGCGCGCGGCGGCGAAGACGCCCGTCGGCAAGCTGTTCACATCGGCCGTTCACAGCGTGGCGATCGCGATTCGGCTCGGCCACGAGATGCAGCGCGAGCCGACGGCCACCGAGATCGGGCTCGGCTGGGACGAAGTTCGATTTCACGCCCCCGCCTGCGCGGGCGATCGGCTGCGGCTCCGGGGCGAGATCATCGAAGCGCGGCCTTCGGAAAGCCGACCGGGCCTCGGGGTGATTCGAAGCCTCTTGACGCTCCGCAATCAGCGGGACGAGATGGTAATCAGCTTCAAAGCGGCTGTGCTCGTCCGACGACGGCCGCTTCCGGGCTAGCCCCGTCGAGCATTGCGGCGACCGCGGCGCGGGTGCGGTCGCGGAGGTCGGCCACGGCGTCCGGCTCTTCGAGCTCGGTGTTTGGGTAGATCGGCTTGCCGATTTGCACGGTGACCTCTCGCATCCCCTCGCTCATGCTCGCCCCGGTATCGACCTCCTCCCGCGACATCAGCGAGAAGGTGCCGCGAAGCGCGACCGGAACGACCGGCTTGCCCGAGAGCACGGCGGCTTGAAAGGCGCCGTTTTTGAACGCCTTGAGCTTGCCGTCCGCCGTGCGCGTGCCTTCGGGAAACACCAGCAGCGGCTTTTCGTCGCGCAGCACGCTCTCGAAGGCCTCGGTGACCGCCGCGGCCGCTTCTTTGCCGCGATTGCGATCGACCGGCACGTGCCCGGCCAGCCGGAGGTGCCAGCCGAGGAACGGAATGTTCATCACCGAGCGCTTGGCGGCCCACTTGAAGTCGCCGGGAAGAGCCGCGCCCAAGACGAGGATATCGACCAGGCTCTCGTGATTGCTCGCATACACGAAGCCGCCCTCGGGGACGTTGTCTTGCCCGGAGACGTGGATGTCGATGCGGAGCCCTTTTGCGGAAGACGCGCTCCACTTTCGAGCCGCCCACACCGAGGCGGCGCCTTTGGTGAGCGGCCCGAGCGTGATCGACACCGTCCCCCAGCCGACGGTGCGTGTCCCGAAAGGAACCCACTGACGAAGCCATCGTGCGCGCTGGCCCCAACCCATCTCGCGGCCTTTGCGAAAGATGCCCCACTCCGTCCGAACCCAATTGACCGTCTTTTTGAGCCCCATCGCCCGCTTAACTAACACCGCGCTCGGCTCAAGTCATCGTCGAAGTCAGGAGGGCCACGAGCGCATCCGGGGCGTCGACGTGAACCCAATGTCCGGCGTCCTCGACGACGTGGACCGACACGTTCGGCTTGCGCCGCGCGACCTCGGCCATCCGATCGCGATCCAAGGCGGAAAACACGCCCGAATCGCCGCCGATGACCACATCGAGCGTCGAGCCTTCGGGGAGCTCTTCGGCCACGTCCCAACAGTCGGCTCGCGCGTAGTCGGCGAGCAGTGCGCGAATGACCGAGAGGTCGGGTCCGAAATGGCGGCCGCCGCCGTCGCTGCGCCGAAGGTTCATCGCCAGCCAAGCCGCAATTGCGGGCGGCTGTCCCGCCTCGACCAGCGCTTCGATGAAGGCGTCGCGAGAGGCCCATTGACGCGGAAGCGAGTCGAGAATGCGGAGGATCGCGGCCGTCGCGGTCGAGTCGCGATCCGCGTCGGTCACCGAAGGCGTTGCATCGATCACCCAGGCCGCAGTGGGGGAGCCGCCGCGCGTGCGCAGCCATTCGAGCACGACCTTACCGCCAAAGCTGTGGCCGAGCGCTCCGCGGACAGGCATCGGGAGCACGCGTTCGAGCTCGGCCAAATCGTTTGCAGCAGAAGCGAGGGTGTGTGGTGGATCGAAACCGAGCGACTCGCCGTGCTCGCGAAGATCGACGAGCACCGCGCTCCACGCCGGCCTCTCGGATACGAAGCGGCGCGCGATCGCCCGCCAGTTGGACTTGGTCCCGAGGATGCCATGGAGGAAGAGGGGCGCGCGCTCTGGGGAGCGTGACGGCGGATCGACGACGCTGTACGCGAGCATCGCCCCGGCTTACCACACCTCGGGCGCGGGCCCGATCAGCGGGCCGGCGCGGGCCTCGGGACGGCCGGAACCAGCTGCATGAGGGCCTTTTCGAGCCGCATCACGGCGCTGTCGGAGATCGGACGCCGCCTCGCGCGGGCCGCTCCCGCGTCGAGCCCGTCGAGGTAGCCCTGCATTTTTCGCCGAGCTTCGTGAACGCGCCAAGCGATGGTGCCCTCCGTCGTATCGAGCACCACGGCGGCCTCTTTGTAGCTCAGGCCTTGGATCGTAGTCAGTAGGACCGTCGTTTGCAGAAGGGGCGAGAGCTGATCGAAGGTCTCGAGCAGGGCTCGGTACCGGTCTCGGAGCTGGACTGCTCTTTCAGGGTCACCCTGAGAATCGACCGCCACGGCCGCAACGAGGCGCGGGTCGTCGATAGGAACCGTTCGTCGACGCTTCCTGTCGCGCTTTGCGTTGAGCGCCCGATGGAGCGTGATGCGGTAGATCCACGTGAAGAATTCGCTTCGGCCCTCGAACTCGGGAAGCTTGTGATACGCCTTCAAAAACGCGTCCTGCGTGATGTCGTCCGCGTCGCTGGCTTGGCCGGTCAGGTGAAGGGCGAGCGAATACACGCGGGCCCGGTACTTGCGGACCAGCTCGTCGAACGCGTCCGCGTCTCCCGCCTTTGCGCGCGCCACCAGCGCGGCGGCTTCGGCCCCCCTACGCTGCGCCTCGGATACCTGTGGTTTTTCGGTCAATCGGCCCCCATTTGTTCAGGACCCCTAAAGGCTACTCACTTTCCCAGCCGAACCCCAAATCCGTGGGTTGAAACGGCCAAACCAAGCTGTTACATCCAACCCGCCTGGACCCGGAAGCCCTTGGAAATGGTGGGGAATTCGAATCTGGGGCCCACCTGACACCCATGATCACCGACTGGTTCTACGGCCTATTTTCGAATGACCTCGCCATCGACTTAGGCACGGCCACGACGCTGATCTACGTCAAAGGGAGGGGCATCGTGTCGTGCGAGCCCTCGGTGGTCGCCGTGCAGGCCGATCCGCGCGGCGGAAAGCGCGTGCTGGCGGTCGGCAAAGAGGCAAAGGAGATGCTCGGCCGCACACCAGGCTCGATTCGCGCCGTGCGCCCGTTGCGCGACGGGGTGATCGCGGACTTCGACATCACCGAGGCCATGCTCCGGTACTTCATCGCGCGGGCCCACCACGATCGCCGGACGCTCGTCAAGCCGCGCATCATCATTTGCGTACCGTTCGGCATCACCGAGGTCGAAAAGCGCGCCGTGAAAGAAAGTGCGGAGGGCGCTGGAGCTCGGGAAGTCTTCCTGATCGAAGAGCCGATGGCCGCCGCGATCGGCGCCGGCCTTCCGATCACGGAGCCCAGCGGCAACATGGTCGTCGACATCGGCGGGGGCACGACCGAGGTCGCCGTGATCTCCCTTGCGGGGATCGTCTATTCTCAGTCGGTTCGCGTCGGGGGCGACAAGATGGACGAAGCGATCATCGCGTACCTGAAGCGCAAGTACAATCTGCTCATCGGCGAGCAGTCTGCCGAGCGTGTCAAGTGCACCATCGGGACGGCGTACTCCGACGGCGAGGCGGCGACGATGGAGGTCAAAGGACGAGACATGGTCGCCGGAGTGCCGAAAACCGTCATCGTGAACGCCGACGAGATTCGCGATGCGCTCACCGAGCCGATCAACGCGATCACGGAAGCCGTGATGATGGCGCTCGAGCGAACGCCGCCAGAGCTCTCCGCCGACATCGTCGACAAGGGCATCGTGCTGACCGGCGGCGGCGCTCTCCTGAGGAATCTCGATGTGCTTTTACGCGAGGAAACAGGGCTTCCCGTGATGGTTTCCGACGACCCGGTTTCGGCGGTCGTCCTCGGCTCCGGAAAGGCGCTCGACCATTTGGACCTGCTCCGCGAGGTGACGATCGCATAGTGCGAGGGGCAAGAACGCGGCGATGAACTACTTCCAGACAATTCGAGATGCCGCCATCTTGCTCGCTCTGCTCGTCATCCCTGCTGCTTTCCTACGTGCCAATCTACGGGATCCCTCGGACCTTTAATGGGTTGACCGGGTGCTGGTCCAAGTGAGCGCCCCGGTCCAGTTCGTCGCCGCATGGGCGGCGGACACCGTGACGAGCGTCGTCGAGGACTACGTGTATCTCGTCGACGTGAAGAGCGCCAACGACCACCTCCGCGCGGACAACGATCGCTTGCGACGAGAGATGCGAGCGATGCGGAGCGATGCCCAACGGCTGCGGGAGCTCGGGTCGTTGCTCGGGCTTCGGGAGCGCTTGGCCACGGAGACGGTGACTGCGCGCGTCATCGCGAAAGACATCTCGCCGTCGTTCAGGGTCGTGCGGCTCGCGGTCGATCGAGGCGAGCACGCAGGGGTTCGCGTGGGCATGCCCGTCGTATCCAATGAAGGCTTGGTGGGCCAGATTCAGCGCGTGTCAGGTCGGTTTGCCGACGTCTTGCTCACCGTCGATCCCCAAAGCCGCGTCGACGTGGTCGTCGGCGAAGGACGTGCGCGCGGCCGAATCGAAGGGCTCGGCGAGCGAAACCGATACCGGTGCCGCATCCAGTTCGACCGAGCAGACGACGAGGTCGCGGTGGGTGACGAGGTCTTCACTTCGGGCCTGGGAAAGAAGTTCCCTGCGTCGATTCTGATTGGCTACGTCAGCAAGATCGGCGACCAGGAGTTCGGCCTTCATCAAGAAGGCGAGGTCACCCCGTCCGTCGACTTCACGAGGCTCGAAGAGGTCTTGATCCTGACCTCCGGCCCGAAAGAAACGGATGCCCTCTAGGATTGCGTAGGCTCGCGGTCATGCACGGCGCAAGAGGCAGCATCTACATCGTCCTAGTCGTTTTCGCGATGCTGCTCGTTCAATCCGTGTTCACGCGTGTTTTCGCGCCGTATCCCTTTACTCCCTACCTGGGGCTCCCGGTCGTCTTCGCGCTCGGCACGGCTCCGGGGGTCCGCGTGCTTCGGGGTGCGGCGACCGCCTTTGCAACGGGCTACCTCTACGATCTCTTCACCGGCAATCCACTCGGTATTCACACGCTGGTATTCGTCGTCGGCTACCTCGCCGCCTGGCTGGTCGGCCGTCTCGTTTCGTTTCGGGGGGTTCCGTTCGAGATGGTGCTGTCGTTCATGCTGACCGTGCTCCTCGGGGGTTTGCTCGAGATGATTCGTGGCTTCACGCCCGGGGGTATGTCCTGGGGCGGTTCAACGCTGGCGATTTCGCTGCTGGCGTCGTCGCTTGCGACGGCCGTGGTGGCGCCCATCCTCTTTGCCATGGTCCGCTGGCTCGACCCAGCTTCGGAGCGCGCGCCGACATGATCACGCTTTCGCAACGCCGGGAGGTTGGGGAGTTCCGGAAGCGGTACCGCTGGATGGGGCTCTTCGTCATCTTGGTGTTTCTGGGGTTGATCGTCCGTGTCGCACAGGTGCAGCTGTTTCAGCGCGATCGGTGGTCGGGGATCGCGCAGCAGAACATCACCAAGACCCTCGAGCTTCCGGCCACGCGCGGTGTCATCCGCGACGTTGCCGGCCGCGTCGTTGCCTCGAACCGTCCTTCATACGACGTTCGCGCGATTCCCCGATTGCTCGAACCCGAGGACGTCGACCGAGTGGCATCGTTGATGGGATTGAGCAGCCCTGATCGCAACGCGCTCCGCGCACGTATGAACGAGCTCTCGGCGGGCCGCCGCACCCAGCAGCTCGAGCTCTACAGCGACATCGATCGCGAGCAGCTCGCCGCGTTGGAAACGCACATGGCGGAGCTCCCTGCGCTCGAAATCGTCACCGTGCCGCTCCGCGACTACCCGTATTCCACCTTGGGCGCCCATCTGATCGGGTATCTCAACGAGGTCAACCAAGAGGACCTCGAGCGCTCCGGTGGGGACAGCGCGTATCGGCCCGGCGATCGCATCGGGCGAAGCGGGCTCGAAAAGCGCTACGAGGCCCTGCTTCGGGGCTCCCGCGGATTTCGACGGGTCGTGGTCGATGCGCGCGGGCGCGCGCTCGAAGGCACGCGGCCAGACTCGCTTCAGGTCGAGATGCTCAAGAAACCGATTCCCGGCCACGACATTCAGCTCACGATCGACATGGAGCTGATGCAGGCCTTCGACCGGGCCTTTGCCCAGCACCCATCGGGCGCAGCCGTCGTCGTCGACATTCACACCGGCGCGATCCGCGCGCTCTACTCGAAGCCCGTCTACGACCCGAATGAAATGAGCAGCGGTCTCAGCACCAAACGCTACGCCGAGCTGACCTCCGATCCATTTCGCCCCCTGATCGACAAGACGATGTACGAGACGTACTTCCCGGGATCGACCTTCAAGGTCGTCACGGCGCTAGCCGCCCTGCAAGACGCGGTCGTCGACCCGATGCAACGCGTGGAGTGTCTCAAGTTCATGAAGATCGGCCGCCAGAAGTTCCGGTGCAACAAGCGTCACGATTGGGTGGACCTCTACGAGGCGGTCGTACAGTCCTGCAACGTGTATTTCTGGGAGCTCGCCGAGGAGGTGGGCCTGGAGCGCATCAACCGGTACGCGCGTGCGTTTGGCTTCGCCGCGCGAACGGGCATCGGTGTCAACAGCGAGGCGGAGGGGTTTTTGGCGACGCGTGAATGGTACGAGGAGCACTACGGTAGATTTCGGATCGGCTACACCCTCAATACCGCCATCGGTCAGGGCAACACCCGGGTCACCGTGCTTCAGCTCGCCATGGCCTACGCTGCAATCGCGAACGGCGGCACCCTGTACACGCCGGAAGTCGTCCAAAACGTGAGGGCGCCGGACGGGTCCCTTTCCGAAACGTTCCAGCCACGCGTCGCGCGGCAGTTGGACATCGAGCCGCAGCACCTCGAGCTGATGCGAAGGGCGCTCGTGGACGTCGTACACGACGAGGCCGGCACTGCGCACGACGCTCGAAACGAAGACGGCGTCCGCGTCGCAGGCAAGACGGGGACTGCGCAGGTGGTTGGGCGAAAGGGCCGCTCCGAGGATTCGGCGAGCGCGTGGTATCTCGACCGGTCGCACGGTTGGTTTGCCGGGTTTGCGCCGGCCGACGAGCCACAGGTGGCATTTGCCGTACTGGTGGAGCACGGTGGATCAGGCGGCACGAGCGCGGCGCCCATTGCCACCGCGGTCATGCAGACACACTTGGGCAAAGAAACCGACCAGGAGACCGAGTAGCCAATGGCGATCGGGAGAACGATTCGAGACGACTTCGATTGGCCGCTTTTCATCGCGGTATCGACCATCGCGTTGTTCGGGGTTCTGAATCTCTATAGCGCGACCGATGCCGGAGCGACGTCGGATGCGCATGTCCAGCAGCTCTACTGGCTGACTTTGGGTTTCGGCGTGGCCGCCCTCACTGCCGCGATCGACTACCGTCATTTCGAACGGTACGGCTGGGTGATCTACGGTGCGTGCGTTCTCGCGCTAGTGCTCGTGTTCGTGCTCGGAAAGAGCGTACGCGGCTCCACGCGTTGGATCGCGCTCGGGGGGTTCTCGCTTCAGCCGAGCGAGCTCATGAAGATCGGCCTGATCATCGCCCTCGCGAAATACCTCCACCACGACACGAAAACCGGCGGTCGAACCCTCGGGGATCTCGTGATTCCAGGGCTCATTCTCGCGCTGCCGATGGCGCTCGTCTTGATGCAGCCCGATCTCGGCACCGCGATGGTGCTGGCATTCATCTTTGCGAGCGTCATGCTCTTGACCAGACTCAAGCTGCGGTCCGTCGTGACCCTGGTTGCCACGTTCGTCGTCGCGGCCCCAGTCACGTGGTTCTATTTGCTCAAGGACTATCAGAAAGAGCGCATCACCGCGTTTTGGAGCCGGCTCGGCGGAACGCAGACCGATCTCCTCGACTCCGGATGGCACACGCACCAGTCGCTCGTGGCGATCGGAAGCGGCGGGCTCACGGGCAAGGGCTTCACGCAGGGCACCCAAACTCGCTTTCGATTTCTGCCCGACCAGCACACCGATTTTCCGTTCCCCGTTTGGGCGGAGGAGCACGGGTTCCTCGGGGCGGTGCTCCTGATCGGCCTATACTTGTTCCTGATCCTCTGGTCGCTGCGAATCGCGTCTCAAGCTCGTGACCGATTCGGGGCCGTGGTGGCCGTCGGGGTGGGTGCGATGCTCTTTTGGCAGACGGTGGTCAACCTAGGGATGGTTTCGGGGCTCTTGCCGGTGGTCGGAATGACGCTTCCGCTGTTCTCGTACGGCGGATCGAGCTTACTCTCGACGATGTTGGGTGTCGGTCTCTTGATGAACGTGTCGATGCGGAGGTTTTCACATTGAGCGATTCCAAACCGGTGATGGCGGGCGTGATCCAGATGACCTCGACGGCGGATGTCGATGCGAACTTGGACACCGTGCATCGACTGGTCCGTGACGCTGCAATGCGTGGCGCCGAGGTGGTCGTCGTGCCCGAGTGCTTTGCCTATCTCGGTCCCGAAAAGGGCAAGGCGAGCGTTGCGGAAGCGATCGATGGCGGCGGGCCGATCCTCGAACGTTGCCGAGATGCCGCCATCGATGCCGGGATCGACGTGGTGTACGGCGGTTTTTGGGAGAAGAGCGACGTGCCCGGCAAGGTGCACAACGCCTGCATCTACATGCGCTCCGACGGCTCGATCGACTCGGTGTATCGGAAGATCCACCTGTTCGACGTCGACCTGCCCGACGGCACGACCCTTCTCGAATCCGAGACCGTCGACCCCGGCGCCGAGCCCGTCGTCGCGACGGCTCCGTTTGGAACGCTTGGGTTGAGCGTTTGTTACGACCTCAGGTTCCCGGAGCTCTACCGGCGGCTCGTCGATGCCGGTGCAATCGCGCTTGCGGTGCCGGCCGCGTTCACGCTCACCACCGGCAAGGACCATTGGCACGTCCTTCTGCGAGCGCGGGCGATCGAGCAGCAGTGCTACGTCCTCGCCGCGGCGCAGACGGGGCACCACTATGGCAAGCGGTGGTCGTATGGTCACGCCTTGATTTCGGATCCGTGGGGCACCGTGATTGCCGAATGCGGGGAAGGCGAGGGCGTCGCGGTGGCGGCGATCGATCCGGCCTATGTCGAACGGGTTCGCCGCTCCGTTCCGAGCCTCGAACATCGGCGGCTTCGGTGAGTCGACGCGGGGACGGCGATTACCTCGGAAACCACGGAATGAGCCGGCTCGTCGTGCGCTGGTACTCGGCGTAGGCCGGGTATTTTCTCGCGGAGATTCTCTCGGTGAGGCCCGTCGAGCCCTGAAAAAGCATGGTGAGGAGCGCGGCGCCGGCAATTGTCCAGTTGAGCCATCCTGCGCCCGCGGCGATCGAGAACAGGTAGTACGTCCACCACATCGCTTGCTCGCAGAAGAAATTCGGGTGACGCGAATAGCGGAACAGCCCCGTCGTGATGAAGCCCTTGTCGGGCGTCTCACCACGCGCGATCGCCGCGTGCTTCTCGTTTTGGAAGGCCCACTGCTGCTCGTCGGCAATCGTCTCGCCGATCAGCAGGACGATGAACGCGATTGCGGCGACGTAGTCGAGCCAGTTGAGCGGTGCACCCAGGTGCTGATAGGCAGCGTAGGAAGGAACGACGAGAAAGAGCAGCAGGAAGTTTTGAAACGGCGCCAAGAACGTCGCGTTCAGCACCTGAAACCACATCGGTCCGATCTTCCCTTGGATCTCTTCCCATCGATAGTCCTCGCCACCAGGCTTGTAGCCTCCTTTGCGTGCGAAGTTGTAGGTGAGCCGAACGCCCCAAAGCACGGTGAGCGCCGCCATGAGGTTCAGCCGGGCATCGCCGAAGCCGGCGTATCCCGCGAAGTGCACCGCAAAGAGCGGCGGGGTGATCGACCAGAGCCGATCCACCCACGAATACTCTTTCGTGATCAGCGACAGCACCCAGCAGAGAAGCGCAAAGCCCCCCGCACCCCAAAGCGCGCTCACGAACGGATCGGTCGTCTCGTACAAGTCGAAAAGCCCACTCATCATCACCTCTCCTCGGGCCGCCGCACGCTACCGCAAGCTGGGAAAAGGGGACAGTCCCCTTTTTGTGGAAGGCTTGGAGCTTTTCGCGGGCGCGGGATGACTGCAGGCGGGGAAGGGGACAGTCCCCTAAACTTCGTACAAGACGTCTAGGTAGCGTTCTAGGAGGTCGGTGACGACGCCTTGGACGGGGAGCGTGTTGGCCATGCCGTAGACCGGGGCCATGCCCCCCTTTTCTCGTGGGTTTTCTTTGGTGTGCTGAACGGCGGCGCGTAGATCGTCGAGGAAACGGTCGGCGATGCCCTCTTGCGTATGCCTGAGCGTGACCGCGATGTGCACTGCCGGCGGCTTGTGCAGTCCGTTGAGATTCCAGCGGCGCTTCGTCATGAAGTCCATGATTCGGTAGATGTCCAGCTCGTCCGAGCCGAAGGCGATGACCCAAAGCGGGTCGCCGAGCACGCGCAGCTCCGGGATTGCACGGATGCCGTCTCGAATCCTAGCGCCGGTTTCCAAGATCCGCCGGCTGGCGTCGAGATAGCCGCTTTGGCCCATCGACATCATGGCCGCCCAGCACGCAGCGCTGAGCGCACCGGGCCGGCTCCCCGCAAACGTCGGCGAGAAATAGAGGCCCCCCGGCCAGTCCGCGACTTTGTAGTACTGATAGTGGCGAAGGTCGTGATTGCGATAGAGCACCACGCTCGTGCCCTTCGCGGCGTAACCGTATTTGTGCGTGTCCGCCGACATCGAGGTCACCCCCGGCAGCCGAAAATCGAACGGCTCGACGCCGTAGCCGAGCTTCGCCGCCCAAGGCAGGACGAACCCGCCGAGGCACGCATCGGTGTGAAACCCGATGCCCCGTTCCCGGGCAAGCTCCGAAAGCTCCTCGATCGGGTCGATGACGCCGTGCGGAAACGACACGGCGGAGCCGACGACGCAAATCGTGTGCCGGTTGATCGCCTTTTTGGTGGCCGCGACGTCGGCGCGATAGTCCGGCCCCACCGGCACCTTCACCAGCTCGATTCCGAAGTATTGTGCGGACTTGTCGAATGCTGCATGCGCCGTGGTCGGCACGACGAGCTCCGGAGCGGTGATCCCTTTTTCGTCGCGCGCCCGGTCCCTGTAGCTCCGCATCGCCAGCATGATGCTCTCGGTTCCACCGCTCGAAACCGCGCCGCACACCTGGGCATCCTGTGCCCACTGCGCGCCGAGCATGTTTGCCGTCATCGAGACGATTTCCGCTTCGTATTTCGCGATGCTCGGCCAAAGGTCGGAGTGAAGGGGGTTGGTCTGCGACGTGATCGCATAGGCCTCGTTGAGAAAAGCAATGTGCTCGGGGTCACCGTGGTACACCGCGCCCGATACGAAGCCGTCCCGCCAGCGCGCCTCCTCGCGGCTGTCGAGGTCGCGAATCTGCGCCAGGACTTCTTGCCGCGGGATCCCCTGTTCGGGCAGCGTCCCATGGCTTTCGACCTCGCCCGCGTACGGCTTCGCCGCCTTGCGGAGCTCTTGCATGATGGGCGCGTACTCCGCCTCGAGCCTGTTCTTGACGATCGGAAGACGCTTTGCGTACTTGTAGATGCGCGCAACGATGGGCTCGAGAGGGCCGAGCTTCAGGTTCGCCAAATCCTTGATGTCCATCTGCTTTGCCTACTACTGGTGCTCGCGATCGGCCAACCTCCGCGCCGGGCTAGCCGTTGAGACGACCGTAGATCCTCTCGTTGCTCTTGTGGATCTCGAGAAAGGCATCGAAGAGCTCGTCGTAAATCGCCCGATGCGCCGGGTTCGGGAAATACCGCTTTTCCACCGGTACCTTCGAAGGAATCTGGCTCACCTCGAGCTTTCCGAGGCCCACGGCCGCCACGAAGGCCGCGCCGCGAACGTTGGCGGACAGCGGGTCGGCGACGCGGTCGATCGGACGGTCCAACACGTCGGCATAGATCTGACACCAAAGCGATGATTTCGCGCCGCCACCGATGAACCGAAGCGCCTCGAACTTCCGGCTGATGAACGACTCGACGCCGCCCATCAGCCATCGCGTGTTGTACGCGACACCCTCCATCACCGCACGAATCATGTGAGCGCGCGTCGTCCGCAGCGACACGTTCGAAAAGGCGGCTCTCAAGTAGGGGTTGGCCACCGGCGTGTGCTCTCCGTAGAGCCACGGCGTGAAGATGAGCTTGTCGCTGCCGGCGGGCGCTTCGGCCGCGAGCTCGCCAAAGCGCTCGAACGCGTCGTCGGGCGGCGGCCCCGGGTCGAGCGCGTCGTCGCGAAACAACACGTCGTCGCGCATCCACGTGAGGCACGCCCCGGCCGTCTCCTGCTCGTTCCCAACGAAGTAACGGCCGGGAAGCGCCGAGGGCAATGAAGCCATGTTGTGAACGAGATCGGTCTTCTTGAAGGGCACGTGGCAGGTGAGCCACGAGGACGTGCCGACGTAGATGTGGCCGTCGAAATCCTCGACCGCTCCCGAGCCGACCGCAGCCGCAGGCACGTCTGGCGTGCCCCCAACCACCTTCGTGTTCTCGTTCAAGCCAAGCTCTCTCGCGGCGATCGGTGTCAGCGTCCCGATCACGTCGACGGCGCGCATCAGGTCCGGGAGCTTTTCTCTCGGAAGCGTGGTTTGTCCAAGGAGCTGGTCGTCGTAGTGGATGTCATCGATGTTTCGGTTGTTCGTGACCCAGTGGAGCGCGATCGAGTCCGTCGTCGCCAGGAAACGCCCCGTCAGCCTGAGGTTCAGATAGTCCTTGGGCTCCATGAACTTGTGCGCCGCTTCGTAGATCTCGGGACGCTCGTGCCGAAGAAACAGGATGTGGGCGACCGGTTCTTTGCCAGCCAGGCTCGGCACGCCGCCCGTTTTCCGGAGCCAGCTCTCCAGCTTGAGCGCGCCGTAGCCCTGGATGCGAATCAGCCCGCCGGCGACCTCGGGCACGTACTTCGCCCCTCGCGAGTCGAGCCAGATGATAGCCCTTCCGAGCGCGTTGCCCCGTGCGTCCACGGGCACCGTGCCCGCCCACTGGGAAGTGACCGCAACCGCGATGATTCGATCGATCTCTGCGCGGTCCGTGATCCGCCGAGCGGCTGCCCGAATGGCCCGCCACCAGTCGTCCGGGTCCTGCTCGGCCCCACCACCCTCGCTCAAGAACAGCTCGGTGGACTCCACCTCGGACGCCAGCACCTCACCCTCGGTCGTGACGAGCGCAACTTTGGGCCCGCTCGTTCCCAGGTCGATCGCTAGGATGCTTTCGGCAGCCACGCCCGCGGAGTCTATCGACGCGCGTTCGCCATGGCTAACGCAAAACCTGCAGGCACACCCGGAGTCACTTCGCGGCCGATTCCACCGCGCTCAGCAGGCTCTTGCTGTAGACGCCGCGCTCGGCGAGCTGGTCACGGGCCCTTTTCGCGGCCGCGTCCCACGCCGCCTGGTTCGGCGTCGTGTCGACCTCGGTGATGCCACGGCCGAGGAGAGTCTGATACGCGCGTGCATCGTCGCGACCGACGATCTGGTCGAGCTTCGAGGCAGCGCGCTTGGCGGTGTCCAGCAGGACCTTCTGGTCGGCCTCGCTCAGCTCGTCGAGCTTCTTTTTACTGATGACCGAGCCTCCAACGATGATGTTGAAGTTGCTCGAGGTCATGAACTTGAGCTTCGTGTACCATTGGAACGCGACGGCAGCCATTGCCGACGCCGGCACGACTTCGAGCTTTCCACTTTCGAGCCCCGGGAACACTCCTTTGGAGCCGACGCGCACCGGGTTGGCGCCGATCGCCTTGGCGTACTCCAGGGCCACGGCGTTGTCCTTGCCGGCCCAAGCGGGCTTCTTCGCGAGATCGGCGGGGGTCACGAAAGGCGTGGAGGAGAACACACGGTTCTTGCCGCCATCTCCCCATGCGAGCAGCTTGAACCCACCGTCTTCGATCATTTTTTGGAGCCGCGCATCCAGCTTCTCGCGCGCGCGATCGAGCTGGGCGTCGTCGGTCAGAAGCCCCGGCGCCGTCAGCACCTGAAGCTCCGGCGCGATCATGCTGAGCCCGGTGGTCGCGACGCCGGCTGCATCGAGCTTGCCCGCTTTGATGCGCTTGATCAGATCCCGATCGCTTCCTTCGCTCCCCCCGGAAAAGACGCGCAGCTCGACGCGGCCGTCGGTCTCCTTTTGGAGGGTGCGGCTCCACGCCTTGAGCACCTTGACGAACGAGGAGCCGGGCGGGGCCAGCGACGCGATTCGAATCGTCGTCGAGGAACCGGCCGGAGCCTGGGACACGGCCTGCCTGCCGGGCACGAAAAGCGCGGCGAGGGTCAAACCGACAATGATTGGAAGCTTGCTGAAAACCATGAGAGCTCCGGGTTTGGACGTCATCGGGAGCGACTTCTTCACTTTTCGGCAGCCAGCCGTGCGACCTCGTCGAGCAGGCTTTTGCTGTATACGCGGCCGGCGAGCTGCTCGCGCGAGGTCTTCGCAGCCTGGTCCCACTCGGCCAAGTGGGGCGACAGGTCGACCTCCTGCATCCCGCGTTCCACGAGCGTTCGGTAGGCGCGGGCGTCGTCGCGCACGACGATCTTGTCCATCGCTCGCGCCGCGCGTTCCGCAGTGTCGAGTAAGATCTCTCGATCGGCCGGGGCGAGCTGTTCGAAGACCTCTTTCTTCACGATCGAGCCGCCGATGATGATGTTGAGGTTCTGTTTCGCCATGTAGTTGAGCTTCGTGTACCACTGGACGGCCACGGCGGTGATGCAGGATGCCGGCACGGTGTCGATCATCCGGGTCTGCAGCCCGCCGTAGACCTCCGGCACGCCTACGCGCACCGGGTTGGCGCCGATGACCGACAAGAAGCCCGCAAAGACCGGATCGTCCTTCCATGCCCACGGGCGCCCGCTCTTCAGATCCGAGGGTCGCGCGAACGGCTTCGTCGAAAACAACCGGTTTTGACCACCGTCCCCCCAGGTCAGAAGCTCGAACCCCTGCTTGCGAAACATCTCCTCGAAGCGTTTCCGAAGATGGCCGCGGACGTAGTAGAGCTGCTCGAACTCGGTGATCAGCCCCGGTGCGGTGAGCACCAGGATCGGCCGCACGATCATGCTCATGCCGGTCGTGGTGATGCCGGCACCGTCGATCTGTCCCGCGCGGATCTTTCGGATGAAATCCCGTTCGTCCCCTTGGCTTCCGCCCGTGTAGAACCGGAGCTCGGCGCGGCCCTCGGTTTCCTTTTTGAACGTTCGGCCCCACGCCTTGAGGATTTTTCCGAACGCCGACCCGGGAGGCGCGAGCGAGGCGAAGCGAATGACGATCGGCCCCTCGGCGGAGGCATTGGCGCGCGAGCCGGCCGTCGCCGTCGAGAACGCAAGGACGAGCGCGACGACCAGCGCAAAGCAGATCTTCAAGCGACCTCCCCTACGACACGCCCAGCGCGGGAACCAAACGCCGAAATAGAAACTGCCGAAGCTCCTGTTCGCTTCGCTGCGGCTCTGGAGCCGCAAGCAGTGAAAGGATGATTCGGAGCATGTACTCCATCGCCTCGTTCGCCTCGCCCTCGTCCCAGCCGGCTTCCTCGATCATCTCTCCGAGGGCGACGCGCGTGAAGGTGACCGAGGCGGGCTGCGTGAAGCCCCGAAGAACCGTGATGTCGATTATGGCGGGCTGCCAAACCTGCCTGAGCACCGGGTTTTTGTGGATGGCTCGGAGCGTGAACAGGGTCGCCTCGACGATCTTCTCGCCGGGCGATTCGAGCTCGCGGATGTGAGACTGGACTTCATTGGCGAGGCGAAGCCCCGCCTGCAGCAAGACCGAGCGGATGAGCTCAGTGCGATCTTTGAAGTAGCGGTACACGGTCGGGCGGCTCACCCCGGCCTCGAGGGCCACGTGCGCGATCCCGGTTCCGGCGATTCCGTCCCGGGCTAGGCAGCGGGCGGCCACTTCGAGCAAACGCTCGCGCGCCGCCGTGCGGAGCGGCGGGTCCCCATCCCAAGCTTCACGCGGCTTCGAGCGCGCCGGCTGATTCGAGCTAGTCCCAGTCATCGGCTGCGGCCGGGCACGTACCCACCCGGCGCAACTCGGTCATAGCATCGCTTTAGTCCCGAGAGCTAGTAGGAGAGCAGGTCATCCTTGCGCCGGCGGGAAAGCACGTAGGCCGCTCCTCCGAGCAAGAGCACCATCGCGCTGCCGGCCGCATTCGGATCGAGCTCCGGGACCTTGGCGCGCCTCTGATAGCGGTAGCGCCGCGGTTGATTGCGCCGAAGATGCTGCCGTTTGCTGTGGTTCCAGCCCCGCCAGCTGCGGGCTTCGGCTTCTGGCGTCGGGCTGAAAGCCCAACCCGCGATGACGATCGACAAACCCAAGAGTAGATGTTTCATGATTCGATGCCCCCACGGCGACGATTACAAGATTTTACATTTGTATAGGATCGCCAGCGTCACCGCAAGTAAACAACGAAACAAATATTGTGAAAAGACAAGCACTTACAGTGCCTTCGAGCTTTTCTGCAACCACCCCTGAGTTTCCGCGACTTGGATTACATCGCTGCACTGCGTTAGCGCCGCGCGTTTCCTCGAGTCCCCTGTCGGGTGACGGGCGAGCGTGTGGGCAGGCGAGGTGTGCGCGATCACCGGAAGGCTCGGATCCTTTGCCGCGCCGCTCGGTTTTCGGAACTGTTTAAGCCTCGAACGAGGGCGCGCTCCTCGACGCATCGAAACCCTCGCCATTTGGGACTGTAGGGATGCCCACACAAACTTCAATTTTGAAGGGACATTGCGCTTTTCTTGTTTGGTTAGATTTTAATTTTGCGTCACTATTGAAATAGAGGTAGTTCATGGCTTATCGCGTACTGTTGGTGACGCTCATTTTCCCTTTGATTCTTTGGGGTTGTGGTGAGGATCCGGGGGCTACAGGCGGACCCTTTAGCTCCGGGGGCGCGGGCGGCACCGGGGGCATGACCGGCACCGGCGGAACAGGCGGCATGGCAGGCACCGGTGGGAGCTGCGGCTTGTTCGGATGTGGCGGCACGGGAGGCATGGGCACCGGGGGCATGGGCACCGGGGGCGCGGGCACCGGGGGCATGGGCACCGGGGGCACGGGTGGCATGGGCACCGGCGGTACCGGAGGCACCGGCGGCGGAGGCGGAGGCCCGGTGCAGTGCACCACGAGCCTGCTTTGTCAGTCGTGTCCGAGCACGCCGTTCTGTGTAGACGATGGCGATTGCGGGCCCGGGCTAGTCTGCATCGATTCCGGCTGCGACGACACGCTCGGGGCGCCGCTCATGAAATGTGTCTTTGCAGGCGGCGGAGCGTGCGAAACCAGCGCGACGTGCGCGCCCGGCCGTGAGTGCCTCGACGTTCCCGGGGAGGGCAAGCGCTGCGTCAAGACAACGCCCGGTTGCGACACCAGCGCGGACTGTGTGCTCGGGTTCGCCTGCGAAAGCGGCAGTTGCGTCGACCGTCGTGTTCCTTGCGACCCTCAGGACGATCAGTGCCCGAAGAACCACGTGTGCTCGAGCAGAGTCAACTCGAGTTTTTGCCGACGCATTCAGCAATCCTGCGAGGCCGAGTTCGACTGCGTCGATCTTGCGCCCCGCTGCGAGGACATCGACGGTGACCTGCAAAAAGAGTGCGCAGGAACGTTCAATCCGAACGATCCGATGTCCGCCGCATGCACCAACGTGCAATGTAGCGATCCCTCGGCGCCGGTCTGCGAGGCCGCCAGCTTCGGAAGCACGACGCAGTGCGGTCAGTACGGCCTATGTCTTGGAGACGCGGATTGTGCTGCAGGCTTCAGCTGCATCGCGCTGTGGCCGGACGGACGCAAAGAGTGTGTGCCGGCCGGCGGAAGCTGCTCGAGCTTTGCAGATTGTCCGGTGCAAGAGGTTTGCGCGTCCCCGCGTACCGGGGGCGTCCCCAGCTGTCAGGCGGGGTTGCAATGATACGCGTGCTGGTGGTGCTCCTTCTTCCACTCGCCATTGCGTGTGGAGATCCCTCGGCGCCCGTCGTGCACGGCGGGACCGGCGGTGACGCTGGCACGGGCGGCCTGTTCGGTTCGGGCGGGACCGGCGGTGACGCTGGCACGGGCGGCCTGTTCGGTTCGGGCGGGACCGGCGGTGACGCTGGCACGGGCGGCCTGTTCGGTTCGGGCGGGACCGGAGGCATGGCGGGCACAGGCGGCATGGCGGGCACAGGCGGCATGGCGGGTATCGGTGGCATGGGGGGCACCGGCGGCACGGCTGGAACCGGAGGCATGGCGGGTACCGGCGGCACGGGGGGCAATCCCAGTCCCTGCATGACCAATGCGCTTTGCCACACCTGTCCCGATCGGTTTCTCTGCAATACGGACAGCGACTGCGCGTTCAGCGGTTACGTCTGCATCGACTCGGGCTGCTCGACCAACGAGGGTGCGCCGATCAAGCAATGTCAGCCATCTCGTGGCGGCTCCTGCATCGACGAAAGCGACTGCCCAAATACGACGGACTACGACTGCATTCCGGTCGGCGCCGGTGCGACACGCTGCGTCCGCGTAACCCCCGGCTGCAGCCCGGGGACCGAGAGTTACGACTGCGTACCAGGATTCTCCTGCGAAGGCGGAACCTGTGTCGATCGTCGCGTACCGTGCAACGACTACCAGGATTGCCCCAAGAGCCACGTCTGCAGCACGACTCCAACCGCTAGCTTCTGTGTCCGTGTCTATCGCACCTGCCACGTGGACGGGGACTGCGGGGGCTTCGGAAGCTTGTGCGCGGACATCGACAACGATGGCACCAAAGAATGCGCCGGAGAGAGCGGCGGCGCGGGCGAGCCTTGCCTGAATTCCACCTGCACGGATCCGTCCGCGCCGGTGTGTGAGGCAGGCGTGACGGGCGCCACCGCCGTGTGCGGCGACTACGGACTCTGCCTAACGAGCAACGACTGCGACACAAACTTCGAGTGCGTCGGTCTTTGGCAAGACGGGCGCAAGGAATGTGTTCAAATCAACGGAAGCTGCAATCAGGTGACGGACTGCCCGTCCCAGCAAGTCTGCGCAGCTCCCCGGGCTGGCGGCCCGCCTAGCTGCCAGAGCGGGATCGCACCCTAAGGAGGCAACGTGAAACCCCAATCCCTCATCCCCCTGGTTCTCTTCTCGTTCGCGGTTGCGCTGCCTGCTTGCCAGGCCGACGAGCCCGGCTCCACCGGCGCGAGCTATGCGTCGTTGATTTCACCCCCCGCCTCCTGCGGCAATGGGGACCCCACCTGCAACAGCGCGATCGACTACCCCGAGCAGGTCGACCTCAGCGTCGACAACTCGAGGAACCTCGTCTTCTCGAGTGGCGACAACGCCCTTAACCTTGAGGGCGGAAGCGGAACTGCAGCCCTCGTCGATTCAGATGGTGACGGCGTGCCCGACCCGGCCGACGATTGTGCGGGGCCTGGTTGGCGACTTCCCTGCGATGGTGACAAGGACGACGACGGCGCCTACCAGACCGCCTATTACGACGTCGGCGGCTCTAACACTGTGTCCGCCACCATCGAGATCCAGTCCGATATCCAGAGCGCCGATGTCTATATTCTCATGGACGCCACGGGCTCCATGAGTGGCGAGCAGAACCAGCTCGTGACGGACCTCACCAGCGGAACCTTTATCGACCCAGGCGATTGTCCGGGAGGCGTGGACACGGGCATCGTCGGAGCCATCCAGTGCGTGATCCCCGACGTGTGGATGGGCGTCGGGGACTTCAAGGAGGTCTCGTATCTACCGCACAACAACCGCTACGACATGGCGCCCTATCACCACTATCTCGATACGACCAACAACATCCAGCAAGTGCTCGATGCCGTGTCCGCGTTTCGGGCGGACGGCAACAAGGACTATCCCGAGGCCACCAGCCAAGCGCTATATTCCGTGGTGACGGGAAACGGGCTTGGGGACCTGGTGCCGAACCGCGGAGCCTGTCCCTCGCCCTCGGGGCGCTGGGGCTATCCCTGCTTTCGGGACAGCGTGCTGCCGATCATCTTGCTCTTCAGCGACGCCGACATGTGGAACGGCCCGGTCGCCAACGGCCACACCTATGGCAATCCGCCGTTTGACGGAACCCTCGGCATTGGGACAATGCTGCCGCCGGTGGAGCAATCCCCGAACGTGCTGTACTCGAGCGATCCGTTTACAGCCTGGGATCTCGGTGACCTGAGCGCGAAGTCCATGACCGTGATGGGCAGCAACACGAATCTTGCAAATGATGCGGTGACCTGGGACAAAGGGGTGTGCCTGCAGTGTGGCGGGTCTGGATGCTGGGCCGATGGACGCGATGCCTTTTTGCGGTTCAGCCTCGGTGGCCTCACCGACATGTTCATCAGCGGTGAAGGGACCGCCTATCACACCACCAACGTTGCCGTCCTCGATGCTGGGCTCACCACACTAAACTGCAATCCCGGGCCCGGCAGTGGCGACTACTGGGGACGGCTCACACAAACATTGTCGTCCGGAGACTATTATGCCGTTTCGGATGCGTCCGTGGATACGAGCAGCTCGGTCTCGGGCAGGCGGGGCAACTTCCAACTTCGACTCCACAACTTGACGGAGCACCCGACCGGTGACCCAAGCTGGCAGACCGCCGACCTCCCGATTACGTGGACGACGGTGGAAACCGAGATCTTGGCCGCTGGGGTCAAAATCGTTAGCGTCATGAGCCCCAATTCGGGGGGCTACATCGCGCTGCCGGACTTGACCGAGCTCGGGATCGTCACCGGGTCGGTCGACCAGTTCGGTGATCCCTATCTCGAGCAAATCGCAGGCGACGGGTCAGGTCTCGGGGTCGCGGTCCTCGAGGCCATGCAAGCTTTGGTCGGCGACACGCGACGGGATGTCACCCTCGTTCCGGAAGACAACCCGGCCACACCGACCGTCGACGAAAGCCAATTCGTGGACACGATCGTGGCCAAGGACTGCCCAGACAATGGCATCCCCCAAAAATGCATTGGCGGCTCCGGGACTACCACGTGTCTAGGGTGCCTCGCGGGAGCGAACATTGAGTTCCAGTTCCGCGTCGGGAACGACTTCGTGCCCCCCGCGGCCACTCCGCAGGTCTTCGACTTCGACATGCGTGTGATGGTCGATGGGACGACCGAGATCGCCCGATATCCGGTTCGAATCATGGTGCCTCCAACCGGATCCGACTTCGGCACCGGCTACTACCAAAACACCTACGACTCGGATGTGGTGTGCCAGATGCCGCCCGAGCGGCCCGATTGGGGCACCCTCACTTGGATCGGATCCACGCCATCCGATAGCACGGTGACCTTCGAGTTCTACACCGCAGATGACTTGGTAAGTCTAGACTCCGTGATTCCGGTGACGCTCACCTATCCCACGGAGACGAGTGTGCAAACCTACGACGTGGGCGACGTGCTGCTCTCGGGCGGCGAAACCAATTATAAGCCCTACCTGCGGGTGCGTGCGCGGCTCAACGCGTCCAGCGACGCTCTGAGCACACCGGTATTTCAGGGGTGGTCGATGGAGTTCAACTGCATCCCGTTTGAGTAGCGCCGCCCTTGACCAGCGTCAGCATTGGCTTCGGTGCATAGCCGGCGAGGTAGCCGCTTTCCTCGGCGATGTAGATCCATCCGCGTTCGTCGACCCGCATGAGATCTGGAACCAGGTCGCAGGGTAGGCTGGCTGAGAGCTTCCGGCCGTCGCTTGGCCGCACGACGTGGACCGAGGACGCCGGTACGAATAGCGCTCCGCCTCGAAGCACCGGCTCGAGCCTCCGTGGGATTTCGTCGGCGAGTGCGTCCGCGAGGTTGGCGCTCCACCGAATTGCCCCGGTGTGGACGTCGAGCGCGCTGAGCTGGCCGAACGGGGCGTTGACCACCCACGCGTCGTCGATGGTGAGCCCTGCGCCGCCGATGCCAAGGCCGGGATCTTTGGTCTCCCACACTGGCTCACCGGTTTGCACCGAGTGGGCGCGAAGCGCGGCTTCTTCTCCAGCGGTCGAGGTCAGCACGACGTTGGCCGCTGCGCAGGGGTCGGACGTGGGGGGCCCCTCGAGCTGTCGCTGCCAGCGCGGGTGGCCGCTGTAGAGATCGATCGCGAAGAGCGCGCCTTCGCGCCGGCCCTGCACCGCCGCCGCGATCACGGTTTCGTGGCTGACCAGGGGTTTGAGCTGAAAGCAGCCTCGCTCGGCGAAGCGCCAGACGTCCTCTCCGGTCGCGACGTCGAGGGCGTGAATCGCGTCTTCGCCGCAAGTGACCAACAGGACGCGGCCGACCCGGGTCATCCGGAACTCGCCCCCGCTCCGAGACGCGAAACGCCATCTGGGCTCGCCCGTCCGGACGTCGATCGCGACGAGGCGATGGCTGCCCTCGGTGATCACCGCGACCGGCGGAAGCTCGTCGCCCCCGACCATGAGGCCGACCGGGGGCCCGCCGATCCGGGGTGTGATGTGCGTTCGGCAGTAGGGCTCGCCGTCCTCCACGTTGCAGAGCTCGACCTCGCCTTCCGGGGAAAGCCGGATGAGCACCGACCCTGCCATCAAGGTGGTGGCTGCCTGTCCGGGGCGCGCCCAGAGCACCTTGCCGTCGTCCCGCGAGACGGCGACGACGTGCGTCTGCGTGGCGATCACCAGGCGGTCGCCGCACATGAACACGGAGTTGGCGTCGAGGCCTTCGAGACAGATGCGCCAACGTTCGTCGAACTGCAGGGAGGGCAGCCGGTCCTGCATGCCGAGGGATTCCATGCGCCCGGTGCTGTGCATGCGTAGGCGGTCCGGGTCGAGGTTCACGAAGCTGTCCGCGCTTCGTCGCGCGCGGATTTCGCGGCGGAGCGCACGAACCTCTTGCCGCAGCGCGCGCACGCGGAGGTTTCGGCTCTGGCTCCGGTCCGCGGCGACCAGGCTTCGAAGGAGATCGCTCGTCAGCTTCAAGATCGGCAGTGCAGCCTCGGCAATCGTGAGCGAGGTCGCGGTCAGATCGCCGTGACCGTTCGAGGAAAGCTCGACGCTGACCAGCTGATGGGAGGACTTCCGCATGGCCACCTGAAAGCCCCCCGCGCGAAGCCGGACGTGCGTCGGCCGCGGGCTGTCCCACGCGTCGACCAGGGTCCGGACCGCGACCAGCATCCTGTGGGCTGCAAGCATGATCGGTCCACGCGCCAGCGAGAGCCGCCTCCCGCGCACGAACGCCCAAAGGTGGCCTTCGAAAAGGAGCGCGTGCACGTCCGCCCTCGTCGAGCGGCCCTGCGACGGGGCGGACGACGGATGGATCGCGGCTTCGTACCCAAACGCAAGCGGTATCTGCTCGTCGGGCGCGTCGAGCTCGCCGCCGCGCTGATTGATCGGCCCAGCAACGCTCTCGGGGTCCGCCGCGATCTGCGTTGCAAGGGCGCGCTCGGCGACTCGAACTGCGATCTGTCTGGCTGTGGGGTCGATCTCCTCTCCTGCCATCTCGAGCATCGACTGGGCGCAGGTGTCGAGCAGCCGTCGAAGCGGCACGGCGCGGTCGAGTTGGTACGCGACCGGCGCGCTTGCGGTGCCGTAGCAGCTCACCAACACCGAGCCCCCGCGACGGACGAGCGCGTATTCGATCGGGGCCGTGGCCAAAGGGAGCAGAGCCTTGCGCTTTGCGCCGATCGCGAGCGCTGCCGCCGCCGCGGTCAGCTCGGCAAGCGCCGGGATTTCGACGTCGAGCTCGCCGCCCAACATCAGCCGTTGGATCGCGGAGTCTCGCCGTTTTTCGGCGTATGAGTGGGATTCGTCCGAGCGGGCGACCATGAGCGTTTTTTCCGGCGCGACCTGAGGCAAAAATGGTACTTGCAGCGTCGAGATCGGATCCAAAAAAAGGCGCGTTGCGCATATGTTGACAGCGGCGGGAGGGCGATGGGCCAAGACGCAAAACAATGGGTTGCCGTGACCGTCTTGGTCTTCCGCGGCGATCGCGTGTTGTCGATGCAGCGCGCGGCGTCTCAGCGCGCCGGGCCTGGTCTTTGGGAGGGGGTGTCGGGCCGCGTGCTTCCGGGCGAGGATCCGATCACGACCGCACGTCGAGAGGTCACCGAGGAGACCGGGCTCCGCGTTTGCCTCTCGACTCGGCCGCTAGCGGCGTACGCAGCGGTGCGCCAGGGCGATCCCATGACCGTGATCGTGTTTCTCGCCGAGCACGAAGAGGGCGAGGTGGCCCTTTCGGAGGAGCACGACGACTACCGATGGTGCACGCTCGACGAGCTCACCGCGCTCGAGGTGCCGGCACCTCTGGTCGACGCCGCTCGTGAGGCCTCTCGCGAGCCGCCGCGTCGTTCCGGTGGAGTAGACGGTCGAGGGCCCGCGTGAAGGCCGCGATCGAGTGGCGCGTCGCGAGATAGTGTCTCGCTTTCGCGGCCAGCGCCGTCGCGGCCCCTGAATTCCGCAGGAGACCAAGCCCAGCGCGTGCGAGGGCCGCGCCGTCGTCGTTGGGCACGAGGATCGAGGCGTTTTCGATCGAAAGCCCGGCGGCGGCCCGTTCCATCGCCACGACGGGCACCCCTCGTGCAAAGGCATCGAGCATTTTGATCGGGAGCCCGCCCTCCGTTCGCCGAGGGATCCAAGCGAGATCGCTTGCGGCATGGGCCCTCGCCCGCGCCGGCTCCCCGGCGAGTGGCCTGACGTCGACCGCGTCCCCGAGCCCCGCCCGGGCTGCTTCGCGGTGGACCAAGTGCGGGTCGGACTCGGTCGCGATCAGCAGTCTGACGGTAGGCTCGAACCGTCTCGAGACGGCGAGGGCCTCGACGAGATGCTCCCACCCTTGATACCGGTCGAGGTTGCCCGCGTACAGACACACCGGTACGTCCCTGGGGATCTCGAGCGCACTGCGCGCCTCGGCGCGGGACGGCTCGCCGCGCCCGGGGCGGGGTGGCCAGGGGACCGGCAGGTAGATCGCCTGCGGGCCGAGCCGCTTCGCTAACATCGGCGAGACGGCTGCGATTCCGGCGGCGCGCGCGCGTACCCGCGCATCGACCGATCGCGCGGCCGCTCCGACGAGGCGCGGTGGCAGCGATCGGAAGTAGATCGGCAGCTCACGCTCGAGATCGGTATGGACGACGTAGAGGACGGGGGCGACCCTCGCTGCGAGCGCCGCGCACGCCGCCTCGATGTGGTGAGCCACGATCGCGTCCGGCCGGATCGCTTTCACGAGACGGCGAATCTCGAGCACGCACCGCGCATCGAGGGCGACCTTGCCCCACGACGGTCCCGATCGAAGCGAGCGAACCTTGGGAAAATCGGGGACGCGGTCGACCCTGTACGGCGTGTCCAGCGCGTAGCCGCAGTGCGCGTAGGCGAGAAGGCGCGCCGGTCGGCCCGTGCGGACGGACGCTTCGAGCATCGAGGCAATCGCGGCCTGTGTCCCCTGGTGGGTTGGAAACGGGAGGCAGGCGACGTGAAGGATCATTCGACGTATCCGAGCGCGCGAAGGCGCGAGACGACGATTGATTCATCCGAGGTTTCGGCCGGCCGGGTCGGGTCGGGCGCGGGAAGGGGATTGGTGGCACCGGCGTCGGTGTCGAGCGTTTCCCAAAGCACACGACCGAGAAACGTGGGCGGCACCGTGAGCCCCAGCCGATGGAGAAGCGTGGCCGACAGGTCGGCGATGTGTGCGTCGATGCGGCCCGCCGAGCCGAGCTTCGGCCCGGCCATCGCCATGAAGCCGTGCGCGCGATGGCTGCCGGGGAGGCTGCGGCCCTTCTTTCCTATTTTTTCGTGCGCGGCGAGCCTTCGAAACGTTTCGGGCCTCGCCGCCCCCCGGCCTTCCGGCGGGGCGGGCGTCGGCATCAAATTGTAAGAGTATCCATCGTCGAGGTGGAGCTCGAGCAACAGGTCGGGCGCTCGATCGAGGTGCGGCCCTTCAAAGAGCTCTTCTTTCGGCACGACGTCTTTGAACACCGGTTTGCCGTTCCAGGGATCGCGCGTTTCGAGCAACGCGGCCCGCACCCGATGCGCCACCTCCGCTTTTTGCTCAGGCAGCACGGTGCCGTCCGGCTCGCGCCCCGCGAGGTTGAGGTGAACGGCGGGGAAATAGTTGAGCTCGTCGCTGAAGGCCAAGGTCCGCGTCATGTCGATCGCGCCGAATCGTACGTTCGACTCGAGCCGGCCCGGCAGGTACCCGTTGCCGAGGCGAAAGAGCTGTTCTCGTGCTCGCGGCGGAAGCCGTCGCAGCGCGATTTCCTTGAGCCTCGGTCCGAGGCTAGCCCGGCGGCGTCGAAACGTCAGCAGGCCATGTTCGCAGAGGAGGCGGTTCAGGTACAGCACCTTGTCCGATGATCCACCCGACCCGTGGTCGCTCAGCAGCGTGATTTCGGTTTGGTCGCCCCCCGCGGCACGAAGCAAGGTGCCCACCGCAGCGTCGAGCGCTTCGTAGACGCGGCCAAGGCCCTCCGCGGTCGTCCCCAGGACGCGTTCGGGGCGCCGCGGTGACCCAGGGTCGTGGTGGGCCCACAGGTAGTGCGAGGCCGTGTCGCTTTCGCCGAAGTACAGGGCGAACACGTCCCACGGCTGTCGCCCCATCAGCCACAGCGCCCACTCGGTTTTTCGCCGTATCCGCGCTTCGAGCGAGCCCGGCAGACGATCGAGCCATCCCGGCGCGTCGGCGCGAAACTCGTCGACGTCGTCGAAGCTCGGTCGGCCGAAGCGCTTCACTGTTTCGTCGAACAGCGAGCGGGGCCAGACGAAGCTCCGGTCCGCTTCGAACGCCACCGGTGCGTCCCAGCCGCTCACGAAGATCCCGTGCTCGAGCTCTTCGGGCGGCCACGTCGCCGGAAAGCTGAGGCACGCGCACCGAAGACCGAGACGGTCGAGCTGCTGAAAGACGGTCGGCGCCTCGCGTGCCGTGCCACCCGAAAAGCGCACCCGGTACCCACGCCTCGTCGTGAAGTCGAAGACACCGTGGCGCCCCGGATCGACACCCGTGAGGAAAGTCGTCCAGTTCGGGAGGGTCGCCGGCGGTTGAACCGAGCGGAGCGCCGAATACGCGCCGCGGCTCATCACACGATGGATGTGGGGCAGGCGGGCCGGGCCGAGCCGCTCGACGAGCCCGAGGTCGAATCCGTCGAGACCGATCACCAGCGCGCGGGCAGCCATGGAGCGAGCCTAGCGCGTCATCGGCTCCAGTCCCGTCCGAGGATTCCGGGCGGTCGTGGAACGCCAAACACCCCGAGTATCGTTGGCGCGAGGTCGTAGATCTCCGCATCCTCGACGTATCCTCGTGCGGGTGTCTTGCCGCCGCTCAAGACGAAGATCCCGCTCCAGTCGTGGTTGCAACCGTCCGGGCCGGCGTCGTTCTCGGTCACGACGAGGCGGCCCGCGCCGAGCGAGCCAATCGCGCGGAGCCGGAGCTCGTCGAAGTAGACCATCAGGTCGGGTGGAAAGCCGCGCGTGCGCCGATAGCGCTCTTCGGGAACCCTCACGCTGACCGCGACGGGATCGCCTCGGTCATCTTCGATGTTTTCGAGCTCTGCACGAATCCGTGCGCGCACTCCGGCGAGCTCGCTTTCGGGAACGATGCCGGCTGGCTCACGGCCGCGGACGTTCAGAAAGACCCTCGCGTAATACCCACCCTCGGCCCACGCGGTCGTGCGGTTCCAATCGATCGCGGCGTGGTCGAGCGGGCCGTGCAAGGCCGCATCGTGTCGAAGCACGAGATGTCCCCGCCGGATCAGCCACTCGTTGATACGAAACCCCCCGTGCATGGCACGTGCGCCGTGATCGCTCACGACAGCGATGACGGTGTCGCCGTGTGCCGCGCGGCAGAGCCTGCCGATGTGGCGGTCGAGGGTTCCGTAATAACGGCGGCCGAAGTCGATCCACGGATTGTCGGGCTCGTGCCGCGGGTGGGACGGGTCGATGTGTCGCCAAAACGCATGGTGAAAGCGGTCGACCCCGATCTCGACGAGCATCATGAAGTCGGGCTGCTTTCGTTTCCACACGTGCTCGGCGATGCGCACGTGCTGCTCGGTCATGTCGACGATGTCCCGATAGATGCGGTCGAGGTCGTTGCTTCGAAAGTCTTCGACGTCTGCCCGGTACGGTCCGAGCTCGTCCTCGAGCTCCGCCTCAAGCGCCCTGGGGTAACACCAGGGCGCATCCCCTCCGGGCCACATGAAGCCCGAAACCATCGCGCCGTGCACCGGGGTCGGCGGGGAGGTGAGTGGCACGAAGAGCGGCGCGACGCGAAGCCCGTGCTCGCCGAGCCAATCCCAGGCGCGCTTGACCTGGACATCGGCAGAGCTGGCCAGTCGAAGGGCGGTCTCGCCCGGGACGCGATTGCGAAACCCATAGAGGCCGAGCTCCCCTGGATCGCGTCCCGACACCATGCATGTCCAGGCGGGGACGGTGATCGGGGGCTCGGTGCTTCGAAGCGGTCCCCACGTCCCTCGATCGAGGAGCGCGCCGAGGTGGGGCATGCTTTCGCGGTACCGATCGAACACGAGCTGCGGGGATGCGCAGTCGAGCCCGATCACCATCATCGTCGGCCGACCCATGCGTCCCTCTTAGCGGTTCCGGCGCAGGTGGTCCCTCGGTCAAGCCGGGTCGACGATGTCCGCGGCTTCGTAGATGGTGCGCTCGAGCCTCTCCAGGTCAAAAGGCTTTTCAATTCGCAGGTTTGGAACGCTTTGAAGGAAATCTCGAGCGCGCTGGGTGAAGGCCCCCCCCGTCATGAACACGATTCGATCGTGAACCGGCGTCGCCCTCTGGAGCGCAGCGCGGTAGACGTCCATCCCCGTCATTTCGGGCATGATCAAATCGCACAGGATGACGTCGTAGCTATGCTCCGACATCAGCGCGACCGCCTCGCGCCCATCGTGTGCGGTCGTCACGTCGTGATCGACGAGGGCTTTTTCGATGAGCCGCGCGATCACCGGCTCGTCATCCACCACCAACACGGATAGCTTCCCCCGCACCGCGCGTCGTATCGCGCTCATCGACGGCGGCGGCACGGTGACGGGTCGCTGCGCGCGAGACGCTTTCGGCAGCACGACCCGCGCAACGGTCCCTTGACCGGGGTGGCTTTGAATCTCGATCGTCCCCTCGAGCGAGTGCACGATGCGGCGACAGATCGAGAGTCCAAGCCCGGTTCCACGCCCCGCCGGCTTCGTGGTCACGAACGGATCGAAGATTCGCCGTAGCAGCTGAGGAGGTATCCCGGGTCCGGTGTCTTGGATCTCGACGCACAGCCGACCTCCCTCGGTGCTTCGTGCTCGGATCGTGATCGTGTTCTGCGAGCGGTTGCCTGGCTCGATGGCCTGGGCCGCGTTCACGATGAGGTTGAGAAACACCTGGCCCGCACGGGTTCTCGAGCCGCGCACGTAAAGCCGCCCCTCCTCGTACTCTCGGACGACCGTCGCGCGGCGTTGGGTTTCGGGCCGAGCCATCCGAATCGCGGAGTCGAGCACCTGCTTGAGGTTGGCCGACTCGACCTCGGCTCCGTCGCCTCCGTGAGAGAGCGCCGTAATTTCGTTGGAGATCGAGCGGATTCGCTCCGCGCCTTCGTAAGCTTCGCGGATTCGCTCCTCGGCCTCGGTCGATGTTGCCTCGATGCCGCTCTTGAGAGCTCGCAGATGATTCCAAACGAAGGTGAGCGGGTTCTTGATCTCGTGAATGATGCTTGCGGTCAGCGTGCCGATCGCCGACATGCGCTCCGCCAACAAAAGCCTCTGCTGCAGCTCGCGCTCGGCGGTCATGTCGACCACCGAAACGATCGCCCGTTCGAAGCGTCCCTCGTTCGATGCGACGAATCGCCAGTGAACCCTGACATCCCGCGACTCTCTCGCGCATGTCACGATCGCCGTCTCGAGATGCACGTCCTGCTCGCGTCGAAACGCCGCCATCAGCACGCGGAGAAAGTCCGCTTTCGATTCGGGCGTCAGTAGCTCGACCGAGCGCCGAATGCACTCCTCACGGCTCGCCGCGCCGGCCAGCGACACCGCGCCCGCGCTCACTCGGTGTACGCGCAGCCTGTCGAGACACTCGGTCAACGTGTCCGGGTCTCGACGCATCAATCGCTTGAGCTCGTCAGGGTCGCGACAGCCCTGCGCTTCGATCCAGTCGAGTGGACCTCGAAAATCGAGATCCCAGAGCGCGGCCGGAATCACCTCCCACACCCGATCGTCGAGACTGGGCGCTGCTTCCTTCGACTTGGAGATGAGGCCAACCATCGGCTCGTCCACACGCGCCTTCGGATTGAAGACCGTCGAATCCTAGCGAACCGCGAGCGGCGCGCCCAGAAGCAGACAGATCGATGGTGCCAGCGGGCGAATTCACCGGCCGTCGCCCTGCAGAGCCCGACGAGCCTCGCCAACGAGCGCTTCGACCCGCGTGCGTGCGACTTGGGCCGCCCGCCGAGGATCAAGACCCGGCGCCAGCCGCTCCCCGACGTGGATGGCGATCCGCGTGCGCTCGCGCGAAGCGACGTTGAAGAGATGACGCGCAAACGACTCGCTTCCGTAAGGCACCGCAGGCGAGTACGCGAGGCCGACGGGAACGATCGGGATGTCGAGCGAGCGAACCGCCGCGAACGCGCCGGGTTGGAACTCTTGCACGGAGTCACCCCCAAACGTGCCCCCTTCTGGAAAAGCGACGACCGTTCCGCCTTCCCGGAGGCGGCGACGGATCTCGCGGAGCGCTTTGGCGCCGCTCCGCCGATCGTCGCGATCGACGAAGATCGTGTTGCCGTGCTTCGCCATCCTGCCGAGCAGCGGCCACTCGGCGACGTCGTGCCGACTCACGATCGCGGCGTGAAACACCGATAGCATCACGCCGATGTCGAGGGCGCTTTGATGATTGGCGACGATCAGCGCTGGGCCTCTCTCGCGTGACCTCCCCACGACCGTCAGCCGTGCGCCCATGATCTCCAAAAGGCCGTTGCTCAGCCGCGATCGATAGCGGTCGAGTAGCTCCGCACGCTCCGATGTCGGCGTGACCGCGCGCCGTGTCTCATAGGCTGCCAAGATGCCCGCTGAGAAGGCAGCGAACCCGGCGGTCCGCAGAATCGCGCGAACTCGGCTCAATTCCGTCGCCCCGGATTTTGGGCTCGCGGGCCTCGTCGATTGGTGGCAATCTCGCGTCGTGGCGGCATCACTCGCACCGGGCTTCCTCGTCGCAGCACCTTCGATGCGGTGCCCCTTCTTCAATCATACGCTGGTGCTGCTGATCGATCACACCGACGATGGCTCCTTCGGCTTCGTGATCAACCGGATGACCGACCTCCGCATCGCCGACGTGTTCGATGAAGTCGGTGTGACAGGCGCAGCGACCGCAACCGTTCGTGCTCCGGTCATGCTCGGTGGTCCCGTGTCCCCGGAGTCGGGCTGGATCCTCTACGACCCCGAGGGAGTCCCTCGGCCGGCGAGCGGGCAGAGCCTGGCGGTCGGCGACCGCATCGCCTGCAGTGCGTCGGTGGAGCTCCTCGAGCGTCTCGCCAAGGGTGACGGACCCGACACCTGTGCGATGATGCTCGGCTACTCGGGCTGGGGGGCGGGTCAGCTCGAAAGTGAAATGAAGCAGGGCTCGTGGATTCCCGTGGACCTCGACTATGATTTGGTGTTCGAAACCCCGGTCGACAGCCGCTGGAAGGCCGCGCTCGCCGCGCTCGGCATCGATCCCGCGCGGGTCATCGACAACCAGATCGCAAGCGCCTGAGCGGTGCGTCCGCGACGCGCTGCCTTCGACTTGTTCGGCGGTCGGCCGAGCGCTACCTCAAGGCGATGAACCGCGCGCTCGCTAGACGACTTGCGGCAGGGCTGCTCGCGTTCGCCGCAGCCTGCACGACCGGAAGCTCCGGCTCCTTGAGCAAGACCGGCAAGAGCAAGCTGAACCCCGCGGACGACGCGCGCACCGCCTACGAAAAGGCACTGCTCGATTTTCGGCGTGGCGACTGTCTCTCGGCCGAGCCGACTTTTCGCGACATTCGTCGGGAGTTTCCGTACAGCCGTTTCGCCGCGCTGGCTGAGCTGCGAATCGGGGATTGCCAGTTCAAGAACGAGGCATATCCCGAGGCGATTCAAACCTATCGCCAGTTCGTTCGCATCCGGCCGTCTCACAAAGAGATCCCGTATGCCCGATTTCGGATTGCCGAGGCCTTTTACAATCAGATCCCGGGGGGCTGGTTCATGACGCCTCCGGCCCACGAGCGCGACCAAAGCGCAGCCCGGGATGCGCTGATTCAATTGCGCCGGTTCGTCGTCGACTACCCGGACGACCCGCGCGTCCCCGACGCCAACAAGCTCATGGAGAGGTGCATGAGCCTGCTTGCCGCCCACGAGCTCTACGTCGCACGCTTCTACCTCGAGCGGGATGCGTACCGGGGCGCGATCTCGCGACTCAAGGGGCTGCTCGCCGCCTACCCGGGAAGCGGCGTCGAGCCCGAGGCGCTGCTGTTGCTGGGGCAGATCTACCTGAAGACCGAAGAGGTCGAAGCCGCCAGGGACGCGCTGAGTGAGGTCGTTCAGCGCTTTCCAGACACCGGCGAGGCGCGGCGGGCGCGGACGATCCTCGGCAAGCTCGGCTGAGAACGTCCCGCGGATTTCTGGCCACGAACGGGGGCGATCGATATTTTCCTGCCCATGGCTCCCTGGGCCCAACAGATCCTCGATGCGGCCAACGAGCACTACGACCGTGCAGAATACGCGCTCGCCCAGCCCTATTACGAGAAGCTCGTGCAGCAGGGGCTACGCTATCCCGACGTCTTCAATCAACTGGGTGTGATCTACCATCTGGGAGGCCGGCTTCCCGAGGCCCGCTGGTGCTTTCAGCAGGCGTTGGAGGTCAACTCCGGATACCTCGAGGCAGCGCTCAACCTGACCGTGACCTGCAACGAGCTCGGCGAGTACGGGTCCGGGCTCCGCACCCTCGAGCGCGCCCAGCGCCGCTCGGACTCTTCCAACGATGCCTTCCGTCGTGGCAAAGTCGCGAATCTGCACCGGGCACTGGCTCGTGCATACCTCGACCTGGATCGGCCGGAGGACGCGATGCACGAATATGGGCGCGCGCTTCGACTTTGTCCGGGCTTCCACGACATTCGATTGGAGCTCGCGAAGCTGCTGCGGCTTCGGGGCAATGGTCGCGGGGCGCGCGAGGAGCTGTCTCTGGTGCTCCAGCTCGACCCAGACCATCACGATGCCCGTGCGCTCCTCGGTGTCATCGAGATCGAGACGGGAGACCGCACGCAAGGCATCGAGCATCTGAAGGCCGTCGTAGGGCAGTGTGCGGACCATCCGGTGGCCCGCGCGTACCTCGACGAAGCCGGCCCCGATTACCAGCGCGCCTCCTGACGAGGCCGTTTTGTGACCGCATCAAACGGTGCCACACTATCGGGAACGTGCCGCCCACCGTCCTCCTGCTCGACGATGACAGCCACTTCCGCTCCGCCGTCACCCCCGCGCTCGAAGCGCAGGGTTTGCGTGTTCTGAGCGCGTCCAAGGGCAGCGTCGCTCGCGCGATGCTCGAGGAGGAAGAGCCTTCGGTGCTCGTCGTGGACGGCCTGTTGCCAGACGTCAACGGCATCGACTGGATCGAGGCGCTTCGGGCCGACGGCTTCAGCACGCCGATCATCTTCGTGTCGGCGTTTTACCGGGACTTGAACACGTTCAAGCACCTCACGCGTGACCTCGACGTGATGAAAGTATTTCACAAGCCGGTGAGCGTCGATCGATTCGCGCGCGAGGTGGCCAACGTCGTTCCCGAGCCGATCAGCCTGGTCCCGGCCACCCATCGGCCGAGCCAAGACGCTGCCGACCGGGTGTTGTTCCCCGAGGAGGCGTCCGAGCCCGGCCTCGATCCGGAAAAAGCCAAGCAGGCCTATACGCGCCTTCTTCCGATCGTCGCGGACAACCTCACCGGTGCCATTCGGAAAGTGCACGCCGACGTCGGGCGTACCAGCATCGTCGCCGAGGCTCTTCGACAGGCCCACGAGCTGCACGGCGCCGCGGACTCGCATGGCTTCCAGGACATCTCGGACGCGGCAAGTCGCATCGAAGGTCAGCTGCGCGAGCTCCAAAAATCGGGGCGTCTCGACTGGGCCACGATGTTCGAGTCGATCGACGAGGTCCGCAATCACGCGGCCGCTGCCGTCGGTCACGAAACGGCCGTTCCGTCGATTGCCGCCACGCCATCGGTCACGCCCGCGGCGTCCTTCTTTCTTCAAAGACCGATTCCTCAGGACTTCGTTCCCACCGTTTTGGTGCTCGAGGACGACGCTGCGATGATCGCCTACCTGCGGTCCGCCTTCGACGAGGTCCTCGTCCACATTCGACCCGTCACCACGGTAGAGGAGGCGCTCAAAGTGGCGGGGCGCAGCCCGCCGACAGTCGCTTTGGTGGGCTGGCCCCTCGACGATCGCGATGCGCTTCCCCGGTTCGTGCAGATGTTCCGCAGCCTGCAGGGATGCGCCGAGGTGCCCCTCATCCTCCTTTCGGTCGACGAGGATCCGCATACCCGCGCTCTCGCTGCACAACTCGGTTTCGACGTGTTCCTGGCCCATCCAGTCGAGCTCGTGCGTCTGCACCACGCCGTGGCGACGGCGGTGGAACGCGCGATGACCCCACGACCGAAAGTCGCAGTGCTTCGCGATCCCGAAGCTGCGCGGCTGATCGAAGAGGCTGGGATCGAGTGCTACCTCTACCTGAGCTTGGAAGAGCTTCTGCGCGAGCTCGACGTCCAGTGTCCTGATGCCGTCCTGCTGGGCTCGGGCGTCACGGGCAAACAAGTGCCGGCAATCGTTCGGATGTCCGCATGGGATTCGGATTTCGCCCTGTTCTGCTTCGATGATTCCCCGATTTCGGATGCCAACGCGGTTAGCGAGCGCCTCGGCCGCGATTCGGGATGGTTGGTGCAGCTCCATCGCGAAGCCGAACGCATGGCCCGGCTTCGCCGTCAGCAGCTCCGCTGCGGCCAGACGGGGTTGCTGGCACAGCGTGCCGGGGTTGCGGCGCTCGAGGCAGGGCTTTCCTCGGCTCAGCGCCACGGCCGGACGTATTCGATCGGCCTGCTTCGCGCGACCGATCTCGACGGCCTCGACCACATGCGAGCGCGCTGGTTGCGAACCCACTTCGGACGGTTGATTCAAGGTCGGTTTCGTCGCGAGGACATTCGTGCACGTTGGGACGACGACACCTTCGCGGTCGGCTTCGAAGGTTCCAGCGCGCGGGCAATCGTCGAAGTCGTGCGAAGGCTTCAAGAGCACCTCGACATGCAGCGACGACGGCATCCCGAGGAGCTCGGGTTTCTGCACGTGGCCGTCGGGCTCGCGTCTTACCCCCTCGATGGCGACACGACGCGATCGTTGATTTTGGCGGCGCACGACCGGCTCGAGACCGCGGTCGAGCGGGGCTCCGACGCCTTGGTTTGGCGGTAGCATTGCGCTAGACTCCGATTATCGAATCGACTTTGCAGCGCGGCCCCGCCGAGGCCGATGTAGCCGCCGACATCGAAGTCGCCGATCCCGGGCTTTTGCTGAAGCTCACCGGGCCGGGCGGCGCCAACCTGCGCGTGCTCGAGGCCGAGCTCGGCGTGTCGATGGGCCTTCGGGGGTCGACGATTCACATTCAGGGCCCGAACCGGGACGTCGAGCTCGTCGAGCGGGTGCTGCACGAGCTGATCGATGCGCTGCAGCTCCGAGAGCTGAGCGCGGTGGAGATGGCCCGCGCTGCCAGAACCCTTCGCGCTCATCCCCAGATGCGTCTGCGAGCTCTCCTGGACGACGTGGTTCTGACGACCTCCAACCGTCGCATCGTCTCACCCAAGGGCGTGACGCAGCAGGCCTACGTCCATGCGATTCGTACCCACGACATCGCGTTTGGCATCGGTCCTGCGGGCACGGGCAAGACCTACCTCGCCATGGCGATGGCGATTCGCGCCCTCCAGGAGCGGGAGGTCAAGCGCATCATTCTCACGCGGCCTGCCGTCGAAGCGGGCGAGCGGCTCGGCTTCCTGCCAGGGGACCTCGCAGAAAAGATCAACCCCTATCTCCGCCCGCTCTACGACGCGCTTCACGACATGATGGACCCGGGGCGGATCGCCGCCCTCATCGAGCGAGGCACGATCGAGGTCGCGCCGCTGGCCTTCATGCGTGGTCGAACGCTCAACGACAGCTTCGTCGTGCTCGATGAAGCGCAGAACACCACGCGCGAGCAAATGAAGATGTTTCTGACGCGCCTCGGCTTCGACTCGAAGACGGTCATCACCGGCGACGTCACGCAGGTCGATCTCCCCGGAGGCGCACGAAGCGGGTTGCGCCACGCGGAGCGCGTGTTGTCGGGCATCGACGGCATCGAGTTCATCTACTTCTCGCACGCGGATGTCGTTCGGCATCCGCTGGTTCAGCAGATCGTTCAAGCCTACGACGTACACGAATCCGACCCTTCTGGCGGTGACATCTAAGCGCTCCCTGGTATGCTAGCCGCCACATGAACGACGGAATCTACGACGGGGCGCTCGACTTGATCGGCAACACGCCTTTGGTGAGGCTCCCGCGGATCAGCGGCGACAAGGGTGCCGAGATTTGCGGGAAGCTCGAGTCGAACAACATCGCCGGCTCGGTCAAAGACCGGCCCGCCCTCGCGATGGTTCTGGCCGCAGAGGCATCGGGCGAGCTCTCGCCAGGGTCGACGATCGTCGAGGCCACGAGCGGCAATACCGGAATCAGCTTGGCGATGATCTGTGCCGTACGCGGCTACCGCTGCGTCATCGTGATGCCCGAGGACATGAGCGAGGCCCGCCGTCACCTGTTGAAGTCGTACGGCGCCGAAGTGGTGCTCACGGGAGCCGAGGATGGAATGGCCGGCGCGGTCGAGCAGGCCGAGCGAATCTTGAAGACGACGTCCGGGGCGATGATGTGCGGTCAGTTCGAAAACCCCGCGAACCCGGACATCCATGCAAAAACGACCGCCGAGGAGATCTGGGAAGCGACCGGCGGCGAAGTCGATGCATTCGTCGCGGGCGTCGGCACCGGCGGAACGATCACCGGAGTGGGGCGGGTCTTCAAGAAGCGCAGGCCGGACATTCGGATCATCGCAGTCGAGCCTCGAGCGAGCGCCGTTCTGTCCGGCGGCAAGCCCGGTCTTCACGGCATTCAGGGCCTCGGCGCGGGCTTCATCCCCGCGGTGCTCGACACCGACCTCGTCGACGAGGTGATCACGGTGACCGACCTGGCCGCAGAGAGGATGACCAAGCGCCTCGCGCGTGAGGAAGGGCTGCTTCTCGGGCCGTCCGCCGGTGCGAACGTTCACGCCGCGCTCGAAGTGTCGCGCCGAATGAAGCCGGGACAGCGGGTGGTGACGATTCTTTGCGACGGCGGCGAACGCTACCTCTGTTGACCGGGCGTGCTGGGGCTGATCAAAGCGTCGCGCGCGCTGAGCCGCGCGGTATCCAAGCTCGAGTTCGGCGGGCCCGTCACCCACGTGTACAACCCCCTCGACTACGCACGTCGCCCACACGAGCTCTACTTGGAGCGTTTCGGCGCGGGGACGAAAGAGGTCGTTTTCGTCGGGATGAACCCGGGTCCGTTCGGGATGGCGCAGACTGGCGTTCCGTTCGGTGACGTTGGCTTCGTCCGCGATTGGATGGGTATCGAAGCGCCCGTCGGACGGCCCGCGAAGGAACACCCCAAGCGCCCGGTCCTCGGGTTCGAGTGCAGCCGTTCCGAGGTCAGCGGCTCGCGGCTCTGGGGATGGGCACGCGACCGTTTCGGTGAGCCGGAGGCCTTTTTTTCGCGTTTCTTCGTGATCAACTACTGCCCGTTGGTCTTCGTCGAATCGACCGGTCGAAACCTCACCCCCAACAAGCTTTCGGCTGAGGAGCGTGCGCAGCTGCTTGCGCCGTGCGATCGGTCGCTTCAAACGGCGATCGAGATTCTGAGACCGGACCTGGTCGTCGGCGTGGGTGCGTGGGCGACCAAACGCGCAAACGCCGTTCTCGGCCCCGACGGTCCGCCCGTGGGGACCGTCCTTCATCCGAGCCCGGCAAGCCCGAAGGCGAATCGCGGCTGGGCCGAGCAGGCCGAAAGAGATTTGCGGGAGCTGGGCATCGCGTTATAAGAGCCACGGGGGTTCGAGCAGATGCTGAAGAAAGTGGCTCAGTTGGCGACCGTCCTGGTGCTCGGGGTGGCATGCGGCCACGAGTCGGCCGCCACACAGCAGATCCGAAACGCAGCCTCGGCCGATCTGGACTGCGACCCAACCCTGATCGAGTTCGTCCAAGACAAGCCCTTGGAAAAGCGAGTTGCCGGATGCGGCCGCACGCTCACCTACATGCACCAGTGCAACGCGATCGCCGGGGGTGGAACGGAGTGCAGTTGGCGTCCCGTTCGCAAGGACTCCAACAAGCTCTAGCCGCCGTCTGGCGTTGCCGAGCGCAGGCGCTCGTCGAGCTCGGCGATGCCGGGGTTGTCGGGGTCGAACTCGGCCGCGCGTTCGAGCGCCGCCGCCGCCGCAGGTAGGTCCCCCCGTTCGATTGCGTCCCTTGCCCGGGCGAGCTCGTCCTTCGCTGCCTCCTCGCGCTCGTGCGGGGAGAGTGAGGCACCGCTATCGGAGCCGGCCTCGGCGTCGGGAAGCTCGGCCGCGTCCGGCAGGACCCCGGCGTCCGAGACCACACCCGCATCGACGCCCGCAGGCGGGACGTCCGTTCCGATCGACGGGCCGCAGTTCTCCGCCACAGCCCAGACGACGACCCCGACGACGACCAGGACCGCGAATGCGAGTGGGACGCTCGAGCGCTTGCTCTTACGCTTCGCGGGACGCTTTCCGTCGTACGCCCGTCTCAGCGCGGCGACGAACGTGCGAGCGCTGGCGTATCGTTCCGATGGCTGTTTTCGAAGTGCCCGTAGGATCGCCGCGTCAACGGTTGCTGGGATCGCCGCACCGCGATTGGCCTCGCTTGGAGGAGGCGGGTCGCTGTTCATGACCTTGTGGGCAACCGCAACGGCCTCGCTGCCAGGAAAAGCGCGCTCGCCGCACGCCGCTTCGTAGATGACGGCTCCGAACGAAAACAGGTCACTCTGCTCGCTGTACTCTCCACTCCGCAGGGTTTCGGGCGCGGCATAACAAGGTGTGCCGAGGAACTGACCTTCCTTGGTGAGATCGGCGTTCGGTACGCGAGCAATCCCGAAGTCCGCGAGCTTCACCTGACCGTTGTCGGTGATCAGGAGATTTTCAGGCTTGAGATCTCGGTGGATCACGCCGGCGAGATGCGCGGTCGCAAGAGCATCGGCGACCTGTTGTGCGAGGTCGAGCAGCTCGTCGCGTCCGAGCGTGCCTTGCTTGCGGAGCGCTTGCTTGAGGGTGTGCCCATCGACGAACTCGAAGACGAGATAGGGGCCGACGGCCGGATCGTCCCCGACGTCGAATATCTGAACGATATTGGGATGTTGTAGGCGTGCTGCGGCCCGCGCCTCGTTTTGAAAGCGCCCGAGGAACACCTGACGAGTCTCCGCGTCGAGCGCGAGGTCGCGCAGGGTCTTGATCGCGACGGGTCGGTCGAGGTCCGCGTCGTGGGCTAGATACACGTTGCCCATCGAGCCAGACCCGAGAAGCCGGTCGATTCGGTAGCGGCCGATCTGCTGGGGCAACCTCTCCATGGGCGCGATCTAGTGCATGCGCGACCGCCGGGCTAGAGACGGTGTAGCTTCACGGTATTCGTTCGTCCCGACGTCGGCCAGCCGACGACCATTGCAAACGCCTCTCCCCGCTTGCAGAGCTTTTCTCGGACGAGCAGGGAAGTCGCGATGCGCAACGTCTCGTCCAACGATTCGGGGGGAACCTCGATTCGCGGGATGACTCCCCACTCGAGCGCGAGCTTCCGTGCGACCCGCACCTCGCTGGTGATCGCGAGGATCGGCGCGCGGGGTCGGTGCTCGGCAAGGAGCCCCGCCGACCGTCCGTCCTGGGTAAATACGACGACTGCCTTGAGCGGAAGGTGCATCGAGAGCTCCGCCGCCGCTCGTGCCGCCGCGTTCGGAAACGGCCAACCCTCGTTTTCGGCTTGCTTGTTTGCACCGAATTGGCGCGCCATGTCTTCGAGATACTCGGATTCGACGTCGCGAATGATCGCATCCATCATCTTCACCGATTGAATCGGAAAACGGCCCGCCGCGGTCTCGCCGCTCAGCATGACCGCATCGGTTCCGTCCATGACCGCGTTCGCGACATCGGCCGCCTCGGCACGAGTCGGGCGAGGATTCCGGATCATGGAGTCGAGCATTTGTGTGGCCGTGATGACGACTTTCCCCTGCGCGTTTGTTTCCCGGATGATTCGTTTTTGAACGACGGGCACTCTTTCAGCGCCCAGCTCGACTCCGAGATCCCCACGGGCGATCATGATTCCATCGGCCGCGGCGACGATTTCGGGCAGCGCCGCCACCGCCTCCGGCCGCTCGATCTTGGCGATGACCGGAACGTCGCCGGCAAGCGCCTTGGCTTCACGCACGTCGTTGGCGGATCGAACGAAAGACAAGGCGATGTAATCCGCACCGAGCGCCGAGACGGCGAACGCGAGGTCTTCGCGGTCCTTTTCGGTCAGTGCGGGCCCGCGAATCGAAACACCCGGAAGATTGAGCCCCTTGTGGTTGGACAGGGGCCCGCCATCCTCGACGATCGTGTGAACTACGTTGCCCTGCACCCGTTCCACGCGAAGGCGAATGAAACCGTCGTCTAGCGCGATCTTGTCGCCCGGTTGAACGTCCGCGGGCAGCGTAGAATGTGTGACGGAAACGATCGATTGGCTTCCTTCGACGTCATCGGTCGTCAACGCGAAGGTGTCGCCGGTTTCGAGCTCGATGGGGCCGCCGGAAAATTTGCCGATTCGCATCTTCGGACCCTGCATGTCGGCCAAGATCGAAATCGGCTCACGTGCCTCCGCGGCGGCGGTGCGTACGAGCCTGGCCATCTTCGCGTGTGCTTCGTGGTCCCCATGCGAAAAGTTCAGCCGAGCACAGCTCATCCCCGCAGCTAGGAGATCGTCGATCTTCGCTTTCGTGTCGCTGGCAGGGCCGAGCGTGCAGACGATCTTCGTACGTCTCACGAGCCGGTTGTAGCTGGGTTCCCCGCGTCCGCCAAACTAGCGCCGTCGGTACCGCGGGGGCTCCCAGTGACTGAAGCGCGACTCGAAACCCAACTGGACGACAAACGTCGCATACAGGGTCCATTGAGTCCGGTCCGTTGTCGGCTGCGTGTTGCGAAACGATGGGTCGGCGTTCACGTAGCGGGCGGCGACGCGCAGCCAGAGCCGGCGAACCGTGGTCAGGGGAGCAACGAGGGGCAGCGAGAAACCGACGCCCACTCCGAGACCGGTGCTTCGGTGGCCGTCGAGCAGGAAGGCTGGCCCGATCTCGAAAAAGATCGATTGCAGCACTAGATCCGCGAACTCGTTCCAGGTCTGTTTGTACAAAAAGAAAAGGGCAGGGAAGAGCGGGCGGAGGTCGACGCCCACGAAGAGATGTTGCCCCGAATTGGGGCCCCATCGACCGGAAAGCACGACGCCGGCGGTGTCGGCAATCAAGAATCGAGTCTCGCCGACGACGTTTCCGTCCGCTTCTCGATCGAGCCAGGTGGCGCCGCCGCCCGCGCCGAACGAGAGCGTGAGCGAGCGGTCCCATCGCCCGTAAAGACCATCGCCGCGACGCTGTGCGCTCGCAGACCCCCCGATCGAGCAGAGGACGACCGCGCCGATGATCACCCCTGCACGGGTGCCCCGTGTCATGTCTCCCCCATGCACCGCTCCGCGTGGCGGGTCAAGAGATTGTCGCTGTAGACTGTGTTCATGGAGCGTCCGTTTGGCTTGGGGCTTCGGAGCCAGCTCATGCTCGCGCTGCTCGTCGCGTTTGGCGCAGCGTTCGTGTTGCTCAGCCTCGTGACCGCGCGCATCGACGAAAGCGAGCGGGCCGAGGAGCGGCGCACGCGTGCAGCCGGGGTTGCGCAGGCGCTCGTTGCAGGCGCCGGCGAGGATGGAGACCGGCTCCGCGACGAGGTCATGGACCGTATGCTTCGAGAAGGCCTATTCGAACGCGTCGAGGTGCACACCGTTGGTGGGCCGGTCCGTGCGTGGGGTGTCATCGACGGAGAGCCCGACGCCGTCGTGAGCACGGCGACCGGAGTCGAGCTTCGGGTGTGGGTGTCGGAGGGCCACCGTGGGGACGCCACGCGGCGAAGTCTGTTTTCTTTTTACTTGGGGCTCACCGCAGCAACCGTCCTCCTGCTGACCTACGTTTTGCTCACCTATTTCATCGTGCGCCCGATCGATCAGCTGCGGCTGGCAGCGGGGCGTCTCGCGGCGGGCCGTCTTCAGACGCGCGTGCCCGTTCGAGGCGCAGCCGAGGTCGCGCGTTTGGCCGCGACGTTCAACGACATGGCCGCCCAGCTCCGGCAGGATCGAGCCTCGCTTCAGGAGCGTCTCGAGGAGCTCGAACGCACGACCGCGGAGCTGACGACCGCGCAGGAGCAGGTGATGCGGAGCGCCCGCCTGGCCGCCGTGGGGCGCCTTTCCGCTGGCGTGGCCCACGAGATCGGCAACCCGCTCGCGGCGATTCGCGGGCTGCTCGACCTCATGCAGGCGGGCGAGCTCGACCCTGATGAAGAGGCGGAGTTCGTTCGTCGCATTCAGCGAGAGACCGAGCGAATACATCACACCATTCGCGATCTGCTCGACTTCTCGAGAAGCGGGCCGGTCACGGAGCCCAGGGTGGAGAGCTCGGCCGACCTCTCTGAGGTCGTCGGCGACACGGTGAAGCTCGTCGACCGTCAAACGCGGTTCCGGGACATCGAGCTCGCGGTCGCGCTCGACGACGATCTCCCACGCGTGCGAGGCGATCACGAGAGGCTACGTCAGCTCCTCCTCAATCTCTTGTTCAACGCGGCCGACGCGATCGGCGGCCGTGGCCGCATCCAGGTGTTCGCGTCGAACGGCGGCGGAGTGGTCCAGCTTCGCATCGAAGACGACGGGCCGGGAATCGATCCGGCGATCCTCGACCAGGTGTTCGATCCGTTCGTCACGACGAAGCCCGCGGGCCAGGGCACGGGCCTCGGGCTCGCCGTGTGTCACACGATCGTCGAACGGCTGGGCGGCTCGATCGAAGCGGCAAACCGAGATCAAGGCGGCGCCGCCTTCGCAGTCACGCTGCCAGCAGCGGTTTGAGGGGGGCTGCCGCGGGTGGCGTGGTAGGGGGGTTGCTGGGCTTCTTGCAGCGTTTGGTTTATTTACATCCGCCCGCCCACCCCCAAGCAACCCCTAGTCCGCCTGAAACGCGTTTTCGATGGCCGTGTCCTCGGCCGACTGCGCGTCCGGAGGCAGGGGCGCGTGATCGCCGAGCGCCCTCTTGATCGCTTGCGCCTGCTTTCGCGTTGCGCCCGCCGCGGTGAGCTCGTCTTCGGTGGCCGCCATGACCTCGCGAAGCGAGCCCAACTTGCGAAGGAGCTTGCCGCGGGTTTTCGGTCCGACTCCTGGCACGCCGTCGAGCTCGCTTCGAAGCCGTCGCTTCCGTCCGACCTTTTTCCGCAATGCGTTCGACGCCCGGTGGGTTTCGTCCCGCGCGAGGAGCAGAAGCGACAGCGCCGAGCTGGCGCGCACGGGGATCGCGTTCTTTTGGCCGGGCCGAAACACCCGGTCGCCCTCTCGTTCACCGGCGATCGTCGCCCGCGGCTTCGCGACGGACGCGATCTCGAGCTCGGGGAGGCCGAGGTCTTCCCGCGCGCGGATCGCAACGCCGAGCTGGCCTTTTCCGCCGTCGACCACAAGCAGATCGGGCAGCTCCCAACCCGCTTCCTCGTTCTTGCCTCGTCGGAGGCGCCGCTCGAGCACCTCGTACATCGCCGCGTAGTCGTCGCCGCCGCCGACCCCTTTCACACGGAAGCTCCGATATCCCTCCCTGTCCGGCGCTCCATCCTGCAGCGCGACGAACACAGCCACGGTTTCCTCGCCCCCGGTATGCGAGATGTCCACGCACTCGATGCGCCGTGGAAGTACGGACATCCGAAGCTGCGCTTGGAGGTCCGCAAGACGAGCCTCGACGTCTTCCCGCGCGCGCTCCTTTTCGTGAAAGGCGTGCTCCGCGTTCTCGCGCGCGAGCTCCAGTAGCTTCGCCTTGGCTCCACGCCGTGGCTGCACGATCTGCACGCGGCGCTTTCGGTTCTCGCTCAGCAGCTCCTCGAGCGCTTCGCTCATCTCGATCGTGACTGGCACGAGGATCTCGTCGGGCAACGCAGGGCGTTCCGCATAGTGCTGTCGCAGAAATGCGCCGAGCATCTCGTCGTTCGGCACCGCGACCCGCTTGAGCGGAAGCGTCTTCACGCCAAACAGCCGCCCGCCACGCATGCTGAGAACCGCGATTTCTACCTGGTCGCCTTGCCTGTGAAAGCCAACGACATCCTGGTCGGACTTCACCACGCCCGCGACGCGTTGCTCTTCGCGCGCTCGCTCGACCGCCCTGAGCTGGTCCCGATAGATCGCGGCGCGCTCGTACTCTAGCTCTCCCGACGCCCGGTCCATTCGGTGGTCGATGTCCCGCACCAGCTCGTCGTGCCGTCCATCGAGAAACCGAGCGACATTCGCGACCTGCGCGCGATACTCTTCCTCGTCGACCTCGAGAACGCACGGGCCCGGGCAACGCTTGATCTGATACTGCAGGCACGGTCTCGATCGAAGCCGAAACTCGGTATCGGTGCATGTCCGCAGCTGAAAGTACCGGTTGACCAGCCGGAGAGTTTGGCGCGCCGCAGTCGCGGAGTGATACGGGCCGAAGTATTGCGCCCCGTCCGCCTTCGGGCGGCGCACCACCTCGAGCCGCGGCCAGGGTTTTCTCGAGTCGAGCCTGAGAGACAAGTACTCCTTGTCGTCGCGAAGCTTGATGTTGTACTTCGGCTGGTGTGATTTGATCAGCTGGTTCTCGAGGAGCGCTGCCTCTTTGTCGGTGTGGGTGACGAACGTTTCGATGTCGGTCAGCTCTCGCTCGAGTCGGCTGACGAAGGCGCGCACGTCGCTCGAGCCCGGTTGGAAGTAGCTTCTCACCCGGCTCCGCAGGCTCCTCGCCTTGCCGACGTAGAGGACCTTCGCGTCCGCGCCACGAAAGACGTATACGCCGGGCGACACCGGAAGATTGTCGAGCTTGCGCTGTGCTGCGTCCGCAACCACGCAGACGCTATACCACTCCGACCGCTTCCGATCGCGCCGCGGCTCAGGTGGGACGGATCACTCGCTCGTCCGTGACGACGAGGTCCACCTTGACGTCGAAAGGCTGTTCCGGAACTTCCGAGATGAGCTGGAAGTCGTACGCGACTACACAGACGCATGCGTCGTGGAGCTTCGGCAGCAATCGATCGTAGTAGCCGCCGCCATATCCGATGCGGTAGCCCCGGGGGTCGACGGCAAGCGCGGGGATCCACGCGAAATCCACCTCCGACGGAGCGAGAGGCGCCGCGCTGTCTGGAGGCTCGGGAACAGAAAACGCTCCCTCGATCAGCGCGGTGTCGGGCTCGACGAGACGAAGCTCGAGCTCGTCGCCCACGACACGTGGTAACGCGACGCGCTTTCCCGCCGACCAAGCCGCTTCGATCGACGGGCGTGTCTTCACCTCGTTGCGTATCGATGAAAAAGCGAGGAGGGTTCTCGCCGCCACGAGCTCTTCGAGTCCTGCAAGCCGCTCGGCGATTTGCGCGGAGCGGCGCTCGCACGCGGACGCGGGCAGGGTATCTCGTACTGCGCGCATTCGCCGGCGAAGCGCCTGCTTGGCGCGACGGCGGAGCTCGGCGTCTGCGTCCCCCGATCCGCGCGTGCTCACGGCTCGATCTGCTGGGCGAGCTCGGCGTCCGCCTCCAGCCGCTGATCGATCCGGCGAATGGCCGTCCCGACGACCTGGCGCGTTTGAGCCTCGAGGCGCTCCCGCCTTCGCTCGGACGCGTCGAGATCCTCCGCGAGACTGAGCGCGACGACCGCGAGCATCTGTGCAGGTGTCGCCGCCCGCGCCGCTTTCGGGCCCAGCGCCTGCACACGCTCGTTCACGATGTTCGCCAGGCGCTGAAGGTAGCTCTCGTCGGCGTCGGAGGACATTCGGTATCTCGCGCCTGCAATCTCGATCTGAACGGTGCGTTTCACGGTTGTCGGGAAGGTAGTCCTCCAGCTCCTTTGGCGTCAAGGTAGGAGATCCACACCCATCCGCTTCGCGTTCCGCTATGATCGGAATCCCACTACGAGGGTTTATGAGACCCGGAGTTGGCGTGTTATCTTTGATCCCTGGGGGAACGGTAGAGGGTCATGATCAAGGTTAGCTGCCCGTCATGTAATGCGTCTTACGACGTCGACGAGGACCGGTTGCCCAACGAAGGGCTTCGGATGCGATGCCCGAAGTGTAGCGAAAGCTTTCAGGTTCATCGGGATGGTACGACGGCAAAGACCGGCGGCGGGGCTGCGCCGAGCACCAATCGGCGTGCCGCACGAAAACGGACGCAGGTTGGCGTCGGCCCGCAGATGCCGCCTCCGGTTTCGCCCGACGCAAAAAAGCAGGCGCCTTCCGATTTGCCCGCACCCGGAGGGGAGGTCGATCTACCCGCTCCGTTTGCCGGCGATCTGTTCGGGGACCTCCCCGCGCCCAAGCAAGGCGGTCAGTCGCTCGACTTCGATCCGTTTGGTGAGCCGGGAGGGACGGATCTGCCCGCCCCGAAGCAGCCGGAAACCAGCTCTGGGTTCGACCCCTTCGCCGACATGGATCTTCCTGCGCCGATGTCCGCGCCCGGTGGAACCGATCTGCCGGCTCCACTGAACCGCCCGGCCGGATCGGAAGTCGATCTACCCGCGCCGATGGGTGGGGCGGTTCCCGGCCCGCACGACGAGGTCGATCTTCCGATGGCGCTGACCGATGCAGAGCTCCCCAGGCCCAAGGTCGAGTCCGCGGTACCGGCCGCGATGGCGTTGGACTCCGAGCTCCCCGTGCCGAGCGGGCAGCAGGATCTCCCCATCGCGCGCGAGGATTTCATGGATCTCGGGCTCGACGGCCCCGAGCGGGCCCACGGTGGCGGTCCCGTCGAGCTCGATTTGCCGGATGGCGACGATCTCGACCTCGAGATGGACCTCGACGACGCTCCGCCGAAGCCTCCGGCGCTCCCACCCGTCGGCCAGCCGGTCGGGCCCCCAGGGCAAGACCCGATGGCGGACCGTATCAGCCGAGATTCGGCCGAGCTTCAGCTCCCCGAGGCCGACCAGCTGGAGTTCTCCGAGCTTTCCGAAGGGGCCGGCGGCGTGCAACACATGCCGCACCCCGGAGGCGAAGCCGACGCCGGTTTGGACGAGCCCAAGCCAAAGCTTCGCGTCAAAGCGATTTCCGTAAAGGCGCCGCCCTGGCTGCTCAAGGGCGCAGCGACCCTCGCCGCGCTCGGGCTCTTGCTCGGGGTTGGTTTCTACCTCGGGACGACCCAGTACGGGCTCTTCGGAATCCACCTCGTCGAGCCGCTGATGCCAGGCGCTGGGGACGAGCTCGCCGTCGCTCAGGCGATCGAGAACGCGGAGCTGACGGCCGCCGCCGACACGTACGCTGCGTCCCTGCAGGCGCTCCAGGCACTTCGCGGAGCGCGGGAGGACGCGGGCCTCAATCGACAGCTCGCCGCGAGAAGCTTGCTGCACGAGTCATACCACGCGATTCGGTATGGACAGGACGCCGAGAGCGCGAGCATCGCCGACGAGGTTCGCCTGTTCTTGCAGCGCAGGGGAGACGAAGCGCCGCGTGTCCACGTCGCGCTTGCAGCGGACGCACTTCGTAACGCGGACAGCGCGGTGGCCGCTTCCGAGATTTCACTCGCCTCGCAAGAAGACCCCAACGACGTCTATGTCGACTTGGTGGCCGGCGAGATAGCGATCAAAGCACGGGACGGACAGGCCGCCCTCGAGGCCTTCGGACGCGCGATGAAGAAACACGACAGCGCACGCGCTCAGTGGGGTCTCACCCGCGCCTACCGCATCCTCGGCGACCAAGAAAAGGCAAAGGCGGCTGCAAAGGCCACCTACGCGCTCAACCCCGAACACACCGGTGCAACCGTCGCAGTTGCAGCCTCGATGCTCGCGGACGGCAAAATCGACGAGGCCTACGCGCTCCTGCAGGTGCCGGCTGGGCTTTCTCCGGATTCGGGGGACGTGGCGCGCGCTCGCGCGGACGAATCGGCTGCGCGAACGCTGGTCGCACGCATCGAAGAGCAGCGGGGCCGTCTCGGCGCCGCGCGGGAGATGTATGAAAAAGCCATCGAGCTCGACACGGGCAATGTCGAAGCCGCGCTCGGGGCAGCCCGCCTCGTTCTCATGGAGGGTGTTTATCCGGACGCCTACGCGCGGTTTCAAACCGTGCTCGGCTCCGAGATCCCGCCAGGGGCCGAGATGGACGTGACCGGCAAGCCGAGGGTCGTCGTCGAGGCCAAGCTCGGGGCGGTCGAGGCGCTTTTGGCCATGGACAAGGCCGAGGAGGCCCAGGCGCTTCTCGCGGATTTGCAGACGCCCGAGCCCGTCAATCGCGACGTCGAGCTCTGGCGCGGAAAGGTCTACGAAGGCCTGAAGGACACGCGGCAGGCCGTGCGCCATTTCCGAAACGCCATCCAACTGGATCCGACCTCCATTCGAGGATACATCGCGCTCGCGCAGCACTACACGTCGACGAAGCGCCCGGGCGAAGCGGTCGGTGTGCTGGTCGAAGCGCAGCGAAACGTCGAGATCACCGCGGAGGTGCGTCGGCTGCTCGGGTGGGCCGAGCTTCAGCGCGGTCGAATCGACGAAGCGATTCAGGAGTTCGGTAGGGCGCTGCGACTCGATCCCGAGGATTCGTCTGCGAGGTTTGGGCTCGCAATCGCCCACAGGCGCAAGGGAATGCTCGAGGAGGCTGCCGCTGGTCTCGCCGAAGTCGAAGCCCTGGACGCGAAGTTCCCCGGTCTCGCCCTCGAAAAGGGACGTCTCGCAGAAGCGGCAGGCGACACGGACGGGGCAGTAGAGAGTTACCGCAAGGCACTCGAGGACTCTCCGAACGACGCGGCGTTGAGGTCTCGCCTCGGAGCCGTCTTGATGCTCACCGGGCAGCTCGAAGAATCCGAGGAGCTCCTCGAGGAAGTGATTGCCGCGCAGCCGTACTCCGCGGAGGCAGAGCACTTCCTCGGCCGAATCGACATGAAGCGTGGTCAGCTCGAGTCCGCGCGCCAGCATTTCTTGCGCGCTGCGCGCCTCGAATCCGAAAACGGGATGTACCGGATGTATGTCGCATGGGTGGCGCTCGAGACCAACGAAATGACGACCGCCCTACGCGAGCTCGACACCGCCCTGAAGCTCGACCCGAGCCTCGGCGATGCCCACTGGCTGCGGGCACGCATCGGAATCCGTGCTGGGACGGTCCGCGACGCGTTGGCGGATCTGCGAAAAGCGATCGAGCTCAACCCGAAACGAATCGAGTCTTGGGCTGCGATGGGCGAGTGCCACTATCAGCTCGGCCAAGTGAAAGATGCGATCGCGGATTACGAAAAAGCCGTCGAGGGCGACCCGGCGCGTGGGGACTGGTGGTATCGGCTCGGGCGACTCCAGCTCGATGAAGGTCGCGTGTCACAGGCGCTCGAGTCTCTGACGAAGGCCGTCGCTCCCGGCGATGAGGCTCCAGAGGGCAAAGCATGGCTTGCCGACGCGCACCGGCTCGTCGGGGACATCCATTTTTCGCAGAACGAGCGGCAGGACGCAGTCGTCCATTACGGACGCTACCTCGAGCTGTCCTCGCTCGACGCGCTCGACCGGGCAGACGTCGAAGCGAAGCTTCGTAGGCTCGGGGCGGGCCTCGACTGAGACACGCTCACTCGAGCTGGTTGCGCCCGAACGCGCTCGGCAGAAGCGAGTCGAGCGCATAGTCCGCACGTTCGCCCCCCGCGTAGCTCCGGATCGCGAGCTCCGGAGCGAGCTCCCACAGGAACTGCCGGCAGATGCCGCAGGGTGGCGTGGGGCTGCTTGCGCCCGACACGATCACGAGTGCGGTGAGCTCGCGCTCGCCTGCTGCGATCGCGGCCGCAAGGGCTGCACGCTCGGCGCATATCGTTGCGCCAAAGCTCGCGTTTTCGACGTTGCAGCCCGTGAAGATGCCGCCCGGGGTCTGGATTGCCGCACCGACGGCGAACCCGGAATAGGGCGCGTACGCGTGGCTCCGTGCCGCGGCGGCCGCACGCTTCAGAGCCTCCCACCCGGATTCTTCACTCATATCGACTCCAGGATACCGGAGAGCAGCGCCTCGAATCGCGGCTGCACCCGCTGCGCCGTTTCGCGAACCTCGTCGTGGCCGAGCGGTTGGTCCGACATGCCTGCGGCCAAGTTCGAGATGCACGAGATCCCCAGCACGCGACAGCCCATGTGCCGGGCGGCGAGCACCTCGAGCACCGTGCTCATCCCAACGGCGTCGGCGCCGACCGTCCGCAGCATGCGGATTTCGGCAGGCGTCTCGTACGCGGGTCCAAGCAAGCCGGCATAGACCCCACGCCGGAGGGTGAACCCCTGTTGCCGCGCCACCTCGGAGGCCGTATCCGCGAGCTCGGGATCATAGGCCGTGGTCATGTCGACGAACCGCGGACCGAGCCTTTCGTCGTTGGGGCCCAACAGGCTGCTCGTGCCCGTCATGTTGATCTGATCGGTGATCGCCATGAGGTCGCCGACCGCGAGCTCCCCAGAGATCCCGCCCGCGGCGTTCGTCACGATCATCGTTTTTGCGCCGAGCCAACGCATCAGCCGCACCCCGAACACCACGTCCTTCGCGGCGTAGCCTTCGTACAGGTGGGCGCGCCCCTGCATGGCGACGACGGCCCTGCCCCCTTTGCGGCCGATGACCAAGTTGCCCTCGTGCCCGGCCACGCCGGACAGCGGCATGTGGGGAATTTCGGCGTACGGAATCGTGACCGGCTCCGAAAGCGAAGACGCATAGGCCCCGAGCCCCGATCCGAGCACCAGCGCGACCTCCGGCTTCACGATCCCCCGGCGTTCGATTGCCGCTTTGGCCTGGTCGAGCTCTTCGGTCATCGCGTCCGCATTGTACGCCACCTCCGCTATAGTGCCTGCCGGATGATGAAACGAGTCGCGATCGCGTTCTCTGCGCTGTTGCTAGCGTGCGCGAGCAGAGCTGCCGAGGGCCCAGCTAGCGAAACCGCGGAGGAGGTCTTGGAGGAAGAGGTCGCGCCTCAGGTCATCGAGCCGTCGGTGCTGGTCTCGATCGTGCCCATCGCGACCGTGGTCGAAATACCGCGCACGTGTGGCGATCCCGTCGAGGAATCCTGCAACGCGCTCGACGACGACTGCGACGGCGTGATCGACGATGGCTGCGGGTACGGAGCCGGCCTCATTCAAGTCACGGCGTCGTGGGACTCCGGCGCCGACATCGACCTCTACATCACCGGGCCGCTCGGGGACACCTTGAGCTTTCAGCGCCCGTCCACCCCGTCCGGCGGGCGTTTGGACCACTCCGGGCGGGGCGAGTGCGACCCCGACTTGCCCAATCCGCGGATCGAAAACGCGCGTTGGGTTGGAAGTCGCCCCCTCGAAGGGATTTACGAAGTCGAGGTCCACTACTGGGGCGAGTGCATCGGCGGGGGCGGGCCCACGAACGTGACGATCTCCGTCGCCGTCGCGCGACGAATCGCCGGGCAGTATCGCCACAGCCTCCTTCCGGGGGAACGAGTGCGGGTCGTGCGGTTCGTCGTGCAATGACACCCGCGTGGAAGCGACGAGCGTGTGCGTTGTTCTTGACCTTGCAAGGTGGCGCGATCGTCGCTCTCGCGGTCGCCGTACGACAAGGCGCGTCGCCCTCGACGGTCGCCAGCGGTGTCGCGCTTTGTTTTCTCCCGTATCTCGGTGTGGTTTGGAGTGCGGGCTCGCTCGATCCGAAGACGGCGCGTTTCGTCGGAATCGTGGGCGCCTCGGCATTCGGCGCCGCGCTCATCGTCTCGCCGCCGGTCCTCTCCGACGACCTCCATCGGTACCTCTGGGAGGGTCGATTGTGGCTGCAAGGCCACAATCCGTATCGTCACTCGCCCGACGACCCAACGCTGATCGCGCTCCGCGATCTGCACTGGGCCGCCATCAACAACAAGCCGCTCGCCAGCATCTATCCTCCATTCTCTCAGCTGCTCTTCATCGTGTCGGCGTGGCTCGGCGGAACAGTGTGGGCCGTGAAGCTGATCGCGCTGGCCGCTCACGTCTCGAGCGCGGCGCTGGTCGGCAAGGTCTGCAGCGACGTTCGAAGCGCGCCGCTCCTTCTAGGGCTGAATCCCTTGTTGTTGAGCGAGAGCGCGCTCAACGGCCACTTCGACATCCTATGCGGCACCTCGCTGTTGCTAGCCGGCTGGTATGCTTCGAGTAGTGCGTTTGCGCGTGCGGCCGCCGCGGTGTGCGCGGCGGTCGGGCTCAAAATCATCGGCCTCGTCGGGCTTCCGCTGCTTTGGAAGCGACCCAAGGCTTTGATGTCTGCTGGTTTCGTTTCCATGCTGCTGCTCTTACCACTTGGCTGGTGGCGACCCATCACCGATCCCATCTCCGGCGTCGGCCAGTTTGCCCAGCGCTGGCGCGGCAACGAAAGCCTCTTTGCCGTGGTCGAGCGGTTGGCTGCGCTGGCGCTCGATCCCAGCGAAGCGTCGTTCGTCGCACGAGCTACGGTCATTTTTCTCGTGATCGTCGCGTGCGGGCTCGTCGCGCGCCGGCGCCTACCCGGTGTGCAAGCGGCGCGGGCGCTCGTGTGGGCGGTCCTGCTCCTCTCGCCCCAAGTCCACCCGTGGTACCTCGCCTGGCTGCTTCCCCTCGAGGTCGCCGCACGGGGTCGCGCGGGTCTGGTGTGGAGCGCCGCGATTCTCCTTGCCTATGCGCCGCTCGACCGCTGGGTCTCGGAGGGCGTGTGGGTGATGCCCGTCGAGCTTCAGGCGATCGAGTACTGCGCCGTCGCGTTGGCACTCCTCGTCGACCCGCGCCGTCCGAGCCTTCGCACGCCGATGTCGGGGTAGGATTTCTCCAGTGTTTTCATGATTTTAGCTGAGGCATGAGGGTCGCTCCGGTTTTGGGTTGCGGGACGATACCCAGCCCTTAGACTTGGCGCCCCGAACGAACGGGAAAGCAGCAATTCACGATGTACGCGGTCATTCAAACAGGCGGAAAGCAGTACCGGGTCGAGCAGGGCGACACCATTCGCGTCGAGAAGCTCGAGGGCGACGTGGGCCAGAAGGTCGAGTTCACCGACGTGCTGATGGTCGGTGGTGAAAAGGTCCAAATCGGCAAGCCTCACGTCGGCGGAGCCAAGGTGACTGCCGAGATCGTCGCACAGGACCTCGCGAAGAAAATCATCGTGTTCAAGATGAAGCGCCGCAAGGGCTATCGTCGCCGGCGCGGCCACCGGCAGCCGTACACCGAGCTGCGTATCAAGAGCGTGAAAGGCTAGGGGCAAGCCATGGCACACAAGAAAGGTCAGGGCTCATCGCGCAACGGGCGCGACTCCAAGCCGCAGTATCGTGGGGTCAAGGTTTTCGGCGGGCAGCAGGTGCCCGCAGGCAGCATTCTGGTTCGCCAGGTCGGTCAAACGTTCCACCCTGGTCCCAACGTCGGCGTGGGTAAGGACTACACGCTGTGGGCGAAGGTCGACGGCGTGGTGAAGTTCGAGCGTCGCGGGCGAAACGGAAAGCGCGTCAGCGTCTACCCCACCGACAGCTGAGCGACTCCTTGCAGGAGCGGTTCCCGGCCCCGGAGTTCGAGTCGCCCACGGGGAGCGCATTTCCACCGCCCGCGGGTCGGCGCGTGTATTGCAACCGCAACCTGCGCCTCGACCTCGTCAAAGCGGTGGGTTTCGACATGGACTATACCCTGGCGATCTACCGTCAAGCGGAGATGGATCGCCTGAGCATCGAGGCCACGGTTCGCAAGCTGGTCGAACGAGGGTACCCAGAGGAGCTGCTCACGATGAAGTACCGGACCGACTTCCCGGTCCGGGGGCTTCTGATCGACCGCAAGCTCGGCAACGTGCTGAAGATGGACCGGTATCGATACGTGAAGACCGCCTACCACGGCTTTCGCAAGCTGACGCGTGAGGAGCGCCGACGTGCCTATCACACGCGGCGCCTGCGACCGGGCACGGGCCGGTACCACTGGGTCGATACGCTCTATGCGCTTTCCGAGGTTGCTGTCTACGCGGCCGTGATCGAGCAGCTCGAAAGCCACAACGACCGTCTCGACTACGGGCAGCTCTTTGCCGACGTTCGCGCGTGCGCCGACCTCTCGCATCAGGACGGCTCCATCCTGGACGTCGTGCTCGAGGACCTGCCGCGCTTCGTAGACCGCGACCCGGACCTCGGCGTCCTGTTTCACCGCCTTCGGAGCGCCGGCAAACGTCTGTTCCTGCTGACCAACTCCGGCCCCGAGTACACCGAGGCGATGATGTCGTATCTGCTCGACGACGCGCTCGAAGAGTACCCGAGCTGGAAGAACTACCTCGACTACATCTGTACAGATTCCAAGAAGCCGGGCTTTTTCCTGGGGAAGGCGCCAGTCGTCGAGCGCGATTCTGGCTTGGAAGCACGAGAGCTCGCGAGGGGGCGCGTCTATTCGGGGGGCAACATCGTCGACCTCCAGCGCTCCCTCGGATTTGCGGGCGACGAGGTGCTCTACGTCGGCGATCACATCTATGGCGACGTGCTTCTCGCCAAAAAAGAGTCGACCTGGCGCACTGCGATGATCATCCAGGAGATGGATGACGAGCTCCGGGTGCTTCGCGAGCACGCCCTCAGCTTCGAGCGAGCCGGCACGCTCGAGCAGATGCGCGACGGGGTTCAGGACGAGCTCCGCGAGCGTCAGGCGAGGCTCAAGCGGGTTGAACGGAAGCTCGCCGAGCAGCCATCGGGACCCGAAAAGGCGAAGTGGGATGCCAAGCGAGTGCGACACAGGCGCTCGATCGACCGCCTACGGGCGCAGCTCAAAGATCTCGATGCGGAAAGCGCGACCCTCGAAGGGGTGTTGGACCAAGCGTTTCATCCGTTCTGGGGCTCCGTCTTCAAGGCCGGCAGCGAGGTGTCCAGCTTCGGAAATCAGGTCGAGCAGTACGCCGGTATCTACACCTCTCGTGCAACCAATCTCGGACAGTACTCCCCGATGCACTACTTTCAGAGCCCGCGTCACCGGATGCCACACGAGCTCGGCACGGTGCTGGGCAGCTGAGTCGCGACTCTGAATCGTCGCCATGGGCTGATTTTTCGCTTCGCAAAGCAGCGGGCTTGCTTATACTGGCGCTCCCACACGAAAGGGAGCGCCACATGGCTACAGCAGCGACCAAGAAGCGATCGACGAAGAAGCGCACGACCAAGAAGGCCACGAAGAAGCGGAGCACCAAGAAGGCCACGAAGAAGCGCAGCACCAAGAAACGCGCCGCCCCAAAGAAACGATCGGCCGCGAAGAAGACCACCAAGCGGCGAACTACCGCCAAGAAGCGCGCCCCCGCAAAGAAGAAGAAGAGGAAGCTGAGCGATCAGCTCGAGGATTGGTTCGAGAAGGCCGGAAAAGAAGCGACCAAAGAGTACGAGCAGCTCAAGAAAGCCGCTGACAAGGAAATCAAATCGCTCGGCAAGACGATCGACAACGCGCTCAAGTCACTTCAGAGCAAGGCGAAGCGCAAGCCCAAAAAGAAACGGGCCGTGCGGAAGAAGAAGTAGTGGTGGAGCCAAGGGGGATCGAACCCCTGACCTTCGCACTGCCAGTGCGACGCTCTCCCAGCTGAGCTATGGCCCCGAAGGGGGCCTGGCTTAGCACCTGGCGCGCCCTGCGCAAACGGCGCTCGGATTTCTTGACGTTTCCCGCACGGGCGGCGAAACGAAAAGGAATGCGGCGGGCGCTTCTTGTCACCATCTTACTCGCGGGGTGCGGTAGCTACGACGATCTTCCGCTGCTCGAGCTCGATCGCATCGAGCCAGCGGAGGTCGAGACGGGGGAAACACTTCGGGTGCACGGGGGAGGCTTTGCGCTTGGTCGGTCTCCCGAGGTCGTCATTCGCGGCAGGGTTCATCGTCCAGGCGAAGCTCCGACGTTCGTCGACGCGCGGCTCTCGGGAACAGTACAGTCCGAGTCGCTCATCGAGGTTCCGATACGCGATGTCTTCGTCGACGCCGTCGGAGGCCGCGCAACCCTCGACGGCTCCATTCGCGTCGCGTTCAGAACCGACGACGATCGCCGCGACGTATTCTCGGAGATGAGGGCGCGAATCGACGTCCTTCCAGACACCTCGGCCCTGCTCCGCACCCACGGTGCCCACGCGGACGATGCCCACGCACGGGCCGCCAAGAGCTTTGGCGTCGAGCTTTCGAAAGAAGAGCTCGGCTCCGTGGGCGTGCGCGTGGCCTCGGTCGAAGCCGGTGGGTTGGCCGCGCGTCAGGGGCTCGAGGCGGGGGATGTCCTGCTTGGGCTCGACGGCATCAGTCTCTACAGCTGGCGAGACTTCCTGCCCGACCCGAGCACGCGGGAATCGACCGTGTATGTCGCGCGCGAGGGGCTGCGGGGGGCGCATGCGCTTCGCTGGCCGCATGAGGTCACGGAGCGTCCGGTCGACCCGCTCTCGTTGGTCTTGTTCGTCATCCTTGGCCTCGGCCTCGGGTGGCTTTCTCCTCTCGGTCTTGCCGCGCGCGCCAGACCCGTCGCCGTCGGAGCGTCGACGACGCTCGTCCGTGCAGGATTGGTCCTCGCGCTGGCCGCGCTTCTCGTTTGGTTGCCCGAGCTCCAGTGGACGGCTGCTTGGATTCTGGGCTTGGGTACCTTTGCGTCCCTCTCGGCACTCGTGTCGCGGCAGCGCTTCGAGGCGGTCAGCTTCGCGCTCGCGGTCGGTGGCGCGCTCACGGTCATGATGCTCACAAAGACGGCGAGCATCGCGGCAATTGTCGCCGCGCAGTCCCCGTCGGCTCTCCGCTGGTATCTCGCCCAGTCCCCGGCCTCTTCGCTCGCGTTCATCGCCTACGTGTATGCGCTTGCGGCCATGAGCTCGCGCAGTGGGCTCGTCGCATCCCTCTATCTCGCCTGCGCCGCGGTGCTCGGTGGCGCGATCTTCCTGGGCGGCTGGCCTGCTGGCGGGGCGGTCGGCGCAGTGGCGACTCTCGCGGCGAAGTCTGCGGTCATCCTCGTCTTGGCGAGGCTCCTGGAGGTTCGCGCGAGGACGGCAATCGCTTGCTCCGGGCTCGGGGTCGCGCTCGCGATGATGACACCCTTCGTCAACCTCGGAGGGCTCTATCCAAATTGGAGCGCGCTCGTGCTCGGTGCCGGCGCCGCGGTCGTAGCGCGTGCAGTCCTGCCGCCGCTTCGCCACGAAGCCGCGCCTGCCATCATCTAGCGCGGCGTCCGCAGCCGCCGGCGTCAGTGTGCGTGCAGGCGACGAGCGCGAGAACGAGCTCTCACGTCGTCCACTTCGGCGCTGAGCTCCGGGTTCGTCGGCTCGTCGCGCAAGAGTGTATCGTAGATCGCGAGGGAACGTTTGAAATGACCCTGCTCGGCGAGGATGCGAGCCATCGTCCGCGTCGGAAACGGTTCCTCGAACCCGCCTGCGCTCTTCGAGAACACGCCAGCCGGCGGGCGACTCGGGGGGCCTGACGCCACCGGCTCCGACCCGGGCTGGGACGAGGGCCGAAGCGCCGACGCTGCAACCGGCGCGGACACCGGCACCGCCACGCGCTCCGTCACCGCAGCCGACGACGCTTCACGCGCTGGCTCCGACACCTCGCCTCGTGGCGACGAAGCCGCTTTACGGGGTGACGCTGACACTGGCACTGACGCTGGCACTGACGCTGGCACTGACGCTGGCACTGACGCTGGCACTGACGCTGGCTCTGGCTCTGACGCTGGCACTGGCTCCGACACCGGGGCCTCTTGCGCGGCCGCCAGCGCCCACTTTGCCAAACCGAGCACCTTTCCGAAGAACCCCTCGGACGGCGCACCTTCCACCTCGCTGCGGATCGCGTGGATGAGCTGGCCTCGGCTCATCGCGTAGGTGTCGGCCACGCCGAGGCGCTCCGCCTCGTTTCGAAGCTCGGGGGTAGTGAGATTGTAGAGGCGGGTCAGATCCATCGCAGCAAGTCCGGTCTCGCCTGTTGTAGCGCGATCTTGGCCGCGTCGCAGTCACGTTCGATCTGTGTACGTAGGGCCTGCAGGCTTTCGAATTTCGCCTCGCCCCGAATTCGCGATACGAAGCCCACGCGCATGAAGCGGCCGTACAGGTCTTCATCGAAATCGAACAAATGCACCTCGACCGAATGTCCTGCCCCGAAGGTGGGCCGATCTCCCAAGTTGGCGACACCCTGCCGGAGCGGCGCATTGGGCTCGTCGAGCACGCGCGCCGCCACCGCGTACACGCCGTCCTTCGGAAGCTGCACCGCCTCGACGTCGAGGTTGGCGGTTGGAAACCCGATCTCGCGGCCGCGGCGGTCGCCGGAGACCACCACACCGGTGGTTTCGTGAACGCGGGTCAACATGGCGGCCGCATCTTCTACGTTCCCGTCTTCCTTCAGGATTCGGCGGATGCGCGTCGAAGACACCGTGTCGCCCTTGTAGACGACCGGCTCCACCAGCTCGACCGTGAAGCCCGCACGCGTTCCCCACCCGCGCAGGGTCGCGATGTTTCCCGACCGACGGTGACCGAAATGAAAATCCGGCCCGACGATCACGCCCTTGGCTCGGCAGGCCTCCAAAAGAACCCGCTCCACGAAACGATCCGGGGTCATCTTGGAGAATTCGTCGTCAAACGGCAGGACCACGACGTCATCACACCCTGCGCCCTTGAGGATCTCGACCCGTCGGTCCATCTCCGTCAGAAGGACGGGCGCGCGCTTCGGGGCGAGCACAGCCGTCGGGTGCGGGTGAAAGCACATGGCGAGGGTTTCCCAACCGTGCGCATCGGCGGCCCGTTTGGCGGCGTCGATCAGTGCGCGATGACCCAGGTGAACGCCATCGTGGTTGCCGGGCGTGACGACGGAAGGGGTGCGGCGCATCAGCTTGGAGCCCTCGGCCGGTGGGCGTGTTCCTCCTTCACCCCCCTACAGCGGCGTCGAAGACACTTCAACTCGAATGCGGCCGATACTCACGTTGGTGACGCCGGGCTTTCGGTGCTGTATGGTGGAAAACATGGGGAAATCGAAGGGGCGGGCAAATCCAGCCAAGGAGGCTCCCTTTGAGGAGGTCATGGAGCGGCTCCAAGTGGTCGTCGAGCAGCTCGAGGAGGGAGATTTGCCTCTCGAGGAGTCTCTGGCGATGTTTGAAGAGGGAGTCCGCCTGTCGCGGGCCGGCGCGAAACGACTGGATGAAGCAGAGCGTAGAGTAGAGGAGCTCCTCGCAGCCGGAGACGAGCTGCAGACGAGCCCTCTCGATGAGAGCGAAGCGGGGGAGCAATGAGCCAAGTCCTCACGGTACCGACACACTTCAACGACCTCGGAGAGCTCTCCGAAGGGTTTCTCGATCGGGTCGAGCAGGACACGCTGATCCTCTATGGGCCCGTGCCCTACGAGGAAGGCTCCGAGATCGAGTTCTCGGTCTTGCTCTCCGACGGCTCTCCCGCGCTCGAAGGTCTTGGGCGCGTGCGGGCCGCCGTGGACGGTGGCGCCGACCGCATGCCCGAGACCCGGTACGACGTCGTCGTCGAAGCGCTGGAGCTCGACGGCCGATACGAAGTCGTCTTCGAGCGCCTCGTGCTGGCGCGACAAGCCGTTTCGGATCATCCGCCGGTCGACGGCGAGGAAAACGCCGCGCCGACGGGCCACATGGACGCGGTGCAGGAAAGCGACGGCGATCCCGTGGTCGAGGAAGCGCACGTGGCCATCGAGGAGGTAGTCTCGGTTGCCCCGGACGAGGTGCACTCCCTCGCGCCGGACGAGGTCGCGCCATCGACGACCCCACCCGAGGATTCGGCGCCCGACACCGTGCCGCCCGAGGCACGGGATGACGACGCGCACGACGCGTACGACCCGGACGACGAGGACGACGAGGAGCCGTCGACTGTGGTTGCGGCGGTCGATCCCCAGGCGATTCTGGCCGCGTCCGACGAGCTTTCGCCCGACGCGCAAGCCGAGCTCGAAGCGAACGCCGGTGCGAGCGACGAGCCCGGCCCGGTCGAAGAGGCCTACGAAGAGGCCGTCACGAGCGGCCGCCTCGAGATCGACTCCGAGTATGCGTTCGAGCACGGCATCGCGGCCGAGCCCCAGGTGGGCATGCCGGTTCCGATCCCGTCGATGGCGGCTCCGCCCGACGCGCCGCCAGCCCCTCCGAGGCTTCGGCTCGCCGAGCCTCCCCAGGGCCTCACCCGCCCCACGTTCGCTCGGGCTGAAGAGCCGGTTTTCAACACCGACGGCGAGATCAGCGATGTGCATACCACGGGGCTTTTTGCCTACGAAGATGCGCTGCCCATCCCAGCCCGTCCGCCGTTTCCGGATCCCGATGGGCCGAAACGTGCGGCTCCGGTTGAAGCAGCCGGCAACTACGACGTCGAAGAGTCGGAGCCACCGCAGGATGATGGATATGAAGAGATCCGGCTCAGCGATTTCGCCGAGACTGCCGAAGAGGGGTGACGCGATGAGCCGCTTGGCCGCAGTGTTGGTTTGCGCCCTGGGGCTAGCGCTTGCGCAGCCCGCGTCAGCCGACGCCGTGGTCCACGTGAAGGTGCACAGCGCTGACAACAAGCCCGTCGACGGGCGCGTCGAGCTCAGCGGGGAGGGCGGCAAGTTTACCTGCACAACCAGTCAGGGGAGCTGCACCATGCGAAAGGTGCCGGGGGGCCGCTATGTCGTCGTCTTCAAGCCGCGAAGCGGAGCCGCCACCGCGCCCAAGAAGGTGATGATCCCGCCGAGCGGCAAAGCCGACCTGCACATCGCCGCCCGCTAGCAGTTGGCACCGAGTACCCCAGAAATGCAATCATTTCAGTGGGGGACCGAGCGAGGGGAATGCTCTGGAGGTGGATATTCGCGGCGGGCGTCGTCGTGTTGGCGTGCTCGAGAGGGGCCGGCGCGCAGCCGAGTGCGCGGGAGGCGCGGGTCGTCGAGGTGCACAACAGCTTCAGCGGTCCGTCCGGCGGCATTCGCATCGTCGACGCAGGCTCGGGGCCCGCGGGCACGTTCCGTCTCGGCCTCAACACCGAATTCTTTCTAGGTCGCGATGTCTTCGTGGAAACCGACCGCGTCCAGCATTTCGCGGGCAACCTCTCGCTCAGCATCACGCCGACGGAGTATCTCGAGGTTTTCATTTCGGCCGCCGCGACGTCGGCGTGGAGCGATTCCAACGATCCGCTACTGATTCAGCGAGTTCCAGACGTCTTGCTCGGGCTCAAGGGGTTCTATCGCAGTGCGGGGGTCGTCACGGTGGGCGGTGACGGGAGCGTCGCGTTCCTCGGCGGCGTCGGGGATGCCAGTGCCACCTTCCGGGCGACGAGCTTCGGGCTCCGTGTCAATCTCGCCGCAGATCTCCGGAAGCGCGAGCGGAAAGAGCTCCCGCTGATCGCGCGGCTCACCGCCCAGTATTGGTTCGACAACTCCGCCAAGCTCACCGAAGGGATCGAGGATCGACGCTACAGCCGCTTTGGAGGCCAGCTCCCAAGAGCGCTAGAAACACGTCACCTCCTCACGGCGTTCGAGCGGTTCGCATTTGGCGTGAACCGGGTCGACACCGTCCGCCTCGCCGCAGGCCTCGATTTCCCGCTTCCGGCGCGGAACGTGGGGCTCCGTCCGATGCTCGAGTGGGATTGGCGCTTTCCGGTGAATCGACAGGGCTTCCGCTGCGTGCGGGCGAAGGGCTCGGGCGACGGCTGTCTCGCGGACGAGGGTCTCGAGGCGTTTCCGATGACGCTCACCCTCGGTCTCCGAATCCTCCCGCCCCCCAAGGGGCTTGCGTTCACCGTGGCAGCGGACGTCGGCCTGACGGGCAGTCGCGTCTTCACGCGCGAGCTCGCGCCGACCGCTCCCTACAACGTCATTCTCGGCATTGGATATGCCTTCGACACCAAGCGGCCGCAGACTCGGCCCGTCCCGGTCGAAGCCGCGCCCGTGCCGCCACCCACGGTTCAAATCCGCGGCCGAGTTCGAGAACGGCAAAACGACCAGCCCGTCGAAGGGGCCGTGGTCGCAGTCGTCGGACAAGACGCATCGCCGCAGGTCACCGATGCGGAAGGCCGATTCGTGACGTACGCCTTGCCCGAGGGGGAGGCTGTTCTGGAGGTGTCGCACCCGGAGTTTCATACGGCGCAGTGCGCCGCACCGGTCTCCACCGAGGCTGACTGTCTGCTCGTTCCTTTGCGACGTGAGGGTCAGCTTCGCCTCTTGGCAGTGGACGCCGACGGCAGTCCCGTGCCCAAAGTCGAAATCACGGTCCGCGGTCCGTCCGAGCACCGCGTGATTTCCAGCGAGACCGGCGTGGCCACCGTCGACGCCCTCGATCCCGGCCCGTACACGGCGCACGTCGACGATCCGGTGTTCTTCATTGCGCTTGCAGAGCTCGAGATCTTCCCCCGACAGGAAACCACCGTTCGCCTTCGGGTGATCCGCAAGCCTTCGCGTCCGACGGTGGTTCTGAAGAAGCGCCAAATCGCCCTACGCCGGCAGGTGAGCTTTGCGACGGGCAGCGACGAGATCTTGCCGAACAGCGAGCCGATCCTGATGGAGGTGGCCGACGTCCTCCTGCGAAACCCGGACATCGAGTTGATCGAGATTCAGGGCCATACCGACAACCGCGGTGAGCGCGCGGTCAACATGCGGCTTTCTCAGCAGCGCGCCGAAGCCGTCCAGCGATGGCTCGTGTCGCACGGCGTCGAGCCCGCACGGCTGATCGCCAAGGGGTACGGGCCGACGCGACCGATTGTCCCGAACATCACCCAGGGGAACCGCGCACGCAACAGAAGGGTGCAGTTCAAGATCGTGCGGCGCGTCGATTTGACCGCCGCCGCGCCGAAGTGATCGTCACGAGCGCGGCCAAGAGCATCAGCCAGCTGCCCGCTCGGGGATCGTTCGTGCTGCAGGCGCAGCCGCTGCCGTTGGTCGGGACGGCCGCGGGATCATCGCAGGCGATCTCGTCGCCGTTGCCATCGGTCTCGCAGTTGAGCTGGAGACCGCCCTCGGGCACCGCGTTGCATTCCGAGGTCAGATTGCCTGGCGGATAGATGTCACAAACCGCGTCGATGTCGTCCTGTGCGAGGTCGCGCTTGTCGACCGACTCCCGCTCCGCCATCGCGAACATGGTTGCTTCTTCGACGTCGGAGTGACCGATTCCGATGAAATGGCCGATCTCGTGCGTGACGATGCTACGGAGGTCGGCCGGTCCGGGTATCGAGGGTGTGCCTTGCAAGCAGCCGGTTTGGGGGCAATCCGCGTACGGCCCGCCCGCGTTGAATCGGGTGGTCCTCTGGTCGTTGATCATCATGTCCGCGTCGAGGATCTCGCCCGTCGTCGTATTGTGCCAGACCACCGTGACAGCGAAGGCAAACGGGTCGTAGCCATCGCCTGGATCGGCGCACGGGTCCTGCCAGGGATCGAGAAAGGCGATCGTGTTGACGTTACCCGTGGTGTTGAACTCCGCGCGCCGACAGGTCGACCGTTGAAGTGGTTTGAAAATCAAATTGGGCGGAGAGCCGCCGCAGTCGGTGGTTTGCCAGGTTGCGAAAGATTGGTCGACCAGCGCCTCGATTTCGGAGACGTCCGAGAACCACGCCGAGCCGCGCGAGTCGACCGCATAGGAAAGGCACGGGGTGCGCCAAACCAACGGCTCGCCTCGCTCGACGCAAGCCACGTTGCCGATTTGAGCGCCACCTTCGGTGGTCATGCGACAGTAGGCACGCGCGTCGCCGGCGAGAAGCGTGACGACGAAGAGGATCGCGATCGACGTCCAGCCACAAACGAGACGTTCGCTCATCGCTGTCCCTCGCTGGCGCTCACGAGGTCGTACAGCCGAGGTAGCAGAACGTCGAGGCGCTCGTCTTGGGGGAGGGCGCCGAGGCTCCGTTCGAGCGTTCCCTGCGCATTGCGCCGCATCAGCATCAGCCCCTCTCGGTTCTGACGGACCATGTCCTCCCCTCGCTCGCGCCGTACCCGCATGACCCCTTGCCCCATGCCAACGGGACGGAAGGCCGTGTACGGCCCGCCGTCGCGGACGAACAAGATGACGCGCTCGCCCAACTGGAAAGACGGCTCGCCTTCGACGCGCATCGCGACGTCGCCGATCCGGCCGCCGAGGGTCTCGACGATCACTTCGCTTTCATGCGGTGCAACCCCGCGAATCTCCCGTTCGACGGCGATGCGGTGCCAGGTGCCGAGCTGTCCGTCGGGACGTGCGAACGACTCCGAAAACAGCACTCGACCGAGCACGATGCGGTCTGCGTGCGCGACGAGCTCGTCGAGGTCGAGCCCCTGGACGATGGAGCCCTCGGCGGGGCTGGCTAGAAGAAAGGCCCCGAGGATGGGGGCCAACAGCGCCATCAGCGGCTTGAATCTAAGCATTTAATAAATCTGCGGGCCGCGGCGTGCCCCGTCAAGCGACCCTTTTGCCGACGATCTCGATTGACAATTTCCCTTAGATGTTCGTACACCTCGCTCCATGCCTCAAGATCTCTTGTCTCGCTCCCTTCAGTGGGTGGCGGGCGCGCTGTGCATCGTGGCGCTCGGCGGCTGCGACATTGCAAAGTTCACCGCGGACTCGACCGCCGGTGTCTTTGCTCGCGCGGCGCCTGCATTCGAATCGTACTGGGACTACGACCTCGCAGGCGAGGCCGTTCCCGCCACGATCGTGCAGCTCGAGGGTATCCTGAGGGTCGTTCCCGACAACGATGCCATTCTCGCCCAGCTCTCACAGGCGTACGTCGGGTATGCATACGGTTGGGTCGAACAAGAGGTCGAAGCGATGGAGTTCGCGGGCGACTACGAGAAGGCCGACTCTGAGCGGGCGCGCGCCCGAACGATGTACTTGCGCGCGCTCGACCTGACTCGCCATCGAATCCGGCTGGTCAATCCGGACATCGACAACGCGGTCAAGTCGTCGGTCGAGGACTTCGAGGCGTGGCTCTCCGCGGCGTTCGACGACAAAACGGATGCGCCGCTGCTGCTTTGGCACGGCTACGCCTGGGGGTCCTTCATCAACACCGCGAAGGACGACATGGAGGCCGTCGCCGATTTGGCATATGCGAAGTCACTCGTCGCGCGCTCGATCGAGCTCGACCCGGACTACTACAACGCCGCGGGCTACACGTTCATGGGAGTTGCAACCGCTTCGGAGATGGCGGGCAACATGGATGACGCAAAGCTCTACTTCGAAAAGGCGCTGGCCGCCACGGAGCGGCGCGCGCTGCAGGCGCAGCTCAACATGGCCCGTTACTACGCCGTCAAACAGGGCGACCGTAAGCTCTTCGATACGTTGCTCGGCGAGGTCATGGATGCGCACGACCCGCTGCCGGAAGCCAGGCTAGCGAACCGGATGGCGAGAGAACGCGCTGCTCTCTACATCGAGAACGCAGACCAACTCTTTTAGCCGTGAAGTACATTCGCCGAATTGACCGGAGTCTCGCGCGAGGCGAGGCAGCCATCGCCGCTACCGTGCTCCTGATCATGATCCTGGTCGCGGCGACCCAGGCAGCGCTTCGGAACCTGACCAACCTCGACTTCGATTGGGCGAACCTCGTCCTCGAGCGCATGGAGTGGGCCGATTCCTTCCTTCAGAAGGGAACGCTCTGGCTCGCGTTTTTCGGCGCATCGCTTTCGACGTACGACGAAAAGCACATCGCGATCGACGTCCTTCCTCGCATCGCGCCGCCCCGCGCGAAGCAGCTTCTGCGAGCGATCGTCTGCCTGTTCGCGTCGGTGACGTGTTTCTATCTCGGGCGCGTGTTCTGGCTCTCGGTGCTCAACAACGCGATGGAGATTCCGCTCGAGTACTCCGTGCTGAGCGCTGGCGACGAAATGGTCCACATCTGCGATGCCTCGGCGGCGGTGTTGGCCGACACTGGGCTGTCGAAGCCGAGCGGGTTCTGCGCGATACGAAGCGCCCTCGAGGTCTTTGGTGCACAGATGTCGACGCCGGACGTGGCCCTCCAGCTCATCGTGCCGGCGATGTTCATCTTCATGGCGATTCGTTTCTTCAGCCGCGCGCTCGCGGCCTCGGTGGCGTTCATCACCAAGAGGTACCCCGAGCATTTGACGGGGGAGGACTGAGCGATGGACGGCATCTGGATCGTTCTTCTCATCGTCCTCGCCGTCATCGGCGCGCCGCTCTTCGCGATCTTCGGGGCGGCCGCCATGCTTTTGTTCGGTGGGCTCGTCGACACGAGCATCACCGGCACCGCCAACGACGTGTTCAGCGAGAAGTTTGCCGATTCACCGCTTCTGGTGACGATCCCGCTGTTCACGTTCGCGGGATACGTGTTGGCGGAAAGCGGCACGCCGCACCGCCTGGTCAAGCTCTCGCGTGCCTGGCTCGGGTGGATGCCCGGCGGCTTGGCGATGGTGTGTCTCGTGGCCTCGGCCTTTTTTACGACCTTCACCGGCGGGAGCGGCATCACGATCGTCGCGATCGGCGGCCTTCTCTACCCCGCGCTCATCGCCGACCGATACAAGGAGAACTTCTCACTCGGCCTCGTGACGACCGGCGGCTCGCTCGGTCTTCTTTTCCCACCGAGTGTCCCGATGATCATCTATGGCGTCGTCGCCGGCATCATGATCGAGAAGCTCTTCCTCGCCGGCCTGATTCCTGGCGTGATCACGGTTGCCACGCTGGCGATCTACAGCTCGGCAATTGGCGTCAAGCACAAGATGTCGCGGACGCGCTTCAACACTGCCGAGGCCTTCAAGACGTTTTGGGAGGCCAAGTGGGAAGCCCTGCTGCCAATCGCGCTCTTGGGCGGCATGTACAGCGGGCTCCTGCGAATTCACGAGGCCGCGGCGTTCACCGCGATCTACACGCTAATCATCGAAGTGTTCATCTACCGCGACGTCAGCTTCCGCACCGACCTCCCGCGCATCATTCGGGAGTCGATGACGCTGGTCGGGGCGATCCTCGCGATTCTCGCCACCGCGATCGGGTTCACCGCATTCCTGATTCAGGCGCGTGTCCCGATGGTGATCCTGGACGCGATGGAGGGCTTCATCACGTCGAAGATCATGTTCCTCGTCGCCCTGAACTTCTTCCTCATCGGCGTCGGCATGCTGATGGACATCTTTTCGGCGATCGTCGTCGTCGTGCCCCTCATCGTGCCCATCGCGCTCCGGTTCGGTGTCGATCCGTACCACCTGGGCATCGTATTCCTGCTGAACCTCGAGATCGGTTACATGACGCCGCCGGTCGGCTTGAACCTCTTCATCTCGAGCTTCCGATTCAACAAGCCGATCACACAGCTCTATCGAGCGGTCTTGCCTTTCATCGGTCTGCTCGGCCTCGCGCTGGTGATCGTCACCTACATCCCGGCGCTTTCCACGTGGCTGCCCAGCTTGGTCGAGACGCAGGCGGTCGACCTCGGCGAGCCGGGCGAGCTCGAGGGTGATGATCTCGACCTCGATCTCGATGCCCTGGAGGACGACGGCACGCTCGATCTCGACAGCCTCGAAGAAGACGGCGACACGTTGGACCTCGATACGCTCGAAGGCGAGGAAGAAGAGCTCGACTTGGACGCGCTCGAAGGCGAGGAAGAAGAGCTCGACTTGGACGCGCTGGAAGAAGAGCAGTCACCTTAGCGCCGTCACCGGGGCGAAAAAAATCGCGATACGGGGCTGCATCGGACGGGTCGGCTTGCAAGGGTGGCCGGAATGACTGGAGAGCTTTGGCCACGCAAGCCTCCCCTCGGCGCTCGCGCCAATCGGCGGTGGTTGCACGCATGGCCGATTGTCACTCGCGACGCCGACTCCGCCCCATCTCGCGATTTTTTTCGCCCCTCCGTACGTCGCTGACACCAAGAGATTAACCCTTCGAAAAAGGTGCCTGACCCCTTTTACTGACCTCTTTTATGGCTCGACGGGGAAGGTGCCGTTGTTCCATTCGTTCCAGCTGCCGTCGTAGAGGCGGACGTCC